>NZ_LR535679.1:0-720193 GCF_900699785.1 Campylobacter showae
GATGATGTTTAGCTTTTTTAAAGACGGCAAAGAGCTAAAAAGCGTCGTGCTAAACTCGCAAAAAGATGCAGGCGCGGACGAGGGCGAAATCGCGATGAAGGCTCTAAACGCCGCCTTTAGCGAGGTTACGGATAAATTTTTGCAAGAATTAATCAAATTTTAGAGATAATCGCAAATTTTAAAGGAAAACGATGATAAAAGCGATCGAGGGCGTCATAACCAAAAAAGAGCCCGCAAATCTCATCTTAAAAACAGCCGGCGGCGTGAGCTACGGCGTAGCTATCTCGCTTTTTTGCTCGGCAAAGCTCGAGCGAGGCCAGAGCGTGGAGCTAAACATCACGCAGATCATCCGCGAGGATGTGGATTTGCTTTACGGATTTTTAGATAGCAACGAGCAAAAGATGTTTGAGATGCTGATAAAACTAAGCGGTATCGGCGCGGCGACGGCGATGGCGGTGTGCTCGAGCCTAAATCCGAACGCATTTTTAAACGCGGTTAAAAGCGGAGATGCGGCGGCGCTACAAACGGTGCCGGGCATCGGCGCAAAGACGGCTAGACGCATCATCGCCGAACTTAGCGACGCAAAGATGACGATGGACGAAAATCTGCCTAGCTATCAGCACGAAGCGATCTTGGCGCTTGAGAGCCTCGGCTTTAAAAGAGAAAAGATAACCAAGGCGCTTAGCGAGTGCGACGCTCAAAATACGGGCGAACTCGTCAAACAAGCCCTAAAAAAACTAGCATAAAAAAGGAAAAGATATGAAATTTGCTGTGATATTCGGCGCTAAAAGCTACGAACACGAGATCAGTATCGTGAGCGCAATAGCCCTAAAAAAGGTGCTAAAAAACGAACCTTTATTTATATTTTGCGATAAATTTAGAGAATTTTACTTGATAAACGGCGCCGATATGAAGGCTAATTTCTTTAGCTCTGGCAAGTATAAAAACAACAAAAAACTCGCTCTTAAGCAGGGCGGATTTTTCGCTGGCGGGTTACTCGGCGAGAAAAAGATCGAGGCGGACGTATTTATAAATTTAGTCCACGGTATGGACGGCGAGGACGGTAAGATCGCGGCGCTGCTCGAGTTTTACGGCCTTAGCTATATCGGCCCTCGCGTGGAGGCTAGCGCGCTAAGCTACAACAAGGAGCTAACCAAGCTGCTCGCGCAAAAAGCGGGCGTAAATACCCTAAACTACGAGGTTGTAAGCAGAGGAAAGGCGCCTAGCCTGCCGCTGCCCGTGATCCTAAAGCCTCTTCGCCTAGGAAGCTCGATCGGAGTTAGCGTGATAAAAGACGCTAACGAGCTAGAATACGGCCTAGACGTGGCATACGAGTTTGACAAAGAGATCCTGGTAGAGCCCTTTATCGAGGGCGTGAAGGAGTACAATCTAGCAGGCTGCAAGACGGGCGGCGAGATCAAATTTTCCATCATCGAAGAGCCTAAAAAGAAGGAATTTCTAGACTACGAGCAAAAATATATGAGCTTTTCAAACGAGAGCAGGGTGCGCGAGGCCGACATCGGCGCAGAGTTAGCCGCCAAGCTAAAACAAAGCTTTGAGCGCATCTACAACTGCGGCTTTGACGGGGCGCTGATACGCTGCGACTTTTTCGAGATAAACGGCGAAGTATATCTAAACGAGATCAATCCAAATCCGGGCAGCTTGGCGAATTATCTATTTGACGATTTTGAGGGGACGCTGGAGCGACTCGCCGTAAGCTTACCCAAAGAGCGCGAGATAAATATCGACTACAAATTTATCAACTCTATAACGTCAGCGAAAGGCAAGCTGTAAAGAAACGTCGGCATTTCCCGGTGCCTTTTTAGCAAATTTGACCGCTTTAAACGGCTTGTTTTTGGCGGCTTTTCAAAAAACTTGGTTGCGATTGTTGCACTTTGAGATATCGTTACTAAATTTGGTCGCCGGTTTTTAAATTTTAAAGCTTGGCAGATGACGATTGAAAGCTGATTGCGGTCTTTTAGTTATCCAAATACCATTTCTAGGATCGGCAGTATTTATTGGCATATAGTTTTTGGCTTGTAGTGTTAAAATGTCGATTTGCGGGCCAAATTTAGCTTAATTTTCAAACCGATCGGCTTGGTTTTTACGAAATTTGGCAAACCGATATTTCTTCGAATTTACTGTGTTTGGCTCGGTTGTAAATTTAAAATCTCTATTTTAAAGTCCTGTTTTTTGGGTAAATTTTGCTCATTTTCCATGCTAAAGCCAAATTCCGCCCGCCCTTTACATGCTTGCAAATTTCGCGCCAAAAATATAAAATACTCTAAAATAAATTTCAAAGAACATAATGCGCTATTATATTTTAATTTGAATTTAAAGATAATATGCTATATTTTACATAAAATTTTACACAAAGAACACAAATGACTACTTTTAGCAAAGATGAAATTTACACGGCGACCGAAGTGGTGCGAAATTTCAGCGCCGTCTTGGGTAAAGTCGGCAAGGCGCAGATGAAGCGCGCGGTGATCGTCAAAAATAATAAATTTGAAGCCGTGCTGCTAAATATGGGCGAGTATGAGCGCCTATGCGAGGCTGTGGAGGTACTGCAAAGCATTTATGAGGCTAAAAAACGAGCCGGAAGCGGCGAATAATGGCGGTCAAAGAGGTAAAATACGGCGGCAAAATTTACCGCATCAGCTACGAAACCGTAAATCCCGCGCACAAGGACGTCGCGCTATTTTTGCACGGCTGGGGCGCAAACAAAGAGATCATGAAAAAGGCTTTCGGCACGTATTTTAAGGACTTTCGGCACGTTTACGTCGATATGCCCGGCTTTGGCGCGAGCAGTATGCACGGCGCGCTAGCGACGAAAGACTACGCAAAAATCATGAAATCCTTTTTAGACGAGCTTGGCGCGAACCCCAAAATCATCTTTGGACATAGCTTCGGCGGCAAGGTCGCAACCCTGCTCAATCCCGAATATCTCGCGCTTTTAAGCTCGGCCGGCATCGTAGCTAAAAAGCCGCTTTGGGTGCGATTTAAGATCGCTTTGTTTAAATTTTTAAAGATGTTCGGTCTTGGGTTTTTATACAAATTTTTCGCCACGAAAGACGTAAAAGGCATGAGCAAAACGATGTACGAGACTCTAAAAAACGTCGTCGATGAGGATTTTAGCTCTAAATTTGCGGACTTTGGCGGCAAGGCGTTTATATTTTGGGGCGAGGAGGACAAAGCCACGCCTCTAAAAAGCGGCGAACGCGTAAGTCGTCTCATCAAAAACAGCGAATTTCACGCACTAAAGGGCGATCATTTTTTCTTTTTGCTCCACGCGCGCTACATCGACGGCGTCGTAAATGCGGGGCTAAATTTGACGAATTTGGATGATGAAAGTGGGATAGAGAGCGTGAAAATTTTAAGCCCGAAAAACCATGAAAATTTAAGCGAAAAAGCCTGGAGTGCCGATGAAAACGGCGATCTTAAAAACCCTACCGAGCAAAATTTGACGGAATCTATCCAAGAGGCTTTGGAACAAGAGGTCGCCATAAGCGCAAAAACCGTCTCGCAAAGCAGCCTTTTTGACGAGCAGTCGCAAAACGGTAACCTTGCGGGTCAAAACCCGCAGCTTGACGATGTAAGCGCCAAAAACGGTCAAATTTTTAAAGAAAATTTGTTTGACGGGCAAGAAATCGCACAAAATCAATCGGAACCCAAAAATGGCGTTTTAAGCAGAGACGAGCAAAATCAAATTTTACCAAAAGATGAGCAAGACGCTCAAAAAAGCCCCAAAAAGCCTGTGCAACAAACGTTTGATTTAAACTAGCGCGCAAATTTTGTATTTGCGCTTTTGACTTAGTTATTAGCATTAAATTTATGCGGGTTTGGCGGGCCTGCATCAAATTTACGAGCTAAATTTAAGCCCAAAATCTGTAAAATCTAGGCTGACAAATTTGCGTTTTACGGCGTAAAAAACAAGGCGGATAAATTTGCTCTCAAATTTAACGGAAAAACTATCAAATTTACGTCAAGCACGCAAAAACAAACTGCAAAACGCTAAATTTGGCAAAAAATGGCGCAAACAAAAGCCCGCTTAAGTGAACCTAGGAGAAAAAATGAACGAAACCCTCATAAATATCGGCCTTGCCGCGACGCAAATTTTATTTACGTTTGCACTCGGATTTTATCTCATCACCTGCCTTCAGTGGTTTTCATACAAGTTTGAGCGCGTGCTGTTTCACTTCACTAGGCCGCTGTGGCACGTGTTTTTCCTCATCGTGCCGATCGTGCTTTTTTACGGGGCGGAGCGATTTTTCTGGATTTATTTTTACTTTGCGCTGGTGCCAAGCCTCACTCTTTGGCATAAAAAGCTTGATAAAAAGCTGGTTTTTACGCCGCGAGTCAAGCGATTTTTTGTTATCCTAGCGCTCGCGGTTATCGCTAGCTACGCCGTCTATCTCGCGACGCAGCACCGCGTAAATTTAGGCGTCGTCCTGCCGCTCGTGCTCTCTTTTGCGCTTAGCTTTTTGCTGGAAAAGGCTAAATTTAAGGCCTACGAAAACAGCGCGCGCAAAAAGCTAGCCTCGATGCCTGAGCTTAAAATCATCATGATAACGGCGAGTTTTGGCAAAACCAGCATCAAAAATTTCCTATTTGAGCTACTTAAAAATGACTTCGCCTGCCGCAAAACCCCTCGCAGCGTAAACACGCTAGCAGGCCTCATCCAAGACGTAAATAACGAACTTGCCGCCGGTACGCAGATATATATCGCCGAGGCGGGCGCGCGTCTAAAAGGCGACATCGCGCAGATCACGGAGTTTTTGAACCCGCAGATCGCGATCGTCGGCGAGATCGGCGCGCAGCATATCGAGTACTTTAAGACGCTTGAAAATATCCGCGCTACAAAGCTTGAAGCCCTTAACTCAAAGCGCCTAGAAAAGGCTTTCGTGCACAGTAGCACGCAGGCAAGCGAGGGCGAGAAGATAGAAATTTACGATAAAAACCTAAGCGGCGTGGAGGCAAGCTTGGATGGGGTCAAATTTAAGCTTGGAGAGAGGGAATTTAGCTCGCCGCTGCTTGGTAAATTTAACGCCGCAAATCTAGCCGTCTGCGTCAAAACCGCGCTATATCTGGGGCTAGACGAGGCCAGGATCGCCTCCGCTCTCTCGCGCCTAAAAAACGTCGAGCATAGACTCGAGCGTATCGATGCCGGCGGTAAAATCATCATCGACGACGGTTTTAACGGTAACTTTAACGGTATGAGCGCGAGCTACGAGCTAGTCGGTAGCTACGAGGGGCGAAAGGTGCTCGTGACGCCCGGCATCATGGAGAGCAGCGACGAAGAGAACGAAAAGCTAAGCAAGATCATCAACAAGACCTTTGACATCGTTATGCTAACAAGCTCGCTAAACGCCGTCGCGCTACTAAAGCACCTAAGCAGGCCAAAAGTCATCGTCATCAAGGACAAATCAAAAATACAAGAAGCCCTAGCACAAAACACCAAAGCGGGCGATCTGATCCTTTTTTCAAACGACGCGCCGAGCTTTATGTAGGCGTAAATTTGGGGCTTGGGCGGCGCAGTTAAATTTAGCGGCGCTACTTCTAGCTACTCGAATTTGATTTGAAATTTAGTCCGCTTGCATCGGCGGAGATTGATTTAAAAAAATGCCTTTTCAAGGTGCAGGTTATGCCAAGCGCCGACTGCGGCATATGAAAGATAAAATAAGGCGGCTAAATTTAAACGACTTCAAATTTCACATCGGTCAAATTTGCCGTCAAATTTAAATCCCGGCGCTAGCCATCCCCGCCTCGATCAAAAACTGGCTGGGTTGGTAGTTTATCTTTTTGATTTTGTCGTATTTGGCATAGCTTAAAATCAGTTCGTCGCGCGCCCTCGTGACCGCGACGTAAAAGAGTCGCCGTTCCTCCTCGAGCGAGCCGCCCATGCTCATGAGTTTGAGGTTCGGGAAGCGATTTTGCGCGAGATCGACTACGAAAACGAGGTCAAACTCAAGCCCCTTTGATGCGTGCACGCTTAGCAAATTTACACCTTCGCCGCTGCTCATCTCGCTGCTGCCCAGAGTGATAAAGTTATAAAATTTCTCCGCCTCCGAGTAGTTTTTGGCTAGTTCGCCCAGCACCTCTAGCTTGCCCGCGATGCGCTCCAGGGCCTCTTTTTTTAGCGTTTCGTCGATGTTGCCGTTTTTTTGTGTGGCGCGCTTGGTCGCGAGGCTATCCGCGATGAGGGCGTAAATTTTGCTATTTTTGAGATCCTCTATCAGCGAGGTTGGGCGCGAGTGGCGTTTGGCGGCGCTTAAAAAGTTGTAAATTTCATACAAAAATTGCCCGCCGCTCTCGCTTAGTTTTTGCATTTTTAGCACGGGGTGGGCGAAAAATTTCTCGCTAAAGTTGAATTTAGCAAAGCGCGACTTCTCCCCGACCTCGTCAAGCTCGTCAAAAAGCCCCAGCTGGTAGTTTTTGGTTTTTTTGGCAAAGGCTTCCACGCTATCGTCGGGCTGCAAAAATCCTCGCACGACGTCGCCGTGTCCGACCTTGCTTAGCACTTCAAAAATCTCCTTGCTAAGCGCAGCGCCCACGCCTTTTGCGTATTCGCACACGTGGATAAAGGCCATGATGTCTTTTGGATTTATAAGGATGCCTAGCAGATCCATCGCAGCGCGTACCTCGCGGCTCTCAAAAAAACTCACGCCGCCCTTGCGCTTGGAGCCGATACCCAGCTCTCGCAGCGCGACTTCTAGGCCGTCGGCGCTTGAGTTGTTGCGAAAGATGATGGCGATATTTTCTTGTTTATATTTTGAAACGGCGATGATCTGCGCGATGTTTGCGTACTGATCGAAAAGCTCGCTATAAACAAGCAGCTTTGGCGAGGTAAATTTACCCTCGCGGCCGACGACTAGCTTTTTTTCGTAAAGGCGCGGGTTGTTTGCGATCACCTTGTTGGCAAGTGCTAGGATAGCCGAGCTGCTGCGATAGTTGATGTTTAGCGCGTAAATTTTAGCGTCTGCGAAGCGGTCCTTAAACGAGCCGATGATCTCGATGTTTGCGCCGTTAAAAGCGTAAATGCTCTGGTCAAAATCCCCGACGCAAAAAAGGCTTTTCGTCTCAAAAGCGCTGATTAGCGAGCCTTGCAGGGAGTTTGTGTCCTGATACTCGTCGACTAAAATTTCCTCAAATTTTAGCGGCGCGCCTTTTCTCAGTTCGTTACGCATTTTGATAAGCAGGTCGTTAAAATCCGCATAGCCAAATTTGCTCTTTTCCTCCTCAAATTCGCGCAAAACGTCCTCATAAATCTCGGCATATACGCCTTGCTCATCGCTTCGCTCTTTTAGCCATTCGCCAAACGTTTGCTTTAAGGCTAAATTTTGATACAGCGAATACGCGTCGTAAAGATAGGCGCCCCCATAAGGCTTAACGTCGCTTAGGTGGTTAAATTTGCGTCTCTCGACGAGCGATTTTAGCAGCGTCTTCAGCTCGCTAGGCTGCTTTAGCGTGACCGGTTTTTCTAGAAATTTAAGCAGCGAATAAGAAACCGAGTGAAATGTGCCCGCCGTGATGCGCGAGGTGATTTTTTTATCAAAATGTCGGTTTAGACGCTCGATCATCTCGGCCGCGGCCTTGTTGGTGAAGGTTAGTAGTAGGATTTTTTCGGGCTTTACGCCTAAATTTAGCAGATGAGCGATGCGCGCGACGATGGTGCTGGTTTTACCGGTGCCCGCACTTGCGATAACTAGATTGTGCCCGGCAGGAGCGGTCGCGGCGGCGTATTGTTCTTGATTTAGTTTTGAAAGGGGCATATTTTCCTCGCGTTTAAAAGGGCAGATTATACCCAAACGGGCTTAAATTTATAAAAACGCAAAAGCGGCGAGGGCTAAATTTATTCGCCCCGCGTTTGCGAAGCGAGGCAAAAATTTAGCGGTCTTATTTTGGATTTAGTATTTGTTTTACTTCCTCGTCGCTTAGTTCGTAGCGGTAAAATTTAAGGTAAAATTTCTTCACTTCTTCTTCCAAATTTACATCTGCGAAAATTTGCGGATAAAAGGTCTTGGCTAGCCAAAGCGGCTGCAAGGCGCCCTCGGCGCTTCTAACCGACCACAGATAAACTCCGCTAGGCACGATGAAGACGGCGCCGTCTTTGACCGCTTTTAGTTGTTTAAACGCAGGATTATTTAGGATTTTTTCCTTGCCTTCGCGAGAATTTGTGATGATGACGTCGGGATTAAAGATAATAACTTGCTCCTCGTTTATCGTCTTTGAAATCTTAAAATCCGTCTCGTTATCTTGGGAGCTTAAATTTACGCCACCGGCGATTTTTATGTACTCCGCGCCGATATCTTTGCCGCTGATCGTGCTAAAATTTCCCGAGTTAAAATTTAGAGCCAAAACCCGCTTTTTTAGCACGCACACCTTGCCTATCTTAAAGATTCAGCTTATCTTGGCCGCTATATTTATATTCGTCTTATCTGCGATCGTGCATTTCTTGCTCAAAAGATCGCTTAGCCCGATCAATACGATCACTAGCGCTTTGATCAGCTTCTTTAAATTTTTAAATTTCGAGACAAAAGAGCCCGTCGTTTCAAAAGTAAACACAAAAGACGAATTCGGCGTAATGAGCAAGCTGATAAACGACAATATAGCTAAAATTTGCGACAACGCTAGCCAAGACGCCAGAGCGGTATCTCAGTCCGTAGAGGCCGCAAAGCAGATAGAAAACGGAAATTTAAGAGCTAGGATAACCGACAACCCGGCCAACCCGAAACTAGTCGAGCTAAAAGACGTTTTAAATAAAATGCTAGATGTTTTGGAGCACAAAGTCGGTAGCGATCTAAACGTGATCCAAAAAGCTTTTAACGATTTTAGAAAATCTGATTTCACGTCAAGGATCGCAGACGCCAAAGGCGACGTCGAGCTCGTTACGAACGAACTTGGCGAAGAGATAGCCGGTATGCTCGCGTTTAACCTAGAAAAAGCTCAAATTTTAGAAGAAAAAGTCCATATGCTAGACGAATCCATGAAGCAAGTAGCTCAGGGCGCTAGCACGCAGTCAAATTCTCTCCAAGAAAGCGCCGCAGCCGTAGAGCAGATGAGTAGCTCGATGAACGCTATTAGTCAAAAAACCGTCGACGTCATTAGGCAAAGCGATGAGATCAAGCATATCATCGTGATCATCCGCGACATCGCCGATCAGACGAATTTACTAGCACTTAATGCAGCCATCGAGGCGGCGCGCGCAGGCGAGCACGGACGCGGCTTTGCCGTCGTGGCCGACGAGGTTAGAAAGCTAGCCGAACGCACGCAAAAGAGTCTCGGCGAAATCGAAGCCAACACAAACGTCCTGGCTCAAGGGATCAACGAGATGAGCGAAAACATCAAAGAGCAAAGCGAAGCTATAAATATGATAAATCAAAGCATTGCCCAGGTCGATGAGCTCACTAAACAAAACGTTAATATAGCCAACGCCACGAGCAGGGTAACTAGCGAAGTGGACAACATGGCAAAAGCTATCGTAGAAGACGTTAGGAAAAAGAAATTTTAATCCATCAAAACGGCAAGTTTGGATAAATTTGGCTTGCCGTTTTGATTTGACTCCTTTTATTTTGACTGCAAGGCGCTAGTAAATTTAACCGCTTTGCAGCTTTCTCTTATTTTTTATTTTAAATTTTGTTTCCTTTTGAGTTAAATTTGCCGTAAAATTTGACTATAATTTTGCAAAGGATAAATCATGCAAGAGTGGGCTTTATGGGCGTTAGCTTCGGCGGTTTTTGCCGCGCTTACGGCGATTTTCGCCAAAGTCGGGCTTGAGGGTATAGACTCAAATTTCGCGACTTTTATCAGGACGCTCGTTATCGCAGCAGCTTTGGTTTTGTTTCTCACATATGCTAAAAAGTGGCAGCCGCTTGGCGAGCTAAGCGCGCGAAACTGGCTATTTTTGACGCTTAGCGGACTGGCTACCGGCGCGTCGTGGTTGGCGTATTTTAAAGCGCTTCAGATGGGTTCTGCGTCGCAGGTAGCGCCCATAGATAAGCTTAGCGTCGTTTTGGTCGTCATTTTTGCTGTTATATTTTTAGGCGAGCGCCCGAGCTTTAGAGAGTGGATCGGTATCGCGCTGATTGCTAGCGGCGCATTTACGCTAGTTTTTGCGGATAAATAGTATCAAGTAATGGGAGTTAAATTTGGAGAAATTTAAAGAAAAAATCAAAAACTCATATTTATACGTAGTTTTTATAAAAAGGGGATTTTACTACGGTAACGGCTCTGCCTTAAGAAGTATCTTTTCGGCATTTTTGATGGCTATGGTCGGTTTGTGTCTTACTTTGATCGTATTTACTATCAAGGATATGATTTTTTATAGCGATTTTAAACCGCTAAACGAACTAACGAAAAACGTAGGGACGGTGGAGTCTGCAAACTACGGTCTAAAAGGCGACGGAAAGCTAAAACTGAGGCTGGATGACGGCTCAGCGGTGTCATACTACATAGATAGCAGAGATGACGAGTCGTATAGACCGCTCATAAAAAAGAGGGCGGTTATATATAGCAAGGTAGTGCCGCTAGGAAATAGAATTTTGCAGCTAGAAGACGATGCGGGTAAGGTTTACGTCAAATATAGCTACGAAGATGAACTGCAAACGCCACAGAGACGCATGGATTCAATCTACGCATGCTTAAAAATAGCCGCCTTTTTTCTATTTATAGTATGGTTTTTAAATCGTAGGGATCTCACGCAAGCCAAGGGCAAAAATAATAAATTTTAGCGGTTTGCGCCGGCTTAAGAGATGTTTTTGGCTGATGTTTTTTGAGCGGGGTTTTGGATGATAAATTTTACTATCCAGCAAGACGGCGCAAAAAGCCAAAGCGGCGCGGTTTTGAGCCAAATTTGCATTTTTGTTTGCGGTTTAAATTTATTTTTAACTTTTTTGCGGATAGATTTTCGCCTCAAATTTACCGGCGACTTTGTATTTAAATTTGAGTTTTGAAACGGGCTGAGTTTATTTGCTTGCTAGATTTAGACTTTAGTAAATTTGCTCGGTTTAGTCGGCAAATTTACCTCGCGTTTTGCCGACTAAAAACGGTGCCGTACTTCGTGTAGTCAGGTTTGAGCTTAACTAAAATTAAGCCGTCAAATTTGTGCTTGTTTGGACGAATTGCACTGTTAAATTTTAAAGACGCTAAGCTTTGTCTTTAAATTTCGCTTCATGCTCCAAAAGCCAAATTTTAGTCGCTAGCCCTTCGCCGCCGCTGTATCCGCCAAGGCCGTTTGAGGCGACGACTCTGTGGCAGGGCACGATGACGGGGATTTTGTTTTTTGCGTTTGCCGAGCCTGCCGCGCGAAACGCCTTCGGCCGCCCCGTCATCGCTGCCAGCTGGGCGTACGTCACGCGCTGCCCGTAAGCGATCTTTTGCAGATTTTCGTAAACGCACCTTTGAAATGCCGTGCCGCCGATATTTAGCCGCGTTTTAAAGGTTTTAAGTTCGCCTTTAAAATACCTTTCAAGCTCGCTTAAACAGAGCTTTAAATTTGCATCCGTTACGTCCGTACGGACAAAATCTCGCACGAAATTTAGCTCGCAAACTCCGCTCTCGTCGCCGCAAATCTCCAAAACGCCGATAGGCGAGTCAAAATACGCTTTTTGCATCGTAATTCCTTAAAATCAAGTGCTTAAATTTAGCCAAATTTCGCTTTGTTTTGCTAAAATTACGTAAATTTTAATAAGGATAAACGATGGACTTTTTCACGCAGTACGAAAAGCACGTAAAAGAGCGCGAGGCCCTAGGCGTGCCGCCGCTACCGCTAAACGAGGAGCAGACCAGAAAAGTTTGCGAGCTTTTAAAGCTTGAAAGTGTGCACGAGAGGGAGTATCTAGGCTTACTTTCAGGACGCGTGCCACCGATGGAGCCGGGCAGCGAGGGCGAAGCGATTATCGCCGCAAGGTTAGATGAAAATCAAAAGAGGATAAAGCGGCTCGTAAATTTACTCGCAAATCGCGTAAATCCGGGCGTAGACGACGCGGCGAAGGTAAAGGCGGAGTTTTTAAACGAGATTATAAATCACGGGCTTGAGATAAGCGGCCTTGATAAAATCGCCGCCGTAAATTTGCTGCGGCCGATGCTTGGCGGATACAGCGTCATAGTGCTGCTTGAAAGCCTAAAAAACGCCGACGAGGCCGTAGCTCAGGCCGCCTGTAACGTGCTAAAAGAGACGATTTTCGTGCATGATTATTTTAACGACGTAGCGCAGCTTGCTAAAAGCAATAAATTTGGGCTAGAGGTCTTGCGCTCGTGGGCGGAAGCGGAGTGGTTTAGGGCGCGCGAGAGCCTGCCGCGACGCATTAGAGCGGTCATATTTAAGGTCGCCGGCGAAACCAACACCGACGATCTAAGTCCCGCTAGCGAGGCATACACGCGCTCAGACATCCCGCTGCATGCAAACGCGATGCTAGTTAAGCGTCAGCCGGGCAGCCTAGAAGCGATCCGCGAGCTTAAAAAAAGCGGGCTAGAAGTCGTCTACGCAGGCGACGTCGTGGGTACGGGCAGTAGCCGAAAAAGCGGCATAAACTCCATCCAGTGGCACCTCGGGCGCGAGATAGAGGGCGTGCCGAACAAAAAAACGGGCGGCATCGTGATAGGCACGGCGATCGCGCCGATATTTTTCAACACCGCCGAGGATAGCGGCGCACTGCCGATAGTAGCCGACGTAAGCGCGCTAGAAACGGGCGACGTCGTGGATATCTACCCGTATGCGGGCGAGATGTTGCGCGTCGGGCGGGTAAATTTGAGCGCCGAGGGTAAATTTGACGCGGTTCAAATTTACGGTGACAAAAACGGCGGCAAATTCGAGTACGAGGCGGACGAGGCAAATTTGGACACAGCTGCCAAGCCCGAAGGCGAGCCGGTCGCTCGTTTTACGCTTGCGCCAAACACCATATTTGACGAGATCAGAGTGGGCGGGCGTATACCGCTCATCATCGGCCGCTCGCTTTGCGCTAAGGCCAGAGCGGCGCTAAATTTAGGCGCGGAGGATATATTCGCAAGGCCCGCGCAGCCGCAAACGGACGAGAGCGAGGGATACACGCTAGCTCAAAAGATCGTGGGCAAGGCCTGCGGCGTGCAGGGTATCAGAGCCGGGCAATACTGCGAACCGGCGACTCTCACTGTAGGCTCGCAGGACACCACCGGACCGATGACGCGCGACGAGATCAAAGAGCTGGCTAGTCTTGGATTTTCAGCTGATTTCGTGTTACAGAGCTTTTGTCACACGGCGGCGTATCCAAAGCCTAGCGACCTCGAGACGCAAAGGACGCTGCCTAAATTTATGAGTTCGCGCGGCGGAGTGAGCCTAAGGCCGGGCGACGGCGTCATACACTCGTGGCTAAATCGCATGGTACTGCCAGATACCGTGGGCACGGGCGGCGACAGCCATACGCGGTTTCCTATTGGCGTGAGCTTTCCTGCGGGTAGCGGACTGGTAGCGTTTGCGGCGGTGTCTGGGGCTATGCCGCTAAATATGCCAGAGTCCGTGCTCGTGCGATTTAGCGGGCGGCTACAAAAGGGCGTGACGCTGCGCGATCTAGTAAATGCGATCCCCTACTACGCGATCAAGCGCGGGCTGCTCACCGTCGAAAAGAAGGGCAAGAAAAACGTATTTGCGGGTAAAATTTTAGAGATTGAAGGGCTGGAGGAGCTAAAAGTCGAGCAGGCCTTTGAGCTAAGCGACGCTTCTGCCGAGCGCTCTGCAGCGGCCTGCGCGGTAAATTTGAGTATCGAGAGCGTCGCCGAATACGTCCGCTCAAACGTCGCTCTCATCGAGGCCATGATAGAGGCGGGCTACGAAAGTAGGGCTAGCCTAGAGCGCCGTGCGGCGAAAATGCGCGAGTGGCTAGCGGCGCCTAGCTTGCTGCGAGCCGATAAAAACGCGCGCTACGCCGAGGTGATTGAGATAAATTTGGATGAGATAACAGAACCCATCCTAGCCTGCCCGAACGACCCCGACGACGTCGCGACTCTGAGCGAAGTGCTAGCCGATAGCTCGCGCCCGCATAAGATCGACGAGGTGTTTGTGGGTAGTTGTATGACCAATATCGGCCACTACCGCGCGCTAGGCGAGGCTCTGCGGGGGCTTGGGACGCTGCCCACTCGCCTTTGGATCGCGCCGCCAACAAAGATGGATCAGGTACTGCTAGAAAAGGAGGGCTACTACGATATCTTCCGCGCGGTGGGTGCTCGCACGGAGGTGCCTGGATGCTCGCTTTGCATGGGCAATCAAGCCCGCGTGAACGACGGCGCGACCGTGTTTTCAACCTCAACGAGAAATTTTGATAACCGAATGGGCATGGGCGCGCGCGTGTATCTAGGCAGCGCCGAGCTAGCGGCCGTTTGCGCCGTGCTAGGCAGGCTACCTAGCATCTCTGAATACATGAGCATAGTGCCCCAAAAGCTTGCGGGCAAAGAGGCACAGATCTATCGGTATCTAAATTTTAATGAGATAGAAAATTTTAAAATTTAGCAAATTTGGTTGCTCGGGTAAAATTTGCGGATAAAGCTAGGCTGTTTTTACGGCTGGCTTTTTCGCAAATTTTATCTAGCCAAACGTGCATCCTTAAAATCGTCAAATTTAATGAGTCCACCTAAGCGTAAAGGTAGTTTCTTTGCCGGATTCGCTCTCGCAGGCTACGGATATAGCGTTGTTTTCGCAGGCTCTTTTAACTAAATTTAGCCCTATGCCAAAGCCGCCTTGGTCTTCGTTAAACCGCGTGTATCGCTCGAAAATTTTATCTTGCTGCTCTTTGCTTAACCCCTCGCCGCTATTTGAGATTTTTAGCTCGCCGTCTTGCAAACTAACCGCGACGTAGCCGCCTTGGTTTGCGTATTTTACGGCGTTGCTTAGTAGGTTATCTACCGCGCGTTTTAGCTCATAGCCGTTTGCATTTATGAGAGCGTCTTTTAAATTTAGCCTTAAATCAAGCCCCCGTTTAGCAAAAAACGGAGCAAAAAATTCGAGTCGCTCATTTAAAATGTCTCTCAAATTTAGCTCCTCTTTTGGTGCGGAGCGTGAGGCGCCAAAGGATAAATACGTTAGGTCCTCATAGGTACGGCTTAGCGTTTTGGCGGCGATTTGGATGTTGTTTAGGCGCTTTAAATTTCTCTGGCTTAGGCTACTTTTATCTGCCGTTTCGATGCTCATAAGTATGACGCTAAGGGGCGCGTTTAACTCGTGAGTAGAGTCTTTGATAAAGCGATTTAGCGCGGCGATCTTGGCGTGAAGCGGCGCTAGCGCGGTCTTTGCTAGATAAAAGGCGATTATCATGATGACGCCTAAAACGATAAGCAAATTTAGCGCCGTACGCAGTCGAAGCAAATTTAGCTCGCTCGTGACATTTTTACCGCTTAGCGCGATCTTTGCCGTGGCTAGCTCGTCCGCGCCGCCTTCGTCCATATTTTGCAAAGCCTCAAATATCGTCACCTTGCCGTCTGATACGACCGTGCTACTCTGGGCGTCGTCAAATTTAGCGCAGCCCGCCTCGCCGTATAAAATTTGACCGCTTTTAGCTACGATGCAGGCTTTGACGTCTTTTTCGGCGGTAAAGCTTTTTACTGCGCCAAGCCCGTCCATACGCGCTTTCATATAGATACCCATCTTGATCTCTTTTAGATTTTTTACCTCGTTTGAGATGAGGGCTTCCTTTTTCATCTTATAGTCGTTCGTAAAAAAATATCCCAAAAATAGGGCGCTAGTGATGAGATAAAGCGAGAGGATTTTAGCTATAACGGCGGAGCGCTCAGACATAGATATATCCGTCGCCGCGCCTATTTATGATCGCGTCCTTGCCTAAAATGCGGCGTAAGTTTTTGACGTAAACTCGCAGGCTCAGCTCGCTGGGCTCTTCGCCGTAGTTCCAAATTTTCTCAAATATCGTCTCTTTGCTCAGCAGCGCGTTTTTATTTTCCAAAAATAGCGCCAAAAGCTCGCTTTCTTTGTTTGAGAGGTTTACGATTTGTCCGTTTTGCCGGAGCGTTTTGGAGCTTGGATAAAATTTATATCCGTCGTTAAGCTCGATAAATTCGTCATTTACGTGAGAAAATTTGCGCTTGATTAAAATTTGAATACGAAGCAAAAGCTCTTTTAGCTCGTACGGCTTTTTTAGGTAGTCGTCGCAGCCACTTTTGTAGCCGATTTCTAGGTCTTGCAGCGCGTTTAGCGAAGTGGTAAAGATCGCAGGCGTGTCGTCGCCAAGCCGCCTAAGTTCGCGCAAAAGGGAGAAACCGTCGCCTTTAGGTAGCTTGACGTCGAGGATGAGGATATCAAAATTTCGCTCGTAGGCGGTATCTAGAGCTGCTTTAGCATCGGCGCGAACGGTCACGTCGTAGCCTTGTTCGCTCAGATACTCGCTGATGAGTTCGCTTAGCGTCTCATCGTCCTCTACGAGCAAAATTTGCGTCATTACATCTTATCCTTTTTCATGTCTTTCATATTGTCTTTCTTTTTACCCATATCGTCTTTCATCTCTTTCATGTCGCCCTTCATTTCATCCTTTTTTATCATCATATCGTCTTTTTTCTCCATCATGGCGTCCTTCTTTTCCATCATGGTATCTTTTTTCTCCATCATATCGCCTTTCATCTCGGCGGCAAAGATAGAACCTGTAACGAACAACGCGCTAAGCGCAACTAAAGCTAACTTTTTCATAGCATCTCCTTTAAGAAAATTTATGATGGAAGTTTAGCCAAGAAACGTGAAACGAGCGTGAATTTATGCCATCAGGCTAAAAACGTACGATAAAAGCGGCAGGCTAATAAAGCTAAACGCCACTCCCACGGCTACGGCAGCTACTGCTAGCTGGCTATCAAGCTCTGCTTTCATGATCATCGCGCTTGCTAGCACCATCGGCGGCATGGCGCACTGTAATATGCCTATCATCCAAATTTGACCGAAATTTACGCCCAAAACTATCGTGACTAATATAAAAATAAAAGGCGCTAGCAGCATCTTGCCCGCGATTACCACGGCCGTTGATTTGTAACAGCTCTTGATGCTCCTAAATCCAAGTCCGATGCCTATCGCAAAAAGAGCTACCGGAACGACGCTTTGCGCAAAAAGCGTAAGCGCGTCAAATAGCACCTTTGGAAGCGGAAAGCCGCGAAGCAAAAAGCCCAAAATAAGCGCGACGAAAGGGGGAAATTTGATCACTTTCATAACGTTTTGCACGAGCGAAACCTTCGCCGGAGCGCCGAAAGCCAGGATAAAAGGCCCAAAAATGCTAATCGGGATCGAGGTGGCTAACTGATCGTAAAAGATAACTTCGTTCATCGCGTCCTCGCCGAAAAAGCCCTTGATGATAGGCATACCCATAAATACGGTATTTCCAAACATCCCTAGCAGCACGGCGCTCACAGTCGTGGCTTTGTTAAATTTTAAAAATCTGCACGCCAAAAATATCGCCGCAGCACCCAGCATTGAACAAGCAAAACCCGTGGCGATGACGTTGATAAGCGTGGTGTCGATGTTTACGTGGTAAATTTTATCGAAAATCAGCGCCGGAAGCGCGAAGCAAAGCGCGTAGTTTATGAAAACGGAGGCGTTTTTTTGTTCGAAGACTTTAAATTTTTTCGCCCCGTAGCCCGAAGCGATAATGATAAAAATGGATAATAATTGCGTGAACATTTGCGTAATCCGAGTTATAAATTTTAAAAACGCGATTATACGGCGGCTAGCATTAAAGAAAAATAAAATTTAGTTGAATTACTTAACATCGCCTTAACGCATTTTTGTATATAATCGCGCATTTTAAATTAAATAAAGCGAGAAAAATGAAGAAATTTATCAAATTTATCGTTATCGTAGCTATTTTGGCGGGTGCGGGCTATTATTTTTACGATAAGAATAACGTCCCGCAAGTCGATCAGTTTATCGCCTCAAAAGCCGTTCGCGGCGAGCTAGTAAAAAGTATCGAAAGTAACGGCGAGATCTATGCTACCGAGCTAATCGACGTAGGCGCACAGGTAGGCGGTCAGATCAAAAAGCTCTACGTAAAGCTCGGCGACGTCGTAAAAGCCGGCGACATGATAGCAGAAATCGACTCCGCGACCCAGCAAAATAACGTAGATACCAAAAAAGCGCAGCTTGGGATTTACGAAGCGAAGTTAAATTCGGCCAAAGTCGCGCTTGAGATTTCAAAGACCAAATTTAAGCGCGAGCAAGAGCTTTTTGCTAAAAACGCAACCTCAAAAGAGGAGTTTGAAAACGCCAAAAATACCTTAGCCGCAAACGAAGCCTCGCTAAAAGAGATTGAGGCGCAAATCGTGCAGGCTAAAATCTCTCTAAACACCGCTCAGATAGATCTTGGCTACACTAAAATCACCGCTCCAAAAGGCGGCGTCGTGGTCTCCGTGCAGGTCGAGGAGGGTCAAACCGTAAACTCAAATCAAACTACGCCCACTATCGTAAATATCGCAGATCTAAGCAAAGTGCAGCTAAAAATGGAGATCGCCGAGGGCGACATCACGAAGATAAAGGTAGGCTCAAGGGTCGAGTACTCGATACTATCCGAGCCGAATCGTAAATTTCACGCGCGTATTAGCTCGATAGATCCGGGGCTAACCACGCTAAGCAACGGCAAATACACCACGACCACAAGCTCCGGCTCGACCGCCTCAAGCTCGAGCAGTTCGGCGATCTACTACTACGCCAAAGCTATCGTGGATAATGCCGATGGCACGCTAAGGATCGGTATGACCACGCAAAATACCGTCATCCTAGATAGCGCTAAAGACGCCGTCATAGTGCCCTCGATAGCCGTCAAAAACGAAGACGGCAAAAGCGTAGTCTACGTGCTAAAAAAGGATAAAGACGGGCTAGATACGGCCGAGCGAAGAGAGGTGCAAACGGGACTAACCGACAGCCTAAAAACTCAAATTTTAAGCGGAGTAGAGGAAGGCGAGGAGGTCGTGACGAAGCGAAACTCGGCGGCTGAAATTAGCGAAATGCTCGAACAAGAAAAAAGAAGAATGGGCTTTTAAGGTAGCGTCTTGAAAAATTTGATAGAACTTAAAAATTTAAGCAAGAAATTTAAGCTCGGCGATAATACCTTTGACGCGCTAAAAGACGTAAATTTGAGCATAAAAAAGGGCGAGTTTATCGCTATCATCGGACAAAGCGGATCGGGTAAATCCACGCTCATGAACATCCTTGGCTGCCTGGATAATCCAAGCGGCGGGCAGTACCTGCTAGAAGAGCGCGACATATCTAAATTTGAAGGCGACGAGCTGGCGCGTTTGCGTAGGGAAAAATTTGGCTTTATCTTTCAGCGCTATAACCTGCTATCTACGCTAACCACGCTGCAAAACGTAGCTTTGCCTAGCGTATATGCGGGCATTTCTAAAAAAGATCGCGATAAAAAAGCGAGCGAGCTTTTAGAAGGGCTCGGTCTTGGCGAAAAGCTGCAAAATCTGCCAAATAAACTTAGCGGTGGGCAGCAGCAGCGAGTCTCGATCGCTAGAGCGCTCATAAACGGCGGCGAGATCATCCTAGCAGACGAGCCTACGGGCGCGCTAGATAGCAAAAGCGGCCTCATGGTGATGGAAATTTTAACGAATTTACACAAGCAAGGCCACACTATCATCATCGTCACGCACGACCCAAATATCGCCGCATACGCAAACCGCATCATCGAGATAAAAGACGGTAAAATTTTGAGCGATACGGTAAAAAGCGAGGAAATTTTCGCCTCCGAAAAACCGTCGCCGAAGCAAAAAAATATCTTTAGCTTTTATAAAGATCAGTTTATCGAGAGCTTTAAAATGTCGATAAACGCGATACTTAGCCACAAACTTCGCTCGGCGCTAACGATGCTTGGCATCATCATCGGCATCACATCGGTCATCTGCGTCGTAGCGCTAGGTCAGGGCTCGCAGGAGCAGATACTCTCCGATATCCGCGGTATCGGTACAAACACGATCGATATCCTAAACGGCAAGGGTTTTGGCGATATGCGCTCGGAACGGGTGAGAAATTTGACCGTTAGCGACGCGGCAATGCTATCTAAGCAAGACTATCTAGATAGCGTGACGCCAAACGCCTCCGCTAGCGGCACGCTCACCTACGGCAACAAATCAGCCTCGGCTACGATTAGGGGCGGCAGCGAGGAGAGCCTAAACGTCATGGGCTACAAGGTAGAGGCCGGGCGGGTATTTACCGCCCAAGAGGTCGCAGAGTCGGCGTCCGTGATCGTGATAGATCAGCCAACTAGGGAGCAGTTTTTCGCAAACGAAGATCCGCTGGGCAAGACCGTGCTTTTTAACAAACGCCCATTTAGGATCATCGGCGTAGTGGCCAAAAACGACAATATGTTTGCCGACTCTAGCACTCTGCGCACGTTTTCTACATACACCGCGGCTATAAACAAACTAACGGGCGATAGGCACCTATCATCTATCACGGTTAAGGTTAAAGATAACGTAAACGCGCAAATCGCCGAGCAGAGTTTAACGGAAATTTTAACCGCCAAGCACGGCAAAAAGGACTTTTTTACTAGAAACTCCGACACGATCAAAAAAACGATCGAGGAGACTACTAGAACCATGACGCTGCTGATCTCTTGTATCGCCTTTATCTCGCTGCTAGTGGGCGGTATCGGCGTGATGAACATCATGCTAGTCTCCGTAACCGAGCGCACTAAGGAAATCGGCATCAGGATGGCGATCGGCGCGCGTCAGGGAAATATCCTCGAGCAGTTTTTGATCGAGGCGGTACTACTGTGTCTTATCGGCGGATTAATCGGCGTCGGGACGGCATTTGGTATCGGCTATCTAGCGGAAAATTTCGCGCCCGGCGTAAAGATGATATTTTCGCAGACTTCTATCGTGGTAGCGCTTGCGGTTTCTAGCGCGATAGGCGTGATATTTGGCTATATGCCGGCTCGCAGCGCCTCAAAACTAAATCCGATCGACGCTCTAACAAGGGAATAAAATGAAAAAAACCTCCATAATCCTAGCCGCCTTTTTGCTTGGCGGCTGCGCGGTAACGCAGATAAACGAAAACTATGAGCAAATTTTGCTAAAAGAGGACGCAAGCGCCGATATAAAGATTAACCGCGAGTGGTGGACGGGCTACGGCCAAGCGCGCCTAAACGAGCTAATCAGCCTCGCGTTAAAAAATAATATAGATCTGGCAAAATCAGCCATAGCCGTAAATAAAGCCCTAGCTCAAGCAGGCGTTTTACAGGCTGATCTCGTGCCTAGCTTTAACGCAAATTTGGGCGTGGAAACTGGTAAAAATATAAAAACGGGCGGCAGCTGGAGTGAAAGCTACAAAAGCGGCGTATCGCTAAGCTACGAGATTGATCTGTGGCGCAAGCTCGCAAACTCCGCAGATGCCGCCATGTGGGAAGCAAACGCGACCAAATACGACCTAGAGGCCGCCAGACTCGCGCTCATTAACTCCGTCGCGGATGCGTATTTTGAAGCGAAATATCAAAAAGAGAGCATAAATCTATACGAAAAGACGCTAAAAAACTACGAGGAGCTTGAAGCCATCATAAAGGCCAAATTTGAGCTCGGCAAAGAAGAGGAGCTAAGCCTAAAACAGGTAAAAAGCTCGGTGATCTCGGCTAAAAATAGAATTTTAAACGCGAGCAAGAGCCTTGACGCGGCGGAAAAAACGCTAAGAAATCTGCTAAACGTTAAGCCCGAGTTTGAGTTAAATTTGAGCGGAAATTTGAGCGATGTCTCGCCGCAGGGCGTAAATTTAAACGTGCCGCTTTACGTTATCGGCGCGCGTCCTGATTTGCAGGCTGCTATCTCGCGCATCAAAGAGGCGCTTTTGGGGGTTAAAGTTAGCGAAAAGAACTTCTACCCAAGCATCACGGTAGGCGTAGGACTTAGCGGTAGCGGAGATAGCGCGAGCGAGGGTCTGAAGCTAAATTTCTTAAGCGGAAATATCGCGATAAATTTACCGTTTTTAAACTACTCTAAGCTTAAATCAAAGTTAAAAATCTCCGAGCTAGAGTTTGAGACGATGAAGCTAAACTACGCGCAGACGCTAACGACCGCGCTAAACGAGATCGACGCCGGCTATAAAAATCTGCAAAAAGACGAGGCGGTTTTGCGAAATTTAAACGAAAATTTGCGAAATCTAAGCTCTATCAGCGACATATATAAGCTCAAATACGACTACGGCAAAACCGAGTTAAAAAACTATCTGGAGGCCCAAAATTCGCTGCTTGAAGGTAGGATCAGCCTGCTAGCTCAAAAATATAAAATTTTGCAAGACGAAATCGGTATCTATAAAGCGGCAGCTGGAAAAGCGGAGTAAATTTGACTATGTCGCGCGCATGATTTGCGGTTTTTTTGAGGCGCGTTAAATTTGCAGCGAATTTGACGGCTAGTTAAATTTGGCTAGCCGCAAATGACCTTGCAAATTTACTCCCGCCGTTTGCCTAGAAAACAAAACAGCCCCGCTAGTATCGCAAAAAGCGCAAGCATAGATCCAGCGACGATTGTCGTGCCGTTTTGAAAGCCGCCTAAAAACATCCCGTTCGTATTCATCCCGAAAAATCCCGTGATAAAATTTAGCGGTAAAAATAGCGCCGAAAGCAGCGTGAGGATGTAGATGTTTCGGTTGATTTTGTCGTTTTTTAGGCTCTGTATATGCGCGTAGATATCGTCTATCCTGGCGGCGTTTTCACAGGCTGCGTTTTTTAGCACGCCGGCTTCGTAGACGTAGTTTTTGAGCTGTTTTTTAAGCCCCGGTCTTTCGTTTTGACAGATCGCTAGAGCCTCGTAAAAGTGCGAAATTTTATTTTGAAATTTGCGTATTTCGTATTTTAATACCGCGTGCTTTTTGATAAATTTAGTAAAATCCCTCTTGCCCGCGTAGATTTTCTCGTAGCTTTCAAGCTGGGCGGAGTGCTCGGCGATCTTGGCGCGAAACTCGCTCGTTATCTTTTTTACTACGCGGATAAACTCCTCAGTGCCGCTTTCGCTGCCGTCCTGGGCGTAAATTTTGTCATCTTTAAAGATAAATTTATAGTTTTGTTCGCTGCCGTCCGTCACGAGGTAGACGTACTCGCACTCCTCGTCGTAAAAGTACCCCGAGATATCGCGCTCGCTCATGGTTTTGCCTTATATGCTCGGCGCATCTTTACCGCGTTTGGCGTAGAAATTTCGCCTAAATTTTTCAAATTCGCCGGCCATTATCGCTTCTCTCATCTGCCGCATCAAATTTAGATAATAATGCAAGTTGTGTAGGCTTGCCAAGCGGAAAAACGTCAGCTCGCCCGCGCGGTATAGGTGGCTAAGATAGGCGCGCGAGTAGTTTTGGCACGCGTAGCAGTCGCACTCTGGATCTATCGGAGCGCGGTCTGTGGCAAATTTTGCAGACTTGATATTTATCTTACCAAAGCTCGTAAATAGCGTGCCGTTGCGAGCGTTTCGCGTCGGCATCACGCAGTCAAACATATCCACGCCGCGAGCTACGTTTTCTACGAGGTCCTCTGGGGTGCCTACGCCCATGAGATATCGCGGACGCGCCGCGTCGATGTATGGCATCACGGCCTGCACGGTGTCGTACATCTCCTGGTTGCTTTCGCCTACGCTAAGCCCCCCGATAGCAAGCCCGTCAAAGGGCATCTCACACAGAGCTTCGGCGCAAAATTTACGCGCCGCCTCGTCCGTGCCGCCTTGGATTATGCCAAATATATTTTGCGTGAGCCCTTCGCCGTTATTTTGCTTAAATTTATGATAATCTACCGCCTCGCGCGCCCATTTTATCGTGCGTTTTATGCTTAGCTCCACGCGCTTTTTTTCAGCCGGAAGCGCAACTAGATCGTCTAAGATCATCATGATGTCGGAGTTTAGGTCGTACTGGGTATCTAGCACCGAGCGCGGCGTGAAATAGTGCGCGCTGCCGTCGATGTGGCTTTTAAATTTGATGCCGTTTTCGTCCGGTTTTGAGATTTTGCTTAGCGAAAAGGCCTGAAAGCCGCCGCTATCGGTTAAAAACGAGCGGTTAAATTTAGTAAAGCCGTGCAGGCCGCCGAGCTCTTTTACGACCTTGCTGCTAGGGCGCAAGTAGAGGTGATAGGTGTTGCCTAGGATGATTTGGGCGTCTAAAATTTGCATCATATCCACCGCGTCTAGGCTTTTTACGGCGCCGACGGTACCCACAGGCATAAACACGGGCGTTTTGATCGTCGAGTGAGCGGTGATTAGCGTGCCCGCGCGCGCCGCACCGTCCGTTTTATCTATACTAAAAGTCATTTTGATATAATAGTCCCTTTAAATTTGGAGTTTTAATGAAAAATATCTTGATAGTTGCGGACGGCATTGTAGCAAAACATTTCTTAGAAAGACTATTCGTAAGCAGAAGCAGCACGCATCATTACGTAGTTATCGCTTGCGGAGACGAGGATTACTCGGACGTAAATTTGGAAAATTTTACCTTTTACCGCTTTGATCCGACGAGCCTTGATAGACTGAGGCAAGTAGCCAGCGGCTATTTTAGCCAGTTTATGATAATGCTAAAAGACGGCTTTGATACGGTCAGCGTCTATAATAACCTGCGTCAAATCAGCAAAAAAACGGAAATTTTAATGCTTGATCTTTGGGGGCTTGGCGGACTGGAGGACGACTCGCATCTAACGGTCTTGGACGCGCGAGCGGTGCTAACGGCTAGGCTCATGGACTTTTTGCCCGATATCCCCGTAGTAGCCGATAACCTAGGCCTTGGCAAGGGCGAGATAATGGAAGTAAAAGTGCCCGTAGGAAGCTCGTTTATGTACCGTCACATCAGCTCCATAACGCAGAAAAAATGGCGCATAGCTATGATTTATCGCGGCTCAAATTTTATGATCGCAAAGCCAAATTTAATGATCCTGCCCGGCGACGTTTTGCTGATAGTGGGCGAACCAAGCGTGCTTTTAAGCGTATTTAGAAGCGTAAAAAAAGAAACGGGGCAGTTTCCAAACCCGTTTGGGCATAACATTTATCTGTTTTTAGACATGAAAAAAATGGGCGAAAAGCTGTGCATAAGGCTGCTTGAGCAGAGTCTAAAACTGCACGAAAAGCTAAACAACAGGCGCCTTTTCGTCAAGGTCGTAAATCCTGCGCTAAATTTAGCCTACGAAAGGCTAAAATCCGTAAACGATGAGATGGCGACGGTGATGTTTGATTATTTCGGAGGCGGAGTAGGGCAGATAAAAGACGACGTTTTTAAAAACGACGTCGGACTAGTGGTGACGGACAATAAATTTTTCGCCGCGCACAAAAGGCTGCTTTTCGAGCTAAAAAAACCCGTCGCCGCCATCGGTAAAAGCGACATCGACGAGATCAAAAAGGGCGTGGTGCTAAGTAGCGGTTTTGGCGACGAGATAGAGAGCCAGTCGGCCGTCATCATGGACTGCTGCTCGCAGCTTGATATGCCGATCACGCTTTATCACTTCGGCCGAAACGGCGCAGACGAGGAGATGGAGGAGCATTTTGACAGCTTGGCTAAAATTTTCGGACGCAAGATCGAGGTCGTCGAGGACAAAAACTCAAATCCAATTTTAAGGCTAAAAAAAGAGCGAAATTTGCTTCAGTTCGTGCCGTTTACGAAAAAGATCAGCAAAAAAGACGCCTTTGCGGCGTTTTCAAACGATATGAACCGTCTGTACTCGCGCCTTAGCGATAACTATCAAATTTTTATACCGATAAATTAGGCTATTTTGGATAAAATAAAAGCGGAGAATAAGATGAAAATAGATATAAAATTTGACGGCAAGCCCGGTTACGGCGTCTATATAAACGAGCTAAAAGAGCTTAAATTTGACGCTAAAGTCGCAATCGTGACCAACGCAAAGGTAGGCGGGCTTTATCTGCAAAATTTACTCTCGCGCATAGATTGTCCGCAAAAATTCGTTATCAGCGTCCCAGACGGCGAAGAGTATAAAAATATGCAAACTATCGAGGCGATTTTAGAGCAGCTTTTCGTTAGCCGTCTTGACCGCAGTAGCTTGATCATCGCGCTTGGCGGCGGAGTGGTGAGCGATATGGCGGGCTTTGCAGCGAGCATTTTTGAGCGCGGGATCAAATTTATAAACATCCCGACTACTCTGCTAGCGCAAGTGGATGCTAGCGTAGGCGGAAAAACGGGAGTAAATAACAAATTCGGCAAAAATCTAATCGGCTCGTTTTATCAACCTAGCGCCGTTTACTGTGAGACTGAATTTTTAAAGACGCTTGAAAAGCGCGAATTTGCGGCAGGCCTTGCAGAGGCTGTAAAGATGGCGGTAACCTTTGACGAAAATCTATTTTCGTGGATGGGGAGCGCAAATTTGACGGATGAAGCAAATTTGCAAAATTTGATCTACCGCTGCGTGCAGATAAAAGCCGCCGCCGTGGAGGCCGACGAGCGCGAAAAAGGCGTGCGTGCGGTGCTAAACTACGGACACACCTTTGCTCATGTGATAGAAAATGAAACGAACTATAAAAAATATCTACACGGCGAGGCGGTTGCGATCGGTATGAATATGGCTAACGCGCTAGCGGTGAAGCTAGGCCTCATGAGCGAGGAGCAAAAGGCGCGCGTGGCGGAGCTTTTAGTTAAATTTAACCTGCCGATAAGCTACAAGGTGCCAAATGCAAGCGGCTTTTACGAGGCGTTTTTCCTTGATAAAAAGGCGGAAAACTCAGCGATCAAATTTATCCTGCCGCGAGGTATCGGCGCATACGAGATACGAAAAGACGTGCCGCGCGAGCTCGTGATGGACGTTTTAAGAGAGTTTGAATGAGAAAAATTTTATTTATTTTATTTTTTGCGCTCTTTGCTTATTCGCTAGATGATATACCTAGCGATTTTAACGGTACAAAAGAAGCCCAGCTATCCGAGCTAAACGCATCTTTGGCCTTTATCGAGGACGAGCTAGCAGATAACATCTGGGCAACTCGCTACTCAAACTATAACACCTTTCAAAAGCTAAGCGCGGAGCTCGACGAAATCGAAGCGGCTATAAAAAAACAGGCTAAAAATACCGAAAAAGTACTCGAACTGCAAAAAAAGCAAAGCACGCTAAAAGAGCAGATCGAGCTTTTAAGAGAGTTTCAAAAAGCGCCGTTTTCTAGCATGATAACGGCTCCCGAGATAGAAATTTTACAAAAGATAACCAATCCCGTCGCCGTGATCTCGGGCTTTTCGCACATAAAGCAGCTAAGAAGCGAAAAAGACGAGTACAAGCGCCGACTAGACGGGCTTTCTAAGACGACCGACGAGCTGGCTAGAAAAGAGCAAATTTTAACCCAGATCGTAAATTTGAGCGACGATGCGCGCTTTCAAGCGGAGCTTGCCGAGGCTAGACAGGAACTAGCGGAATTTAACGCCGCGGCCGACATCGCAAAGACCACCTACGGCGTGTACGAAAAGCGCGTAAACGAGGCGATAAACCGCACCAGCGAGGATATCAAGGCGCAGATGAAAAAGGCGCTTGATATCGGTATATTTATCGTAGTCGTGATCGGGCTTTCGTTTTTGTTCAAATTTATCATCAAAAAGACGATCACCGACAACGAGCGCCTCTATACGGCGAATAAATTTATAAATCTCGTAAACATCACGCTCATCATCATGATCTTGCTTTTTGCCTATATAGAAAACGTAACCTATCTAGTCACGGTGCTAGGCTTTGCGTCCGCAGGTATCGCGATTGCCATGAAAGATATGTTCATGAGTATGCTTGGCTGGACGGTGGTGGTTTTTGGCGGTAGTTTTCACGTCGGCGACCGTATAAAGGTGCGCAAGGACGGAGAGGACGTCGTGGGCGACATCATCGATATCTCGCTGCTTAGGATGACTATTTACGAGGACGTCACGATCGTCACCGTAAACTCAAATCGCAGGGCGGGGCGCATTATATTCGTGCCGAACAATTATATCTTCACCGATCTGATCGCAAACTACTCGCACCACGGCATGAAGACCGTTTGGGACGGTATCGACGTCGTTTGCAGCTTTGAGTCAAATCACAAAAAAGCCGCTCACATCATCAAAGATATCGCGCGAAAATACTCTAAAGGCTACACCGAGATTGCCAAAAAACAAATGAGCAAGCTGCGAAATCAATACAGCATAAAAAACCCGAACGTCGAGCCGCGCGTGTTTACTTTTATCGAGCCTTACGGCGTGAAAATTTCAGTCTGGTACATGGCAAACACATTTGCCACGCTATCTTTGCGAAGCACGATAAGCGCGGAGATAATGGAAGCTATAGCTAGCCACGACGACATTGTTATAGCCTATCCGACGCAGACTTTGTATATGGATAGGCGGGTAAAAGCAGGCGAGTCAAAGCCGATCGGCGAAGGCGGCGAGGAAATATGAAATCAAACTCAAATTTGACCACGCAAGAGTCGCGCCGAGAGAAGGTATTTTTTAAAACATTCGGCTGCCGCACGAACATCTACGACACCGAGCTGATGAAAAGCTACGTCAAAGACTACGATATAGTTAGCGACGAAAACGAAGCCGACATCGTAGTAGTAAACTCCTGCACGGTCACAAACTCTGCAGATAGCGGCGCGCGTAGCTACATAAACGGCATAAAAAAGCGCGGCGCTAGAGTGATACTAACGGGCTGCGGCGCGGTGAGTAAGGGCAAGGAGCTGTTTAACAAAAGCGCGGTTTTCGGCGTGATAGGCGCGAGTAAAAAAGAGGATATAAACGCGCTGCTAAAGTCGCAAGATCCGTTTTTCGAGCTGGGAAATTTAAAAAGCATCGACAAAAATATCGTAACGAACTACGAAAATCACACCAAAGCCTTTATCAAGATCCAAGAGGGCTGCGACTTTGCCTGCAGTTACTGCATCATCCCAGCCGTTCGCGGCAAGGCGCGCAGTATGGACGAGGAAGCGATCTTGCGCGAGGCTAAAATTTTAGCCTATAACGGCTATAACGAGCTAGTGCTAACGGGCACAAATATCGGCAGCTACGGCAAGGATACGGGCTCAAGCCTAGGTCGCTTACTAGGCAGGCTCGGTAAAATAGGCGGCATAAAGCGCATAAGGCTAGGTAGTATAGAGCCCAGCCAGATAGACGAGAGTTTTCGCGAGATTTTAAAAGAGAGCTGGCTAGAGCGGCATCTGCACATCGCGCTTCAGCACACGAGCGAGGCGATGCTGCGTATCATGAGGCGGCGAAATCAGGCCTTTAAAGACTTGGAACTATTTTTGGAGCTTAGCCAGATGGGTTTTGCGCTAGGAACCGACTATATCGTTGGGCATCCGGGCGAGAGCGAGGAAATCTGGAGCGAGGCGCTGATAAATTTTAAAAAATTTCCGCTCACGCATCTACACTGCTTTGCGTATTCGCCGAGAACCGGCACGCACTCGGCGGATATGAAAATGGACGTTAGCGGCGATGTGGCGAAGGCTAGGCTTAAAATTTTAAAGCAAATCGTAGCGGAAAATAATTTTAAATTTAGACAAGAGCACGCCAAAAAAGGCGGGAGTCTAAACGTTTTGGTCGAGCAGCTAAACGGCGAATTTTACGAAGGTTTCGATCAGTTTTATAATAAAGTAAAAATCAAAACGGATAAGCAAATTTTAAAAGAGTGGGCGGTCATAGATAAATTTGAAGTAAAAAGCGAGGGCGACTATGCACAAATTTAAGCTAAATAAACAAAAGATCATCGTGATTTTGACGGCTATTTTGGCGGTTTTGCTAGCCGTTGCGGTAGGCAGAAGCCAGCCCAAAAATATAATGTACGAAAGCTATGAAAAGCTACTAGAGGGCGACATGATCGCAAGCGCGACCGTAAACGGCGGCGAGCTGGAGCTCACAACTAAGGGCGGCAACAAATATATCATCGTAAAAGACGGCGTGGATATGCGCGCTCTGGTGCAAAAAGTGCCCGTTGATCTAAAAAAAGAGACGCCCGTGCTGGATGAAATTTTAGCCGTGCTAGCGCTGCTTGCTATCTGTTTTGCGGGGCTTGCGGTTTATGCGAGGTTTAAAAAACAAAGACTCGCCGCTCAAAACGAAAATCAAAAAGCAAACGTCTATGAGTATGAAAATATCTCGGCTAGCTCCGTGCAGCCTGCTATCTCAAATGTCAAATTTAGCGACGTGGCGGGCATAAAAGACGTCAAATTTGAGCTAAGCGAGATAGTAGATTTTCTAAAAAATCCGACTAAATATAAAAAATTCGGCATCAAAATGCCAAAAGGCGTGCTGATGGTGGGGCCTCCTGGCGTGGGTAAAACACTGGTGGCAAAGGCTGTTGCGGGCGAGGCGGGAGTGCCGTTTTTTTACCAAAGCGGAGCTAGTTTCGTGCAAATTTACGTCGGTATGGGCGCAAAACGCGTGCATGAGCTGTTTTTAAAGGCTAAAGCCTATGCGCCGTCCATCATCTTTATCGACGAGATCGACGCCGTGGGCAAGGTACGCGGCGGCAACCGAAACGACGAGCGCGAGGCCACGCTAAATCAGCTACTTACCGAAATGGACGGCTTTGAGGATAACTCGGGCGTCATCGTGATCGCTGCGACCAACCGCATCGAGATGATAGACGAGGCGTTGCTGCGCTCTGGGCGATTTGATAGACGAATTTTTCTTTCGATGCCAGATTTTGCCGATAGGGTCGAGATTTTAAAATCCTATCTAAAAGATAAAAACACGAGCGTAGAGGCTCAGGACGTGGCGCGCATTAGCGTCGGCTTTAGCGGGGCGGCGCTTTCTACGCTGGTAAACGAAGCCGCGATAAACGCGCTAAGACGCGGCGTCGAGATAATCGAATTTAGCGATTTTGAAAGCGTTTTAAACAAAGTCCTACTCGGTAAAAAGAGGATTTTAAGCTACAACGACGAGGAAAAGCGCATCCAAGCGCTCTATCAGGGCGCAAAAGCCTTGGCGGCGTATTGGTTCGGGATAGAATTTGAAAAAATTTCGCTCGTCGAGGAGCAGTTTATGCGTCCAGAGCGAGAGATAGAGTCGCGCTCGCAGATGTTTGCTCGTATCAAGGTCTGTTTGGCGGGTATGAGCGCGCTAAAGATGGTCAAAGACGATACGTTTTCAAACTCGAACGCCGACATCCAAAAGGCCCGCGAGATCGCGCAAAACATGGTCTTTGAGTATGGCATGGGGCATACCTTTACGCCAAGCACGGCGGAGGCCGAGGAGCTACTGCAAGAGGCGTACGCCGAGGTCGGAACGTTTTTAGCGGGCATGAAAACTCAGCTAGAGCGCATCAGCGAGCATATCGAGATTTTTGAGAGTATCGATAAAGACGCGCTGGGCAAAATTATCAAAGAGTATTACAACTAAATTTAAGGAGAAAAAAGTGAAAGCAAAAATAGGCATATTGACGCTTAGCGACCGCGCTAGCGAGGGCAAGTACGACGATCTATCTGGTGCGGCGATAAAAGAGGTTTTAGACGGCTGGATAACGAGCGAGCGCGAGTATTTTTACGAGGTGATCCCCGACGAGATCGAGCTTATAAAAGAGCGCCTAAAACACATGGTAGACGAACTAGGCTGCGATCTAGTGCTAACTACGGGCGGCACGGGACCGGCTCCTCGCGACGTGACGCCTGAGGCAACCGAAGCCGTGTGCGAAAAGATGATGCCAGGCTTTGGCGAGCTAATGCGCGCAGCTAGCCTAAAATACGTACCCACGGCGATCCTATCGCGCCAAACCGCAGGTATCAGAGGGCACGCGCTCATCGTAAATTTACCCGGCCAGCCAAAGGCGATCAGAGAGTGCCTAGAGCCCGTATTTCCTGCGATCCCGTACTGCATCGACCTGATCGGCGGCGCATTTATCGAGACTGATGAGAGCGTGATGAAGGTGTTTCGCCCGAAACAAAAGAAAATTTCATGATCCACGCGTGCTAAACTTTTTTGAAAATATAAATTTAAAGGCTACGAGGCTGCTTGAGGGCTACTATTCGCTCTTTTGCGGCCTATTTGTGCTTTGCGTCGGCATTTATGTGCTCGCACTCGTTTTTAGGGTCGAATGGCTTTTGCTTGCCTCTAGCGCTTTTGTCTACGCGTGCTTTGTCCTGCTTGCGTTTCGCTCGCTTTTTTGGTTTGTTTTGAGCCTAATTTTTTCGCCCGCTTTTGCTATAGTCGTACGCGAGCGTTACGATGAAAATTTATTTTTAGACGTGGTTTTTGCGCTTATTTGGATACTTTGCTGGCTATTTTTATCTCTAGCCGTTAGTGAAAATATCTCAAAACTCGGTAACGAAATCGTATCTAAAATTTTACGCATCGCCGCGCTTTTTGCAGTGATCGGCGTTTATTACGTCAGTATCGAAAATAGCCTAAATTTACAAGCTATTTTACAAGACACCGTTACGCTTCGCATTGTACTTATCGCCATAAATATCTATATGTTTCCGTCTCTTATCGCACTTTTGGTGCTTGATTTGCGCGGGTATTATTTGAAAAACAAAGACACAAAAATGGCTAAATTTTCATTTTTTAATTTCACCAAAGAAGCTTTAAAAGTAATCAAATTTATTGCTTTAAGGCGTAAAATTTGAACACATAAACTATTTATACAGTCTCTAAAAAATGCTATTTTTTGTAAATTCGAGAGGCAGAAAACCGCTTTACCGATTTTGATTAGTTGCGGTGAAGTTAAAATTTTAGTAAAATTCTGGATGCTTTTTGGCGCGACGAAGGTTTGCGGTTAAATTTGATAAAGTAGACCTCGCAACGTAAAGCCGAATTTAAATTTCGGCTTTACGAGCTGGTTTGCTCGGCGGCTTATTCTAGCTCTTTAGCGCCGATTTTTGATTTTTTACTTAGTCGTTTTACGTAAACAATATAAAGCGCGGTGAGCAGACCGACTGCGGCGAGTAGAGCGACTACGATGTGGCTAAACGCGCTCTTGTCGTAGTTTTTGCCTAGATACCAGCCCACTGATAGCAGTATGGCGACCCAGATGCCTGCACCCAGAGTCGTGTAGAGGCTAAATTTAAAAAGATTCATCTTAGCAAGGCCCGCCGGCAGGCTGATATACTGGCGGATGCCCGGGATCAGGCGGCAGTTAAAGGTCGAAATCTCGCCGTGTCTTTTGAAAAACGCCTCGAATTTTCGCATTTTTACCTTCGTGATGCCGACGTATTTGCCGTATTTTAGCACGAGCTCGCGCCCGAAAAAGTAGCATAGATAGTAGTTAAACACTGCTCCTGCGAGGCTACCTGCCGTGCCGGCGCACCACGCTAGCACTAGGCTCATTTGTTCCTGATGCGCTAGATAACCCGCCGGGATCATCGCCACTTCGCTTGGAAACGGGAAAAACGAACTCTCTAAAAACATCATCAAAAATATGCCCGCATATCCCCACTCGCCGACGGTTTGGACGATAAAATTTACAAAATCGCCTAGCATTTTTCTCCTTAAATTTAAAATTATGATTTTAGCAAACTACGTTAAATTTTAGCTTTATACGGCTGCAAAACAAATTTTGACGGTGAGAGGGGCGTGCGCGAGATAGTATTAAATTTTGCGTTTTTTGGGATTAGTTTTAGGATGGGTAAAACGGCGCGTAGCGGTTAAATTTGGTTTGTAAATTTAACCTCGTCCGCTTGAGAGTCAAATTTGATGTTTAAAGCTGAAATTTGACTCAACTTTTCGGCCGAACTTAATCGGCCTAAAATAACAGCCTGCGTCAAAGCGCAAGCTCCAAGAAATCAAAACACGGGCAGGATCGCTCCGTCGTATCTTTTTAGGATAAACTCTTTCGTCTCTGGGCTGGTTGCGGCTTTAACTAGAGCTTTGATTTTCGGGCTATTTTCGTTGCCTGCTTTGACCGCGATGATGTTGGCGTACGGGCTTTCGGTGCCCTCGATAGCTAGCGAGTCTTTTTTAGGATTCATACCGATATCAAGGACGAAATTCGTGCTTATGGCTGCAAGATCGACTTCATCTAGCGTGCGGGGTATCTGCGCGCCCTCAAGCTCGACGAAATTTAGGCGCTTTGGATTTTTCACGATGTCTTTTGGCGTGGCTAGCTCAGCACTCTTATCTAGCTCGATGAGGCCTGCTTTTTGCAAGATATTTAGCGCTCTGTTGCCGTTAGTCGGGTCGTAGGCGGTCGCGACTTTAGCGCCGTCTTTTAGCTCGCTTAGGCTCTTTATCTTTTTTGAGTAAAAGCCCAGCGGCTCAAGATGTATCGCCGCGGCGGTTATCAGAGTCGTGCCTTTTGTTTCATTGTGATTTTTTAGATACGGCCAGTGTTGAAAGAAATTTGCGTCCAAATCGCCGTCTTGCGTCGCTAAATTTGGGATCGAGTAGTCGTTTATCTCTTTGATGACTAGATCGTAGCCCTCTTTTGCTAGGACGGGTTTGATAAACTCCATGATCTCCGCGTGAGGCACGGGCGAGACGGCTACTACGATAGTGTGATCTTTATCTGCTGCATAGAGGTTAAAGGCTAGCGCCAAACTTGCTAAAATTTTAAAAACTTTCATTATATTTTCCTTTTTTTTATTTTGAAAAACGGCGCTAAAAAGGTAAAAGCTTTTACGCCGTTTTGTTTTTGGAGATTTTTCTCGACTATTTTTGGTTTTTCAAATTTGGGCCGTAAAATTTAAGCAAAAAGCGCCTATGGCGATTTTTAAAGCTAAATTTTATGATGGCAAATCAGTCAAATTTGACGCGATCAGAAGCTCGGTATCACCGCGCCTTGATAGCGCTTTACGATAAAGTCTTTAACCTCGGGAGTTAGTATCGCTTTATCTAGAGCCTTGATTTTCGGGTTATTTTCGTTGCCGGCCTTGGTCGCTACGTAGTTGGTGTACGGGCTATCTTTATCCTCGAGGATTAGCGCGTCTTTGGTCGGTTTGAGGCCGACGTCCAGGGCGTAGTTTACGTTGATAAATGCTAGCGCGACGTCGTCGAGAGAGCGGGGCGTCTGCGCAGACTCCATCTCTTTAAATTTGAGATTTTTCGGATTTTCTATGATATCTAGCGAGGATTTGTATTCGCCCTCTTTAGCCTTTACGATGCCGGCTTTCTCGAGCAAATTTATCGAGCGCGTCGAGTCTGCGGCGTTGTTTGAGATAGCGATGATATCGCCGTCTTTTAGCTCGTCTAGGCTTTTTATCTTTTTAGAATACGCTCCCATAGGCTCGACGTGAACGCCCGCGGTCGGCACGATGTGAGTGCCTTTGTCTTTGTTAAACGACTTCATGTACGGCAGGCCTTGGAAGTAGTTGGCGTCGAGTTCGCCGTTTTCGACGGCGAGGTTTGGTATCACGTAGTCGTTAAAGATTTTGACGTCGAGCTTGTAGCCTTCTTTTTCTAGGATCGGCTTTACGACCTCTTCTAAAATCTCGGCATGCGGTACGGGAGATGCGCCTACGGTAATGGTTTTGTCGCTAGCATACAGGCCACTAGCTAAAAGCGCGCCCAGAAGTATTTTTGAAAATTGCATTATTATTCCTTTTTTGATAAAAAACGGCGCTAAAAAGGTAAAAGCTTTTACGCCGTTTTATTTTAAGAGCGGTCTCTAAACTAAATTTGGATTCGTCGTTTCGTTAAATTTGCCCGCGCCGCTAAATTTGAGCGGGCGAGGCTAAATTTGATTAAAACGTCGGGATTATCGCGCCTTTATATTTTTCCTCGATAAATTTCTTTACCTCCGGGCTCGTGACTGCTTTGTCTAGAGCCTTGATTTTTGGGCTGTTTTCGTTGCCGACTTTGACTACGACGTAGTTGGTGTACGGGCTATCTTTGCTCTCAAGCACGAGTGCGTCTTTGGTTGGGTTTAGGTTGGTGTTTAGAGCGTAGTTCGTGTTGATAACGGCGATGGCGACGTCATCTAGCGTACGAGGAACTTGAGCGGTCTCGATCTCTTCAAATTTTAGCTTTTTCGGGTTTTCCGTGATATCAAGCGGAGTTTTTAGAGGGTTGCCGTTTAGCTTGATAAGACCTGCGCTAGCTAGCACGTCAAGCGCGCGGCTCTCGTTTGTCGGGTCGTTTGGTATCGCTACGGTGCTACCGTCTTTTAGCTCTTTGATATCTTTTATCTTTTTAGAGTAAACGCCCATAGGCTCGAGGTGAACGCCAACCGTTTTAACTAGATGGGTGCCTTTGTTTTTGTTAAATTCCTCAAGATACGGCAGGTGCTGGAAGTAGTTAGCGTCTAGATCGCCGTCTTCGGTGGCTAAATTTGGAGTAGAGTAGTCGTTAAATTCTTTGATCTCAAGAGTAAAGCCGTCTTTTGCAAGGATAGGTTTTACGACTTCTAAAATTTCAGCATGCGGAACGGGCGTAGCGCCTACGACGATTTTCTCGGCTGCATTTGCGGCGACTGTTAGGCTTAGAGCGACTAGAGAGTATTTGAGTAGATTTTTCATTTTATATCCTTTTTAAAATTTGGCTAGCATTTAAAAAAGGATATGAGCGGAGGCTTAAATTTCTTTTTAAATGCTTAGCGAAACTAAGCGCTTAAAAAGAAATTTTGCGCTTAGCGTTAGTCTTTCGACGACTTAAGTTCAGTGAAGCGACGCATTTCGCACATATCTGATTTCATTTTCTATCCTTTCTTTGTAAAATTAATTTCGGGATTTTATGCAAAAAAAGTTTAAAAGAAAATAAAATCAGACGTAAAAATCATTTCTTTGTGATCTTATAAATAAAATTTCCTAATGATTGGAAAATTTGAACCATTATGATTAAAATCACGACGGTATAGAGCATGATATCTGGGCGAAATCTCTGATATCCGTAGTTTATCGCCACTGATCCCAGTCCGCCGCCGCCGACCGCGCCCGCCATCGCCGAAAAGCCGATGATGACGATAAGCGTTAGCGTGATAGAAGCCACGATGCCGGGCAGCGCCTCTACGAACATCACCTTAAAAATGATCTGAAAATTTGAGCTACCAAAGCTCCTAGCGGCCTCGATGATACCTTTATCGACCTCTTTTAGCGCGCTCTCTATGAGCCTAGCGATAAACGGCGCCGCGCCGATAGTAAGCGGAACAATAGCCGCGGTAGTGCCTATACTAGTACCCACGATCAGGCGCGTGAGCGGGAAAAGCACGATAATGAGGATGATAAACGGAAAGCTTCTTAGCGTATTTACCGTGATGTCAAGCGCGATAAATAGCGGTTTGTTCGGCTTTAGGCCGTCCTTTGCCGAAAGCACGAGCAAGATAGCCGGCACTAAGCCTATCAAAAACGCTAAAAGCGTCGAAACAACGCTCATATAAAGCGTCTCGCCGATAGCCGGGAGTAAAATACGCTCGAAAACGTCGGGGAATTTAGAAAAATCTATGCCAAACATCACGCCACCTCCCATAACACGCCGCTTTGTTTGATATACTCGGTCACGCGCGCTTCATCTTTTGGATCGACGTTGATGACGAGCGAGCCTAGCACGTTTTCGTTTAGCTTTTCAAGCTTGCCCCAGACTATGTTAAAGTCTATGTCTAGCGTGCGCGCCATGTGCGTGATGACGCTGTTTTGTGCGACTTCTTTTGGGAAAAAGAGCCTGATATTTACGCCCTCGCTCGGCAAAATTTCATCCTCGCCGAGGAATTTCTTCATCTTTTCGTCGGGTTTTAAAAATAGTTCCTCGATCGTGCCGCTGCCGATTATCTTGCCGCTTTCTAGCAGCACTGCGCGGCGCGCGATGCTTTTTACGACTTCCATCTCGTGCGTGACTAAAACGACGCTGATATTTAGTGTTTGATTGATCTGTTTTAAAAGCTCGAGTATCGAATTTGTCGTATTTGGATCAAGCGCCGAGGTCGCCTCGTCGGAGAGTAAAATTTTTGGACTTAGCGCAAGGGCGCGAGCGATGGCAACGCGCTGTTTTTGTCCACCGCTTAGCTCGCCGGGATAGCTTGCGGCTTTGTTTGCAAGGCCGACTAGCTCTAGTAGCTCGCTTACTCTTTTTTTGTTTTCGCCGTCTGAGTAACCCCAAAATTTAAGCGGAGTCGCGACGTTTTCAAACGCCGTTTTTCTAGCCATCAGCGCAAAGTGCTGAAATATCATCCCGACGTCTTTCCTGAGCTCTCTTAGCTCTTTGTCTTTTAGCGCCGAGATTTCTTTGTCAAATACCTTTAGGCTGCCGCCTTGATAGTCCTCTAGGCCGTTTATGCAGCGAAGCAGGGTGGATTTGCCCGCGCCGCTGTGGCCGACGATGGCGAAAATTTCGCCTTTTTCTACGGTTAGGCTGACGCCGTCTATGATCTGCGTCGCTCCGTAAAATTTCTTTAAATTTTCTATTTTTATCACTCAAATTTCCTCGTTCGTAATTCCGCCGAAGCGCTACTAAAATTTATAAAATTTCGCGCCTTAGCTCATCTGCGCTCTTTGGCGAAAGAAGCGCCGGAGCGATGTCAAACACGCTAAACGCTCCGCGCTCGCCCTTTTGCGCCAAGCGGTACGCTGCGCGGGCGTAGGCTACGAGCACGCTTGCGGTAAATTCGGGATTTGAGTCAAGCTTTAGCGAAAACTCGATCAGATGTTTATTTTCTCCGTGCTCGCCAGTCGCTCCGCTTTGCAAAACAAATCCTCCGTGAGGGATGCCGCCGTGCTCTTTTTTAAGCGTCGCAAGATCAATAAAATGGACGCTCGTGTCGTAGTCGGCGAAGTAATTCGGCATCGTTTTTATCTCACGCTCGATGCGCGCTTTATCGGCGCCGTCCTGGGCCACAACGTAGCACTCGCGCAGGTGTTTTTCGCGGGTGCTAAGTTTTGGATTTTCGCCCGCGCGGACTCGCTCTAAGGCGCTTTCTATCGGCACGGTATATTGGCGCGCATCCACGACGCCCTCGATCCTGCGGATAGCGTCGGAGTGGCCTTGGCTCACGCCTTTGCCCCAAAACGTGTAGCTGCTGCCGTTTTCTAGCACGCTCTCGCCGAACAGTCTATTTAACGAAAACAGACCCGGATCCCAGCCTACTGCGATGATGCCTACGTTTCCGCCCGCTTTGGCTGCAGCGTCCACAGCGGCGAAATGCTCGGGGATTTTCGCGTGCGTATCAAAGCTATCGACGACATTAAAATTTAGCGCAAACTCAGGCGTCTGCGTCGGTAGATCCGTCGCGCTACCGCCGCAAAGCACCAAAACGTCAAATTTGCCCTTGTGCGATAAAATTTCATCCACGCTAAATACCGGAGCGCCGTATGTTTTTACTTCGCTTGGATTTCTGCGGCTAAAAACAGCCGAAAGCTGCAAATCCTTGCTATTTCGCGCGACAAGCTCCACGCCGCGACCTAAATTTCCATATCCTAAAACCGCTATTTTTATTTTTTCGTTCATTTTTTTATCCTTTTATTTTTTTTAAATTTTTGCGCATTAAACGGCGTGCCGTAGTTTAAATTTAACCGCTCAAGGCACTGTTTGGATCTGCCAAGTCCTAACGCAAAAACCAAAAAATATCAATCGACCGCTCCCAAATTTGCCAGCTCGTTATCTACCTTTTCTAGCTTTTGCGTTGCGCTAGCTAGCCCTTCGCGGTTGGCTTCTACTACGGCTTGCGGAGCGGAGGCCACGAATTTCTCGTTATTTAGCATGCTTGATAGCTTTGCTATCTCTTTTTCTAGTTTGGTTTTTTGCGACCGCAGTCGCATGATAACAGCGCTCATATCCACGCCTTCAAGCGGTACGAATGCCTCTAAATTTTCGCTCACGTCGCGCGCGGCGTTTTCTATTTTAGCGTCGCAAAACTCGATCTGTTCGCATTTAGCTAGTAGCGAGATGTAGTTTGTCGCCTCGGTCAAATTTTCGTTTCCGTTTAGCTTGATGAAGGCTTTTGCAATCTTTGAGTTGCCTTGCTCGATGGTCGCCTTTGCGCGGCGGATCGCGACGATGGCTTCGATCACTAGCTCAAAGGTCTTTTCTATCTGCAAGTCGCGCTCATTCGCCTGCGGATACGCCTCTATCATGATCGAGCTCGCGCTTTCTAAATTTGAGCCGCTAAGCTCGTGGAAAAGGAATTCTGAGATAAACGGCATAAACGGACTTAGTAGTCTCATAGCCTCTTTAAATATCGCTCCAAGCTCCCTTACGCTGCCTTTATCGGCTTTGCTAAGCTCGATGCCCCAATCGCAAAACTCGTCCCATAAAAATTTATAAATAGCGTTTGCCGCGTCGTTAAAGCGGTAGGCGTCGATGTTCTCTCGCACTTCGCGCACGCACTCGTTAAAGCGGCTTAGCATATATTTGCCAAGCTTCGTTTCGATTTTTGCGTCGCTTAAATTTGCAAATTTAGACTCGTTTAGCAGTAGGTATTTGCTCGCGTTGTAAAGCTTATTCGTAAAATTTCTCACGAGCTTCATCTTTTCGTCGCTTAGCTTGATGTCGCGTCCTTGCACGGCAAGTAGCGCGAGAGTAAATCGCAGGATATCGGCGCTATACTCATCGATGCTAACTAGCGGGTCGATGACGTTGCCTAGGCTCTTGCTCATCTTTCTGCCTTGCTCGTCTTTAACCAAAGCGTGCAGGTAGATATCGTCAAACGGCAGCTTGCCTAGCGCGTTTTCGCCCTGAAACATCATCCTAGCCACCCAGAAAAACAAAATATCAAAGCCGGTGATCAGCAGGTTGTTCGGGTAAAATTCGGCCAAATCGCTCTCAAACCATTTCTCGTTTTTTAGCTCTTCTCCGTTGCCCCAACCAAGCGTGCTAAACGGCCAAAGTCCCGAGCTAAACCAGGTATCAAGGACGTCCGGGTCTTGATGGAAATTTGCGCTTTTGCACTTTGGGCACTGCGTCGGTTCGCCTTCGTCCGCCCACTCGTGTCCGCACTCGCCGCAGTAAAATACCGGGATCTGATGTCCCCACCATAGCTGGCGCGAGATACACCAGTCGCGAAGCTCGCGCATCCAGGCGTTAAAGCTGTTTATCCAGTGAGCCGGGTAAAATTTAGCTAAGCCTTCGCCGACCTTTGCGATCGCGTCGTCTGCGATCTGTTTTTTGACGAACCACTGCTTTGAGATGTATGGCTCGACGACGTTTTTACAGCGGTAGCAGTAGCCGACTTGATTTTCGTAGTCATCGATCTCCTCGACGTTTCCGAGCCTTTCTAACTCAGCGACGATGACGTCTCTGGCTTCAAGTCTTTCTAGTCCCTTAAACTGCGCGCACTGCTCGTTTAGGATGCCTTTTTCGTCAAAAACGGTGATAAATTTTAGATCGTGTCTTTTGCCGACCTCATAGTCGTTAGTGTCGTGCGCCGGGGTGACTTTTACAAGACCCGTTCCAAACTCCATATCGACGTGCTCGTCGGCGATGATCTCGATCTCGCGACCGATTATCGGCAATACGACTTTTTTGCCGATCAAATTTTTATAGCGTTCGTCGTTTGGGTTTACCATTACCGCCGTATCGCCGAAATATGTTTCAGGCCTAGTGGTAGCGACTACAACATATTCGCTTGGCTTATCTGCAAAATAGTATCTCAAATGATAAAGTTTGCCTTTGTTTTCCTTATGCTCGACCTCGATGTCGCTGAGCGCGCCGTCGTGCGTACACCAGTTTATCATGTAGTTTTCGCGTACGATGAGGCCTTTTTCGTAGAGATTTACAAAGGCTTTTTTGACCGCTATCCTGAGCCCCTCATCCATCGTAAATCTTTGGCGCGACCACGCCGGAGAGATGCCTAGTTTTCGCATCTGATGCACGATCATGCCGCCGCTTTTTTCTTTCCATTCCCAGACTTTTTCTACGAATTTTTCGCGTCCGAGCTCTTCTTTTTTGATGCCTTGAGCTAGGAGCTGCTTTTCAACGACGTTTTGTGTGGCGATACCTGCGTGATCAAGGCCCGGCTGCCACAGCGTTTTGTAGCCGTCCATTCTTTTGTAGCGAGTCATGATGTCTTGGAGTGTGAAGGTTAGCGCGTGCCCGATGTGAAGCGAGCCAGTTACGTTTGGAGGCGGCATCATGATACAAAATTTACGGCCGTCTTTGCGGATGTTTTTGTTCGCGTCTATCTCAAAATATCCGCGTTCTTCCCAAATTTTATAAAATTTATCTTCTACTTCTTTTGCGTCGTAAAATTCCGCCATATTTTATCCTTAATAATCGTTTAAAAAATGTCGGATTTTACTACAAATTTGCTAATAAGATGTTTAAGACGGGTTATTTTTAAGAATAGGCAAAGAAAGCGAAGCGGCTAAAAAACCGCTTCGCAAAGGATTATTTGACGATAAATTCGTGCTGAGCTAGATCGTAGTCGCTCATGCTCTCGTCGTACATGTTCTCCGTGATGACCGCAGGCAGCATGCACTTACCGCTCATGACGACGCGAAGAGGCGTGTAGAGCACGTGCGCATCCTTGCTAGCGTCCAAGCTGTAAAAGCTCAAAACTCTGTCGTCCTCGATGTTTTGATGCTCGAGAGTTAAAGAGTTTTTCGTAGCTTCCGTTCTAACGTTTGGTACGATGTTTTCGTTTACTACCTCAAGGCAAGGGCTGATCGTTTCGTTTATCACGCCATTTCTGATAAACTCATTCGTTTTAAGAGAAAGCTTCGAGTAGATGACGTCGTTTAACTTAAGCGCGTTGATATCGATCTCTTTGCCGTCTTTACCGACGAAGGTTCTGTAGATATCAAGCCCTTTTTTGTCAAATTTGTGATTTACGTCTAGCTTTTTGTAGCCTGACGCGCTAACGCCTAGATACACGGCCGCGCCGTTTTGTGGCACTATAGTGATCTCAGGCTTTTTAGGGGCGATGTTGATAGCTCCGCGGCCGTCGAAATTTAGATCGTGTCCGTCGGCGATAAGCTTAAATTTGTTCTCGCTTGAGACGTCTTTGATATAAGCTCTTAGCGCTCTTAGCGTAAATGCGCGCTCCTGCGTCGAATGTAGCTTATCGACGCGAGCGATCAGGTAGTCGGCTAGCTCGTCGCTAAATGCGTTTTTCTCAAAGTGATTAGCGTGTAAAAGCAGCATAAAGGCCTTGTTTCTGATCTCTGAACCGAAGTTATCTGCTAGCTCTTTTTCGCGGTTATAGGTCGATTTATTTAGCTCTTTTAGCACTTTTTCGCTCTCTTTATTTAGTCCCTCGTTTTTGAGGATCGCCGCCATCAAGTAGCCCTCAAGCGCGCTGCCTTGGTATCTCTTTTGATCGTATAGAGCGTTTAGCTTTGATCTATCGAGCTTCTTTTGCGTGCTTAGGACGTAAGCTGCGTAAAGAGCTTGGAAGTTGTCGTTGCTGCCAAACGCCTTTAACCAGTCGATCGCTTTATTTTTTACGTGGCTATCAAGCGCAAAGCCTGATTTTTCAAGGGTAAACAGCATATCGATAGAGTAGATAGAAGCAAAGTTGTTAGTGTAGCCTAGCTGATTCCAGTAGCCGATACTGCCGTCTGTTTTTTGCATATTGACGACGTCTTGTATGCCCGCTTCGACGAATCTTCTTCTATCGGCTTCTTTTGCTTTAGCTTCTTTAGAATCATCTCCGCCAAGCACTAGGAAATTTAGCTCAAAAAGCTTACTTGAGCGTTGCTCGGCGCATCCGTAAGGGTAGTTTACGAGCTTATCGCTATTTGCGCTTAGTACGCCTTTTATAGAGCTTGAAGCGTCGATTCTGATGCGTTTAAACTCGCTGTCAAGTTTAAATGTTTTTTCCACTGTAGCCTGGAAATTTTTAGCGTAGGTGCTAAGCGGATAGGCGTGGATGACGTCAAGCTTTTGCGAGTATGTATAGCCGTTTTTACCGTCGTTTGCGGTGAAATTTATATATGATTTACCCGTAGCGTTAGCATCGATCGTGAAATTTAACTTCGCGTTTTCGTTAGGTTTTAGCTCGATGCTATCGACTGCTAGCTGCGCGTTTAGGTTTGTATCTATGCTTAGAGCGACGGTTTTTGGCTCTTTAGTGGTGTTGATCACTCTTAGTGTGTAGTTTACTTGGTCGCCCTGGATCAAATACGCCGTTTGCGTAGGTTTTAGGATGATATCGTCTTTTACCTTGACGGCATTTACGCTAAAGCCTAGTTTATCGCCGATGACGCTAAGCGCGGCTAAATTTATCTCGGAGTTAAAGTCGCTAGGTACCTCTACGTCAAAGTTTGCTACGCCGTCCGCGCCCGCTTTTGCGGTTTGCATTTTGATGTAGGTTTTGACGTTTTTCTTATCGACGGGGCTAGCAAATTTAGCCATTCTCATCTCCATGAGAGCAGCCGCCGCGTCGCCGCCGAAGCTTAGTACTTTGCCGTCTTTTTTAAATCCGCTCAAATTTGCATAGATGTCGTAGTCAAGCACGCCGTCGTTTAAAATTTTGTCAAAAAAGTCAAGCGGGCTCTTTAGCTTTTGATTTGTTACTTGTAGCACGCCTTCATCGACCGCAAATAGCGTAACCTCGGCATTTGGCTCGGTTTTTACGCTAGCTTTAAATTTGGAGTTTGACTTCACGACTTTGGGCGCTTCGATGCTGACGTTCGTCGCTCGGTATGATTTGTCCGCTTTTACATAGACTTTGTCGTAGGTTCTAAACGGCATAGTGTCGTTATCGGCTACGCGCACGATAGATGCCGTGACGTAAAGTCCCTCAAAGTCGAAATCAAGGTCAAATTTGGCGTTTGCGACGTTGTTTTGGATATTTACGACTTTATACTTTTTGACGTTTTCAGACTCTACCGTGATGATACCGATACCGCTTTTTAGCACGGAGCTAACGTCTACGTTTAGCGAGTCGCCTTTTTTATAGACTTTTTGGTTTAGCTTGATTTTGGCTTTAGCTAGCTCTTTTGTCGGTTGCAAGGTGCCGCCGTAGTCCCAGCCGCTAACATAGATATCTAAATTTGACGAGTGGCCGCTTAGGATATCGGAAACTACGACTACGTAGTCGCCGCTTTGTTTAAAGTCATAAACGAACTCGCTACCGCTAAGAGTATCGCTAAATACCTTCTCGTAGCGTTTGCTCCATTTTAGATAGCCTTCTTTGTTGTAGTTGTAGTCCCAGATGGCTTTTTTGATCTCTACGGCTTTTTGTCTATCTTTTAGCTCCTCGTCCTTGAGCGGATCGACGCTGACGAAATTTAGCGTTAGCTTGGAGTTTGCGTCGATATAGGTGTCGTTTGCTCTGATGCCGACCATCACGTCAAAAGGATAGACGCTAAAGTCGCTGCTAGCGCTCACGTTTTTGCCGTCGTCGTTAATGGTAAATACCGCGGTGCCTTTTAAAATGCTCGCGATTTTGCCTTTGTTCTGCAGCTTAAACGCAGTTGCGCCTTTACCTTCGCCGTCTAGAGTTACGGGCTTAGTAAATTGATCTAGGCCGTTTGCGGCGTATTCGCCGTTGCTAAATTTATACTCTTTAAATTTGTCGTTTTTGTAATCTTGCTGATACAAATTTAACGCCACGTCGCCTTCTAGATTAGCCGCCGCCGCGCCAAAAAGGTAGTTGCTTTGCAGTTTTACATCTATTAGATCGTCTAGAGCGTAAATTTGCTTATCTAGCTTAACCTCGTTTTTGATGCGTTGCGGAGTAAATGACTCGACCGAGAAGTCGTAGCTATCGATGATTTTATTTGCAAAGATCACTTCAAATTTAAACGTTCCAGTTAGTCCTGAGTTTACCGGCTCGTCGAAATTTATCACGCCAAGCTCAGTCGTATTTATGCTTTTATCTAGGATCACTTTGTTTTGCGGATCTCTGATTTTTAGCTTAACGGGCATGTTTGAGAGGCTCTTAAACAGCGCGTTTTTGATGATGATCTCGCCTTTTATGTTTTCTTGCGGGCGGATAATGTTGCTAGCAAAATGCAAATATGCATTATAAATTTCGCTTCTATCTTTAGCGTCTAAATTCGACTCCTCGTTTAGGCGTTTATTTTGCGATAGAGCGATGAAGCTTTGCTCCTTGCCTAGCGTTAAAACCGCGCTTGAGACGTCTTTGCCGATGTCTTTTTTGTTAAATTTAAACACGCCTTCGTCGTTTGTGATGCCGCTTGCGATGAGATTGTTTTTGACGGAGTAGATTTTGACGTCCGCGTTTGCGACCACTTCGTTTTTACTCAAGCGGTTGGCAAATAAAAATACCTCGTCTTTTGAAACCTTCATGCTTAGGCCGATATCGGTTAGATAGACCGGTTTTTGGACGCTTTTGTCTTTGTCGTAGTAGATCGTGACTAGATAAACTCCGTCGCCACCCTCGGCAAAGTCAAGCTTGATCTTGCTTTTTTGCATTTCGTTTTGAGCGCCGCCGATCTCATAGTTTTTGCTAGCGACCTCTTCGGCATAGTTATCTAAAGGAGTCTCGGTAAAATTTAAAAAGTATCTTAAATTTTGTTCTTTTAGCTTCTCGACGACGACTTTAGCGGTGTTTGTGTTTACGCTTTTTACGCCGATCTCGCCAAGGCTAGACATATACGTGCCGCTATCGGTAAACTCCAAAAACGGTTTTAGATCGCCGAACTCGACGTTAAAGATAGAGTTTTCTCGAAGCATCGAGTAGTCGTCGCCAAAGCCTTTATAGAAAGTGACTTTGTATGTTGTCTGCGGTTTGAAGTCGTTGCTGGTAATGTCGATATAGTAGTAGTAATACTCGCCGTCGGCATCCTGATGGCTGGTGTACTCCATATCGCTCACTTCAAAGCTATTTACGCCCTCGACTTTGATAAATTTTTTAATATTATCCAAATCCACCCAATCTTTAAGATAGAGTCTAACCGCTAGTTTGCCGTTATCTAAGCTAACGCCCTCGACCTCGTTTAAAAACATAGTCTTGGCTTTTGGCTTATCGACGAAATTTTCATCCGGGCCGGCTACTTTTTGCACGACTTCAAAGTCGTCGGCTAAATTTACGCCCGAAGCGTTTTTGAGATTTTTGGAGACGGCAAATACCAAATTGTCGCCGCTTTCAAGTAGCTTTATCTGAAAGCTTCTAGGCGTTTTGGCTACGATTTTATATTTGATATTTTGCTTGGCTAAATTTTGCTTATCGTAAATTTTAAAATTTGCGGCAAACTCATCCTCGCTAACGTTGTCGTTAAATACCGCTAAAAAGGTATCTCCGGAGTACTCGATCATATTTGATAGTACGAAGTCCCCGCCGTAAAATTTGGCCTTGCTCTCGCCCTTTTTGCACGAGTAGCTTACGCCTTTTGCCAGAGGCTTTTTAGGGTAAAAGAAAATCTGGTTTGAGCCGTACTCAAAGGCTCCGGTTATCTCAGGCGCGCACTCGATTATCTTTTTGTGCGTGACTTTGCCTATGAGCGACTGTTCGTTTTGGGCGTATTTGACGCCAAGACTCACCGAGCCATCGTCTAATGCCATGCTTGAACCGTCAAGCGTAAAGGCGCTTAAATTTGCTGCCAAAAGGCAACTTAGGCTTAAGCCGATTAGCTTAAAACGCATTAAAACCTCCTTATTTCGATATTGATTTCGCTTAAATTCGAATTTTCGTCCAGACACCCGAGCTTATGTTTGCCTTGCGTTAAATTTAATGTATTTTCGCTCGCGTTGTTTACTTTTTCCCATTCGTTTTCGTCGATCTTGAGATATATCTCATCGCCGATATATGCGTAACATTTTAGCATAACTTTAGTTAAATTTTCATCGCTTAGCAGAATTTGATTATTTGACGGCGTTGCAACGAGAGGTTTATAGCTTTTAAACTTATAGTAACAAGGACTATCTTTGATATCTTCTTGAGTGATGGCGCCGTTTTTGAGCAAAAATCCTACTTCATCGCCCCTGATGCTCTCGCAGATATCCTTTAGCTCTACTCCCTCTATCCGCCAGTCGTCTTCTTCGTCTCTGCACTCTTTAAATTTAAATGCATCAAGGCAGGTTTTTTTGCTCTCTATGCCGCTTGGCGCGTTCATGAAAGATAATTTTTGCTTTTGAGCAAGCAGCTTAAAGACGTCAAAAACCGTGCGAGAAGCGTCGCTAAATCCGCTTAAATTTTGCGTCTTTTTGCCGTTAAAGTTACCAAACCACACCGCGACCGTGTAGTCGTTATTTACGCCGATCGTGTAGATATCGCGCGAGCCATAGCTGGTGCCGGTTTTAAAGGCGATTTGAGGCGTGTCTTTTGCGTATTGCCACGCGACGCCTAGATAACTGCGGGAGGCGGAGGAGAGCATTTTTGAGGTTAGATAGGCGCTTTGCGGGCTTATTAGCCGTCCGTAGCCTAGTAGCGTCTTGCCTGCGACTTCAAGTGGTTTTAGCTCGCCACCGTTTGCGTAGATCGTGTAGAGGTGGGCTAAATTTAGTAGGCTCATCTCCGCGCTTCCAAGCGCGATACTATCGGCGTAAAATTCCTTTGAATTGCTCACCAAATGCACGCGAGAAAGCAGCTCGTAGAGCGAATTTTCGCCAAGCTTGTTGTTTAGGCTAACAGCCGGGATATTTAGGCTGAGCGCTAGCGCCTCGGTCGCCGAAATGATGCCGAAAAACCTACTGTCGTAGTTTTTAGGCGCGTACTCTCCGAGGAAAATTTCTGTATCTATCATCTGGCTTTTTGGCGTGATGAAGCCCTCGTCGAGTCCTAGCGAAAATATAAACGGCTTTAGCGTGGAGCCCACGTTTCTACTCATCGTTACGCCATCGTTTTGTCCCTGCGGAGCGTGCCAGTCGTGGGACCCCACGTATGCCGCTACGCTCATATTTTTGTTGTCGATGATTATCCCCGCGGCGTTGTAGGCGTCTTTTGATTTTAGCGAGGTTGCCGTATTTTTTAGCGCGTTTTCGAGTAAAATTTGCAAATTTAGATCTAAATTCGAGTGCGTAACGCCGTTTTTTAGAGCTTGCGCAGCGTAGTGTTTGGCCTTATAAACGGCATCGTAGCGTTTGTTTTTAAACGGCTCTCTTTGCGCTCTAGCAAATGCGCTTTGATCTATCACGCCGGCTTTATAAAGCAGCTTTGCGACGCGGTTTTTTAGCGCGTTGATGTTTGATTTTTTATCTAGGCGGTTGGTGTTAGGATTTTTTGGGATCGTGCTTAAAAGCGCGCACTCGGCGATACTAAGCTCGCTAAGCTCCTTGCCGAAATAAAACCTCGCCGCAGCCGCCGCTCCCTCGATATTTCCGCCGTACGGAGCGAGGTTAAAGTAAAAATCTAAAATCTCGTCCTTGCTGTAATGCCACTCAAGCTGAAGCGCGGTAAAGATTTCTTTAAATTTATTCGCGTAGGTGCGCTCCTCTCGCTTCATCATGCGCGCGACTTGCATAGTGATCGTGGATGCGCCGATGCGGTTTTTATTCGTGAGATTGTGCGCAGCCGCGCGGATCATGGCGAATGGATTTACGCCGATGTGGTAGTAGAAAAATTTATCCTCAAACAAAAGAACGCTATCTTTTAGCGTTTGCGGGATGTTTTTGGCTTCAAATCTCCAAATTTCGTCGCTGCTAGGCCGAAGGGCGACGATCCGACCGTCTTTATCGAAAAGTATGAACGAATTTTCCCGCTTTAGCGCTTTAACGTCAAGCGGATAAGCAAAGTCAAGCGCCAAAAAAGCTACGAAGCAAAGCAGGGCAAGGGCGGCGGAAAATTTGATAAATTTAGCTAAAACTCTTTTCATTTCGCGATTATATCGAATTTGCGCGTAAAATCTCGAAAGATTAAATTTATGATAATTGATATATAATTTCAAATACTAATTTAAGTAAAGGAGATAAAGGCATGGAATATAGAATAGAAAAAGACACGATGGGCGAGGTAAAGGTTCCGAATGAGAAATATTGGGGAGCGCAGACGCAGCGTAGCCATGAAAATTTCGAGATCGGAGTAGGGCTGGAGACGATGCCTAAAGAGGTCATAGAGGGCTTTGCCTATCTAAAAAAGGCGTGCGCGCTGGTTAATCGCAAGCTGGGCCGCCTAGATGAGCCTCGCACCGAGGCGATCGCGCAAGCGTGCGATGAAATTTTAAATGGCAAACTGGACGGAAATTTCCCTCTAGTCGTGTGGCAGACGGGCTCTGGCACGCAGTCGAATATGAATTTAAACGAGGTCGTTTCAAACCGCGCGATGGAGATTTTGGGGCTAAATTTCCGCGATAAGGCGGCGCTGGACGTCAAAGATGCGAAATTCGTGCATCCAAACGATCACGTAAATAAAGGCCAGAGCTCAAACGACACCTATCCTACGGCGATGCGAATAGCCTTTGTGCTAGAGCTTCAAAAAAAGCTACTGCCAGCAATCCAAAAACTTGAAGCAACGCTGGATAAAAAGACCGCCGAGTTTGCGGGGATCGTAAAGATCGGCCGCACTCACCTGCAAGACGCCACGCCGCTCACGCTCGGGCAGGAATTTAGCGGCTACGCGCACATGCTAAAGGCGAGCAAGGCGCAGATCCTAGCTACTATGCCGTTTTTGCAGGAGCTTGCTATCGGCGGCACCGCGGTAGGCACGGGGCTAAACTCGCACCCGAAATTTAGCCAGATGGTAAGCGACGAGCTAAATGCGCTAACGGGCACGACGTTTAAATTTAAATCCCATCCGAATAAATTTCACGGCCTAACCAGCCATGACGCCGAGGTGTTTTTAAGCGGCGCGCTAAACGGCCTGGCGGCAAATTTGATGAAGATCGCAAACGACGTGCGCTGGCTAGCAAGCGGGCCAAGATGCGGCATAGGCGAGATAAACATCCCCGAAAATGAGCCCGGAAGCTCGATAATGCCGGGCAAGGTAAATCCGACGCAGTGCGAAGCCGTCACGATGGTCGCCGCACAGGTAATGGGCAACCACGTCTCGATCTGCGTTGCCGCAAGCCAGGGCAACTTCGAACTAAACGTCTTTAAGCCGGTGCTTACGTACAACCTCATCCAAAGCATCCGCCTGCTAAGCGACGCGATGGTAAGCTTTGAGAAACACTGCGCTTGCGGTATCACGGCAAACGCCGCGAAAATCGACAAGCTGCTGCACGAGAGCCTGATGCTAGTAACCGCGCTAAATCCGCACATCGGCTATGCAAATGCCGCCAAGATCGCCAAAACCGCGCACCATAACGGCACTACGCTGCGCGAGGAGGCGATAAAATCTGGCATACTAACCGCTGAGGAATTTGACGCGTGGGTGGTACCTGAGGACATGACCTCGCCGAAGGAATAAATTTTAGTTGCTTGAGTTTTGGGCTCGGTGAGATTTGGACGATTTTGCCGAGCCTAAGTAAAATCCGTAAATTTAAGAGCGAAATTTACGGTTGCGCCTTAAATTTTACTCAAATTTGCCGATATACTTTTAAATTTAAAGGCGCTGCGATGGATGTAAAACTAAACATAAATTTAAACTCAAATTTGATGAGCGTCGGCAAAAGCTCTGCGGCGGCTAGTGCGGCAAATTTAAACGCAGGCGCGCTAAATTTAAAAAGCGGCGATAGGGGCGATATCTTGCGCGGCGCGTCAGATTCTCTCAGCGGCGCGTCAAATTTGCCTAGCGGCGAAAGCAGCGCCGATATCCTAAAAAAACAGCTAGAAAAACTACAAAAACGGCTAAAAGAGCTTGAGGCCGCGATAAAGCGAGTAAAAGCGAGCAAAAATCCATACGCAAAAGATATGGCGGCCTCGCTTGAAACGCAAAAGGGAGCGGTGTTTGCGCAGATAATGCAAATAAGCGCGCGAATTTTAGAAATGCAAGGCGGTCAGAGTAAAATTTGACGCCGTAAATTTGCATTTCAAATTTTCAAAATGTAGAATTTTGATGCCTTGAAACTAAATCGTAAATTTAAGAAATATGGCGATTTTGATTTTAAAATATCAAAATGTAAAAATAATTTGTCAAATCTATCTTTTTATACTTTAATTATTTTTTAGGACTTTTATCGCAAAAATAACACTAAAATAACAATATACTTAATCATAGAAACTAATATTTTTGCTAAATATAAAATTTTAATTTTTAGTTGTAATATTTCAATTTCTGAAATTATTTGATAACGACTTAAAGATAAATTTACTCCGTTATCAAATATGCAAAAAATGCATATTTTACCCCAAAGGAGAGAGCATGAGAGATGACGTCCTAGTTAGGATAAACGAACGACTTAACGTGCTTGCCGCGCTTCCGACTCTAAAAAACGGATCGATCGGCGAAGCTTTAAAGAAAAGCGGATTTAGCAGGCGCGATTTTATGAAATGGGCCGGCGCGATGACGGCGTTTATGGCGCTACCTGCGTCGATGGCGCCTACAGTGGCTAGAGCCGCCGAGCTTAGCGATAGATTGCCCGTGATATGGCTACACATGGCCGAGTGTACGGGATGTAGCGAGAGCTTGCTTCGTACCGATGCGCCGAGTATAGATAGCTTGATTTTTGACTACATCAGCCTCGAGTATCACGAAACCGTGATGGCGGCGGCAGGATGGCAGGCTGAAGAAAACCTAGAAAGCGCGATCGAAAAATACAAAGGCAGATACATCCTGCTAGTCGAGGGCGGCATACCTACGGGCGATACGGAGAACTATCTAACCGTCGGTCCTTTGGGGCTTAGCGGCCTTCATCACGCAAAGCACGCGAGCGAGAATGCCGCGGCGATATTTGCTATCGGCACCTGTTCGAGCTTCGGCGGGATACAAGCCGCAAAGCCAAATCCGTCAAATTCCGTCGGCCTATCAAAAGTAACCTCAAAACCTGTTATAAACGTCCCCGGCTGTCCTCCGAGCGAGAAAAATATCGTGGGCAACGTCCTTCACTACATACTTTTTGGCACTTTACCCGCGCTTGACGTATTTAACCGTCCAAAGTGGGCTTACGGGCTTAGGATCCACGATCTTTGCGAGAGAAGGGGGCATTTTGACGCGGGCGAGTTCGTACAGACCTTTGGCGACGAGGGCGCGAAAAACGGCTACTGCCTCTATAAAGTCGGCTGCAAAGGCCCATATACGTTTAATAACTGCTCCCGCGAGAGATTTAATCAACACACTAGTTGGCCGGTGCAAGCAGGCCACGGCTGTATAGGTTGCTCGGAGCCTGATTTTTGGGATACGATGGGGCCTTTTGAGGAGCCGATGGCAGACAGGCTGTTTAACACCGTTTTAGGCTTAGGCGCCGATAACGTCAGCGATAAAATCGGCATCGGAGTACTGGCGCTCGCAGGCATCGGTATAGCAGCGCACGCCGCGGTAAGCATTTTTGCTAAAGACAAAGAGGAGGCGTAAAAATGAGCGAGCAAAGAATAATAATAGACCCCATAACCAGGATAGAAGGCCACCTGCGCATAGAGGTTGTCGTGGATGAAAATAACGTAGTTAAAGAGGCCTACTCGGGCTCTACGCTTTGGCGCGGCATAGAGCAGGTCGTAAAGGGGCGAGATCCGAGGGATGCTGGATTTTTCATGCAGAGGATTTGCGGCGTTTGTACGTTTTCGCACTACCGCGCGGGCATCATGGCCGTCGAGGACGCGCTAGGCATCACGCCTCCGCTAAACGCGCAGCTAACGCGCACCCTTATGAATAACGCCCTTTATATGCACGATCATCCCGTGCATTTTTATCAGCTTCACGGCCTTGACTGGGCGGACGTAGTTTCGGCTCTAAGCGCGGACGTACACAAGGCTAGCGACGAGGCGTTTAAATACTGCGACACGCCTTACGCGACCGGCGCAGATAAGCTAAAAGAGGTAAAAGAGCGCGTTGAAGCCTTCGTAAAAAAGGGAAATTTAGGACCTTTTGCAAACGCCTACTGGGGACATCCGACTTATAAATTTACGCCCGAGCAAAATTTGATCGTGCTATCGCACTATCTAGAGTGCCTAAGGATACAAAGGACGGTGGCGCAGATGATGGCGATATTTGGCTCCAAAAACCCGCACCCCCAAAGCCTCACCGTGGGCGGCGTGACCTGCGTGATGGACTTGCTAGATCCCGCAAGACTAGGCGAATATCTAACCAAATTTCAAGAAACGGCTGATTTTATCAACCGAGCGTATTATCCAGATCTAGTCATGGCCGCTAAAGCCTACGGCAGCGAGCCAAGCGTGCTAAAAGACGTCGGCGTGCCAAATTTATTCGCTTACGACGAGTTTTTGGTCGGCAGAAACGAGTATCTGATCCAAGGCGGTGCTATCCTAAACGGCGACATCAGTAAGGTTTACGAAGTAAATGGCGACAAGATCACCGAGGAAGCCACTCGCGCATGGTATAAAAACCCGGCTCCGCTGCATCCGTACGACGGTGAAACCGAGCCAAACTACACCGGCCTAAAAGATATGAAAACATTGGGCGGCAGCGGCAAAGAGGTAGATACCAAAGTGTTTGACGAAAAGGGCAAATATAGCTGGATCAAAGCTCCTCGCTATGACGGCAAACCGATGCAGGTGGGACCGATAGCCAGCATCATCGTAAACTACGCCAAAGGTAACGAGCGCGTGGTGAAGATCGTAGATAAATTTTTAAAAGATACGGGACTTCCGCTTGAGGCGGTATTTTCTACGCTAGGCAGAACCGCAACCAGGATGCTAGAGGCTAAACTAGTAGCCGATCACGGACTAACCGCCTTTACTAGCTTAGTAGAAAATCTAAAAACCGATCAAGAAACCTGCGCTAAGTACGTCATAGATAATGGCAAGGAGTATAAGGGAAATTTTCAAGGCAACGCCCCTCGCGGCGCGCTCAGCCACTGGTGCCGCATAAAGGGCGGCGTGATAACTAACTGGCAAGCAGTCGTGCCTAGTACGTGGAACGCCTCGCCAAAAGACGCCGCAAACGTGCGCGGAAGCTACGAGGAGTGCCTCATCGGGCTAAAGATCGCCGATCTAACCAAGCCGCTTGAGATCATACGCAAGATTCACTCTTATGATCCTTGTATCGCATGCGCCGTGCACGTGATGGATGCGTGCGGCACGCAGCTAGGCGAATACAAAATCAACCCGAATTTGTGAAAGGAGCGACTATGAGCGAGCATAAATTTGACCGCAAAAGCGAGTATGAATTTTCCATCGGGCTTAGGGCGACGCACTGGATCAGGTTTTTTGCCATCACATTTTTAGTCGTGAGCGGATACTATATATCGTATGTTTTCGTTAGCCCCGAGGTCACGACCGAGCCCGTGCTGTTTATGAACGCCAAGTGGCGCGCGGCTCATCAGATCGCGGGGTTTATCTTGATAGCGTGCTTTATTTTCAAGCTCTACCTATTTATATTTGACAAATACAGCCGCAAAGAGGTCGTTAGTATCGTCGATTTTTTTAATCCCAAAGTCTGGATAGCGCAGATAAAATACTATCTGTTTTTAGGCCCGCACCCGCATCTAAAGGGCGTTTATAATCCGCTTCAGTTTGCGTCGTATTTTTTCTTTTATCTAGTGCTTTTTTTGATCTGCCTAACGGGTCTCGTTCTCTACGTCCACGTCTATCACGAGGGGCTTGGCGGGCTACTTTACGAGCCGATGAGGCAGTGCGAGGAGCTAATGGGCGGGTTAGCAAACGTCCGTACGATACACCGCATCTGCATGTGGATCATCATGATTTTCGTCGTAGCGCACGTATATATGGCGGTATTTAACGCCGTAAAAGGCAAAAACGGAGCTATGGACGCGATTATTAGCGGCTACAAATACGTAAAAGACGAGCACTGATGCGGGTTTTGGTGCTAGGTATCGGCAACGTGATGTTTGGCGACGAGGGAGTTGGAGTGCATTTTGTCAAAATGATGGAGCGAAACTATAAATTTAGCCCTAAAATCAGGGCTAAATTTGACTCCGCTTTAAATTTGGACGATAAATTTGACGCGTCAAATTTGGACGTCGCAAACTCAAATTTAAGTAGCGATTTGGCTAGTCGAGACGGCTTTAAATTTAACGCGGACGGCGCAAATTTGGAGCTAAGATTTATCGATGGCGGTACGCTAGCTATGGCGCTAACGCCCCTTATAGCTCAGGCGGACGTTTTGATAGTCGCCGACTGCATCAGCGCAGATGGCGGCGAGACGGGGGATGTGTATTTTTTCGGTTACGAGCAGATGCCGCCATCTATCTCGTGGAACGGCTCCGCGCACGAAGTCGAGATGCTTGAGACTTTGCGCTTGATGGAGCTTGCGGGCGATTTGCCGCGGACTAAAATTTTAGGTATCGTGCCAAAACGCATCGAGCCTATGAGCTTTGAGATCTCGTCGCAGGCGCAAGAGGGCGTAAATTTGATGGAAAAGACGCTTTTAAACGAGCTTTCGCGGCTTGGATTTAGCTACGAAAAGATCGCAAATTTTAGCGTCTCTGGCATCGCTTTAGAGTTTTCAAAAAAGGGCGCGATATGATTTTAGCTTACGAGTTTGACTGCGCGAGCGAAAATTTCGCCTTTCTTCTTAAATTTTACGCGCAAAAAAGCGGACTAAAATTTAGCCTCAAAAAACAGCGGGGTTTAACTACGCTTTACGCCCAGGGCGCGCAAGAGGAGCTTTTGGCGTTTTCGGATATGCTTGCTAGCTCGCTGCCTCACAGCGTGTTTTTGCGCGGCTCAAAGGTCTACGCGAGCCAAAATTTACCGCAAGGCGAAACGAGCGAGCCCGTAAACGCCCTCTCAAACATCACGCCGCGCGTCGTTAGCGCTTATTTTAAAGGTGAGCTAGAAGAGTGCGAGAACGGCGTTTTTAGCGATGTTTGCGTTTTTACGGACGGCAAATTTACGCCCGTAACGAAGGCGAATTTTAACGAGCTTTTGGATTTTGCTTTTAAAAATTTAAGCGCGGGCGTTAAATTTAAAGATATTAGCGGCGAATTTGAAGCGTCAAATTTTACCGAACTAAACGAAAATTTTAATCTTTTAATGCCTACAAATCTTAAAAATTTACCCAAAATTTTTATCGCAAACAAAGCCGAACAAGTAGCCCTAGCAAGCTACGAAAAGCCCGCCGTTACGCTAAAAACGACGGCTATTTACCGCGGCAATCACCCAAACTCGCCTAGATTTTTTGACGTCTGCGCCCCTAGAGACATTTTCGTCTACGCGCTTTGCGACAAGCTTTTTAAAGCGGGCGCAAATTTTATCGCTTTTTTGGCGCAAAAGCCGCCGTTTAAGGCTACCGTACTTGAAAACGGATATATTTTTAGCGGCTCTAGGATTTATTATTCGCGCGCAAATTTGAGCGAAGTAGAGGGCGCCGCGGATAAAAATCTAGCGAATTTTAATCTCGCAAAAAAAGAATTCGACGAAGAAGGCGGGATAGCTAGGATATTTTTAAGCAGGTTTAAAGACGATGAAGTTAAAATTTACCCCAAATTTGATGATTTTAACGTCTTAAATTTCGCCTTGCCCGCAAGCTTTGACGAGCTTTACGCGCAGATAAGGCGCGAGGAGGGCGGCGAGAGTTTGCTTCAAAATTACGGCGAAAGCTTTAGCCTACCGCGCGGCGAGCTAAATGTACAAAACGGCTTTTTCGGGCTATTTTGCATGGCTGGAGCGCTGCTTGGATTTGATAGCGATGCGCAAAAATCGGGCGAAATTTTACTGCAAAACGCGAGCGATTTTAACGGCGCAAAAGGGCCTAGGCTTGATTTTAAAATGCTAAACAAAACGCATTTTGACGTCGTTAAATTTGCTAGAAGCGGCATGAGTTTTAGGCTCGCAGGCGTCGATGCGAGGCTGCTTAGCTACGGATACGCCGAGTCGTTAGCATATTTTTTGAGCGATTTTTCAGACGCGCTAAAGCAGGATTTTAGCGTGCAAAACGCGCTGCTTTGCGGCTCGCTTTTTGAGAACAAAACGCTTGCGAATTTGACGTTAAAGCATCTAAGAACAGGCTTAAACGCCAAATTTAGCAAAGAGTTTTTGATTGAAGAGATGTTTTAAATATGAAATTTCAGGTTTAGTCCAAGGCGTCGGCTTTCGCCCTTTTGTTTATAATCTAGCCCTTAAATTCAGCCTTGCGGGCGAAATTTACAACGACGACGAGGGCGTGAAGCTAACGCTTTGCGGCCCAGACGAGCAGATAGAAAAATTTGAAAAAGCGCTGCATGAGGAGCTACCCAGCCTCGCTCGCATCGACGAGATGAGAAAAACCGAGCTAGAGGACGCGAAATTTGACGAGTTTAAGATAGTCGCCTCAAAATCAGCCAAAAAACACGCGCCCATCTTGCCCGATTTTGCCCTCTGCACAGACTGCGAGCGCGAGTTTTACGATCCCGCAGACCCGAGGTATCATTATCCTTTTATCAACTGCACCAACTGCGGCCCGAGGTTTTCGATTATCAAGTCGCTGCCTTACGACCGCGCAAACACGACGATGAACTCGTTTAAGATGTGCGAATTTTGCGGCGGCGAATACAAAAATCCGCTAAATCGCCGCTATCATGCCCAGCCCGTCTCCTGCCCAAACTGCGGGCCTAGGCTTGCTCTAAAAGATAAATTCGGACGTGTTTTGGCGCTGGATAACGATAGCGCAAAGCAGGCCGCGCGTCTCATAAACGAGGGTAAAATTTTAGCCGTAAAAGGGCTTGGCGGATTTCATCTGATGTGCCGTTTAAAGGATGATACGGTGAGGCTTTTAAGAGAGCGAAAAAAGCGCCCTAGAAAGCCATTTGCCGTGATGTGCAAGGACGTTTCGCGCGCTAAAAAATACGCACGAATTTCGCCCGAAGAAGAGCGGCTTTTAAGCTCAAATTTAAAACCGATCGTCGTTTTGCAAAGCTTGCCTGGCGCGCCGATTCCGTCAAATTTGGCGCCGGGGCTTAATAAAATCGGCATATTTTTGCCCTACACGGGCATTCATCTTTTGCTTTTTGAGTACCTAGATGGCGACGTCATCGCTACCTCGGCCAACGTCTCGGGCGAGCCGATAATCTACGACGAAAAGGACCTGCGAGAAAAGCTGGGCAGCGTGATAGATTTTTACCTAGATAACGACCGCGAGATACACTCGCCAAGCGACGATAGTATCGCATTCGTAGCTGGCGGCGAGCCTATCTTTATCCGTACCAGCCGCGGCGTGCATCCTAAGTTTATCCGCACGAAATTTAAGAGCGAAAAGACCGTTTTGGCCGTCGGAGCGGAGCTAAAAAATCAGTTTGCGATCTTTAAGGACGGCGAGCTGATGATAAGCCCGTATATCGGCGATCTAAAAAACGTCGCGACCTATGAGCGTTTTTGCGCGCTAATCAATCTTTTTAGCGAGATTTACGAGCTAAAATTTGACGAGATCGTAGCGGATTTGCACCCGCACTTTTTAAACCTAAAATGGGCGCGCGAATACGCCGCGAATTTGGGCCCAAATATCACGCAAATCCAGCACCATCACGCGCATTTGCTATCGGTGATTTTAGAAAACGATTTGGACGCAAAGCGCGAGTATCTGGGCTTTTGCTTTGACGGTACGGGATACGGCGCGGACGGGAGCGTTTGGGGCGGAGAGATACTAAAAGTGCGCGGCAAGGAGTACGAGCGAGTTTGCAAATTTGACGAAATTTTGCTAATCGGCGGCGAAGCTAGCGTGAAAAATATCTGGCAGATCGCTTATGCCGCGATATTAAAATATGATTTAGAGTGCGAGGCGGAGGCGTTTTTAGCCAAATTTGAGCCCGCTAAGCTAAAAAATATAAAAATCTTGCACGAAAAGCAAATAAACTGCGTAAAAACTAGCTCGCTTGGACGTATATTCGACGCGTTTGCGGCGGTGATCTTGGGGCTTGATAGCATTAGCTACGAGGGGGAGGCGGGGATGAGCCTGGAGGCGCTTTTTGACGCAAATTTGGACGTCTGCTACGAGTTTGAAATCAGGAGTGATAAAATTTGCTTTAAAGAGGCCTTTAAAAGAGCTCTAAATGACGATGCTAAAACGGCTGCGACGGGCTTTATAAAGGGGCTTGCAAAGCTCGTAGCAGACGTGGCTTGCGCGCAGCCTAACGACGTCTTGCTAGCGGGTGGCGTTTTTCAAAATAAAGCCCTGCTTGAAAATGTAATTTTAATTCTTAAGCAAAAAGGTAAGAAGTATTACATAAATAAAAACTTTTCGTCAAACGACTCTTCGGTAGCTATCGGTCAAATCGCGCTTACATTAATTTAAATTAAAGTTTTCTGATGTATAATATCTAATAATTTCTTTAAGGAGGCGATAGTGGAAAATATCATAAGATTCAGCGTCTCGTTGCCAAAGCAGTTATTAGACGAACTTGACAACAAAATAAGCGCTCAGGGCTATGCTTCGAGAAGTGAGTTCACTCGCGATCTGATTAGGGAAAAAATAGTAAATGACAGCTGGAAGGACGCAGATGAGGATCTTATCGGCGTTTTGACGCTCATTTATCTACATCACCAAAACGACCTCGTCGTGAAAATGATGGACATCGAGCACAAGGCGAACCTGCACATCGCCTGCACGACTCACGTCCACGTGGATCACGATAACTGCCTAGAGACTCTGATACTGCGCGGCAAAGCAGGGACTATCGAGAAATTTTCAGAAAAAATGGGCGGACTAAAAGGGGTTAAATTTGCAAAACTCACCAAGGCTGCCATCCCGCGCTCATAGCGCTTAAAATGCGGGCGGGTCTGATAAGCTCTATCAAATTTGCCCGCAAAAAATCTCTTTTTTATCGCGCATTTAGCCCTTTGATGTTAAAATCGCCGGAATTTATCGCTATTTTTATCCTAAGGCTAAAATTTGAAACATATTTCTTTTAAAAATTTCGTCCAAAACGAGGCGAGTTCGGGTATCTTGCTCATACTTGCCGCAATTTTTGCGATGATATTTCAAAACGGTTTTTTGAGCGGCTTTTACAACTCCTTTTTACGCATAAATATGGGCGTGGTTTTCGGCGAATTTAGCTTGCAAAAGCCGCTTATTTTGTGGGTAAACGACGGGCTCATGGCGGTTTTTTTCTTTCTTTTAGGGCTTGAGCTAAAGCGCGAGATAGTCGAGGGCGAGATGCGAAATCCCGCTCAGATAGTGCTACCTATCGTGGGCGCAGTCGGCGGTATCGTCATGCCCGCGCTCGTTTTTACGCATTTAACCACGCTGCTGCTTCTGCGATAAAAGGCTGGGTAGTCCCGGCCGTGACGGATGTAGCATTTACTCTAGGTATCATAATGATTTTAGGTAAAATAGTGCCGGCGAGTTTAAAATTTTTTTCGTGACGCTATTATACATCGACGACGTTTGCGCGATTTTGATAACGGCGATATTTTACGTCGGATATCTCTCGGCAATGTCGTTTATGGTTGTTAGACCAGCTGCTCTTGGGACTTTTAGCTTCAAATTTAGCCGGCATAATATAAAAGCTTGCTACGTGATTTTTTGGGTATAATACTTCGGATGAGCGTGCTAAAATTGGACGCCCATGCGACGCCAGCGGGTATCGTGGCGGTATTTTTATGCCGCTTAAGGCAAAGAGGACGAGGGTTCGATGCTAATTAGATTAAGTACGACTCGCACGTCTGCATCGCCTTTTTCGTTTTGTCGGCATACGCCCTCGTGAGTGCCGATATTCGGCTAAAAGGCGCCTGGCTATAGCAAATTTCCACCCCGTGTCTCTAGGCGTCATACCGGGGCTGTTTGCGGGTAAGCGGCTAGGAGTGTTTGGATTTTGCTTTTTGCGAGTTAAATTTAAGCTTGCAAAGCTACCCAAATACTGCAACCCGGCTCAGTTTTACGGTCTTTGCTTGCTTACTGGTACCATCTTTACGATGAGTTTTTTATAAATTTGCTCTCCTATCACGACACGCACGAGTTCGCGTACGCCGATAAGCCCGCGGTACTTATCGCATCGCTGATCTCGGGCAGGGCGGGCTATGCGATGCTTTACCGGGCGGGGCGACACAGGAAGATAAAATAAACGGAGTAGAAAAATGGTGATATTTCATAAAAATTTTCTCGCAGACGAGCTTGCGAAGTGGCGAGAAGAAGGGCTAGTAAGCGACGAGGCGGCGCGCAAGATAGCGGCTAGATACGATATAGATTTATCGGGCGCAAACGAGCGGCGAAGCTTTATATTAAAACTCGTCGCGTATCTGTTTTTGGCGCTTTCGCTATTTACTTTGGTGGGCGCAAACTGGGAGGAGCTACCGCGCGCTCTAAGGCTAATCATTGTGCTTGGCATACTTGCGGCGGTAAATTTTAGCGGAGTTTGGGCGCAAAAAAACGGCAAAGAGACGCAGGCTACGACGCTGTTTTTTCTGGGTAACTTTTGCTACGGCGCGGCGATCGTTTTAGTCGCGCAAATTTACCATCTAGGCGAGCATATGCCTGACGGCGTGCTGCTGTGGGCGGTCGGAGCTTTGGCGCTAGCGCTTGCGACGCGTAAGTCCATCATCGCATTGCAAGCTCTTGTTTTGGGGCTTATTTGGTTTTTGATGGAGTTTGAGTTTAGCGGCGTTTCGCACGGATTTTTGTTATTTATAGTAACTTGCGCGGCCGTGCTTTGGCGCGACGACTCAAGGTTGCTGACCGCTGCGCTTTTTGCGAGCGTGTTTGTTTATATCGTTTCTTTCGTGCTTTACGAGCGATATTTCCTAACTGATTTGCGCGTGGACGATGCGTTTTACGGCGTTCATTTTTTTGCGCTTAGCTACTGCTTGCTCGCCGTTTGCGCTTCGTTTTTACTTGAGAGGGCGGGTAAATTTGAACTCGCGTTTTACCTTAAAAACATCGGCATCGTCTGCGGCGTGGGCATCTTGTGCTTTGATATGTCGCTTTACGAGGATTTGCATTTTGCGCGTCCGTGGTCTTACGGCGCGCAGAACTACGAGAATGTTTTGAACGGCGTTACGTTTTTAAAAAGCGTGTTTGGGGCGCTATTTGCCGCATTTTGCGCGGTATCTTTGGGGTTTGCATTTTACTTTAAAAAATACGCCGCCGCTATCGTCGGAGCGCTTTTAGTGGCTCTGCCTTTTATCTTAGACGCGTTTGCGGGCTACGAGGAGGGGGTGTTTTCGCTCATCGGCGTTTGCGTCGCGGTCGCTCTTATCAAGCAAAATAACATGAAATTCGGCATAGCGCTCATCTTTTGGGTGGCGTTCGTGCGCTACGTCGATCTAGTCGGTGATTACGTCAGCGCCAGCGCGCTATTTTTGGTATTTGCGCTCGTGGTGCTCGGGGTCTCTAGGATATCTAAAAAAAGGAGCGCGAAATGAAACTAAAGCTGATTTTTGCCGCCGCGGTGTTTCAAATTTTAGCCGTGATCGCGATGCTTGCGTATGCGTACGCGCCGATATATTTTGGTAAAGAGATATTGATACGAACTACGGTTTACGATCCGCGCGATATGTTTCGCGGCGATTACGTGCGCCTTAGCTACGGCTTTGCGAGCGTTTACGAACCGGACAAAAGAGACTCGAATTTAAGCAAAAGGCAGCAGCTGCACGGTGCTAAAATTTACGCTATCTTAAAGCAAGATAAAGACGGTAGGTATAAATTTGACGGATATAGCTTTAAGCAACCTAACGGCGGGACGTTTTTAGCGGGCAGGGTTGATTATAATACCGCAAATTTCGGCATCGAAGCCTTTTTTATGCCGCCAAAAAAGGCGCAGCAGATGGAGCGAGATATGATGGAGTTTAACGCCACCGCCGTCATCAGCGTGATGGATAACGGCAAAGCTCGCATCAAGGATATCGTAATAGAAAAACCAAAAGTCGGAGAATCCAACAAGCGTTAAATTTGCGGGCGGCTAGAGGGCTAAATTTGACTAGACTTACCCGAACTCAAATTTAGCCCTAGCCTTCAAATTTAACGCGGCTCAAATTTAAGTCAAATTTAACCCCTCGCCGCTACCGTAAAAATCTCAAAGTATAAACATAACGCAACGAAATAATATCCGCAAGGTATGAAACTAAAGCGAGATTTTAACATCTAAGAGTATAATAACCCCAAAAAATCGCTAAGGAGAAACAAAATGTGTAAAGATTGCGGATGCTCGCTGGGCGGGCACGACCACGCTCATACTCACGCCGACGGCACGACACACTCGCACGCTCACGATCACGGCGCCGAGCACGGACACGGCGCGGCTCACGAGCATAGTCACGGCCACGCACACCCGGCGCTAAACGACAGCAAAACCGTTGAAGTTATAACGAAAATTTTATCCCAAAACGACGAAGAGGCCGCGCACAACCGCGCTCACTTGGACGAGCACGGGATTTTATGCGTAAATCTCATGAGCAGCCCCGGCAGCGGCAAAACTACTCTACTAGAAGCTACGATAAAAAGCGGTAAATTTAAAATCGGCGTCGTCGAGGGCGATCTAGAAACCAACCAAGACGCCGACCGCATAATAAAAGCAGGCGGCAAAGCCCACCAAATCACGACCGGACAAGCATGTCACCTCGATGCGTTTATGGTGCACGAGGGGCTCCATCATCTGCCGCTAGAGGGCCTTGATATAGTTTTCGTAGAAAACGTCGGCAACCTCGTTTGTCCGGCTAGCTACGACGTCGGCTCGCACTTTAACGTCGTTCTGCTATCGGTGCCCGAAGGCGACGACAAGGTAGCTAAATACCCCGTGATGTTTCGCGCCGCCGATCTTATCGTGATAACCAAAACTTCGCTGTTGCCGCATTTTGAATTTGACGTTAAAAAAGTCGTCAAAGAGGCTCGCAAACTAAATCCAAAAGTTGACGTCGTCGAGCTTGACGCAAAAACGGGCGAGGGCATGGAGAAGTGGCTGGGTTTTTTAAAATTTAAAAAAGAGCTTAGATAATGTGCCTCTCAATCCCGTCAAAAGTGGTCGCGATCGACGAAGATAACGTCGCTACCGTAGAGACGCTAGGCGTTAGTCGCCGCGTGAGCCTCGATCTCATCGCCGAGCCCGTGGCCGTCGGCGAATACGTGCTCATCCACGTCGGCTACGCGATGGAGAAAATCGATACGAAATTTGCGCTAGAAAGCATCGAAATCTACCGCCAAATCGCCAAAGATATGCAAAACGGCCGGATCGGCGCAGACGAGGGCGACGCGGGACTAAGCGCTATGCAAGCGGAGGCAAACAAGCCGGACGCAAAGGAAAAAGCGTGAATCTAATCAATGATTTTCGCGATAAAGAGCTTATTTTAGCGCTTTCAAAACTCATCAAAAAAGAGAGCGTAAAACCGCTAAATATCATGGAAATTTGCGGCGGACACACGCACTCGATCATGAAATTCGGCCTGCCTCAGCTAGTGGGCGAGCATATAAATTTCGTCCACGGTCCCGGCTGCCCCGTCTGCGTGATGCCAAGGAGCCGCATAGACGAGGCTATCAAGCTAGCCCAGATGCCAGACACCATCCTGTGCACTCTAGCCGATATGATGAGAGTCCCGGGCTCAAGCACCAGTCTGCAAAAGCTGCGCGGCGAGGGTTGCGACATCAGAGCGCTATATAGCCCGCTAGACTGTATAAAAATCGCGCGGGAAAATCCCGAAAAGAGCGTGATATGTTTCGCGATCGGGTTTGAGACGACGACGCCTATGAGCGCAAATTTGGTGCAAAAGACGCTAGAGCTCGAGCTAAAAAATCTATTTTTCCACATAAATCACGTTACGGTCCCCGCACCCGTGCGAGCGATCCTAAATGATAAAGACGTCAAGATCGACGCGTTTTTGGGACCTAGTCATGTGAGCGTGATCACGGGCTACGGCATCTACGAGAGTATCGCGGCGGAGTATAAAAAACCTATCGCGGTTAGCGGATTTGAGCCGCTTGATCTGATGGACGGCATCCTAAACCTCGTCCGCCAGCAAAACGCGGGCACGCACGAGGTCTATAACGAATACGCAAGAGTCGTCACGCGCGAGGGCAATCAAAAAGCAAAGGCGCTCATAGACGAGTTTTTCGAGCCGTGCGACTTCTCGTGGCGCGGTCTTGGCGCGATCGCGCAAAGCGGTATGAAGTTGCGCCCCGAGTACGCGAAGCTTGACGCGAGGGTTAAATTTGACTGTAGCGTGCAAAGCAAAGGCGAGAGCAAAGCCTGTATCTGTCCTGAAATTTTACGCGGGCGAGCAAAGCCTTTCGACTGTAAAATTTTCGCTAAAGCCTGCACACCAAAAACCCCCGTTGGCTCGTGCATGGTCTCTAGCGAGGGCGCATGTGCGGCATACTACAAATACGGCGACGTCAAAAGCGCGGGCTAAGAGGAGGCAAATTTGAGCAAGATAATGCTAAGCCACGGCGGCGGCGGCGAGGAGATGAACTCGCTCATAAACGAGACGATTTTTAGGATATTTGACAACGAAATTTTGCGCGAGAGCAACGATAGCGCGATACTAAATTTTAGCGATCTTTGCGCTGACGAGAGCGATAAATGCTCGGCAAATTTGAAGCCTAATTTTAAAGGCAAACTAGCCTTTAGCACCGATAGCTTCGTTGTTACGCCGATATTTTTTAACGGCGGCGACATCGGCAAGATCGCAGCTTGCGGCACGATAAACGACCTAGCTATGGTCGGCGCCGAAGCAAAGTACCTAAGCTGCGCGCTAATAATTGAGGAGGGGCTGGAGATAGACGAGCTAGAGCGCGTGCTGGGTTCACTAGCCGCCGTCGCTCGTGAAAACGGCGTGCGGATCGTATGCGGCGATACCAAGGTCGTACCGCGCGGCAAATGCGATAAAATTTTTATCAACACGAGCGGCATCGGCGAGATCCTCTGCGAGGGCGTGGAGCTAAAAAGCCTGCGCGCGGGCGCAAAGATCCTGATCTCTGGCGACGTGGGTAGGCACGGCGCGGTGGTGCTAGCTAGCCGCGAGGAGCTTGATTTGCAAAGTGAGCTAAAAAGCGACTGCAAGGCGCTAGTAGGCGCGGTAAAGGCACTAATAGAAGGCGGCGTAAAGCCTCTGTGTATGCGCGACGCGACGCGCGGCGGACTCTCGGCGGTGCTAAACGAATGGGCAAAATTTAGTGGCCTAGACATCCTCGTTCGCGAGGAGGATATCAAGGTTAGCGACGAAGTGACGGGCGTTTGCGAGCTGTTTGGTTTTGAGCCGTACGAGCTGGCAAACGAGGGTACCTTCGTGCTAGCCGTTGATGAAAAAGACGAGGCGCGCGCGCTTGAGATTTTGCGCAAATTTGACGCTAACGCAGCCTCGATCGGCGAGATTTTAGGCGCTGCAAACGGCCGCGTCATCCTGCAGAATGCATACGGCTCGAAGCGCTTTTTAGAAGCGCCAAAGGGCGAGCTTTTGCCTAGAATATGCTAGGTGCGGCGATGAATAGGTCAAATTTAAGCGCATTAGCTTTTGGGGTTTGCGCGACCCTAGAATCGGCTCGCAAAATTTATCAAATTTATGCCATGGACGCGTCCGCACAAATAAAATCAGCTCCGTCCACAAGCAAGGAAATCTGATGCATGAACTAAGTATAGTGCAAAGCCTAGTCGCGCTTTGCGAGAAAAACGTCGCCGCAAACGGCGCGAAAGAGGTCGTGCGCCTTGAAGTGCGTATCGGACGGCTAAGCGGCGTCGAACCTCACTATCTAGAAAGCGTGTTTGAAGTTTATAAAACCGGCACGATCTGCGAAAACGCCGAGCTTTTGATCGCCTTGCAAAACGTCGCCGTGGAGTGCAAAAGCTGCGGTTTTAGCGGTGAGCTTAGCGAAAACGACTTCACCTGCCCGACCTGCGGCTCGCAGGAGCTTGATGTCATGGGCGGCGAGGATATGCACCTCATGCGCCTTGAGATGCGGTGATTTTGCCGCAAATTTTAGCTCAAATTCGGTGTTTAAATTTGAGCCGATTTTTAAAATTTACTTCCAAAAACGCGGCAAATTTGACGAAAACCTATTTGTTTGCCTCCTCTAAAACGCGCCTAGATAAATTTTAAAGGAAGCTAGATGCCTAGATATTCGTTTGAAATCATAGAGCAAATGCTGCTAAAATGCGTAGCCCAGGGCGGCGAACCCGAACTTGGCTTTCGCCTGTGCGGCGCAGAGTGCATTATCGTCGCCTATGCGGATCGCTGCTCATTTCAAAGATGCGCGGACGAATCCGGCGCAAACGCGAGCGGCGAACGGTATTTCGCTACGCTGCGAGAACTCTACGCCGCGCCGCAGATAGACGGACGTTTGCTAGAAGAGATTTGGGGCGAGGCGGATGAATTTTACTGTCCTAATTTTGAGCCGTGAGACCGCGAGACTTGTGCGGCGCAGGCAAATGCGCGGATAAATTTGAACTAAATAAATTTGAAAGGAAATAAATGGGTTCTGCTTGGAGTTACAGCGCGAAAGAGCGTAGCGCGGACGGTAAATTTAGCGCGGAATTTGATGGTCTCGACCTAGCCGTGGGCGCACCGAGTTTGGGCGAGCTGCGGCTTTACGCGAGCGCGGAGGCACTAGGTTTAAATTTGAAGCGTAAAGAAAGCGATAGCGAGAACGAAAACGTAAAATTTAGCCAAAGCGGCGAGATTGAGCAAGATTTTAAGACCTTTGTCAATACCTCATTTTGATAATAGGATTTTGTGAGGTTATAAAAGCTCGATTATATCGAGGTTTTGTCAATGAAAAATATTTTTAAATTTTAGTGTTTTTGGGTTAGCATTGTCTTTCAAAATGCGGTGTGTCTATAAAGTTTTTGAAGTTTCCGCCCCATTTGTTACTTTGATCTAAGCTTTCCCAATAGTCGCCAATGCTTTGAAGCTGTGATTTTGATTGTAGCCACTCACCGTTTTTAAATATGTGTAGATCGGCAGCACATCTTTTTAAGTGCATTGAATTAGAAGTTTTCGATTTTCCCTCTTTGATATAGATTTCTTGCTGTGCTTGCGTGCGCTCGACTTCGCCCAATCTGATTGTATAGCCATTGCCGATTAAATAATTTAGAAGCTTTGCGAGGTCTTGAGTAAATTTCTCTTGATTTTGCCCTAGCGTCATTTATGTAGCCTTATGTTTTGGTGTAGAAATAAATCGTAAATTTTGTCAATTTTCTTTTGTAAATTTGAGATATCAGCTGTAAAAGATTTTTCTATCGTGGATAGTTTTTGATTAAAGGCGTTTAGCCTTTGCGATATTATCCAATTTATGATAGTAAAGAATAGAGCCGTTAAGGTTATTAACGGCTCGATGTAATCCACTATGAAACTTGCTTGCATTTCTTACGCGATAGTTACGTGTTGCATATTTATAACAAAAACTTCCTCAAACTTAACCCCGTTAAAGGTTTTGTTTAGAAGCGCAGTGCGGATCTCGTCCTCATCTTTGCTATAATCTGCGTAAAATTGAAATGTAGTCTTTGCTTTTGAAGCGGCAGATTTACCCGTTACGGTCACATCCCAAAGATCAGCTACGACCTCATTTCCCGACACGCTTTCAACCTCATAAACGACAAATTTACCGTCAAGGTTGTTTTCTGCAAATGTTTTAGCCGTTGCGCCATCCGCAGGAACAGCAAAGCCAAACGTGCGATTTCCTAAAGTATTCCTAATTAATGATTTAGCCATTTTTTACCCCTTTCTTACGCGTCAAATTTTAGTTTTGCGTATTCGCATTTTGCAGTTAGAACGTAATCACAATCAAACTTGCCGACGACGTCCGCGCTCAAATCTTTAAAAGTCTTAGCGGCTTTAACGTGCGGAACGCTAAAAATAGTTGACAGCCTACCGATAGCGTCTTTTTTACCTACAACTATGCTTTTTTTGTTTAAAGGGCTAGGAATTGCGGCAATAGCGACGCCACCCTCACCAACGTTTTTAAATTTTTCTACTTTTCCAGCCATAAGACCGATTAACGCCGTAGTGTCGCCGTCAGTCGCGCCGATAGCCGTAACAGTCAAAGAGCGTAAGCCCTTAATAGTTTGCTTTAGCATTTTTCTTTACTCCTTTGAGTTTTATTTTTGCGTTATGCTGCATAAACGACGAAATATTAACGAACACTTTTAATAATTGCTTTATTGATTAAACGAATATCCAAAAATACGGGATTTAACCCAAACAGTAAGCAAGTATAAAAAATCCAAGATTTACGCTAGCACGAGCCAAAGCGACGCCGCTCAGCAGTTTAATCCGCGATAAACTAAATTTGACGAAATACAAGCCACGAACGAAAAAACTAAAGTCGCTTTGCGGGGGAGCTCGTGCAAGCGGCATCTATGCGGAAAGTATGGGTTTGGTTTTGGGTTAAGAGAGGAAAAAGGGGGGAAGCTAGCAAGCAAGGGGAGAGGGAACGCCAAGCTCCGACGGCGCAGAGCGCCTGAAGCTTGGCGGAAAAAGACAAAAAGCGGGGAAAAAGACAAATACGGCTAAATTTGAAAGATCAAAGCATAAACAACGCACACGCAACGCTATCAACCTTAAGCCCACCGACCTCTAAGTGCATTTTACATAAGCGCGCGAGCTTGTCCTCATCCATTGTCTTTTTTACGTTATGAACCAATACCTGCTTTTTACGACGGTTAGAATTTGCGCAAAAAGCCTTATATTGCTTAAAATAGTTAAAATCGTCAATCGGCGGCGTTGTCGTGTCATCCTCATAATGAACTTCATAGATATATTTAATTTTTGCAGTAGAAGCCGCAGTTAAAAACGCTTGCAAACTCGATAAGCTTTTAGCCTCAAGCGTTGAAGTTATTACGCGATTTCCTTGCTGTTGGGTTACTTTATATATAGGCATTATTTTAACTCCTTTTCGATCATATAACGGAAAGAACTACCATAAGAGAAAAAAGAACCATTATAATCAGATAAACAACCATTTTTAAAATACGTAAAAATCTCATTAAATTTAGCTCGAACGGCAGAAACAAATTCATCATAAGTATATAATTTAGCATAATTATTAGTATATTGCTCGCGAGTAGAACTATAATAAAAATAAAGAGTAGAGAAAAACGGATTAAAACGCTCCATTATCAAATTCAAGTAAAAATCCAAATCGTTAAAATCAGAATACAAAATTTTTATAACGTCAAATGATTTTTCAAAACCTGCACCGCCCGCAAACTCTCGCCAATCAACGCCGAAATAATCAGGCTTTAAAATAGATATTTCGATATAATCGTGAACCGATAAAGGGAAACGACGAATAACATAATCGCTTGTAAATTTTGATTTTTCCAAATGAAAAATAGTATCAACCAAAACAAAAGGACAAAGACCAAAACGAGGGCTTAATTTTTCTGATCCTATATGAAATTTAGAAAAATAAGAATAAAAAGGAATACCGCTAAACGTTGCGCTACCCTCGCTAATTTCCGATCGAACAAAAGTAAAATCTGGGAAATATTTTTCTTGACAGCATTGACACATCAAAGCAACCATTATTCAGACTTCCCAAGCAAATTTTCACAAAGAAATTTTAAAAGGCGATTAGTTTCTTTTAACTCTGTTTGATTTTCAGAGAGTTTAAGAGATATAGCGTCTAAAGTCGTTTTAGTATCTACGGGGTTATTTTCCGAAACCTTATCGCCGATAGTTTTAACATTTAAGCTAATAGCGTTTAAAACGTCCATTTCCTGCCTAAATGCTTGCTCGCAATCTATATTAGCCATTACGGATTAACCCCCTTAACCTTATTGTGAAAATAACCAAGACCGTTAAGCATCTGCATAAAAGCTTCACTAAGTCCGACAATATCGCCTTTATCATCTTTAACCCACATAAAATCAGCGACTTTATTTATTTGCTCGATGTCTATACTCTCCGCGCCCGTAATTTTGCGCAAAATTTCTTTATCGGTAGCAGTAAATTTAGACGTTAAAAGTTTGAACATAAGCGTTTGATTAAATGTCTCGGCTTTGGCTTTAGCGTAATTTAGCTGTTGATCTTTAGAGTGCATTATAAGATCACGTTGTTTTAAAGATGTATTAGCACTAGCATAATATTGATTTGAAGACTGCTGAGAATTAAACGCAGAATTAGACATATTAACAGCTAAATGCGCATACTGTATGCGCTCTTGTGCCGATATACCAAAAATTTTACTAAATATTCCAAGCTTAACACCCTTAGCAAATTTTTTAAACAAATTTGTACCTTTAACAAGTAAAGGAGTAAGAATTAAACCCAAAAAACCGATAACAATATCTAAAATTTTACGAATAATATCCTCTTGTTTTTGAATATAAATCATTAAAGCAGAACTAAACATTATCGTAATACCGCTATCAATAGCCTGCTTTAAAATACCGTCATCCATACCGTTATCTTTAAGCTTTTTAAGGATAACGTCATAAGCTACGTTATAAGTTAAGTCCTCGAACATCTCATCAACGCCGAGATTTAAAATTCTTAAAGCTTGATTTTTATTTTCGGGCATTATCAACCGCCTTTAACTGCTCTTGCTCTTGAATAAACTCACGAGTAACCTCACCAGGAGTTTTAAAAGTAAGAAACATATAAACCAAGCCCAAAAACACAAGAATAGCTACACCCCAACCTTGATAATCAGAATTACGATTAGACATTTTTTTATTTTCCTTTCATAAAATCAGAAGCTACCTCACCAGGCAACTTAAATTTAAAAATTTCAGTTATATCAGGAAATCCGCCGAATAAATCATCTATATCGCCGTCGCTTAACTCAAAATTCTTTTCATCTGTCGCATTTTTAGCTTTTATCGCGTGATATTGCGCCTGCATTTCGCGAGGCGAAGCGCTTACGACCGCTTGACCGTCAAGGTCTTTAATCGTCAAAGGCGTCTTAGCAAACTTAGCTTGCTCATCTAAAATTTCAACCTCTTTAGTCTTTTGCTCGATTATCTTGTTTTGATAATCGGTAACGCTTTGCGGAAGCTCAATCGCAACGGGATCAGTTATATTTAACTTAGCCTTTAATTCAGGAATATTAAGTTGCTGAGCAATGTTTAAATCCTTAATCTTAACCTCGTTAGATACTTTAAGATTATTTTCGACCTTAGCCGTCAAACCAATATTTTTAAGCTCGTTTATAGACTTAGTTATCGGATCAAATTTTATCTCTTTTTGACCGATATTCTTTAACTGCTCGATCTCTTTAAGCTTGCTTTCTTTAATCTCTTTAATCGTCTTTGACTGCTCCTCGATTATCTCATTAGATTTTTTAAGATTTTCGTTAAGAGCTTCAAGCAACTGCTCAAATTTATCTTTTGCGGCAGGAGCAGGAGCGTCTTTTTTAGTAGGATCAACGACGCCCTCACCGACAGCTTGAGCCGCAATCTCGCCTAATTGCTCATCAGAAGCAATCCTAAGCAAATTTGAAAGCTGATAATTTCTTATAAGTTGGTCTAAAAGCTCGTTTTGTTTATCAAGGCGAGAAAGCAAACCGCCGCCCATATAAGCGGCGTTATTAATAGGGGCGGGCATTTCAATCTTAGGCGGAGCGATAATATTTCTACTCTCGCCCGAAAAAGCACGCCTAACGACATAGCCAACGCCATTAACGACGGCGGGAGCGATATAGCGCTTTACACCCTCGCGAACAGCACCGCCGACAATAGGAGCTAAAACAGGTAAAGCCATATTACACCCCCTTAACCATAAAAGCCCGAGCCGTCACCGTGACCCGGACTACCACCCGGAACACCACCGCCACCAGGACCGCCGCCCGGTCCGCTATTTTGAACGACATCAGGCGCGAAAGAACGCACTAAAAACGAGTGAGGACAATAAAAAACGAGCTTGTCATTTACGTCCGTTAGCTCATAACAAATTATAGAATTTGACGCTGAATTTAGCATTAAAAAAGACTTAGCGACTTTATAAATTTTATCGCCGTCTTTTAACTTAACGAACGAACCGTCAATAAAAGAACCAAAAGCCCCGTTTAATTGTAAATATAACTCATCAAACGGCGCGCCCGTACCAAGCTCCACCTTTTTATCGGCAATCGTTAAAAAAGCTTCGGGAGCATAAAGCCCTAAATGAACCTTAGAAACGTTTTGCAAGAGATAAACCATTGAAAAAGAATTATCACCGACTAAGAGCGGGAAGCTCTTTTTTACAAGATAATTATCAGAAAACCCCGCAACTTTAACCTGAACGTCATTTTCAAGAGAACCGAAAAACCCTTGCAAGCCTAAACCAAAATTTAGCATTTTAACCCCTTATGAAATTAACTTATAAACTTTATCCCACGCGACATCAATAGCGCGAATATTTGCCGACGCCTGCTCTAACAGCTTAATCACTTCGTCTTTATTTGGTGTCTTACCTTGCTCAAGCTGAATAAGATAATTATCTAAAGCTTCAGCCGTAGCCGTAAGACCCAAAACCTCGCTTTGCGCCTTGTTATCGTCGATTTCGGATAATTTTTCAAGAACTGATCCTGCAAGAACTGCACCTGCTTTGGCTTTGGGAAAAAATACGCTTAAAACGGGCGATAAAGCCCCAAGTATATTATTAGCCGCCTCGCTAGTCTTAGCGATCACTTCTTTAACACTGTTTGACATCTTTTAATCTCCTTTAGTCAAATAAATTTAAACTCTGTTGTTTTACGGCAAAAAGATAAACCCTGCCGCGCCTTAATTCAAAATCCCGAGCTTTACAAAAAGCTTTTAAATCTAAATTTTTACAATCCTCTTTATACTCCTTGAATATCTGCGAGCCAAGCCAATTTTTAGGCGTAGCTCTTAAATTTTGCGTTTGATAAATGATTTTTGCCTTTTGCTCAAAATATTCACGCTTGATTTGATAATGCGCTAGATCAATACAAAATTTATTATTATGCTGTAAATATTTATCTAAAATTTGCTCTAAAATAGTCATCTATAAATACCTAAAACCCGAATAACAATACTTTTTAGCAAAAGCGTCCAATAAATCACCATCATCATCATAACCATATAACTTTTCACTAGGAAATGAATAGAAAGTATTAAAAAAAGGGTCAGAATAAACATTATCACCATCTTCAATAGCAACCCTAGTTTCATCAACTGTAAGACCAATATCAAGTTGAGGAAACTCCAAGCAAGGATAATGGCTTACATCAACTAATAAAACACTCATAATTTTTAATCCTCAAATCTTTGTGCCTGAAGTATTTTCAAAGCGTCTTTAATAGGCTTTTTATACTCCTCGCTACGTATCTCTTTTAAAGCGATGATAAATTCATCTAAGCCGTAATACATTGAGCTAGTAAGCGGATTATCGATACAAAGCCCACAATCACTTATAACCTTTTCATTTTTGTTAAAATTGCCCGCTAACTTAGATAAGCCGTATTCGTGTAAATTTAGCCCCTGCTTATCTAAATCCTTTTTAACTTCATCAAGCACGACGAGAAAGTTATTAAAATCGTAACCTAAATTTGTATAAACGGCAGATACGAAAGCCTTTAAAGCTTTTTTAGCTTGCTTTAAGTCCTTTGATTTTATGAAATCGTGCTTAGATAGCTTAGTGAAGCGATTTTCATCCCAATCGGCAAGAAAATCCCAAAATTTTAAACGGGTTTCGTCTTGATCACAACGTTGGTAAATTTTACGGACACTATCGGCTTGAACACTATTATTTGATATTCTTTCACGCTCTTTAACAGTTAAATCATACCACTTGCAAATATTTAGCCCAGTAGCCCAAAATTTACCCAAATTTGAGAATAAATAAGCCACTTCATCAACGGTATTAAACGGGATTAATCTTTGTATCCTTGCACGCCCAAATTCTACTTCGTGACGGAATACACATAAATCTTTATCAAAAATAAAACCGTTTAATTCCCACTTAGTAAAAATCAATTCGGAAATATTTTGATTTTTTACCTGCTTTACTTTGTCATATACGCGAAACATATCGGGATTTTTACCGAAACTAGCCCCCTCAAAACGGTTAAAACGCATAAAATTATTAACTGTGATAGTATTTATATCCGTAAATGTTTTTACCGCGTCATCACTGCTTATTAGGTCATCATCGTCATTTTTGCCGATACTCTCGCCAAAATTACTTATTTTTTTAAGAGAACGAAAATTAAAAAAATCAACGGGGGTATATTTTATCCCTGCGACATCCGTGCACAAATCTAGGCGTAAAACCTTTATTTGAAAATTTGCCCCCAAAATCTCAAATAAAAATTTCTTAACTTGCGTCATACAATATTCGTGACCGTATTTTAATAAATATATTGACCTAAACTGTAATTTTACGTGGTATATACTCGTAGCTTTAAAATCGGCGTCCGAAACGTTAAAAAATACGTCATCGTTTCTAACGTAACCGATATATGCGCCCGTGCTTTTACTACTTACGAGAAAATCACCGTAATTTAGCCCTAGATTTGTTTTTTCGACCTTTTCGCCAAAAGTCTTAACCATTTGCGCCGCCTCTTTAGCGCGCCTTATTTGAGCGACAAAAGGCTTAAATTTAGTATTGAATACTATTTCATCTAAACAATTAACACCGATAACTAGCGTATCGATACCTTGATGAACGATTTTAGGCGATGAAATTATTTGCATTTTTTTAAATCCCTTTGTAGATTTTTAGATTTTTTTAGGTAAGGGCACTTTGTCCCGACCTTACCACCTGATAGACGGGGCGCAGGCTAAGCCAAACGCCCTAAAATTCAAGCTTTCGCGCCCTCTAGTTTTAGCATTGCCGTGACAAAGAGATCAACGGCAGGGGTAAATTTATCAAATACGATAACAGGTGTAGTGTTATACGCGTCAGCATATAACCTGAACTCGATCTTACCGTTAGCGATATAGACCTCGTCTTCCTCTAGATCGTGAAACTGTGATTGAGTTATGCGCGTTGTATGCTCGCCGCCGCTATTCATAGCAACATAAGTAAGCATATAAGTATCGTCCCATCGCTCGGGCTCGCCGAATTTGTCAAGGACGTCATTGCCGTCTTTATCTTTTTTAACCTTGCCCTCGATTTGCTTAAGTTTTTTGACCCTTATCTTCTGCTCAAAGATATCCTTTGATTGATTGAGCGCGCGGTAAATTTCTTTAGCGTGTTGCTCTTGCTCGGGTGTGTATAGTGGTGCTGTAATCTTTGCCATTGTGTTTAATTCCTTTCAATTAGTGATTTAGTTTCGTGTAGTCTGAATTCAGTATCGTTAAAACTTTGCTGAATATAAAGAATAGGGGTATTTTTATTATACCCGCAAACAAAGGTTAATTCGCGTTTGTCGTAGTCGATTGACATTACTTCCGCGAACTTATCGCCGTGAAACGGTTTAGAGTGCGGCGACCTTACTTCAAGCCGTAACATTTTAATTTGATCCTTTCTGTGAAATTTGATTTACTTCATTTATTTGATTTTCCAATAAATAGCGGTCTTGTATTATCCTAGAAACCCTGCTTTCATCTATGCCGCTATCTTTTATAATATCCTTACGGGATATTTTTTTATACTTGCTAGCTAGCAAGTTATAAGCACTTAATAAAAATTTAGCTTGTGTGAGCGTTATATAAATTTTCATTTAGGTAACTCTCGTTTAAAGGGAATAAAGATTTTAAATACCGCACGATAGCGCACATTACGGCAACAATAGCAACTTTTTTCTTTTTGCCTTTACTTATTAAGTTTTCGTAACGCTCCTTAAATTTAGCGTTAAAACGCGAACTTACGAGCGCGCTAAGGTAAAGGACGCGTCTTATCGCAGAACTACCGCGCTTATTTATTCTCTTTGTTTTATGAACGCTTGACCCGCTCTCGTATATACGAGGCGATAGCCCTAAAAATGAAATAAATTGTTTTTCGGATTTAGCCCTATTAAAATGTAATTGAGGGAATAAATTTAAGGCTAGATCAATACCGAAGCCTTTATTATTTCTTATGATTTCCTCGCAATTTGGAACAAAACTTTTTAAAATTTCAAATGCGATAAGTTTCAATTTTTCTTGCGTCTTTTTGACTTGAAGCGTCAAAGCTTTGATTATTTCCGATAATTCCGTATCGGTTACGAAGTCTTGAGATTTTTTAAAATTCTTTAATTGAGTTTGGATTTTGGACAGAAGCAATATCGTAGAATTATAGCTTTTGATTAAACTATATTCACGGTTATAAACGCTAGGGTTTAAATCGGATTTGAATATACGACAATATAGAGCCAAGCCGTAAGCGTCTGTTATATCGCTTTTTTGTAGCGTTAGATGTTTTAAAAAATATGAAGTTTTAGAAGGGCTTAAAGCCGAATACCTTACCGCTAAACCGCTTAAAGCAGATTGTAGCGGCAAGTGATAGTTATTCGTGTGCTCAAAAACGACGTATATATCATCTTTGACAAATGATTGAAAATAGGCCTTGATTGTGTTTATTTCGTTAGGTAAAGATACAAATTTAGGCTTTGTATCCTCGTTTGAAGTTAAAAAACAAAAATCTATCTTTTCCTTGCTTACGTCAGCACCGACAAAATAACCTTTTTTCATCTGATACCCCTTAAGATTTAAAATGTTTTTTTGGCTTTTAATTCTCTCTTGTATTCAGTGAACGCATAAGCGCCAACTAAGATTTTTAATCGAATTTTATTAAGCCCGTGAAGCCCTTAAATCTTGCTCTCGGGGATTAAACCCGTATTTTACTTACAAGGAACTTCACGGAAACATTTTAACGAAACCTAAGAAATAATGACTTATGCTCGAGAAGTCGGCTCGAAAAAAATATTTCAGGTTTCTAAAGTGGTATCATACAAATTTTACTTAGCGAGCAGGCTACGGCGTGCTTTATGTTTTCGGACGATTCGCGGTTTTTAGCGTTTGCCAAGTAGTCTGCCGATAAAATGCAGCTTGTAAAGGCGCTGCGGCTAGCGGACATGAGACTAAAAACCGCTGACGGACTCCAAAGAGTCGCGGAGTTTTTGTCTTTTAGGGACGGTTTGCTGGAGATTTTGGACTCGCCGATTTTTATGCCCGAAAGCTTTTGTGTCGACGTTTGCGAGCTTTTTGACGATGAGATCAAAAGCTAAATTGACGCTACAAAACGCCCGAGCCGCTAGCGATAAAATTTAAAACGCAAGCAAATTTAATAAAAATCATAGTCCCAGCAAGACGGCGCCAAACGCCAAAACCCGCCGTGAATTTATAGGAAATAGACAAAAGTCTACGGCCGCCGCGCTAATTTTATGAGGTCGTTTTTTGCCCTGAGTGCGTTTGGCGCATCTGCGTACTGTATCTGTCTCTGGTTATCTTGCTAGCTTTGGCGCCGTTTTTATCAAATTTGGCGCGGACGCGATTTTGACTTTACGGCGAGAAGTATCGCAGCGACGTTTGGCGTTTTGCTCGCGGTTTTCACGGCCTATAAAGATTACAAATTTATGAAAATCCGCGGCGACTCTAGTCTATTTTAAGGGCGAAATTTTTGCTACGCGGACATTGACGCTGCGATTTTGGATTTTGTTTTCGACTCGGTTTTTAAGTATGGCGCTCATGCTTGCCGTTTAAAAATAGCAAAGACCGCAAATTTGATTAAATTTGCGAGCGCCTTGCGCAACCAAGCGGCACAGAGTATCAAATTTGGCTTAAATTTAACCCGCAAACTAGCGGCGCAGACGCTTGCACTCGTCAAATTTACTCAAATATCAAAAACGGCGCTTCAAGTACGTTTCTGATTATCTTAAACGGCGAGAGAAGCGCATCTTGCAGGATTTGCGTCGAGTACTGCGGCTTTTGCAACGTTCCGCGCACCTTGATGACGGTCGAGAGAGTGCGGTCTTTACCCAGCACGATCTGATTTATGAGCGGGATTTTGTCGATGATGGAGCTGGCGTCCTTTAGCAGCTTTAGCTCCAGATCCACGTCGATCTCTTTGGTTGCGAGATTTATCGTGCCGTGACCGCCGATATCCGCGCTCGAGCTCTCTAACTCGATGGCTAGAAACTTTAGCACGTCTGCCTTTTTCTCAAATAAAATTTTGCCGAATTTTACCGGATAGCCGTCGGCGCCGAAGTCCGGCGTCTTAAACACGAGCAAGGACGGCACGGAGTTTAAAAACGTGAGAAGCTGATTGTAAAACGTGTAGTCTTTTAGCGTGGCGCCGATTAGCCTTACTTCACCCTTAAAATCATCTGTGCTAGCACCCAAAACGCGCATTTTAAAGCTGCCGCCCTCAAAGCTCTTAATGTTAAAGATCGAGTTGATAAACTCGCCTCTGATGTCGTTTGCCGACATTTCAAATTTTTTGTCCGATTTTATAAGCGAAAAGTTGCCGCGAGCGGGCTTAGCGTCAAATCTCACCGTCCCACCCGCACTTTGACCGCTATATGCTATCAGATCTAGAGTCGCGTTAAAATCATTTAAAACAAGCTTCGAGCCCTTGGCTTCAAACTCGATGTCGCCTTCCTTATCGGTCAAATTTTCATCGCCGCTAAGCACAAGATCGAGCTCCTTTATAAAAAGCTCCGTCTTGCTGCCAGCGATTTTGAAATTTAGCCCGCCGCTTTTGCTCTTGCCCGTTGCGCCCTTGGCGTTTACGTCGATCGCAAAGCTATCGGCGTCGTAGGGCGAGCCGTCTTTTTTAAACAGCGGTGTTTCAAATTTAACGCCGTTAGCCTCTATGCTAAGATTTTCAAAATCTTTGGTTTTTATATTTACGCCGCCTTCTGAGATTTTCAGGCTTTTTAGCAGCGGCGAGTAGGGCAGTAGGCTCTTTGCATCGGGTAAATTTATCTCATTTTGCGCGCCGAATCTTAAACCTACGGCGGCCGGAGACGCGATATCTAGCTTTGTATCCTTGCCGCTAAAATCAAGCCTGGCCGCAAACGGCACCGCGCCTAGTTTTAAAATTTCGCTCTTGCCGAAGGCTAAATTTAGCCCCTTTAGCGTGCCGTTTATGTCGCCTGCGAGCTTGCCTAGATCAAGGTTTACCGCCGCGTCCGCGCTAAAAAAGTCCATCCCCGTATTTTTCGCGTTTACCTTTAGCTTGTCGTTTAAAAGCTCGACGTCTGCGGTATCTACGTTAAATTTAGCTCCCGCGATCAGGGTCTGTCCGCCCGCGACCTTAAATTTACCCTTAGGCGTCACCTCTAGCGGGTCAAATTTGATATCAAGCGCGAGTTTGCCGTCAGTTTTGCCGCTTAGCTGTTCAACGGGAACCTCGATGTCGTAGGCTTTTAGTATGGAGTTTACGCTTTTGTCGTAGAGGGCCGAGGTTTGCAAATTTAGCGTGAGTCCCGCGCCTTTTTCCTCGAAAATTTTATAGATTTCAAGAGTGCTTCCGTTTAGATTTTTGCCTTGCCATTTCGGGTTTTTTAGCGTGAAAAATAGCGAGCCTTTTTTTAGCTCGACGTCGACTCCTTCGGCTGTGGCGGCGGGTAGTTTTTCGTGAAATTTAACCTTTACGTTTTTTGAAAAACCCTGCGCGCTAAGCTCGTTTAGATAGGGCTCTTGGCTGTTTAGGTCAAATCTACCCCGAAGCGATTTTACGAAGTAGTTATCCGCCGTGATATAGCCGTAGATCCAGTTTTTTATCTCTTTATCTAGTCCTGTTTTTGCGCCCAGCTCGTCCATAAAGCCCCTTAGGCTAGTCGCGTTTATGTCGCTTAGCTCGTATTTTAGCTCGGCTTTTTTGAGTTTTATAGCGGCGTTTCCGTTTAGCTCGTGGCTAGAAAACGTGCCGTTAAAATCGTAAATTTGGCGCCTCAAATCGGCATTGCTAATGCCGCTTAAGGTGATGTTAAAATCCTTAAACTCGAGTAGATAGATGTTTGCGGTTATGCCGTCCTCGGTATCTTTAAAATTTGAACTAACCGCCAAAAACGGGCTATCTAGATAAAAAACGTCGTCTCTATAAAATAGCGTGGACTCGCTGTTTAAAAACTTAACGCGCTCGAGTAAGATTTCCTCAAACAGCCTGTCGATCCAGACGATGTTTTTGGATAGATCTAGCAGCGCGTCCTCGGAGCTATCCTTGGCGCTTTGTTTAGGTATTTCTATATTTTGCGCGCGTAAAATTATTTTTTTATCGAGTTTTATATATAATTGCTCTATTTTAAAGTCGCCCGCGTCGATATTTTCTATCTCGACGCCGTGTTTTAGGACGGCTATAAAAATGACGAATATCAAAACCGCAGGGATCAAAATGCGCCAAATTTTCTTCATTATCAGCGAGATGATTTTCATATTTTTTCTGAGCTTTCTTGTTTATCTTAGCCGCCCGGTGAGCGTGAGTGAGGTCATTTTCGTGCCTCAGGGCAGTACGCTTGGGATTATATCATATCTAAGCGAAAAAAATATGGACGCAAATAAAATAGACGCCGTGATCTTGCGCGCTATGGGGCATGTGCAAGCAGGCTGGATAGACCTGGGCGCGGCAAAGCTTAGCAAGCTTGATTTTTTATATAAACTCACGACCGCAAAGGCGGCCCTAACGCAAATAACGCTGATTCCCGGCGAAACGACGGCCGTATTTTTGCAAGAGGTTGCAAAAAAGCTAAATTTAAGCGAGGCCAAGCTAAATGAATTTTACTTTAAATTTGCTCCGCTAGAGGACGGCTTTTTGGTACCCGAAACCTACAAAGTACCGCTTGGCGTAAACGAAGAACAGCTAGCGGCGCATCTAGTAAATTTATCTAAAAAATCCCACGAAAAAACGGCGACCGAACTGCTCGGTAACTACGACGAAAAGCGCTGGAGCGAGTATCTCGTGACGGCCTCGGTCGTGCAAAAAGAGGCTGCAAACGAGGATGAGATGCCTCTTGTGGCCTCCGTCATCCAAAACCGCCTAAAAAAGGGCATGAAGCTACAGATGGACGGCACGCTAAACTACGGACTCTACTCGCACGAGACGGTCACGGCCGAGCGCATACGAAGCGATAAGAGCAAATTTAACACCTATCTAAACGAAGGTCTACCGCCAAGCCCCGTTTGCACCGTGGGTCTAGCGGCGATAAGGGCGGCGATAAGGCCCGCACAGAGCGAGTTTTTGTACTTCGTTCGCGATAAAAAGACGGGCAAGCATAAATTTAGCGCGACGTACGAGGAGCACGTAGGCGCGATAAATTCCCAAAAATAGCCCGCCAAAAGGCGTTTTAATATAAATTTGGATAAGATTTTGCGAAATTTAACTAGGAGGAAAGATGAGCGACATCGTCTATACTAGAACCGACGAATCCCCGCTGTTTGCTAGCTACTCGTTGTTTCCGATCCTGCAGGCGTTTTTGCGCGCAGGCGGTATAGAGATAGCCCAGGCCGACATAGGGCTAGCCGCGCGGATCATCGCCGCTTTTAACGACAAGCTACCGCCCGATCTGCGAGTGAGCGACGACCTTGAAATGCTGCGAAATTTGACGCAAGAAAAGCGCGCGAATATAATCAAACTACCAAATATCTCTGCAAGCTTGCCTCAGCTAAACGCCTCTATCACCGAGCTTCGCGCTAAGGGCTACGATCTACCGCCGTACCCCTCAAATCCAAAAACGCCGGAGGAAAAAGACGCTGCCGCTAGGTACGCCAAAGTGCTAGGAAGCGCGGTAAATCCGGTGCTGCGAGAAGGCAACTCAGACCGCAGATGTGTCGGTGCGGTAAAACGCTACGCCCGCGAAAATCCATATAAAATCACCCCTTTTGAAAAAGATAGCAAAACCGAAGTCGCCTATATGAAGGGCGGCGATTTTTACTCCTCCGAGCGCTCGATCAGCTTTGAAGCAGATGAAAATTTACGCGTCGAGTTTATCTCAAAAAGCGGTGAAAAACGCGTGCTAAAAGAAAATTTAGCGGTAGAAAAAGGCGACGTAATCGACGCTAGCTTTATGAGCGCGCGGGAGCTGGACGTCTTTATAAAGGAGCAAATCGCGGACGCGAAAGCAAAAAATTTGCTCTTTAGCGTGCATCTAAAAGCCTCGATGATGAAGGTGAGCGATCCCGTGATTTTCGGGCATTTCGTAAAGATTTTTTTCGCGGAGGTTTTTGATGAGTTCGCAGGCGAGCTAAAAAGCGTAAACGTCAGCGAAAACAACGGACTAAAAGACCTTTTTGCGCGGATTTTAAATTTACCGCAAGCAACGCAGGAAAAAATAAAAGCCAAATTTGATGAAATTTACGCCGCAAGGCCAAATTTAGCGATGGTAAATTCGGCTACAGGCGTTACAAATTTACACGTACCTAGCGACGTTATCATCGACGCTTCGATGCCTGCTATGATAAAAAACGGCGGCAAAATGTGGGACAAAGAGGGAATTGCCAGGCAAACCAAAGCCGTGATACCCGATAAAACCTATGCCGTGGTTTATGAAGCAGCGATCGCGGATATCAAGGCAAACGGCGCGCTAGATCCCGCTAAAATCGGCAGCGTCTCAAACGTCGGACTGATGGCTAAAAAGGCCGAGGAGTACGGCAGCCACGATAAGACCTTTGTGATAAGCGAAGCGGGCGAGGCGCGCGTACTAAATGAAAAAGGCGAAATTTTATTTAAATTTGAGCTAGAAAAAGGCGATATATTTAGGATGACGCAGGCTAAAGACGTCGCCGTGCGAAACTGGGTCGAGCTGGCGCTAAAACGTGCAAAAATAACCGGACAAAAGGCGATATTTTGGCTGGACGAAAACAGAGCTCACGACCGAGAAATCCTAAAAAAAGTAAGAGCGCAGCTAGCAAGCGCCGATACTAGCGGGCTTGATATAGAGATCATGTCTCCCGCGGCCGCTTGCAAAAAGTCGCTTGAGATCATGAGGCGCGGCGAGGACTGTATCAGTGTCACGGGCAACGTCCTGCGCGACTATCTGACCGATCTTTTTCCGATCTTGGAGCTTGAAACCAGCGCTAAGATGCTCTCTGTCGTGCCGCTACTGGAGGGCGGAAGTATCTTTGAGACGGGAGCGGGAGGTAGCGCACCCAGGCTCGCCGAACAGCTGCTGGAGCAAAATCACCTAAGCTGGGATAGCCTGGGAGAATTTTTGGCTCTGGGCGCTAGTCTCGAGCAGTTAGCGGGATTTAAGCAAAGTCCCGAGGCGCAAATTTTAGCCGATACGCTAAATACGGCCGTAGAGCGCTATCTAAAAGAAAACAAGGTCCCGCGCTTTGAAGTGGGGCAGCTAGATACGCGCGCGAGCCATTTTTATATCGCGCTTTACTGGGCGAGCGAGCTTGCCGCTAGCGGCACGCAGCTGGGCGATAAATTTAAACTCATCGCTCAAAATTTCGCGAAAAACGAGAGCGTAATCGCGGATGAAATAAACGCGGCGCAAGGACGAAAGATCGATGTTGGCGGATACTATAAGCCTGACGATAAAAAGGCGAGCGCGGCGATGAGGCCGAGCGCTACGTTTAATCAAATTTTACAAAATCAAATTTTATAAAAAAGGAAAAAAATGAAAATTTCAGTTATCGGAGCCGGAAACGTAGGCGCAAGCGCGGCTAGCGCTATTTTGCTAAGAGGCATCGCAGACGAGATCGCGCTAGTTGATATATTCGGCGACGTGGCACGCGCAAAGGCGATCGATCTATCTCAGAGCGCGGCGGTTTTCGGTCTGGATGTTAGCGTTGCCGGCGGGGATGATTTTGAGCTAGTTAAAGATAGCGACATCGTGGTCGTAACGGCTGGAAGCCCTAGAAAAGAGGGGCAAACCAGAGAGGATTTGCTACTAAAAAACGCCGGTATCGTAAAAGGCACGGTGGAAAAAATCGCCAAATTTGCCCCAAACTGCGTCATCATAAACGTAACCAACCCGCTTGACGCGCTAACGTATCTAGTCTATAAAACTAGCGGTTTTGATAAAAGCAGGGTGCTAGGCATGGCTGGCGAACTAGACTCTGCGCGCCTAAAATACGAGATCTCTCAAAAAACAGGGCTAAAAAACAGCGCATTTAGCGCGCACATCATAGGCTCTCACAACGACGATATGGTGGCGCTGCAAAGCAACGTGAGCGTGGATCTGGGCGGCGAATTTGACGCGGTAGCGCAGGAGGCTAAAACGGGCGGCGCAAAGATCGTTAAGCTGCTCGGCACGTCGGCGTATTACGCTCCGGGCGCGGCTGCGGCCAAGATGTGCGAGGCGATAAAAACCGGTAGCGATCAGTGGCTAAGCTGCTGCGTGATAGATGGCGAGCGCGCGGGCGGTAGGCTCGTGAAGCTAGGCAAGGGCGGAGTACGCGAGATCAAGCAACCAAGCGCGGATGAAAAAGCGGCGCTTGAAAAAGGCGAATCTCAAACGGCCGTAAATATCAAATTTTTAAAAGAAAGCGGGGTAATCGCGTAGCTGATGTTTATAAAATCTAAGATCAAAACAAAACAAATCCATGCGCTATTTTTAGCGGCTTTTATTTCGGGCTGCGCTAACGTTTCTCCGAGCGCTCCGAAAAATGAAGCCTCGGTCGCGACGCAGACAAGACAAGGCCAAACTCAGGCTGCGATGGCGGCGGAGAAAAGTCAAATTCAAGTTGCGCCTTCGCTAGAAAAGAGCAAAACCCAAAACTTGTCAAGTGACACGACGCAAAGCAAAGTCGGCGACCGATTTAACGTGAAAGAAAAAGCCCTGCTTGACCTTATGCAAAAATATGTGGGCAAAAGAGACGGCGGCGACTGCTCAGGCTTTGTGACGCTTATAAATAAAAAATTTAATCGAGACTTTTTCGACGAAAAGGAACTCGATAAATTTTACACCAAGCGCGGCCTAAAAAGCGAAGCGATGTTTAAGCTCTACGAGAGTAAAAATCTGATTGCATTTGACGATCCGCAGGTCGGGGATTTGATATTTTTCAACAACACGACTAGAAGCACGAAAAATAACAAAAAGGCTAAAATCGTCACTCACGTAGGCATCGTAAGTAGCGTCGAAAAAGACGGTACCGTAGCCTTTACGCATCATACCAAGGGTAAAAATATGGTGGATTTTATGAATTTAAACGATAAAAATACCCGCAAAAAAGGCAAAAAAGAGCTAAATTCCTACGTCGTATCATGCAAAAACAAAAGCACGTCGTGCCTCGCGTCAAATAGATTTTCGGGATTTGGCAAAGTGGGCGTGAGGGACTAAAATAGCAATAAATTCGGCTGTTTTGAGTCTTAAAATTTACCGCCGTATCCGTTAAATCATCTTTAAATTTACGGATCGGCGGCGGTAAATTTAACTTCTAAATTTACTCTACGCCAAATTGCGTAATAGCCGTTAAATTTGAACCAAAAATCCTAAATATCAAGAACGGCATATTCGCTAGGGCGTTTCAAATTTGCTCGTTTTCATACAAAAAATCTCCAAATTTTATTTTACTATCCGATTTAAATACCAAATTTAACTTAAATGCTATAAAATTATCGTTACGAGTTAAATTTGATAAGGAAAAATATGCTGATAAAAACTGACGCCCCCGTCTGGGTCGATATCTCGCGCTGTAAGGCATGCGATATCTGCGTGAGCTGCTGTCCTGCGGGCGTGTTGGCGATGGCCGTAGAGCCGCGCGCCGTGCTAGGTAAAACGATCGAAGTCGTGCATCCGGAGTCCTGTATCGGGTGCAGAGAGTGCGAGCTACACTGCCCCGATTTTGCGATTTACGTAGCGGAAAAGGGATTTAAATTCGCCAAACTAACCGCCGAAAGTAAAGAGCGCGCGACCGCCGTAAAAGAGAATAAATTTGAAAAATTAGAGGCGGAGATATGAGCGAATTTTTAAATAATAACGGCGGCAAAAGAGAGGTCATCGCTAGCGGCAACGAGCTGGTCGCGCTTGCGGCGGTTGAGTGCGGGTGTAACTTTTTCGGCGGTTATCCGATCACGCCAAGCAGCGAGATCGCGCACGAACTAAGCGTACTGCTGCCAAAGCACGGCGGCAAATTTATCCAGATGGAGGACGAGATCGCGGGCATCTCGGTGGCGCTTGGAGCCTCGATGAGCGGGGCAAAGGCGATGACTGCAAGCTCGGGTCCCGGTATCTCGCTAAAGGCCGAGCAGATCGGGCTTGGCTTTATCGCGGAGGTGCCGCTAGTGATCGTAAACGTCATGCGCGGCGGCCCTAGCACGGGGCTGCCTACTCGCGTGGCGCAGGGCGATTTACTGCAGGCGAAAAACCCGACTCACGGCGACGTAAACAGCATCGTTATCGCGCCTTCAAGCCTAGAGGAGTGCTATACGCAGACCGTTCGCGCGTTTAATCTCGCCGAGAGATTCATGACGCCCGTGTTTTTGCTACTAGACGAAACGATCGGGCATATGCACGCAAAGGCCGTGCTGCCGCAGATTAGCGAGCTAGAGATCTACTTGCGTAAGCAGTTTAGCGGCGATCCCGCGGACTACCGCCCGTACAGGGCCGCGGCGGACGAGCCTGCCGTGCTAAATAAATTTTTCGGCGGTTACCGCTATCACGTCACTGGCCTGCATCACGGCGAGACGGGCTTTCCGACCGAGGACGGCGCGGTCGTGGACTACAACATTAAGCGCCTTTTTAACAAAATAAACGCGCACGCGCACGAGTTTGAGCTTTGCGAGGAGTTTATGCTAGATGACGCGGAGATTTGCATTATCGCGTTTGGCTCCGTGGCTCGCGCGGCAAAGGAGGCGGTGCTAAATTTACGCGAAAAAGGCGTGAAAGTAGGACTTTTTAAGCCTATCACGCTCTTTCCGACGCCAAGCGAAAAACTACGCGAAATCTCGGCTAAATTTAGCAAAATTTTGATCTGCGAGTTAAATTTGGGCCAGTATACGGGCGAGATAATCAAAGCCACGCTAAGAGAGGACTTTAAGACGCTGCTAAAAGCCAACGGCCGCCCGATCAGCCCGCAAGAAATCGCGCAAAAAATAGGAGAATTTGATGGCATTTAACTACGACGACTACCTACGCACGGACAAAACGCCGACTCTGTGGTGCTGGGGATGCGGCGACGGCGTGATATTAAAGGCGCTAATCCGCGCAATACATAAGCTAGGCTGGGATATGAACGACGTGTGCGTGGTCTCAGGCATCGGCTGTTCCGGGCGCTTTAGCTCCTATATCAACTGCAACACCGTCCACACGACGCACGGTCGCGCGATAGCCTATGCTACGGGTATTAAGCTAGCAAACCCCGATAAACACGTCATCGTAGTAACCGGCGACGGCGACGGGCTAGCCATAGGTGGCAATCACACGATCCACGGATGCCGCAGAAATATAAATTTAAAGCACGTTTTGATAAATAATTTCATCTACGGGCTAACGAACTCCCAAACAAGCCCGACCACGCCGACCGGGTTTTGGACGGTGACGGCGCAGTATGGTAACGTAGATCCAAATTTTGACGCGTGCAAACTCGCAACCGCCGCAGGAGCGACATTTGTAGCGCGTAGCAGCGTGATAGAGCCTGCAAAACTGGAAAAGATATTTGCCGAGGGCTTCGAGCACGACGGATACAGCTTTTTTGACGTATTTTCAAACTGCCACATAAATCTGGGCCGCAAAAACAAAATGGGGCAGGCCACGCAGATGCTGGAGTGGATAGACGGTCGCACGGTAAGTAAGGCTAAATTTGACGCGATGAGTGAGGATGAGCGAGACGGTAAATTTCCGCTAGGAGTGCTGCATAAAGACGAGTCGCGCATGGAGTACACCAAGGCCTACGACATGGTGATAAAAGCCGCTAGAGACGGCGAGAAAATCGACTTTGGAGCGCTAAAATGAAAAGGCAGTTAAGATTCGTTGGAGTGGGCGGCCAGGGCGTGATATTAGCGGGCGAAATTTTAGCCGCGGCCAAGATCGAGGAGGGCGGATACGGCGTCAAGGCCTCGACCTACACCTCGCAGGTACGCGGAGGACCGACGAAGGTCGATATCATTTTGAGCGAGCGCGAGATATTTTACCCGTACGCAAACGAGGGCGAGATCGAGTTTATGCTCGCTACCGCGCAGGTTAGCTTCGAGCAGTTTAAAGAGGGCGTAAAAGAGGGCGGCATCATCGTTGTGGAGCCAAATTTAGTACGCGCTAGCGACGAGGATAAAAAACGGTGGAAAATCTACGAAATACCGATCATCTCCATCGCTAAAGACGAAGTGGGCAACGTCATAACCCAAAGCGTCGTAGCGCTCGCAGTCGCCGTGCAGATGAGCTGCTGCCTGGGTGCCGAGCTAGTTAAACGCGTAATGCTCTCAAAAGTGCCTAAAAAAGTCTACGCCGAGAACGAAAAAGCCTACGAGCTGGGGCTTAAATACGCCGAAATTTGCATAAAAAACGGCAAATAAAAGCGTGATTTGAAATAAGATAAATTAAGTATCATTTCGTTATAATTCAGGTATTAATTTATTTGATTTTAAGGAGAACGAAATGAGCGTTGGTATTTTTTACACGACGACAAAGGGGCACACAAAGAGCGCGTGCGAGTATCTAGCCGGCAAAATAGGAGCTCAGCTAATAGACGTAAAGGGCGCTGGGGCAGAGGATTTTGCTAAATTTGACGTTATCATCGCAGCGGCGCCTAGCTACGGCGACGGCGAGTTGCAGTCTGATTGGGCGGAGAAGCTGCCGCTTTTAAAAGCCGGCAGTAAAGGCAAAAAAGCCGCCATCGTAGCCATCGGCAATCAAGCTAACCACCCGCAAACGCTTTTTAGCGGCGCGGTGGATTTTCTGCCGTATCTAAAAGATGCGCAAATTTTCGGCGCTAGCGACGTGGACGGATATAAATTTAACCACTCCGCGTTTTTAGTAAACGGCAAATTTATCGGTCTCGCGCTTGACGTTAAGGGCGATGAAAACTACGCAAAACGCATCGACAAATGGGTCGAAGAAAATAAGTCTAATTTTTAATTTTCTACTTTCCGCCGCTTCGCTGGTTAAATTTGCGGAGCGGTTTTTTGGTTGTTAAATTAACAAGTTTGCGTCAAATTTAGATAGCCATTTTTTAAGTAAAACTTACTTACGATATCTCTAAATTTAAAAACTCAGAAAATCAGAATTTTTGTCCAAATTTCTGAGCTTAAAATACAAAATTTTATTTCCCGAAAAGTTTCTTTATAGCGCCGAAAAAGCCGCCTGAGCCTTCGTTTTTATCGCTTTCGTTTTTCTTTTTATCCAGCTTCATCGCTTCGCTTAGCTGCTGCGCCGCCGTATCGGCGTAGATAAACGCGCCTTCTGGATCGCAGTTAAAAAGGTTTGAGTAGCACTCGGAGCTGTTTAGATCAAGCGGGTTTGGCACGATGACGTCGGTAGCCTCAAGCAGTCCGTAGCCGCCCTCAACGCCAAATTTAACCGCGCTCAAAAATGCAGGCAGATTTTGCGCGTAAAAATTATCCGTTTTTTGCTTGATATCGCCGCCTGTGTTGTAGTCCTGCCAAAATTTAGCCAAATTTGCCGCGCTTATAAATGCGCCCGATGAGTAGTTTCCGTCAAATTCGCCGGTAAATTTAGCTTTTATTTCAGGCGGTATAACGTCGCTTATGTCGCTTAGATACCGCTTAAATTCGCCGTGTTCGTCCGCCAAAAAGCTAAACGCCGTGCCGCGCGTGTAGAAGTATTTTCTAAAAAATCCCTGCACGGCGGCGAGTATGTAGCCATGACCCGTCGAAAAGCTCTCGTCATCTTTGTTTTCAAGCGCGATTTTAAGAGTATCGATGTATTTTTGCGCGTAAAAATCCTCCATGCCGTACTCTTTTGCAAGCCTTTGCGCGACCGACCAGTCGCCCTCTCGCGCGCTTTTTAACGCGTCAAAATACCACTGCTTGATCTCGTTTTCGTTGATCGGATGATAACTCACGTCGTAGCCCATTTTGGCTCCTTTTTAGGTAGATTTTTCTAAATTTATACTGATCGCGACTGATCTACGCGTATAAAATCGATCCCAAACGAATCATATTTGAGCCGCATTTTATCGCTAGTTCAAAGTCGCCGCTCATACCCATCGAGCAAATCTCTGCGCCGCGAGGTTGCAGATTTTCGTAAATTTTACGCGTAGTCTCAAAGCTTTTTTGTACGACCCTTTCGTCATCTACGTGCGCACCGATACTCATCACGCCGATGGGTTTTAGAAATTTGCACTCCTGCGCGATTTGTAAAAACGCATCCTGCGCGGCTTCTGGCAAGATGCCTTGTTTCGTGTCTTCGCGCGCGGAGTTTATTTGCAGCAGGCAAGGCAGCTCGCAATCAAGCCTCTTATCCACCGCAAGCGCGGCCTCTACGCTCTCGCAGCTTTGCCAAAGAGCGGGTTTGAGCGCTAGTAGGTGGTTGATTTTGTTGCTTTGAAGTCGCCCGATAAAGTGCCACTCGATCGGCAAATTTGATAAAATTTCGCTCTTATTTTTGAGCTCTTGCACGCGGTTTTCGCCAAAGCTTGTTTGTCCTTGCCTAAAAAGCTCCAAAACCTCTTTGGTTGTTACGTTTTTACTCACGGCGATTAGCTTCACGGCCTCGCCCGTGCGCGCGTTTTCGATGCGTTCTAAAATTTGCGCTAGTTTCATTGTCCCGCTCCGCTTAGGCGCATCACGTCGTTAAAGGTCGCAAACGCCATCAGGCAGAGCAAAAACGCCCAGCCGCAGTAGGTGAGGCCGATATAGACTTTTTCGTTCATCTCGCGGCGGAAAATGAGCTCGTAAAGGTTGAAAAATATATGTCCTCCGTCAAGCGCCGGGATAGGCAGCAGGTTTAGCACGCCTAAATTTACGGAGATGAGCGCGGCAATGATGAGTAGGGTCGAGACGCCGATGCCTGCGGCCTTTGAGGTGATGTCGGTGATCTGGATGATGCCGCCCATCTCTTTTAGCGGCACGACGCCCGCGATGAGCTTTTCAAGCCCCGTAAATATGAGCTTTGAGGCGTTTACGGTCTCAACGAGCGCAAATTTGAGTGAGCTAAAGCCTGTATTTCGTATCGTGACTGCCTCGCCTGAAGGCGAAATGCCGATGAGCGGTTTTTCTATCTTTTCGCCAAATATCGTTACGCTCTGCCCGATTTTAGGCGTCAAATTTATCGTTTTTATTTCGCCCGCGCGCTCGAGCATGATTGCAGTGGAGGTTAAATTTACGTTTTTGCTTATCTCGTCCCATTCGCTGATTTTGATGCCGTTTATGTTTAAAATTTTATCGCCTTTTTGCAGTCCGGCGCTTGCCGCGGCGGAGTTTTCCAGCACTTTGCCCACGGTCGGAGCAAGCCTTTCTACGCCGATATGTCCAAGCGCGATAAATATAAAAAACGCCAAAGCGAAGTTAAAAAACGGCCCGGCAAAAAGGATGAAAATGCGTCCAAGAGGGCTGAGTCTCGTGTAGCTGTCGGCATCCTCGTTTTTTAGCCCAGGCTTGGCGTCCTCTTGCCCTTTTAGGCTCACGTAGCCGCCAAGCGGTATCGCGCCGATGGCGTACTCGGTGGCGCCGATGGTTTTTGAGTAGATGCTTTGCCCAAAGCCCACGCTAAATTTTAGAACGCCTACTTTTAGCGCGCGAGCGGCGAGAAAGTGGCCAAGCTCGTGGAAAAATATGAGAAAGCTAATCACCAAAACCGTGATCAAAAAGTGCCAAGAGTACGCATAAATGCCGACGGCTAGCATCGCCGCTACAAAGATAATGCTTTTCAAAATTTACCTTTAAATTTGATTTTACCGCTCGAGTTTATCGCTGAGCAAAACGGCGATAAATTTCGTGCTCGGGTTTGCGTCAAGCGCGATCTTTAGGCTCATGGTAAGCGGTACGGCTAAAAACATACCGCCGATGCCGAACAAAAATCCCCAAAAAAGTAGGCTCAAAAGCACCACAAGCGTGCTGATACCAAGGCCTTTGCCTAGAAATTTAGGCTCGATAAAGTTGCCGATAATGATATTTATGGCTAAATATAGAGCCGCAGTCCAAGCGCAAGAGGCTGCGTCGTTTAGCAAAAGCGCCACCAAAAGCGCCGGGACGGCCGCGATAATAGAGCCGATCGTCGGGATAAAATTTAGCACGAAAGCTAAAATCCCCCAAAGCGGCGCGTAAGGCACGCCGATGAAATTTAACCCGATAAATATAAAAACGCCCGTCGCAAACGATGCTGCGGACTTGATCGCGAGATAGCGCTTGAGATTTGATATAAACGTATCTACGATCTGGTTCGTTTGCGGATTTTTACTCGCAAAATACTCGACTTTTTGAGAAAATACCTGCACCTCAAAAAGCATAAAAGTAACGAGCAAAAACACAAAAAAGCTCTTTGAAACGAGCTCGGTGCCGCTCCTTAAAAATCCGCCTAGCACGGCAAAAATTTTATTTATATCAAAGTCTGCGGGCGCGGCGACGCTCTCGGGATCGATTAGACCGCGGCTCGCTAACATCTGGTGGTAATGATCGGCGAGGGCTTTAAATTTACTTTGAAGCTCGGGCATGTAGCTAACTAGCCCGTTTATCGTCTTTATCACGGTGTTTGCGATAAATCCCAGCGACAAAAACACGACCGCCGTAACGAGCGCAAAGGCTAAAACGCGCGGAAATTTGAGCTTTTCGAGCGCATTTATCGCAGGCGTCGCCACGATAGCGATAAAAACCGCCATCAAAAACGGTAGCACGACGACGCTAGCGGCCTTTAGTCCCGCCGCAACTACGACGAAGCTAGCTAGATAGATTATAGCGTTTCCGGTTCTCAAATTTACGCCTTTTTGGCTTGATTTTTAACGTGCCTCACATAGGCGTTTACGTACTCAAAGCCCGAATACAGCGTCAGCGCGACGCTAAGCCAGAGCAAAAACTCGCCAAAAGGCCACTGCATGGTTAAAAAGCCGATCGCGACCATCTGGCAGACGGTTTTTACCTTGCCCGCCATCGATGCGGCGACCTCTACGCCTTCGCCCGCCATCACGACGCGAAATCCTGTGATAAAAAACTCGCGAACGAGGATGAGATACACGGCCCACGGGCTCGCACGGTCTATCATCATGAGCCCTAAAAACGCGCCAAGCGTTAGCATTTTATCCGCTAGCGGGTCGATGACGGCTCCAAGCTTAGTCTTTTGATCCCACGCGCGCGCGATAAATCCGTCGAAAAAGTCCGTGACGCTAGCGATCACGAATACAAGCGCGGCAAAGTAGTTCATCCAGCTAACGTGCACGCCCGAGAAGGAATTTACGCTAAGTAGCAGCCAAAACATCAGAGGCGCGAGAAATACGCGCAGGAAGGCTAGGGCGTTTGGTAAATTTAGGCTCATTTATTTGTTCTTTCTTTTTGATTTCGGAGTTTAAAATTTGACGGCTCGGCGCTAAAGCCCGCGTAAAATTTGCCGACCCGCATTTTGCTTGATTTGATCGGTTGCGGATTTGCGCTTTGGTTAAATTTGCTCGGCGCTTCGTCAAATTTGGGCGGTTTTGGATTTAAATTTAACGGCAAAAAACATTTCGATTCTTTCAAATTTAGATCAAATTTAAAAGAATCGCCCACACCGAAAAATTTGCTTTTAAATTTTAAATTTTTAAATTTAGCCTGCAAACGCGTTAAATTTATACTGCCGAATTTGCCCGAAATGCGAGCAACCGACAAAGGAGCGCAGGCTAAATTTGCTTTTTTCATTTAAACGTAGTACCGCCGTCGATGATGAAGGTGTGACCCGTGACCCAGCTGGCTTTTGAGCTGCAGAGAAACAAACATGCGCCGGCGATATCTGCGGGCTGACCCATGCGGTTTAGCGGGCTTAGTTCGGCCGTTTTGTCGCGTACTTCCTCGTAGTTCGTAAAAGCCCTAAGCGCGTCCGTCTCGATCGGGCCGCCGCTAACGACGTTTACGCGGATGTTTTTTTCGCCAAGCTCGGTGGCCGCATAGCGCGCCATAGCTTCTACCGCGGCTTTTGCTGTGCCGTGGCCTGCGTAGTTTTCGATATAGACGAGATTGCCCGTCGATGATAGCGAGATGATACTGCCGCCGCCCGTTTTTTCCATGCGTTTTGCGGCTTCTTGCGCGCCCACGACGAATGCATTTACGGTCGCGGTGAAAATGTTATTGATACCGCGAGGTCGAAGTTTCATAAATTTAGTATATCCGCCTGCTACCGGACGACCCGAGATGATGGCGTTTGAGACGAAAAAATCCACGCGGTCAAAGTCGGCGTCGATCTCTGAAAATAGATCTTTGTAGGTCTCTGGTTCTAGTATATTTAGCGCGTAGGCTCTGGCTTTTATGCGGTACGTCGCCTCGAGCTCGACGGCTTGGGTTTTGGCTAGCTCTTCGTTTGAGTTATATGTAAAGGCGATATTTACGCCCTTTGCGGCGAACTCCTCCACGATGGCGCGTCCGATACCGCGCGTTCCGCCGCTGATTACTAGAGTTTTGCCTTTAAATTCGTTTTCGCAATTCATTAAAATCCTTTTATATTATATTGTTTTATGGTTTGTTCGATTTTTTTGAGATTTTCGGCGCTCGGCTCGCAAAGCGGTAGGCGGTACTCGAGGCTTGATATGAGCCCTGCGATATACATCGCAGCTTTGACAGGGATCGGGTTACTCTCGCAAAACATTATTTTATTTACCGCATAAAGGTCGTCGTTTATGGCTTTTGCGCGCGCAAACTCGCCTTTTAGCGCAAAGTGGGTCAAATTTGAGATTTCGTCGGGGAGTAAATTCGCCGTAACCGAGATCACGCCCTTGCCGCCGTTTGAGAGGATAGGGTAGTTTATCGCATCCTCGCCGCTGATGACGGACAAGGTAGGCTCGTGCGCGAGCAGATCTACGCAGCGCTCGATACTGCCCGTGGCTTCTTTTACGCCGTAGACGTTCTCGCACTCTTTAAACAACCTAAAAACCGTGCACGGCTGGATATCTACGCCCACGCGGCCCGGGACGTTATAGAGCAGCACCGGGATTTCGACGCTTGAGGCGATCGCTTTGTAGTGGCGGTATAGGCCTTCTTGCGTCGGTTTGTTGTAGTATGGGGCTACCGAGAGGATGCCGTCTGCGCCGTGATCTTGCGCGAATTTTGCAAGGCCTACCGCCTCGTGAGTGGCGTTGCTGCCAGCGCCTGCGAGTACTTTTACGCCGGTATTTTTGCAGGTATTTACGGCGATTTCTATACAAATTCTATGCTCGTCGTGCGTTAGCGTCGCGCTCTCGCCTGTCGTACCTACGGGTACGACCGCGTCGATGCCGTTTGCGATTTGTCTTTTGATTAACTTTTCATAACCGATTTCGTCTAGTTTACCGTCTTTAAAAGGCGTAATCAGCGCCGTCATGGCGCCCGTTATTGCTTTTTTATTCACTTTTTTCCTTTCTTAGGATGATCGTCGTGGATTTTTCTTTTCTCGCGTATTTTTTGCAAATTTCGTTTAGATCGGCCGGTTTTAGCGCGGCTGTTTTTTCAGGTAGCTCAAAAAGCGGCTTTATATCGCCTCTAACGAGATATCCGCCGTATAAATTCGCCACCTTCGACGTGCTATCTAGCGAGTAAATGAGATCGCTTTTTAAGCTATTTTTTATCTTAGTTATCTCGTCTTCGTCGATTTTTTGCGTTTTTGCGTTTTCGAGCACTCGCCAGATCTCGTCCTCTACGGCCTCTGCTTTGACGCCGGGATTACAAACGGCAAGCACTATGAGCAGGCTCTCGTCGATGTTGCTCATATTATAGACGTCTACGCTGTTTACGAGGCACTTTTCGTCTATCAAAACGCGTTGTAAAACCGAGCTTTGTCCGCTGCCTAGATACTCGGCTAGCGCGCCTAACGCAGGTTGATCTTCGTGATTAAACGGCGGGATCTTAAAGGCAAGCGCTAGCATCTCTACCTCGCTATCTTTGTAAATTTCGGCCCTTTTAGCGCCGTTTTGCTCAGGCTCGATACAGTGCAACTTAGGTAGCGGTTTTTTGTTTTTTATATTTTCAAAGTGCTTTTTACCTAGTTCAAACGCGCTTTTTTTGTCGATGTCGCCGCTGATTAGCAGGATCGCGTTTTGTGGCTGATAGTACGTCTCGTGAAATTCTTTTATATCCTCTATGCTCCAGTTTCTGATATCGCCGATAAAGCCGATCGGAGTCCAGTGGTACGGGTGATAACTAAAAGCGACGTTAAAGAGCGTAAAGTACAAAAAGCCGATCGGAGAGTTGTCCGTGCGCCATCTGCGCTCCTCGGTCACGACGTCGCGCTCGGGCTGAAATTCTTTATCTTTTAGGCTCAAATTTTCCATTATATCGGCGTAAAGCCTAAGGGCTTCGTCTAGGTTGCCTTTTGAGCATTTGACGAAATAATGCGTATAATCAAAGCCCGTGCTAGCGTTATTTACGCCGCCAAAACCCTTTACGATCTCGTCAAATTCGCCCGCTTTCATATTTTTCGTGGATTTAAAATTTAGATGTTCTAGCATGTGCGCGATGCCGCTTTTGCCCATGGTTTCGTTTCGCGAACCCACGCGGTAAAACACGTCCACGCTAATTACGCTAGAGCCCTTGCTAGCGGGGATGTGATAGATCTCAAAGCCGTTTTTTAGCTTTGTTTTGGAGTATTTTATAAGCATAAATTTCCTTAAATTTTGTTTTTTATATCGCAGCCCACCGCTTCGCTAATCGAGGCGAAATTATCCTCTTTTAAAAGCTTTAAAATACCTTCGTTGATCTGTTTTGCGATGTTTGGGCCTTTAAATATAAAGGAAGTGTAAATTTGAACCAAATTTGCGCCCGATTTTATGCGAGCGTATGCCTCCTCGGCGCTGTCTATGCCGCCGCTTGCGATCAAAACCGTCTTGCCGTAAAGCTCGCTAGCCACCGCGCTAAAAAGCTCGCGCGAGCGTCTAGCTATAATCTTGCCGCTTAGTCCGCCGAAATTTTGCAAATTCGCAGATTTTGATAGCGAATAATCAATGCTCGTATTATTTACGATGACGCCTTTGGCGCCGCTTTCTACGGCCGTTTTACAGATCTGCACGGCCTTATCGTCGTCCATATCGGGCGCTATTTTAAAGATTATCGGCTTTTTTGCGATCGGCGATAGGCGCGCAAATAGATCTTTTATAAAGCTTTCTTCTTGTAGTTCGCGTAAATTCGGAGTATTTGGCGATGAAACGTTGATGACGAAGCAGTCGCAAATTTCGTTAAATTTGGCGACTAAAATTTCATAGTCTTTGATCGCTTCTTCATTAGGAGTGATTTTGTTTTTACCGATGTTGGCAAAAAGCGGTATCGCAAAGGGATAGAGCTTGCCGACGCGCGCGCCAAGTGCGTCTGCACCCTCGTTGTTAAAGCCCATCGCGTTTTGGATACTCTCTTCTTCGATTAGGCGAAAAAGGCGCGGTTTTGCGTTACCCTCTTGCGCTTTTGGCGTCACGGTGCCAAACTCCACGTGTCCAAATCCGAGCGCGGCTAGCGGGCGTAGCATAGTAGCGTTTTTGTCAAAGCCGCCGGCGATTCCTACTGGGTTTAAAAAGCTAGTTCCCAGCAAATTTTGCGAAAGAGCCGCGTCCGTGACGACGCAGTTTTTGGCGACGATGCTATAAAGTCCCGGAAATACGCAGTCTGAGATACTTAGCGTTTTTTCGACGATTTTGTGAGCGGTTTCGGGGTCAAATTTAAAAAATATGGATTTTAGCGTTTCGTAATTCAAATTTTATCCTTAAATTTTGAGCGATTTTATCAAATTTAGGCTTAAACAAGGGCTTCGCCTTTTAGTTTCGCGTAAATTTCGCAGCTCTTGCTAAGCGCCTCGTCGGTATCGAAACCGACCACTTTTCCGCCGCTGATAACGGCGATTTTATCGGCGTTTTGCACCGTACTTAGGCGGTGCGCGATGATAAATATTATCTTTTCTTTTTGTAGATTCGCGATGGCTTTGGTTATCTGCTGTTCGCTTTCGTTATCTAGGGCGCTCGTAGCCTCGTCAAATATCAAAATTTGCGGGTCGTCGTAGAGAGCGCGGGCGATGGCGATACGCTGACGTTGGCCGCCCGAGAGATTGGTGCCGAATTCATTTAGCACGGTCTGCGCGCCTTGGGGTAAATTTGCGACGAAATCATACGCATTTGCGGTTTTTAACGCGAGCTCGACCTTTGCTTCGTCGTATTCGCGGCCGTAGGCTACGTTGTTTGCGACCGTGTCGTTAAAGATATAAACGCGCTGGGTCACTAGGCCGATATTTTGTCTAAGCGAACCGAGGTCAAAATTTTTGATATTTTCGCCGTTTATCTCGATCGCTCCGCCGTTTGCGTCGTAAAATCTCATGAGTAGATTTACGATCGAGCTTTTTCCGCCGCCGCTACTGCCCACGAGCGCTACGGTTTGCGATTTGCTCGCGCTTAAATTTACGCCTTTTAGCACCTCTTTGTCGTCGTAGTTTAGCCTGACGTCTTTAAAATTTATCAAATTTATTTCAGACGGCACGGGCTTGTCGCCGCTTAAAATTTGAGGCTCTTTATCAAGTAACTCAAAGGTTCGCTCTGCCGCTACCACGGCGTCTTGCATCTTGTTATAGAGGCCTGAAATACGTTTAATAGGCGTATAAAGCATGAAAAGCGCGGTTAGGAAAGAAAAGAAGCTTCCCATCGTCAAATTTCCGTCTATGACCTCTTTGCCGCCGATGATGACGACCGCCGCGACGCCGACGGAGCCGAAAATTTCCATCATCGGGCTTACCATCTCGTTTACTTTTACGCTTTTTAAATTTAGTTTGAAAAATTTAGCGTTTTCGTCGGTAAATTTAGCGTGCTCAAACTCCTGCGCGTTGTTTGCTTTGATGATCTCGATATTGGTAAAAATTTCGCTCAGCTTCGAGCTGATGTCGGAGGTTTTTTCCTGCGAGGCGCGGGAGATTTTTTTCATCTTTTTTGCGAGTCTTGAGAGCGGATAGACGGCTGCGGGCATGATAACTAGCGCAAAAAACGCAAGCTGCAAGCTCTGATAAAGCACGACGCAAAGCAGTCCCGCGATCGTGATAGCCTCGCGGATGAGCTCTGGTATCATGGAGCTAACGATGCTTCTGATGCGGTCTATGTCGTTGATATTTCGGCTGATTAGCTCGCCCGTGCGGTAGTCGTTAAAAAACTTCATATCCAAATTTAGTAGGTTTTTTAGTAGCTTTTCGCGAAATCTCCTCACGATATCCTGCCCGATATATGCCGTAAAATAGGCCTGCAAAAACGTCCCAAGCCCCTTTAAAAAGTAAATCGCGATGATGGCGTAAGGCAAAAGATAAAGCAGGTCTTTGTTTTTTTCGATAAAAATTTTATTTAGCACGGGCTCGATCACCCACGCCGAAGCGGCCGTACCGCCGCTAGCCATCAGCATGCCGGCGATCGCGATGATAAAATACGAAATATAATCCCTAAAATATGGCGCAAATCGCCGCAAAACCTCTTTTAGGCTCATCTGCTTCATATCTTTTCCCACATGCAGCCATCTGGCGTATCCATGAGGCTGATGCCGTTTGCGGCTAGCATATCGCGGATTTTATCCGATAGCTCGTAGTTTTTGGCCGCTTTGGCTTCGTTTCTTTGATTTATCAGATCCTCGATATAGGCTCGCTTTTCGTCGCTCACGCCAAACTGAAAATACTCAAACACGTCTACTTGCAAGATGCCGAGCACGCGCGCTATCAGCTCTAAATTTGCCGCGATTTCGCCCTTTTTGGCTTTGTCTTTAGGATTTGCGTCTAGCTCGTCGTTTGCGCTGCGGACAAACTCATCTACGCTCGCAAGGGCTTTTGAGGTGTTTAGATCGTCCCCCATCGCGGACATAAATTCGCTTTTAAATTTATCGTTTGCATTCAAATTTGCCGCCGCGCCAAGAACTCGTTTTTTTAGGCGGTAAATTTTATCCAAGCGCTTTTTTGCCGCGTTTAGATCATCTTCGCTAAAGTTAAAATTCGCTCTGTAGTGGCTAGAAATCAGATAAAATCTCACCGCCTCGCCCAAATTTAGCTCCAGCGCGTCTTTAACAAAAAAGCTATTTCCGAGGCTCTTGCTCATTTTTTCGTTATTTATTTGGATAAAGCCGTTGTGTAGCCAGTATTTAGCCAGGCTTTTGCGCTCGGCGCAGCGACACTGCGCGGCCTCGTTTTCGTGATGAGGAAAGAGTAGATCAAGCCCGCCCGCGTGGATATCGATCTCAAATTTCTCGCCGCTAGATAGGTGCTTTTTTATCATTGCGACGCACTCGGTGTGCCAGCCGGGGCGACCGCGGCCAAACGGACTTTCGTACCATTTCTCGTCAAATTTCCACAGCACGAAGTCTTTTTCGTCTTTTTTTTCGTCGCTACTAACCACGCGAGCGACGTTTGCCTCGGTGTCAAATTTGCCGCTCAGGCTCAGATACTCCGCGTCTTTTGCGGTATCAAAGTATATGCCGTCGCCCGCTATCTCGTAGGCAAAGCCGTTTTTTAGCAAAATTTCGATGTACTCTGTCATCTCTTTTAGCGTCTGCGTCGCCTTTGGTTTGACGTCTGGCTCAAGCACGTTAAGCGCGCTCATATCGCGTTCGTAGCTTGCGGTGTATCTATCCGTGATCGCTTTTAGACTCTCGCCGCTTTCGGCCATCTTTTTTAAAATTTTATCATCGATGTCGGTGTAGTTTCGCACGAATTTGACCTTGTAGCCAAGCTCGCTTAGCGTGCGTCTAAGCAGATCAAAGCTAATTGCGCTTTTGGCGTGTCCTAAGTGCGCATCGTCATAAACCGTCGGCCCGCAGACGTAAATGCGTACAAAGTCGCTTTTTACGGGCTCAAATTCTACTTTTTTTCTCTTTACGCTATCAAAAATTTGCATCTAAAAATTTCCTTAAAAATATCAAAATCACTGCCTCTAAAGCCAAAACCGCGCTTAAAAGCGTTATTTTTTTAGGCTCAATTATAGCTAAAAATTTCCTTATCCCAAAAAAATTGACGTTTAAAGCTAGCGTCAAAAACCCGCCCAGCGAGCTAGCAAGCGCTAGTCCGAACGCGCCGTAAATTTGCATCAGCGCGACTGCTAAAACGAGGTTGAAAACGAGCGTTATAACGGCGATTTTAGAAGCTAGCTTTTGCTGCAAATGCGCATAAAGCCAAAGCGAAAAAAGTTTAGCAAGCCCAAAAGGCAAAAGTCCGATCATATAGGCGCTCAAAACGCTCGCTGTCACCGCCGTATCGGTCGCCGTAAAGCTTCCGCGCTCAAAAAGCAGCTTGATGATAGGTTCGGCTAAAATAATGCCGCCGATAGCCGCCGCAAAGAGCAGAAAATATAAAATTTCAAAGCTTTTTCGCATCCATTTTAGAGCTTCGGTTTCGTTACTGGCCTTGATCTGACGCGTAATTTTAGGAAAAAGAGCCGTCGAAAGCGCGATCGCAAATATCGCTAAAGGCAGCTGAAAAATGCGGTTGGCGTAGAAAAGATAGCTGATCGATCCAGCCGCCAAAAACGACGCCAGCCACGTATCCATAAACGAGCTTAGCTGCATCGCGGACGATCCGACTAGGCCGTGAAAAAAGTTGCTAAAAAAGCCCTTCGTATCGGCTCTTTTGCCACGAGCAAATTTAACTAAGCCGCCGAAAAAGAGCTTTGAGATGCCGTTAAATTTAAGCGCGATAAGGTGCGCGATAAGCTGCAAAATGCCGCCCACTACGACGCCGAAACTCAGATAATAAGCCACGACTTTAGGCTCCTGTCCGCGAGCTAAAACTAAAGAGCCGATCATGGCTAAATTTAGCAAAGCGGTCGAAAACGCCGTCGTCGCAAAGTGTCCGCGATACTGCAAAAGCGAGGCTAAAAAAGTAACGGCAAAGATGAGCGCCAGGTAGTAGAAGTTGATTTTTACGAGCGGGACGGCTTCGTTTATGTCGCCGGGCGCTAGGCCCGTGGCGATAACGGCGGTAAAAAACGGAGCGAATAAATTTACTAAAAGCGTGAGAACGCCAATAAAGGCTAGAAATTTAAGAAAAATCTCGGCGCTAAAGAGCGATTTTTTGTTTGATTTCGTAAAATTTGGCAAAAAAGCATTGGCAAAAGCCCCCTCGCCAAAGATGCGGCGCAGTAAATTTGGTATCTTAAACGCGATGAAAAATATATCGCTGTAAATGCCCGCACCCAAAGTAGAAGCCGTGAGCAGGTCGCGCACAAGCCCCAAAACTCGCGAAACCATGATACCGATGCTGTTTGAAAAAAAGCCTTTTATAAGCATAAAATTTCCTAGTTAAAATTGGCGTAATAATAGACAAAATTTGTTTTAAAATACGTAAAAGCGGACGCGAAAATCTCGTATAACGTCTTTTTAATGAAATTTTAGAGATAATCTCGCGAAAATAAAAATAACGCGAGAGTATCACGTGCCAGAAAACCAAAATGCGCAGCAAAACTTCCTTGCCGAGATGGAGGTCGAGACCGTCAACCCGTACGGCGAGATATTAAATTTAGTAAAAAGCTTCGGCGTCGATAGCAAATTTATAGATTTTGATATCATGGAGATCAAAACCGAATGCAAGGTGGTAGGCGAGAGCCAACCTAGACAAATCGCCGAAGACAAGCTAAACGTCTTTGATAACGATAAATTTTACGTAGATAGAGTTGAGAGTATCAAGCAAAGCTATCTGGTTAAATTTTACGACGTTAGGCGCGCAAAACCTACGCCTTTGCCTAACGTTTCAGTAAATGCGAATAAAAATTTGACTAAAATTTTAGCCACCGTTTCGCAAAACGCCGACACGGTTTATTTTAAAGAATTTGATAAAAAGCTGATAAATTTCATCTACAAAAAGCTGATAAAAGTCGGCATCCTGGTTGGCATCAGGAACAAAACGATGCTAGAAGAGGTTGCTAAAATTTCTTCGGTTTTAAGAGTAAAAGAATTTATCGACAAGGACTATACCTTTGCCGTGACTGTAGGCGTAAACGTAGTTCCGTCCACGGACGACGCGCTAATCTATCATTACAAAACAAAAATAAGAAACGTAGACGAAAACGACAAGATCGACTACGCAAACAGAGGCTATCTGCTCGGAGTCGTCGAAAACGAGCTCATAATCGAATACGTAAAACTAAGAGACGGCACAAGCGGTCGCGACGTGAGGGGGAATTTCTTACCTGCACAAAAAGCCAAAGCCACGATAACGAAAATGCCCGAACACACCGAAAATATCTATGCAAAAGAAGATAACGAGGGGATAAAATTTTTCGCCAAAAAACCGGGCTACGTCAAAGAGGAAAAAGGCGTTTTTGATATCAAAGACGAGCTTGACGTAAATGAAATCACGTTTAAAACCACAGGCTCGGTCGATACGGGTCTTGATACCAACGTAACGCTAAACGTAAAGGAAAAAGATCTAACGAAAGACGCCATAGGTACCGGCATGACGGTCGAGGCAAACGAAGTAAACGTCGAGGGAAACGTCGCCGCAAACGCCGTAGTAAAGGCAAATAAAGTAACGATCGGCGGACAAACCCATGCCAAAGCCCTCATCGAAGCAAAACAGGCTAAAATCGCCGTACATATCGGTAGCTTCGAAGGAGAAAACGTCGAGATAGATAGGTTAGAAGGCGGCAAGGTAAAAGCCAAAAAAGCCGTGATAAAATCAGTCATCGGCGGCGAGATAATTGCCGAAAGCGTCGTCATCGACACGCTAGTGTCAAACTCAAACATCATAATCGCCGACACGCTAGAGATAAAAAAACTAAAAGGCGTGAATAATAAAATTTTAGTCGATTTTAGCATGATAAAAAACACGGGCGAGCAGATTAACGAGCGCATGGCAAAGATAAAAACCATCAGAGAGCAGATCGTAAAAATGCCGCGCACGCTAGAGTCCAAAAGATGCGTCATCGAAGAAAATAGAGGCCCGATAAATGTCATCAAGGCTAAAATCGAGGAACTAAAAAGCACGAACAACACTCCGCCCGCGACGTTTATGAAAAAGCTAAAAGAGTATCAGCAGCTAGTACACGAGTACAACGCGCTTTTAAAGGAATTTCGCGAGAAAAAAGCCGCGATCGCCGAACTAAGAGGCGAGATAACAAATATCCAAGAGGGTATATTTAACTCAAAAGTGATAAATCACAGTAATTGGCGCGAATTTAACGAGATAAAATTTAGGCTCGTCGATCCCGCTCGCGACATCACGTATAGCACCCGCGAAAACGAGATCGCGCGAATAATCACGATAGCTAAAGTCGAGACCGAGGACGGCGACATAGACTACGTGATAAAGAAAAAAAATAACGCTAAAAAGGCTTAAATTTGCCTCTTTTTTTAAAATTTGAAAGCGAATTTTACAAGTGCGAGCAAGGCGGCGGTAAGCTAACGATAAATCTAAAAAACGACTGGAACTACAAGCTGCCGGCTCAAATTTGGACTCAGACGGCCGCACTCATCGGCTCAAAGAAATTTAATAAAATCGTTTTAAATTTTAAAGACGTAAAAGAGCTTGATTACGCAGCGGCGCTGTTTTTTAAAAATACCTTTTTAAATGCTCGCAAAAACTACGAGCTCGTAAATTTAAATCCGCACGCTCAAAAGATTTTTGCCTCGATAAATAGCGAAATAAATCCCAAAATAAAGCAGATCATAGACGCCAAACCTCACGAAAATCCGTTCTCTCAAATTGGCAAAAATTTGACCGCGTTTTTTGCGGGGTTTTGCGCGTTTTTAAATTTCATGGGCGAGTTTTTGGTCAAATTTAGTAAGATATTTATGCTAAAAAATATCCGCGTAAAGGAAATTTTGGCTTATTTCGAGGATGCGGGTATAAAGTCGGTTTTTATCGTGTGCCTCACCTCTTTTCTCATCGGCATCGTGCTGGCATATCAGGGCTCAAATTTGCTCGAGAGTTTCGGCGCTACGATAATAATCGTCGAGATGATGGGGCTTTTGACCTTGCGCGAGATAGCTCCACTCATTGCCGCTATCATCGTGGCGGGGCGCCTGGCGTCAAGCTTTACCGCGCAAATCGGCGTTATGAAAATCACCGAAGAGATCGACGCGATGAAAACTATGGGATTTGATCCGTTTAAATTTCTCGTTTTGCCTCGCGTGATAGCTCTCATCGTCGCCATGCCGCTTATCGTATTTTTAGCCGACGTGGCGGGGATTTTCGGCGAGATGATCGTGATGGAAAACTACTTAAACATCAGCTTTGATAGCTATCTGGCGAGATTTGGCCAAGAGGTAGATATAAAGCACCTTTACGTCGGGCTTTTTAAGGCACCGTTTTTTGGCGTCGTGATCGCGTTTATCGGCTGCATGAGAGGCTTTCAGATCGGCGGAAACACCCAAAGCGTGGGCACTTATACGACCGTAAGCGTGGTAAACGCGATATTTGGCGTGATTATGGTGGACGCGCTGTTTTCGATTATTTTCACGCAGTTAGGCATATAAATGATAATAAAAGCGACTGATTTAACGACGAAATTCGGCGACCGAGTGATCCACGACGGGCTAAATTTCCACGTAAACGAGGCTGAAATTTACGGGCTACTAGGCGGTAGCGGTACGGGCAAATCGACGCTAATGAAAACGATGATATATCTAAAAGAGCCAAGCGCCGGCAAGGTCGAGATGCTAGGGCGCGATCTGTGGTCGCTAGATGAGGCGGCTAGGCAGGAGATAAAGCTCGCTTGCAGCGTGATGTTTCAGTTTGGCGCGCTTTATACCTCGATGAACGTACTGGAAAATATCTACATCCTGCTAAAAGAGTATAGCGGGATGAGCGAGCGCTCGATGCGCGAGATAGCGATGTTTTGGCTGCAAAAAGTAGGCCTTAACGAAAACGTCGCGCTGCAATACCCAAGCGAGCTAAGCGGCGGTATGAAAAAGCGCGTGGCGATGGCTAGGGCTCTAGTGCTAAGTCCTAAAATTCTGTTTTTAGACGAGCCAAACTCCGGCCTTGACCCAAGTAGTGCGCGGGCGTTTGACGAGCTAGTGGTGGAGCTACGAGATACGCTTGGCGTCACGGTCGTGATGGTGACGCACGATATAGATAGTATTTGCACGATTTTGGATAGATTTTTGATACTTCAGGATAAAAAGATAGCCTTCGAGGGGACCTTTGAGCAGCTGATGCAAATGCCAGAAAATCCGCTCGAAGAGCTTTTAAAAACAAGGAAAAACGGTGGGAAATAAAATAAATTATACTTTGATAGGCCTCTTTTTCGTGCTCGTAGTGAGCGCGCTAGGTATCGCGGCGTGGTGGCTGGGCGGATACGGGAAAAAAGCCGATGATTACAGGTCGTATTTCATCAAAACTACAAGCCTGCCAAGCGGCATCAAAAAGGACTCCACGGTCAAATTTATCGGCGTAGACGCGGGCACGGTCAAGGATATCCGATTTGCCGACGAAAAAGAGGCGCTCATCGAGCTTGAACTCTCCGTAAGGAAAGACATACCGATAAGAACCGATAGCACGGCGTCTGCGGAGATACAGGGCATCACGGGCATCGGCTACCTAAACATCTCGCGCGGTAGCATGGACAGCCCGCTCTTTGATAAAAACGAAAAAGCCTACATCGGGCTTGAGGCGAGCTTTTTTGATAAAATCGGCGACAGAGCCGAGTATCTAACGAAAAATTTAGAGTCTACCTTTAAAAATATCAATAAATTTTTAAGCGACGAAAACGCTGCTAAATTTTCGTCTATCCTAGTTTCAGTTGATGAAGCCGCAAAAAAGATAAACGCCGGAAATCTCGATATAAACGCGACTATCGCAAACGCGAACGAGGTTTTGGCAAATGCAAATTTGACGCTAACCGAGCTAAAAAAAGCGCTAAAAAACGCCTCGGGCACGCTTGAGTTCGTAAATTCGTTTACGACCAAGGCCACGGACGCCGCGCAGGCGCTAAAAAATCTACAAACTGCGATAGCAGAAAAGATAAAAAGCGGCGAATACGACGTGAAAGACGCGCTAAATACGATTGGCGACGAGACGGAGAGGACGCTGCTTAGCTTCCAAAAGCTCATTTCGGATTTTAGAAATACCCTTTTTAGACTCGAGGACGACCCGTACGAATTTTTCTTTAAAGATACGCAGAAAAAGGACGAAAAATGAAAATTTTAAGCACGGTTTTAGCTCTGGTGGCGCTGTTTTTTAGCGGTTGTAGCGTTTTGGCAAAGCCTGCGCCTAGGACGAATTATTTTATGCTAGGCGGCGCGGAGGATAAATTTAAAGAGTGCGAAAATAGGCCCGAAAAAACGGTTTTCATCGAGGAGGTGCGGGTTTTTGGCGCGTACGAGAGCCGAGAAGTCCTAAAGATAGACGCAAACGGCGAGATCCGTCCGCTAAAAAATGTCAAATTTTTAGCGCTCCCAAGCGAGATGGCGAGGCGAAATTTGATCATAGCCGCAAGCGATCAATGCGCGTTTAAGCCGTCTTTTAAAAACGCGGACATAAGCGTAAAGTCAAATTTACTCACCCTTCAAATCAAAGATCAAAAAGCGCAAATTTCGATGATGTTTAGCTTTTTTAAAGACGGCAAAGAGCTAAAAAGCGTCGTGCTAAACTCGCAAAAAGATGCAGGCGCGGACGAGGGCGAAATCGCGATGAAGGCTCTAAACGCCGCCTTTAGCGAGGTTACGGATAAATTTTTGCAAGAATTAATCAAATTTTAGAGATAATCGCAAATTTTAAAGGAAAACGATGATAAAAGCGATCGAGGGCGTCATAACCAAAAAAGAGCCCGCAAATCTCATCTTAAAAACAGCCGGCGGCGTGAGCTACGGCGTAGCTATCTCGCTTTTTTGCTCGGCAAAGCTCGAGCGAGGCCAGAGCGTGGAGCTAAACATCACGCAGATCATCCGCGAGGATGTGGATTTGCTTTACGGATTTTTAGATAGCAACGAGCAAAAGATGTTTGAGATGCTGATAAAACTAAGCGGTATCGGCGCGGCGACGGCGATGGCGGTGTGCTCGAGCCTAAATCCGAACGCATTTTTAAACGCGGTTAAAAGCGGAGATGCGGCGGCGCTACAAACGGTGCCGGGCATCGGCGCAAAGACGGCTAGACGCATCATCGCCGAACTTAGCGACGCAAAGATGACGATGGACGAAAATCTGCCTAGCTATCAGCACGAAGCGATCTTGGCGCTTGAGAGCCTCGGCTTTAAAAGAGAAAAGATAACCAAGGCGCTTAGCGAGTGCGACGCTCAAAATACGGGCGAACTCGTCAAACAAGCCCTAAAAAAACTAGCATAAAAAAGGAAAAGATATGAAATTTGCTGTGATATTCGGCGCTAAAAGCTACGAACACGAGATCAGTATCGTGAGCGCAATAGCCCTAAAAAAGGTGCTAAAAAACGAACCTTTATTTATATTTTGCGATAAATTTAGAGAATTTTACTTGATAAACGGCGCCGATATGAAGGCTAATTTCTTTAGCTCTGGCAAGTATAAAAACAACAAAAAACTCGCTCTTAAGCAGGGCGGATTTTTCGCTGGCGGGTTACTCGGCGAGAAAAAGATCGAGGCGGACGTATTTATAAATTTAGTCCACGGTATGGACGGCGAGGACGGTAAGATCGCGGCGCTGCTCGAGTTTTACGGCCTTAGCTATATCGGCCCTCGCGTGGAGGCTAGCGCGCTAAGCTACAACAAGGAGCTAACCAAGCTGCTCGCGCAAAAAGCGGGCGTAAATACCCTAAACTACGAGGTTGTAAGCAGAGGAAAGGCGCCTAGCCTGCCGCTGCCCGTGATCCTAAAGCCTCTTCGCCTAGGAAGCTCGATCGGAGTTAGCGTGATAAAAGACGCTAACGAGCTAGAATACGGCCTAGACGTGGCATACGAGTTTGACAAAGAGATCCTGGTAGAGCCCTTTATCGAGGGCGTGAAGGAGTACAATCTAGCAGGCTGCAAGACGGGCGGCGAGATCAAATTTTCCATCATCGAAGAGCCTAAAAAGAAGGAATTTCTAGACTACGAGCAAAAATATATGAGCTTTTCAAACGAGAGCAGGGTGCGCGAGGCCGACATCGGCGCAGAGTTAGCCGCCAAGCTAAAACAAAGCTTTGAGCGCATCTACAACTGCGGCTTTGACGGGGCGCTGATACGCTGCGACTTTTTCGAGATAAACGGCGAAGTATATCTAAACGAGATCAATCCAAATCCGGGCAGCTTGGCGAATTATCTATTTGACGATTTTGAGGGGACGCTGGAGCGACTCGCCGTAAGCTTACCCAAAGAGCGCGAGATAAATATCGACTACAAATTTATCAACTCTATAACGTCAGCGAAAGGCAAGCTGTAAAGAAACGTCGGCATTTCCCGGTGCCTTTTTAGCAAATTTGACCGCTTTAAACGGCTTGTTTTTGGCGGCTTTTCAAAAAACTTGGTTGCGATTGTTGCACTTTGAGATATCGTTACTAAATTTGGTCGCCGGTTTTTAAATTTTAAAGCTTGGCAGATGACGATTGAAAGCTGATTGCGGTCTTTTAGTTATCCAAATACCATTTCTAGGATCGGCAGTATTTATTGGCATATAGTTTTTGGCTTGTAGTGTTAAAATGTCGATTTGCGGGCCAAATTTAGCTTAATTTTCAAACCGATCGGCTTGGTTTTTACGAAATTTGGCAAACCGATATTTCTTCGAATTTACTGTGTTTGGCTCGGTTGTAAATTTAAAATCTCTATTTTAAAGTCCTGTTTTTTGGGTAAATTTTGCTCATTTTCCATGCTAAAGCCAAATTCCGCCCGCCCTTTACATGCTTGCAAATTTCGCGCCAAAAATATAAAATACTCTAAAATAAATTTCAAAGAACATAATGCGCTATTATATTTTAATTTGAATTTAAAGATAATATGCTATATTTTACATAAAATTTTACACAAAGAACACAAATGACTACTTTTAGCAAAGATGAAATTTACACGGCGACCGAAGTGGTGCGAAATTTCAGCGCCGTCTTGGGTAAAGTCGGCAAGGCGCAGATGAAGCGCGCGGTGATCGTCAAAAATAATAAATTTGAAGCCGTGCTGCTAAATATGGGCGAGTATGAGCGCCTATGCGAGGCTGTGGAGGTACTGCAAAGCATTTATGAGGCTAAAAAACGAGCCGGAAGCGGCGAATAATGGCGGTCAAAGAGGTAAAATACGGCGGCAAAATTTACCGCATCAGCTACGAAACCGTAAATCCCGCGCACAAGGACGTCGCGCTATTTTTGCACGGCTGGGGCGCAAACAAAGAGATCATGAAAAAGGCTTTCGGCACGTATTTTAAGGACTTTCGGCACGTTTACGTCGATATGCCCGGCTTTGGCGCGAGCAGTATGCACGGCGCGCTAGCGACGAAAGACTACGCAAAAATCATGAAATCCTTTTTAGACGAGCTTGGCGCGAACCCCAAAATCATCTTTGGACATAGCTTCGGCGGCAAGGTCGCAACCCTGCTCAATCCCGAATATCTCGCGCTTTTAAGCTCGGCCGGCATCGTAGCTAAAAAGCCGCTTTGGGTGCGATTTAAGATCGCTTTGTTTAAATTTTTAAAGATGTTCGGTCTTGGGTTTTTATACAAATTTTTCGCCACGAAAGACGTAAAAGGCATGAGCAAAACGATGTACGAGACTCTAAAAAACGTCGTCGATGAGGATTTTAGCTCTAAATTTGCGGACTTTGGCGGCAAGGCGTTTATATTTTGGGGCGAGGAGGACAAAGCCACGCCTCTAAAAAGCGGCGAACGCGTAAGTCGTCTCATCAAAAACAGCGAATTTCACGCACTAAAGGGCGATCATTTTTTCTTTTTGCTCCACGCGCGCTACATCGACGGCGTCGTAAATGCGGGGCTAAATTTGACGAATTTGGATGATGAAAGTGGGATAGAGAGCGTGAAAATTTTAAGCCCGAAAAACCATGAAAATTTAAGCGAAAAAGCCTGGAGTGCCGATGAAAACGGCGATCTTAAAAACCCTACCGAGCAAAATTTGACGGAATCTATCCAAGAGGCTTTGGAACAAGAGGTCGCCATAAGCGCAAAAACCGTCTCGCAAAGCAGCCTTTTTGACGAGCAGTCGCAAAACGGTAACCTTGCGGGTCAAAACCCGCAGCTTGACGATGTAAGCGCCAAAAACGGTCAAATTTTTAAAGAAAATTTGTTTGACGGGCAAGAAATCGCACAAAATCAATCGGAACCCAAAAATGGCGTTTTAAGCAGAGACGAGCAAAATCAAATTTTACCAAAAGATGAGCAAGACGCTCAAAAAAGCCCCAAAAAGCCTGTGCAACAAACGTTTGATTTAAACTAGCGCGCAAATTTTGTATTTGCGCTTTTGACTTAGTTATTAGCATTAAATTTATGCGGGTTTGGCGGGCCTGCATCAAATTTACGAGCTAAATTTAAGCCCAAAATCTGTAAAATCTAGGCTGACAAATTTGCGTTTTACGGCGTAAAAAACAAGGCGGATAAATTTGCTCTCAAATTTAACGGAAAAACTATCAAATTTACGTCAAGCACGCAAAAACAAACTGCAAAACGCTAAATTTGGCAAAAAATGGCGCAAACAAAAGCCCGCTTAAGTGAACCTAGGAGAAAAAATGAACGAAACCCTCATAAATATCGGCCTTGCCGCGACGCAAATTTTATTTACGTTTGCACTCGGATTTTATCTCATCACCTGCCTTCAGTGGTTTTCATACAAGTTTGAGCGCGTGCTGTTTCACTTCACTAGGCCGCTGTGGCACGTGTTTTTCCTCATCGTGCCGATCGTGCTTTTTTACGGGGCGGAGCGATTTTTCTGGATTTATTTTTACTTTGCGCTGGTGCCAAGCCTCACTCTTTGGCATAAAAAGCTTGATAAAAAGCTGGTTTTTACGCCGCGAGTCAAGCGATTTTTTGTTATCCTAGCGCTCGCGGTTATCGCTAGCTACGCCGTCTATCTCGCGACGCAGCACCGCGTAAATTTAGGCGTCGTCCTGCCGCTCGTGCTCTCTTTTGCGCTTAGCTTTTTGCTGGAAAAGGCTAAATTTAAGGCCTACGAAAACAGCGCGCGCAAAAAGCTAGCCTCGATGCCTGAGCTTAAAATCATCATGATAACGGCGAGTTTTGGCAAAACCAGCATCAAAAATTTCCTATTTGAGCTACTTAAAAATGACTTCGCCTGCCGCAAAACCCCTCGCAGCGTAAACACGCTAGCAGGCCTCATCCAAGACGTAAATAACGAACTTGCCGCCGGTACGCAGATATATATCGCCGAGGCGGGCGCGCGTCTAAAAGGCGACATCGCGCAGATCACGGAGTTTTTGAACCCGCAGATCGCGATCGTCGGCGAGATCGGCGCGCAGCATATCGAGTACTTTAAGACGCTTGAAAATATCCGCGCTACAAAGCTTGAAGCCCTTAACTCAAAGCGCCTAGAAAAGGCTTTCGTGCACAGTAGCACGCAGGCAAGCGAGGGCGAGAAGATAGAAATTTACGATAAAAACCTAAGCGGCGTGGAGGCAAGCTTGGATGGGGTCAAATTTAAGCTTGGAGAGAGGGAATTTAGCTCGCCGCTGCTTGGTAAATTTAACGCCGCAAATCTAGCCGTCTGCGTCAAAACCGCGCTATATCTGGGGCTAGACGAGGCCAGGATCGCCTCCGCTCTCTCGCGCCTAAAAAACGTCGAGCATAGACTCGAGCGTATCGATGCCGGCGGTAAAATCATCATCGACGACGGTTTTAACGGTAACTTTAACGGTATGAGCGCGAGCTACGAGCTAGTCGGTAGCTACGAGGGGCGAAAGGTGCTCGTGACGCCCGGCATCATGGAGAGCAGCGACGAAGAGAACGAAAAGCTAAGCAAGATCATCAACAAGACCTTTGACATCGTTATGCTAACAAGCTCGCTAAACGCCGTCGCGCTACTAAAGCACCTAAGCAGGCCAAAAGTCATCGTCATCAAGGACAAATCAAAAATACAAGAAGCCCTAGCACAAAACACCAAAGCGGGCGATCTGATCCTTTTTTCAAACGACGCGCCGAGCTTTATGTAGGCGTAAATTTGGGGCTTGGGCGGCGCAGTTAAATTTAGCGGCGCTACTTCTAGCTACTCGAATTTGATTTGAAATTTAGTCCGCTTGCATCGGCGGAGATTGATTTAAAAAAATGCCTTTTCAAGGTGCAGGTTATGCCAAGCGCCGACTGCGGCATATGAAAGATAAAATAAGGCGGCTAAATTTAAACGACTTCAAATTTCACATCGGTCAAATTTGCCGTCAAATTTAAATCCCGGCGCTAGCCATCCCCGCCTCGATCAAAAACTGGCTGGGTTGGTAGTTTATCTTTTTGATTTTGTCGTATTTGGCATAGCTTAAAATCAGTTCGTCGCGCGCCCTCGTGACCGCGACGTAAAAGAGTCGCCGTTCCTCCTCGAGCGAGCCGCCCATGCTCATGAGTTTGAGGTTCGGGAAGCGATTTTGCGCGAGATCGACTACGAAAACGAGGTCAAACTCAAGCCCCTTTGATGCGTGCACGCTTAGCAAATTTACACCTTCGCCGCTGCTCATCTCGCTGCTGCCCAGAGTGATAAAGTTATAAAATTTCTCCGCCTCCGAGTAGTTTTTGGCTAGTTCGCCCAGCACCTCTAGCTTGCCCGCGATGCGCTCCAGGGCCTCTTTTTTTAGCGTTTCGTCGATGTTGCCGTTTTTTTGTGTGGCGCGCTTGGTCGCGAGGCTATCCGCGATGAGGGCGTAAATTTTGCTATTTTTGAGATCCTCTATCAGCGAGGTTGGGCGCGAGTGGCGTTTGGCGGCGCTTAAAAAGTTGTAAATTTCATACAAAAATTGCCCGCCGCTCTCGCTTAGTTTTTGCATTTTTAGCACGGGGTGGGCGAAAAATTTCTCGCTAAAGTTGAATTTAGCAAAGCGCGACTTCTCCCCGACCTCGTCAAGCTCGTCAAAAAGCCCCAGCTGGTAGTTTTTGGTTTTTTTGGCAAAGGCTTCCACGCTATCGTCGGGCTGCAAAAATCCTCGCACGACGTCGCCGTGTCCGACCTTGCTTAGCACTTCAAAAATCTCCTTGCTAAGCGCAGCGCCCACGCCTTTTGCGTATTCGCACACGTGGATAAAGGCCATGATGTCTTTTGGATTTATAAGGATGCCTAGCAGATCCATCGCAGCGCGTACCTCGCGGCTCTCAAAAAAACTCACGCCGCCCTTGCGCTTGGAGCCGATACCCAGCTCTCGCAGCGCGACTTCTAGGCCGTCGGCGCTTGAGTTGTTGCGAAAGATGATGGCGATATTTTCTTGTTTATATTTTGAAACGGCGATGATCTGCGCGATGTTTGCGTACTGATCGAAAAGCTCGCTATAAACAAGCAGCTTTGGCGAGGTAAATTTACCCTCGCGGCCGACGACTAGCTTTTTTTCGTAAAGGCGCGGGTTGTTTGCGATCACCTTGTTGGCAAGTGCTAGGATAGCCGAGCTGCTGCGATAGTTGATGTTTAGCGCGTAAATTTTAGCGTCTGCGAAGCGGTCCTTAAACGAGCCGATGATCTCGATGTTTGCGCCGTTAAAAGCGTAAATGCTCTGGTCAAAATCCCCGACGCAAAAAAGGCTTTTCGTCTCAAAAGCGCTGATTAGCGAGCCTTGCAGGGAGTTTGTGTCCTGATACTCGTCGACTAAAATTTCCTCAAATTTTAGCGGCGCGCCTTTTCTCAGTTCGTTACGCATTTTGATAAGCAGGTCGTTAAAATCCGCATAGCCAAATTTGCTCTTTTCCTCCTCAAATTCGCGCAAAACGTCCTCATAAATCTCGGCATATACGCCTTGCTCATCGCTTCGCTCTTTTAGCCATTCGCCAAACGTTTGCTTTAAGGCTAAATTTTGATACAGCGAATACGCGTCGTAAAGATAGGCGCCCCCATAAGGCTTAACGTCGCTTAGGTGGTTAAATTTGCGTCTCTCGACGAGCGATTTTAGCAGCGTCTTCAGCTCGCTAGGCTGCTTTAGCGTGACCGGTTTTTCTAGAAATTTAAGCAGCGAATAAGAAACCGAGTGAAATGTGCCCGCCGTGATGCGCGAGGTGATTTTTTTATCAAAATGTCGGTTTAGACGCTCGATCATCTCGGCCGCGGCCTTGTTGGTGAAGGTTAGTAGTAGGATTTTTTCGGGCTTTACGCCTAAATTTAGCAGATGAGCGATGCGCGCGACGATGGTGCTGGTTTTACCGGTGCCCGCACTTGCGATAACTAGATTGTGCCCGGCAGGAGCGGTCGCGGCGGCGTATTGTTCTTGATTTAGTTTTGAAAGGGGCATATTTTCCTCGCGTTTAAAAGGGCAGATTATACCCAAACGGGCTTAAATTTATAAAAACGCAAAAGCGGCGAGGGCTAAATTTATTCGCCCCGCGTTTGCGAAGCGAGGCAAAAATTTAGCGGTCTTATTTTGGATTTAGTATTTGTTTTACTTCCTCGTCGCTTAGTTCGTAGCGGTAAAATTTAAGGTAAAATTTCTTCACTTCTTCTTCCAAATTTACATCTGCGAAAATTTGCGGATAAAAGGTCTTGGCTAGCCAAAGCGGCTGCAAGGCGCCCTCGGCGCTTCTAACCGACCACAGATAAACTCCGCTAGGCACGATGAAGACGGCGCCGTCTTTGACCGCTTTTAGTTGTTTAAACGCAGGATTATTTAGGATTTTTTCCTTGCCTTCGCGAGAATTTGTGATGATGACGTCGGGATTAAAGATAATAACTTGCTCCTCGTTTATCGTCTTTGAAATCTTAAAATCCGTCTCGTTATCTTGGGAGCTTAAATTTACGCCACCGGCGATTTTTATGTACTCCGCGCCGATATCTTTGCCGCTGATCGTGCTAAAATTTCCCGAGTTAAAATTTAGAGCCAAAACCCGCTTTTTATCCTTGATATTTTGAACTTTTTCGCTTACGTATTTTATATTTTCGTCAAAATACTTGTTAAATTCCTCTGCCTTTTTTACCGCATCGCCGCCTAAAATTTGGGCTATTTTGCTAACCGCGCCTTTTATCTCGCTAGCGTTACTAAATTTATTTATATTTACGACTGCGATGCCGGCGGCTTCTAGTTGCGCTCTTTGATTTTCGTCAAATATCATACCGACGGGCCCAAAAACAACCTGCGTGTTTGAGGCGATAATGCTTTCGGCGCTGCTTGTTAGCGAGCCGCTTACGTTATTCATCGTTTTTATTTTAGGGAAAATTTTACTCATCATTTCAGGTAGCCGCGCCGCGCCCGAGATGATTTTATCTTCGCCAGTTAGCATCGCGCTCATCTGCGTAAATGCTCCTATCATCGGCGTTACGCGCTCTACGTTATCTGGTATTTGCACCTCTTTGCCGCCGTCGTCTACTATGATACGCGCTTGCAAAAGGCAAGCCGCAAGTATCAAAACCGTCAAAATTTTTCTCATTTTTTCTCCTTAAATGATGGGAACGCAGGAATAAACGCTCCTGCCTTCGATCTCGTTTTTTACTACTCTTATATCGGCCCCGTAAGCGAGTTTTAAATTTTCATCCGTTATCGCTTCGTTAGCGCTACCGTAGATGATGCTTTGATCTCTTTTTAAAAGCGCAACCTTGGCGTCTATATAAAAAGCATGCTCGGCAAAGTGCGAAGTCATGATGATTTTATGCCCGTTTTCCGCTAGCTCTTTTACGGCTTTTAGGATTTTTACTTGGTTTCCAAAGTCCAAATTTGAAGCGGGCTCGTCAAGCATCACGGCGCTTGCTTCTTGCGCCAAAGCCCTTGCTATTAAGACCATTTGCCTCTCGCCGCCGCTGATATCGGTGTAAATTTTATCCGCAAATTCGCTCATTTCCAGCATCTCGAGCTTTTGAAGGGCGATCTTTACGTCCTTTACGCTTGGATTTTCAAAAGCTCCGATATATGGCGAGCGTCCCATTAAAACGACGTCTAAAACCTTAAAAGCAAAGGGTGGCGTGTGGGCCTGAGGCACGTAGCTAACGATCTTTGCTCGCTCTTTGTCGCTTAAGGCGAAAAAATCTCGCCCGTCTGCTAAAATTTCTCCGCCAAATGGCTTTAAAAATCCCAAAATCGTCTTAAAAACCGTCGTCTTGCCTACGCCGTTTGGTCCGAGCAAGCATAAAATTTCTCCGTCTTCTAACTCGGCGCTAAATTCTTTCACGACTAGCTTTTTGCCGTATCCGCAGCTTAAATTTTTTATCTTAAATTTCACAGCCAGCCCTTTTTACTCTGATAAAGTAGGTAGATAAAAACGGGTGCGCCTATGAGCGAGGTGATGATGCCAAGAGGTATCTCGCTAGCCATCGCGCACCTTGCGATAGTATCGACTATCAGCAAAAATAGCGCGCCTAATAGCATAGAAACGGGCAGCAAGACGTTAAAATTCGCCCCGACGATAGAGCGTGCGATGTGCGGCACGATGAGTCCGACCCAGCCTACTATACCGCAAAAAGCAACGCTAGAAGCCGTCAGCAAAGTAGAAGCGCAGATGACAACAAAGCTATAAAATTTGACGTTTACGCCCATGGCTTTAGCCTCTTCTTCGCCAAAGGCTAAGATATTTAGCCTAAATCTAAGCAAAAACAGTGGCACCGAGCAAAATGCCGTTACGCCTAGCATATAAAGGACGTTTTGATATCCTCCCGTGCGAGCTAGGCTACCCATCAGCCAAAACGTGATCTCGGGCAGCTTGTTTTCGCTATCTGCTAGAAATTTTAAAAGCGAGCTAAAAGCTCCAAAAAGCGATGAGATAACTACGCCGGAAAGTACCATTATGATGACGTTTAGCTTGCCTCTGGCTATGAGCTGGCTTAAAAAGACTACCGCAAAAACGGCGGCTAGTCCAAAGCCAAAGGCCGTTAGCGAGACGTAAAATACCGGCAATGAAAAGATGATAGCGATACTAGCCCCCACCGCCGCGCCGCTAGATACGCCTAGGATATCGGGCGATACCAATGGATTTTTAAAAAGCCCCTGATAGACCGCGCCGGATGCGGAAAGCGCGGCTCCTACAAGCACTGCAAAGGCGATGCGAGGAAGCCTGATCTGCGTTATCACGGCGTTTGCTTGCTCGTTTTGCACGCTGGAGCCGGTTAGCAAAGAGTGTAAACTGGCAAAAATTTCAGACGCGCCGAGGCTATATCTGCCAAGGGTAAGAGAGACAAAAGCGCAAACTATCAGCACTACCGTTAAAACGACAAAAAGGGCTTTGTTATTCAAATTTTACCTCGCTTACGTCATACCACATCGCGTAGCTTTTTGTCGTGCGGTAAAATTTAACTCCGCCCTTATCTTTTACTAGCCACTTATCCACGTTTTTTCTAAAAATTTTCTCTTTTTCTTTTGGGATCTCGCCGACGAATTTTAAAAATTCGTAAGCCTCATCCTTGCTTGCAAAGTTCTTTTCATAAACGGTATCAAAGATACGTACGTTTACGTTTGCGCCCAGATCGTAAAGCATATTAAAGGTGACGTTGTAGCCAAACATCCTAGGGTTTTCGTTTATAAAAGGCGGACGTTTTGAGGCTCTTTCGTCGATACCTGCAAGCATATCCATCCAAATTTCTCTAAGACTTGGATAATCTTCCAAAAAGCAAGTGATACATACGTATTTTTTTGCTGAGTCGTTTAGTTTTTTTATATCGCCAAGACCGACCGAACGCGAGGCGACGACGACATCGTGCTTGCCGATTATTTCTAACGCGTCTTCGTCTAGCCAGCTTTTCTGTAAAAATTTTATATTTTTTACGTCGGCATTTTCGGCGTTTTGTTTACAAAATTTAAGCATCCCGCCAAATGCGTCAAGCGCGGTTAGGCTTTTGGCTCGCCTTGCCATCGGTATGCTAAGGCGCCCTGGTCCGCAACCAACGTCTAGTACGCTATCTTCGGACGTTATCGGTAAAGCATCCGCTAAAATTTGCGCGCTACATTTTTCAAGCTCGGCCATGCCGTTATACATCTGGGCTATTTCGTCCCAATTAACCGCGCTTCCGCCGGCTCCATCCCGCGTCATCGGGGCAAATTTAAGCTCCCTGATGGCCTGCCAGTTTAGTAGTCCTTGCATTTTTTCTCCAAAATATTAAAATTTAACCTGCGCTGAAAGCATAAACGTCCTGCTCTGCCCCAAGAAAAGCATCGTATTGTTGCTGCTTCCGTCCACGCTTCCAGGCATCATGCTAATCCAATGCTTCTTATCAAATACGTTATTTACGTTAAATCGCAGTATTGTTTCCTTACCGATCGCTTTGGTGCTATACCTTACGCCCAAATCGGTGAGAAAATATCCGTCCACGTCGTGAGTGTTGGTCTCGTCCACGTATTGCTTGCCGGAGTAGTGAAAATTCGTGCTAAACGCGAGTTTATTCGTATTTGGCACGGTGTAATCGAGCAATAAATTCGCGCGAAATTTAGGCTGACCGATCATAAATTTATTTTCCGCATAAGCGTTTTTGGCGCCTTTTAGCCTTGCATCAAGCAGCATAAAACCGCCGAACGCGCTTAAATTTTCGGTAAGCTTTCCGCCCGCGGTTATCTCAAAACCTTGATTTACCTGCTTGCCTTGCTCGGAAAATTCCGTATATCCGCCTGCGCCCACGCTCTCATAAGCTATCGGTCTTTCAATCCTAAAAAGTGCGGTTGAGACGTCGGTCTCGCCTATGCGAGCCTTTGCGCCGATTTCGTATTGTTTGCTTCTGGTTGGATCAAGATAAACCGTTTCGCCGTATTTTGGGTGTCCTACGGGATAAGTGTAAGAATATCCGACATTGATGCTATCGGCGTAGGTTGCGTAAAAACTAATATCCTCGTTTGGCTTATAGATGAGGCTTGCGGCGTAGCTATTGCCGTCTTTTGAGTAGTTTTTCTTTTTCACTCCCGCAGCGCTTATACTCTGGCTTTTAAACCATGACTTAGAAACCGATAAAAGCGTGCTAAAGTGCTCGTTAAACGCGATCTCGTCGGCAATTGAAACGTTATTCATATCGCTTGAGCCGCTTTTTCTCTTTGCGCCGCCGCCTTGTCTAAAATTCGGATTTTGTAAAGGCGAGGGATTGTAGATATTTGACGTTCCGATGTTGCCCGATTGTGCTCTATTAGGCCTAGAATACGATATCCAGTGAAAGCCGTTTGCCGCGATACCAAAGTCGTGCTTTAAAAAGCCCGTTTCAAATTTACCCAAAGCCTTAGCAAAATAGCTACGCAGATCACTTGGGCCGCCGCCGTCTTTTTCGCCGTAGTTCACGCGATAATCGCCGTTTGAGTTTATAAACGTGTTTCGCGCGGTATTCATATTGCGGTTAGACCAGTACCAGTGGTAGCCGCCTTCAAAATTCCAATCGTCGTTTAGCTCGTATTTTAGCTTCGCGCTAGCTGTTTTTACCGTGAGAATGCTACCTGCAAACGGTTGTCCGAGGCCTTTTTTGTTACTTTTAACCGGGCTTGGCACATCGAAATTTAGCACGCCGTTCCTAGAACCTACGCTAAAGCTGGTAGCAAGCCCATACATATCGTGCTCGAAATAGCTGTAATTGGTCTCCAGCGTTAGCGCGTCGGTCAAATAAAAATCAAGTCCTAGGCTTGCAAATTTTCTTCTATACACGCTATCTTTAACCTGCCTTTGCCCGTCACCGTAATAAACCACACTGCGATAGCCGACTTTTTCAAATTTATCCGAAGTATCGAGCCCCCAGCCTAAATTTCCGCGAGAGACGTAATCTGCGAAAATAATATGCTGCGACGGTACGGGGCGCTTTCTAACATAGTTAAATATACCGCTTGGCGACTGGCCGCCGTAGAGTGAGCCTGCGAGGCCGTTTTGCACCTGCATTGTCTCAAAGGCCACCATTGGGATCGAGATCATCGGCATTACATAAAAGCCGTCCCAGAGCATATTGCCCACGACTCCGGCTTGAAATCCGCGAGTTTCTGGGCGAGCTATTTCGGGGCCAAACCGATACTGAAGCTGCGCCGAAGGAAAAAATTTTATGAGATCGGCGGGCTGCTGAGCGATTTGATTATCCATCAGCTCACGCGTAACGGTGTTTATCTGGTACGGCATATTTTGGATCTTTTTGCCTGCCAGCGGACCACTCACCGCCTCTTTGTTTAAAATTCCTTCATCGATACCGCTTTGAGAGATGCTATATGAGCCGCCTCGAACTTCGACGGCATCGAGCTTGACGGTTTCGGCCGCCGTCAAATTTAGCGCCGCGCAGGCAAACAAACTAGCGCAAGCGGCGATAGAAATATGATTTTTCACAAAAACTCCTTCTTGGGATTTTGATTTAAATTTTTAAAAATACGAAATATCCTTAAAAATTTAAATTTGCTTACTATGAGCGATATTTTTAAAATTCAACCTTGCCCTTAATCGCTTAATATAATTCTTGAAGCCGAATTTCTAAATTCGACTTCAAGATTTTATAAAACCATATCAATAGATAGGCTATTTCAAATTTTAAAATTTAACCTCGGCTGATAGCATAAACGTTCTGCTCTGTCCCAAAAATAAGCTAGCGCCCGTGCCGTTACTAGTTCCGTCGATATTTGACGGGAACATTCCGACCCAGTATCTTTTATCAAATACGTTATTTACGTTAAATCTTAGCGTAGTTTGCTTGCCTAGCCACTCTTTGGTCACGTAGCGGATGCCAAGATCGGTCGTAAAGTATGCAGGCACGGCATTTACGTTGCGCTGATCGGCGTAGCGTTTGCCCGTGTAGTGTAAATTTGCGCTTAGGGCTAGCTTGTTTGTATTTGGCACGACGTAGTCAAAGAGTAAATTTGACTGAACTTTGGGTTCGCCGACCACGATCTTGCCCTGCGCGTAGGCTTGTTTTGCCTTTTTTAGCTTCGGCTGTATTAGCGCGACGCCGCCCATTACGCTAAGATCGTTTGTAATCTTGCCTCCTGCGGTAAACTCTAGGCCTCTATTTACCTGCTCGCCTTGGATACTATACTCGTTGTTGTCGCCTAGATAGGCTATCGGGCGTTTTATCTCAAAAAGCGCCGTAGATAGGTCGATATCCTCTATCCTGGCTTTTGCGCCGATCTCGTATTGCTTGCTTCTAAACGGCTTTAAAACGACCGTTTCGCCGTATCTTGGATTGGTTCTTTCGTAGGTGTAGCTTGAGCCTGCTTGCAAGCTGTCTGCATATGTGAAGTATAGGCTTACGTTTTCTACCGGGCGGTAAATAAAGCTCGCCGCATAGCTAGTGCCGCTCTCGTCGTACGTTTTTACGCCCGTTTGCTTATTTTTGTCCTCAAAGTTGCTTCTAGCCGCGCTTAAAATGACGCTAAAGTAGTCGTTTAGCTTTATATCGTCGGCGATAGTTAGGTTTTTCATAGTGCCTTGACTGCTTTTATAAGCCCCGCTGCCTTTTGCTACGCCCGGATTTGAAAAAGTTTTTGGATTATATAAATTCGAGTTACCCAAATTTGCTCTTCCGCCTGCGGTTTTAGCGCCGTATATCGTCCATATGTATCCGTTTGCCTGCACGCCGAAGTTATGCTCTATACCGAACGTCTCAAACTCGGTCGTAGCTTTAGCAAACCAGCTTTGTACGTCAAACCTGCTTGCCGCGCCGTTTCCTCCGCTAGCCGCTACGCTAAAATCTCCGTTTTGATTCGTAAAAGTTTTGCTCGTACCGTACATATCGCGGATGGCTTTTTGCCACTGATAGCCACCCTCGAAATACCAACGCTCGGTCGGAGCGTATTTAAATTTAACGCTAGCGGTCGTAGTTTTTAGGTCGCTTCCTGCCCACTCTTGCTCTAGGCCCGCTTTCGTATTTTTTGTAGCGTCCGGTATAGCAAAGTTTAAAACACCGTTTCTACCCGGCACCGAAAAGCCGCCGGGCATTCCAAGCATTTTGTGTTTGTAGTAGCTAAAATTCGTCTCGATGGTAAAATTTTCGGTTAGATAAAAATCAAGCCCTAGGCTAGCTAAATTTCTTTCGTAGTCGCTATTTTTAGCTTGCTTTGCGCCGTCGCTCTTGTAAAACACGCCTCGGTAGCCGACGTACTGAAATCTATCCGAAGTATCCCAGCCTATACCGAAATTTGACCTACTCGTATAATCGGCCCAAAACGTGTTTGAAAACGGCACCGGACGTTTTCTAGTGTAGTTAAAGATGCCCGCCGGATCTTGTCCGCCGTAAAGCGAGCCTGCAAGACCGTTTTGTATCTGAAGCCCCTCAAACATATACATAGGTATGGCCGTAGTAGAGACCGAGTAAAAGCCGTCCCAAAGTACGTTACCGACGACTGAGCCCTGAAAGCCGCGAGTCTGCGGACGGCCTACCTCGATGCCGCCTCTAGTTTGGATTTGCGCTGAAGGAAAATACTTCACCGCATCCTCAAAACCGGCCACGCCTTGATGGTTCATAGCCTCAATCGACATCGTGTTTACCTGATAAGGCATATCAAGCACCTTTTTGCCCGCTAGCGGACCGCTGGCGACGCCTTTGTTTAGTATGCCTTCGCTGATACCGCTCTCGCTGATATTATCGCCGACGCTGTTTACCTCGACCTCCTGAAGCTTGACCGTATCGGCTGCGTTTGCTTGTGCTGCAAATAGCGCTAAAACCGCACATGCGGCAACTGAAATTTTAACTTTCATTTATACCTCTTTGTAAAGTATTAAAATATTTATTTTTATATTTAAGTAAGCCGATGTTACATCTTATTACCTTAATATGCAATTTATATGTAATATATTTTTTAAATTTAATGAATTTATGTTTACTCTTATGGATGCGTTTGGTTAAATTTATTTTTTGTGAAATTTGAGAAAATAAGGACGTGCGTTTGAAAGTAGTGTTGTAAGATAAATTTTATATCAAGAAGCGTTGCAAATTTGAATGTAAGGCAATAAAGTAAAGTATCGCGAGACGGCTTTGATGGTTGCGAAGAAAATTTTCTACCGAAGATAGAACACGTAGTTCATCAAGGGAGATTTCAAGCTCCGTTAAAGACGCTCGCGAGACAAGCCTTAAATCAAATTAAAATTTGACTTCGGCTGACAGCATAAACATCCTACTCTCGCCCAGGCTTAGCCCGTTAGCTACGCCAAGAACGCTAGCGCTGGTGCCTGCGCCGTCAGCGCTTGCAGGATACATACCCGCCCAGTATTTTTTGTTAAATACGTTATTTACGTTAAAGCGCAAAGTGGTTTGCTTGCCTAGCATCGCGCGGCTAACGTATCTCACGCCAAGATCGGTGACGAAAAAGCTAGGCGTAGCCTGTGTGTTTAGATCGTCGATATACATCTTGCTCGTGTAGTGGAAATTTGCTCTAAATGCGAGCTTTTCGGTATTTGCAACGACGTAGTCAAATAGCAAATTCGAATTTAGTTTAGGCACGCCGTTTACGACCTTGCCGTTTGCGCCTTTTAGTAGCGGATTTTTAAATTTAGAATTTATAAGCGTAAAGCCGCCTAGAACGCTTAAATTTGAGGTGATTTTGCCGCCGCTCATAAACTCAAATCCCGTGTTTACCTGCTCGCCTTGTACATCGTATTTGCCGCTACTGCCGACATAGGCGATAGGGCGCTGTATCCTAAATACCGCCGAGCTAAAGTCGATTTCGTTTATGCGAGCTTTGGCGCCTATTTCGTATTGTTTCGAGCGATACGGTTTTAGCGTGCTGGTCGTGCCGTCGGCGTTCGTGCCGGTGCCGCCTTGTTGCAAGCTATCGGCAAAGGTAAAATACGTGCTGACGTTTTCGACCGTCTTATAAACCAAGCTCGCACCGTAGCTAAGGCCTGATTCGTCGTATTTAGTCACGATAGGCTTTAGCTGTCTTTGCGTCGCGGTTATGGCCGGGCGAGTGCGCTCTTTTATCCAGCTGTTTGAGAGGCTTAAAAGCAAGCTAAAGTTATCGTTTATCGTGATATCGTCTAGCACGGAGATATTTTTCATATCGGTCGTGCTTAGTTTATATAAATTCGAGCCTTTTTTTGAGTTTGGATGCGGGAAAATTTTAGGATCGTTGATATTTGCCGAGCCGGCTTTCGTCGTCGTGCTTAAATTTGAGTAGCGATACTGCACGTATCTATATCCGTTTGCCTGCACGCTAAAGTTATGGTTTAGCCCCCAGGTATCAAAGTCCGTGACCGCCTTTAGATAGCCGCTAGGTAGATCAAATCTATACGCCGCGGTCGCTCCGCCGCTGTGATAGGTATCGTAATTGCCGTTTTTATCGGTGATTCTATTTACGACGCTGTGTATATGTCGATCGGCTCGCTGGAACTGATATCCGCCTTCAAAATACCAATCCTCGCTCGGAGCGTATTTAAATTTAGCGCTAGCCGTCGTCGTTTTTAGATTCATACCGCCGTATAGCTGACCAAGTCCGGGAGTTTTGTTATCTACGGGATCAGGCAGCTTTAGGTCGTTTCTGATCATGCCGTCTTTTACGTAAAGCGCAAAAAGTCCCGCAAATCCGTGAGTGTTGTGCTCGTAGTAGCTAGCCGCAGTCTCAAACGTAAGCGACTCGGTCGGATAAAACTCGAGCGTGAGGCTGGCTAGGCGGCGCTGGTAGTTGCTGCCTTTTACCTGTTTCGCGCCGTCCGAGCCGTATACGACCGCGCGGTAGCCTACCTTGTCAAATTTCATCGAGCTATCCACGCCTAAGCCGAAGTGCTCGCGCGAAGCGTAGTCCGCCCAGATGCTGTGCTCGTTATATACCGGGCGTTTTCTCGTGTAGTTAAAGACGCCGACCGGATTTTGCGGGCCGTAAAGCGAGCCGGCAAGACCGTTTTGTATCTGCAAACTCTCAAACATAGCCATCGGGATCGCCGTAGTCGAGATAGCGTAAAAACCGTCCCAAAAAACGTTGCCCACGACGCTGCCTTCAAAGCCGCAAGTTTGCGGACGACCGACCGTGGTGCCGCCTCTCATCTGCACTTGCGCGGACGGGAAGTACTTCACCGCCTCCTCAAAGCCGGTCACGCCCTGGTGATTCATCGTTTCTTTCGTGATCGTGCTTATCTGATACGGCGTATCTAGTACCTTTTTACCGGCTAGGATCCCGTTTTTGCACGTTTTTGGTTAGGATGCCTTCGCTGATACCGCTCTCGCTGATGTTATCGCCGACGCTATTTATCTCGACGCCTTCTAGCTTAACCGTATCGGCGGCGTTCGCCTGCGCCGTAAATAGCGCCAAAACCGCACATGCGGCAACTGAAAATTTAACTCTCATTTAGACTCCTTTTTAGTTTTATGCTACATTTGCATAACGCGCGTATGTTACAAACCATTTACTTAATACTAAGTTAAAATTATATATTGATATAATTTATATTATTATATTTTTAATTTTTTTCAGGCGATTTTTTAGCTAAATTTGAAATTTATGAACGCCCGATTAACATCTTTGTAAGCCATATTTAAGTAGAATCGCCCATTAAATTTAACTCGGGAAAGGAAAAAATGCAGGCGGATAAGTGGATATTTTACTCTTGCGTCGCGCTCATTACTATCGGTATCGTTTTTTCGCTCTCCTTGCCCGTTTTTACCGTGCTTTTCTTCAACTACGATCCTTATCATTTTTTCATCAGACAACTTGTCGTTGGGGCGATCGGGATATTTTTAATGTGGGGCATCTCGCGGCTTGACCCTGACAAATCCATGGTCTGGATCGGCTTTTGTCTATTTGGCTTTTGCGCTATCGCTATGGGAGCTATGCACGCGCTGCCTAGCTCGCTAGTCACCGATGCGGGCGGAGCCAAGCGCTGGATACGCTTGCCTGGCTTTTCTCTAGCGCCGGTGGAGTTTTTTAAGATCGGTTTCGTTTACTTTTTAGCATGGAGTTTCGCGCGCAAGATCGACGGTAGCAAAAAGAGCCTAAAGCAGGAATTTAAGCTCATTTTGCCTTATATGTTTTTGTTTTTGATAGCCGTTTATCTTATCGCCATCCTTCAAAACGACCTCGGTCAAGTCGTCGTTTTGGCGCTTACGCTCATCGTTATGATGCTTTTTGCCGGCACTAGCAAGCGGCTTTTCGTCATTGGCATGGCGGGCGCTTCGGTGCTTGCTATCGTGGCTATTTTTACGTCGGAACACCGCATATTACGTATAAAGTCATGGTGGGGCACGGTGCAAAATATGGTTCTTTCGCTTATGCCCGAAAGTATGGCAAATATGTTTCGCGTCGAGGGCGTGCCGGAGCCCTATCAGATCTCGCACTCGCTAAATGCCATAAAGCACGGCGGATTTTTCGGCGAGGGGCTAGGAGCTGGCGTGTTTAAGCTCGGATTTTTGAGCGAAGTGCACACGGACTTCGTACTTGCCGGTATCGCCGAGGAGGTTGGGGTGCTGGGGATACTCATCATCACGTCGCTTCTTTTGATTTTGCTTTTCCGCATCTTTCGCGTATCCTCAAGGAGCGAAAACAAAGTCTACCACCTCTTTACGCTCGGCGTCGGACTTCTCATATCGTTTTCGTTCATCATGAACTCATACGGCATCACCTCGATCACGCCTATCAAGGGCATCGCCGTGCCGTTTCTAAGCTACGGCGGCAGCTCGATCCTAGCGCTTTGCATAGGGGTCGGCATGGTGCTGATGGTGAGTAAAAAAGTAAAAGATTGAGCTTAAATTTGACTTGCGGCACGGTAAGGCAAATTTGAGCATTCTAAATTTAAACGGCAAGGAGTAAAATTTGACGCCTGAAAATTTAAAAGACAAAGTGCAAAATTTAGCTGAAATTTCACCGTCAAATTTGACTAGCGACGAAGCCCAAAACAAAGCTGTAGGCAGTCTGCAAAACGGCACTATCGTAATCTGCGGCGGCGGCACTGGCGGACACCTGGCTGTCGCAAAAGCCTTAAACGAAGAACTGGTATCGCGCGGATGTAGGACGATATTTGTAGGATCCAGTAGCGGACAGGACAAGATGTGGTTTGAAAACGACGCCGCATTTAGCGAGAAATTTTTCCTGCCCAGCAGCGGAGTTGTAAATAAAAAAGGACTAGGCAAGCTTTTTTCGCTTTTTAATATCCTAAATTTAGCCTTTAAATGCCGAAAAATCTTTAAGACCCAAGGCGTAAAAGCCGTCGTTAGCGTGGGCGGATACAGTGCGGCGCCTGCTGCATTTGCGGCGATTATATCGCGCAGGCCGCTTTTTATCCATGAGCAAAACGCCGTGATCGGCAATCTAAACAAGCTCCTAAAACCGCTCGCAAAGGGCTTTTTTAGCTCGTATTTTAAACCTGTGTTTAGCTATCCCGTAGCGGAGAGATTTTTTAGCTCGGCTAGGCTTCGCAGCGAGCTAAAAACGGTGATATTTTTAGGCGGTTCGCAGGGTGCGGCGGCGATAAATTCGTTAGCCTTAAAGCTGGCTCCCGTTTTTAAAGAAAAAGGCGTAAAAATCATCCATCAATGCGGAAAAAACGCGCTTGAGAGCTTGCAAGGGGAGTATAAAAAGCTTGGTCTTAGCGGCGATGAGCTCGAACTTTTTGACTTTGATCCCAAAATAGAGCTTAAGATGAGCCGTGCCGATCTAGCGATAAGCCGCGCAGGGGCGGGTACGCTGTGGGAACTCACGGCAAATGCGCTACCTAGCGTATTTGTGCCTTATCCTTACGCCGCAAACAACCATCAGGTATTTAATGCGAAATTTCTCGTGGATCAAAATTTGGCCAAATTTTGCTTTCAAAAAGGCGGCGAGATCGATGCGGATGAGATGCTAAATTTGATAAACGAGATGGATATAGCGCAAATTTCAAGCAAGCTTTCTGGGCAGATAGATAACGGCGGCGCGGGAAAAATAGCGGATGAAATTTTAAAAGATATTTAAATTTACGGCAGAGCGTTAAATTTAAATATCTATTGGATTAATGCAAATTTGAAAACATGATTAAATTTGCCGCAGTTTAATCGCGCTAAATTTATAAAAAAATAACACAAAAAAACAAAAAGATTAGTTTATAAAATCATCTTTCAGCTCTCGCAGCTCGTAAACTAGATAGTGATACACGAGCTCGCCGGTTTGCAGGCTTTGACCGCTAAAAACCGGTTCTATCATCGCCGCGATCTTATCGCAAACGCTGATTATCTCGGCTAAAAGGAGCTGATCGCCTCTGCTTTTTGCTAAAAAAACAGAATAAAGTAAAAATTTATACGCCATCTTAAACTCGCCCAAAATCACGTTTGAGATGATGCTAGCCTGCATTTTTAGTAGTTTATCTAGTCTTGATTGCGCTTTGAGCAGCTCGGCTAGTTGCGTCTTTACGGCGCGCAGACGAGCCGCGTCTTTGTCAAAGAAGCTTCGTCTTTTGTATTTTTGCATGATGGCGCTTTGAGCTTGTAAAAGCTCGGTTATATCCTTGATGTTTTTCGCAGCGACTTGGAGTTTTTGATTTGCCGCCGTGCTTATGCCATTTTTCTCGCTTTTTAGCGATATCTCTAGTAGTATCTGCGAGAGATAGGCGCTGACGTTAGCATAGTAGTCCTCATCATCAAAAACGGCCGAAAAATATCCGCTAGCCTTTGTCCCTCGCTCTTTGACCGCGCTTGCTAGAGCGCTAAACTGTGCGGCGCTCATGATCGCTTCTTGCGGTTTGATGTCCATTTTTTCAAGCTCGTTAAGCTCGTTTTTTAGCTTAATTATATCGCCCGAGATAGGATGCTGCCTCATATCTGTCCTCGCTGAAGTTTATGTACTAGCTCGTCGTAGCTGACGCCGGCACCGGCTAAAATTTGTCCCAGCAGCTTACCGGAAGTCTCCATGCCGCCGCTTTTTTCAGCCTCAAGCAGCCGTCTATATACGCCTTCGATAAATTTGACGCCTTCTGGATTTGGTTTGCGGCGGACGGAGTAGTAGCCGATGATCTCGCCGTTAGCGTCTAGCGAAGCCGTAATGTTAGCAAATACCCAGTAAAAGCCGCCGTCAAAGCTCTTGTTTTTAACGAACGCAAAGATTTCCTTCTTCGCCTTGATATGCTCCCACAGCAGCTTAAACACGATGCGCGGCATATCGGGGTGCCTGATGATGTTGTGCGGCTTGTGCAAAAGCTGCTCTTGCGTAGCGCCGACGATCTTTAAAAACGGCTGATTGCAGTAGGTTATCCTGCCCTTTAGGTCGGTTTTTGATACGATAAAATCTTCTTCTTTTACGAAATATTCTTTATTCTCGTTCACTTTATACCTTAAATTTTTCGGAAATTATAACAAAATATTACGCAAATGTAGCTTACTAGCCTTTTTAAATTTGGTATTCGGCGAGCATGACAAGCGTCTTTTGGGTCAAATTTGACGCCGTAAATTTAAGGGTAGGGCGAGCGGATTTTGCCATGTAGATTTGAGTGGGATCTTAAAACTCGGCGGCAAATTTAACTCCGCCGCCGAACCGAAAATAAAATTTAAGCCCAAAAAAGGCTTAAATTTAGATCGCTTTTAACAAAATTTTAGTTAGCTTTTTGCTAAACGCCGACGGATCGTCGATCGCGACACCTTCGTTTAGCTTAGCCATATCCAAAAGCAGCTCCGCCGCGTCATATATCATCGCCTCGTTTTGAGAGAGTTTTTCAAAGAGCTCGTGCTTTGGATTTATCTCCAGTATCGGCAAAATTTTACCCGCACTATGCCCCATCTGCTTGAGCATCATCTGCGTAGCGTAGTCCGGATCGTTTTTATCATAGACGATGACGGCGGGGCTTTGGCTTAGGCGCGAGCTTAGCTTCACGTCCTTGACCTCGTCTTTTAGTATCTCTTTCATCTTAGCTAGCAGCGCAGCGAATTTATCCTCGTCGGCTTGGCTTTTTTCAGACTTGATCTCGGCGTCGATATCGGTATGATTTACCGCTTTCATCGGCGTTTTATCGTAGTCTTGGACCATCGGCATGACGATAGAGTCTATCTCCTCGTCCATGATGAGTACTTCTATCCCTTCAGCCTTAAAGCTCTCTAAGAGCGGCGAATTTCTTAGCATCGTTTCGTTGTTTCCGCTGATGTAGTAGATCGATTTTTGACCGTCTTTCATCGCGTCTTTGTACTCTTTTAGGCTGACTAGTCCCTCGCGTTTGCTTGATTTAAAGAGGCAAAGGTCTAAAATTTGCTCCTTTTCGCTGTTAAATCCGTAAAGCCCCTCTTTGATCACCTTGCCGAATATTTTATAAAATTTGATATATTTTTCTCTATCTTTTTCTTTTAGCTTGGCTAGTTCGCCCAGGATTTTCTTAACACTTTGCTCCTTGACGCTGCGCATTATGCTGTTTTCTTGCAGGATTTCGCGGCTGACGTTTAGCGGCAAATCCTCAACGTCAATGATACCGCGGACAAATCTAAGATATGGCGGCAGCATCTCTTTGGCGTCGTCGCTGATAAATACGCTTTTGACGTAGAGTTTCACGCCGCTTTGATAATCCACGCGAAATAGATCGAACGGCTCGCTAGCCGGCACGAAAAATAGGGTAGTGTACTCGATCTTGCCCTCGGCTTTGGTATGCACGCAGAGTAGCGGATCTTCGCTGTCGTGCGAGATTTGCTTATAAAAGTCGTTGTAATCGGCGTCTTTTAACGCGCTTTTACTCATTTCCCAAAGTGCGGAAGCCTTATTTATCTGCACGTTTTTGGTCTCGTACGAGCCCTCTTTTTCGCCCTCTTTAGGTGCTACGTACTCTTCTTTATCCGCAAATATCGGATACGGGATGTGGTTAGAGTATTTTTTTACGATGTTTTCTATGCGGTAGGACTCGGCAAACTCGTCGTCTTTTAGATAAAGCGTGATCGAGGTGCCGTGGCTATCTTTTTGCGCGGGCGAGATCTCGTAGGTTTTCGCATCCGAGCTCCACATGAAGGCCTCTTCGCAAAGCGCCTTTTTGCTCACGACTTCGATCTTGTCCGCAACCATAAATGCCGAATAAAACCCGACGCCAAACTGTCCGATGAGTGCGCTATCTTTTTTAGCTTGGCCGCTTAGTTTGTCCAAAAAGCCCTTCGTACCGCTTCTAGCGATGGTGCCGAGGTTGTTTATCAGTTCGTTTTTGTCCATACCGATGCCGTTATCGCTGATCGTTAGCGTCTTTTTGTCCTTGTCTATTTTGATATCGATTCGCGGGGAGTAACTTAGACTTTTGTATGCGTCGTCCGTGAGGCATAGGTAGTTTAGCTTATCTAGCGCATCGCTCGCGTTTGAGATGAGCTCGCGCAAAAATATCTCTTTGTTCGAGTAAAGCGAGTGTATCATCAAATTTAACAGCTCGTTTACCTCGGTTTGAAATTCAAATTTTTCGCTCATTTTTTGTCCTTTGTTTTTAAATTTTTTAGCAGATTATAGCACAAGGTGCTAAGAATATCTTTAAACTTGATACGATTACTATCAACTAATCTAAAATTTGTTTCTCAAATTTGACTCGCGGTTGAGGCTAAAATTTGATGTTTGCTTGGACGGTAAATTCTGTCAAATTTGGGATTTGGATTTTTAAATTTTGACGACCGGTTTTTAAAATCGACTAAAATTTAAGCTTCAAAACCTCCGTCGCTTCGTAAAATTTAGCCTTTTTTCTTAAAAACTCGCACTCGCCCGCCCGCTCGCAAAGTCCGTTTTCTAGCAGAAATTTGACCGCCTCGGCGTTATCAAGCGCCAAATTCGTCTCTATAAAAAATCTAAGCCCGCCTTTGTTAAGCTCTTTTAAGCTTTTAATTTTTAAAAACTCCTCGAAATATCTCATTTTCTCGCGGTAAAATTCCCTAAATTTCACGCTTTTTCCAAACTGCGCCGCCTTTAAATTTACAGCCTCGCCAAACTTTAAAGTAGCGCCGTTTTCATAAGTAAAGGAGCGCATATTGACCGCGATTTGCAGCGCGATCTCCCTCATATCGGCGTTCATGCTAAGCAGCTCTTTAAAAATCCCAAAGCCGTCCACGCCGTAAATGCAGCTTAAAACAAATTTATCATTTGCATCCGCTCCGTGCCTAACCAGTAGCTTTACGAGGCGGATGATGTCAGCTTCGCTAAGATTGGACTTTTGTCCTGAGGGAAGCGGCGTCAGTAGCAAAGCGGAGTTGCAAATAGGGCTAGCAACGACGGTTTTGTAGTTTAGATCGGGCTTAAATTCGAGCGCTTTTTCTATCCGCTCAAAGTCGATTTTGCCCGTGTTATATATTTTAGCGTTAAATATAAAAGGCGTAAAAAGGCGGTCACAATACTCGCCCAGCTCGTCGTTTACGCGGTGCGGGTTTTGCCGCAAAAAATCCAAAATTTGGTCAAGCCCCGCATCTATCTGCTCGCTCGTAGCGTTTTCGTCGTAGAAAACCCTAAAATCAGGCACGGATTTTGGCTGCTCGCAAATTTTGACCACTTCGTCTTAATCTAGCGCAAAAAGCGGCGCAAATAAAAAGAGCAGGGCGAGCGGCAAAAATCGTAAAGAAATTTTCATCATCCATCCTTAAATTTACATACGCCGCAGTAAAATTTGAGTCTAAATCCAGCGGACTAAATTTGAAGCGGTAAATTTAACGTAGGCCGTCTTGTTTAAATTTGCCCTTAAATTTAGCTTCATGCCGCTTGCTTACCGCGTTATGCTATCTAACTTCGTTTATCAGCTTTAGGCTCTCTTTTGCATCGTAACGGGTCGCGTACTTTTTGAGATTTTCGCACGAAGTTTGTAAATTTTCTTGCTTGCAAACGCCGTTTTTTAGCAGAAACTTAACCATATCCTCGCTATCTAAGATCGCGGCTAGTTTTGTAAAAACTTCCAGTTCTTTAGCCTCAAATTTGCTAAGCGGCTCAAATTTTAGCAGCTCCTCGAGGTAGCGCATTTTATCGCGGTAAAACTCGGTAAATTTTGCGGTTTTTGCAAACTGCCTTATTTTTGGATCAAGCGGAGCGTTTGCGATCGGCGAGGCGCCGTTTTGACCCATAAAAATAGCCATCCCGCCAACCACGCAAAGCATCGTTTCTTTGTTGCCGCGCGCGCCTTTGCTAAGAAGGTGGCTAAAAATCTCAAACGCTTCGGCATTGCAAGCCGTGCGCAAAAGCTCGGGCGAGCCGATATCCGCGCCGTTTGCTACGAGCAGGTCGATGAGTCGTATTGCTTCTTTTTGATCGAATTTATATTTGCCGTTAGGATCTATGCCAAGCGCTATAACCGCGTCAATAGGCGTGAAAATCATAAATTTGTAGTTAAGACCTGGCTTAAATTTGAGTACTTTTTCTATGCATTCAAAGTCGAATTTGCCCGTTTTTATGATTTTTAAGTTGTAGATAAACGGCGAAAAAAGACGGTCGTTAAATTCGCCGTATTCGTCGTTTATGCGGTGCGGGTTTTGCGATAAAAACTCCAAAATTTGATCAAGACCCGCGTCTATTTGCTCGCTCCTAGCGTTTTCGTCATAAAAAATCTCAAAACGAGGCTCCGGCAAATTTAAAGCAAATAAAATTTGAGCTAAAACCATAAATATAACGGCGTACTTTTTCATAAATCCTCCTAAATTTACGGCTTTTACGAGGCGGTCAAATTTAGCTAGCGGATTTAAGGGCTAAATTTGCTCGCGGTAAATCTGGTTCAAATTTTAGCTGAAAAGTTCGTCAAATTTACGCGTGAGGCAAAATTTACGATAAAGCAACGCTTTAAATCGCCGCTTTTTGCCTCTCGTTATCTAGCGTTTCTTGCATTTTCGCCCTTGCGTTTTCTAGCCACTCGGGCTCGGCGGTGTCGATGAGATCTAGGCAGATGATTTTGATTTTGCCGTTTTTAAAGCTAAAATTTTTTACATCCAAGATATCCGAACCCGCGATCACGATGGGCTGGATTTTTAGATTTAGCTTGTCGACGATGATTTTCGCACCGCCTTTAAACGGCAAAAGCTCCTTTGAGTGCGAGCGCGTTCCTTCTGGGAAAATCGCCAGCACGCGCCCTTTTTCGACGCGGTCCTGCGCGTCCTTTACGAGCTTGATGAGCGAGCGTTTATTCTCGCGCTCGACTGAGATCATTTGCGGCACGTGGATGATCTGTCCGATGACGGGCAGGTCGGCAATCTCTTTTTTGGCAATCCAGCAGAGATTTTTAGGATAGACTTCTTCTAAAACGACGATATCTAGCATGCTTTGGTGGTTCATGATGATCATATTTGCGCGCTCGTCAAATTTGCCGACGACTTCGAGCGAGTAAAAACCGAAAAATCGCTGACTCCTGCCCCAAAATTTCCTTACAGCGTGGATGTATTTTTTAAAAAGCCACATGAAAAACACGACCAAAAGTATGCTGATCAAAAACTCGACCGCGAAATACGCGGCCTTTATCCTAGAAAATATCATCTTTTTTCACCCAGCCTATCTTGCCGTCGTCTAGTAAAATTTTGACGTAATCCTCGCGTTCGCCGAGGATCTCGACCTTTTCCTCCGCTTTTGAGGTATAAAATACGCTCGAGTTTTGCGTAGGTAAAATTTTTACGTTTATATTTTGCCTTAGCGTCGCGCCGCCAAACGGGTTGTAGCTGTAAAGGATATAAGCTCCAAGGCCGACTACCACGACGAGGAATATCGCATCGCGCTTAAACAAAAACGTGATCAAAAATATACCAAAAAGCGCGTAAACTCCGATATTTTTGTAAATTTCAAATTTGCTTTGCTTTGGATTTAGTCCGATTTGCGTGCTGATCTCGTCGTCCTCCACGACTACCGGGAGCGAAAAGCTAACGAAATCTTTTTTAGATAGACTAAAGTAGTTAAAATCTATCGAGGTTTTTTCGGGCGAAAATATTGCGAAATAATATCCGCTTTGCGCGTCAAATTCGCCGCTCGTGGAGTCCACGCCTTGTTTGATGATGTCCTTATCCTCGATGAAAAAGTCCGCGATGTTGCCTTTTTGCGCATTTACTTCGACGATCATGATGAGATTTTTGTCGTCAAATTTGTTGGTTTTGTATTTTTTGACTTCGAGATTTTGGGCGACGACGTGGTTGTATTTCTCGCCGCTTTTTAGCGCTACGATTTTAGGTAGCGAAAGCGTCAAATTTGCCGTCTGGAAAAACTCGCCGTTGCGCTTTAAATTTACCGTGATTTTTGGGTTTTGCACGGCTTGAGCGGAGGCCTCGGCGTAAATTTGAGCCTTATAAACGCCCTTGCCGTCGTTATCCCAGCGTAAATTTGAGCTTAGCCATTTTAGGTTTTCGGTTTCGGGCAAGATGGTTTGCAAATCTACCGCGATATTATCCTGGATATCGACCGAGAGCGTAAAGCTAAAAATTTGTCCGACGTAGACTTGCTTGGGCGCATTTAGAGCCTTGATGATGATATCGTTTGGCTGCACGCGCTCGTATAGTTGGCTGTCTTTTAAATTTAACTCAGGTTCGTTCGTAGGAGCGATATTTTGCGGGATAGGCTGGCGCAGATGCGTGCCGCCTTGGTTGCTTACGGTTTGGCTTTGCGCTGCGGGGGTTCTGTTTTGAGTAGCCGCGCTTTGTGTCTGGGCAGGAGTTCTATTTTGCGCGCTTGGCGCTTTGTTTTGTAAATTTGGCTTTTGTGCGGGCGTTTGCGGAGCAGGCTTGATCACTTTTTGGCTTTGCTCGTCGCCCATCATATCAAATACGCTAGGCTCGGTGGCTGTGCAAGCTAAAACAAATATAGTAAAAAAGGCTAAAAAGGGCTTTAGCAAACTAGCCCTTTTAGCATCTTTAATCCATCGTCCGTACCCAAAAACTTCTCGCAGGCGCGCTCTGGGTGAGGCATGAGACCGAATATCTTTTTGTTCTTATCGCAAATTCCAGCCACCTCGTCGACCGAGCCGTTTGGATTTAGCGCGGCGCCGTTTGCGTCGCAGTATTTTAGCAGGACCTGATCGTTGTCGTAGAGACCTTTTAACGTCGTCTCGTCGGCGTAAAAGTTACCCTCGCCGTGAGCGATCGGGATGTTTACGATCTCGCCTACGCTTAAATTTGAGAGAAATTTATTTGCGTTAGAGATCACTTTTAGGTGGTGGTATTTTGAGATGAAGCTTAAATTTTCGTTTCGTCTCATTGCGCCCACGAGTAGTTTTAGCTCGCACAGCATCTGAAATCCGTTGCAAATTCCAAGCACGTATCCGCCTTTTTGGGCGTGTTTTACGACTGCACTCATCGCAGGGCTAAATTTAGCGATAGCTGCCGTGCGTAGGTAGTCGCCGTAGCTAAACCCGCCCGGAAGCACGATAAGATCGGCATTTATCTCGCTTTCTTTATGCCAGATTATCTGCGTTTGGCAACCCAAAAGCTCAAAGGCATACTTTGTATCTTGCTCGCAGTTCGTGCCTGGAAACAAAACGATGGCGACTTTCATTTTGCGCTCTCACATTTGTCGTTCAAATTTATCTCGTAGTCCTCTATGACGGTGTTTGCGAGCAACTCTTCGCACATTTTGGTGAGCTCCTTGCGCGCTTCGTCTTTGCTTGCGGCGTTTACATCCAGCACGATTTGTTTGCCTATTCGCACGCCGCTTACGTTGTTAAATCCAAGCGAGCCGAGTGCATGCTCGACGGCCTTTCCTTGCGGGTCTAAAACGCCGTTTTTTAGGGATACGTTGATAATAGCTTTCATTTTAAACCTTAGATAAAATTCTTTTTAAAACTTCTTCGTAGGCGACTTTTACGTTGCCAAGATCCTGACGGAATCTATCTTTATCGAGTTTTTCGTTCGTAGTCGCGTCCCAAAAGCGGCAGCTATCCGGACTGATCTCGTCTGCTAGAAGGATATTTCCGTCCTTATCGACGCCAAATTCCACTTTAAAATCGACTAATTTTAAGTTTCTGTCTGCGAAAAATTTAAAGAGGATAGCGTTTATCTCGCGACCCATATGCTTTAGTCTGTCAAGGTCGTTTTCGCTCTTAACTAAGCCCATGATTAGGCAGTGTTCGTCGTTTACGAGCGGATCGTGCAGGTCGTCGTTTTTGTAGTAAAACTCTACCAATGGAAACGACAAAACCGTGCCTTCTTTTATCGCAAGGCGCTTTGTTAGCGAGCCGGTAGCGATGTTTCTCACGACCACTTCAAGCGGGATGATTTCGCATTTTTTCACGAGCTGTTCGGTGTCGCTTAGAGTTTCGACCAGGTGAGTCGGTATGCCTTTTTCTTTTAAAAGATTAAAAAGCTGCGTCGAAATTTTGTTATTTAGCGCGCCCTTGCCGGCTTCATTGCCTCTTTTTTGCGCATCAAAGGCGGTTAGGTCGTCCTTAAATTCCGCTATTAGCAAGTTCGCATCGTCCGTTGCGAACATCTTTTTTCCCTTACCCTCGTAGATCAGCTCTTTTTTTTGCATTTTTGCACTCCTTATTTTAGCTGTAAAATTTTGATCGCGTCAATCGCCGATTTTAGCTGTATATCGTCGTTTACGTTAGCCTCGGTTATTATAGTCTTATTATCCGTGATTTTCGTAGAGTTTTTGTCGCTATTTGCGTCTATTTTGCTCAGTTCGTTGGTTAGGTGTTTTTTTAGTTCGCTCTCTTTTATAGAAAAGGCATTTTCGTCATGCTGAGGCACTTTACCAGGAAATACGATAATATCAGGCTCCACGCCCGTTGCTTGTATAGTGCGGCCGCTAGGCAGATAGTAGCGAGCTATCGTTAGGCGGATAGCCTCTTTGTCATCGACTGGCAGGATGATCTGCACGCTACCTTTACCGAACGTCTTTTCACCGATAACAACGGCTCGTTTGTGGTCTTGTAGCGATCCGCTCACGATCTCGCTCGCGCTCGCGCTTCCACCGTTAACTAGCACCGCAAGCGGTAAATTTGTGATTTTATTTGCTCTCGCGGCTTTAAATTCGCTATTTTCGCTCTCGTTTCTGCCCTTTTGAGATACGATCACACCGTTATCTATAAACAAATTCGTCAGTCCGACCGCTTGGTTTAAAAGTCCGCCCGGGTTGTTTCGAAGGTCAAGGATGATGCCTTCCGCTTTTGGATATTTTTTGATAAATTCCTCTGCCTTTTCGGTTACGTGCTTATCAAAATTCGTCACGCGAAGATAGAGGATGTTGTCTTTTTCGATCATCTTTGCGTAAACGGACTCGACCGAGATGATGTCGCGCACGAGCTTCACGTCAAACGGTTTTTGCTCGCCTTTTCGCACGATAGTTATCGTGATAGGCGTCTTTGGTTTGCCGCGCATTTTATTTACCGCTTCGTCTATGGTAGTGCCTAGAGTCGCGTTTCCGTCGATGCGAAGTATGATGTCGCCGCTTTTTATGCCGGCTTTATCCGCAGGCGTATTTTCGATAGGCGAGATGACGGTTAGCGCGCCGTCTTTCATACCGACCGTGATGCCAAGGCCGCCAAATTCCCCGTTTGTCTGCACTTGCATATCTTTAAACGCCTTTTCGTTTAAAAATCCGGAATGTGCGTCGAGGTTGTTCAAAAGCCCCTCTATAGCTTTATCCACGATCTCTTTAAACTGTAAATCATCAACATAGTATTTTTCGATAGTAGAAATGGTTTTTGTAAGTTTTGAGAGCGATTGTAGTTTAGAATTTGAGCCGTCCTCGGTGGCTTTAGCATTTAAATTTGCGCTAAAAACCGCTCCGAAAATCATCGCGCCCGCAACGCTCGAAAACAAAAACATCTTTTTTTTATTCAAAGTTAATCTCCTGCCTTTTTAGTGGGGGTATTTTAGTTAAATTTGCCTAAAAATAGGATAAAAGATTTAATAAAATTTAATTTTATTTCGTAAGTATTTATATTGTATCACTTAGATAACTTGACAATAATCGACTAAAGTTATATAATACGCTCAATATAAACTAAAGGAGAAAAAATGGCGAATTTAGGCGAAAATTTAACCGCACAAATGCAAGAGCTGGTAGAAAAGGGCGTCGCGCTAGCGATACATGCGAAAAATCCGCAAACGTTTCCGCTTCACTTGCTTTGGGCTCAGGTCGCAGATAGCGGCTCGCTACTCAACCAAGTCTTTAACAAAATGAACGTCGGCAAGGATGCGGTGGAACTTGAAGTAAAAAGCAAAGCCGCGCAGCTACCGACAAGCTCAAACGTGAGCAAAGAAAACGTGCAAATTTCAAAGGAGCTCATAAACTCTCTTGAAAGCGCAAAAGCTCTGATGGTGAGCATGGGAGATAGCTATATCGCGGTAGATACGTGGATTATCTCGGCGCTTGAGCTGCCTGAGATCAAGCAAATTTTAGGCAAATTTACCGACGTTTTAGAAATCCGTAAAAATTTAGAAAGCATCAGGGCAGGGCGCAAGATAGATAGCCAAACCAGTGACGAGACGCTAGATAGTCTTGAAAAGTACGGTATCGATCTAACCGCAAAGGCGCTAAATAAGGAGCTTGATCCGGTTATCGGGCGCGATGAGGAGATCACGCGCATGATGCAAATTTTAATAAGAAAAAGCAAGAATAATCCTATTTTATTAGGCGAGCCGGGCGTGGGTAAAACCGCTATCGTAGAGGGCTTAGCGCAAAAAATCGTGGCAAAAGACGTACCCACTAGTCTAGCAAACAAACGCGTAGTAGCACTCGATATGAGCGCGCTGATCGCGGGCGCAAAATACCGCGGCGAGTTTGAAGACAGGTTAAAAGCCGTCATAAACGAGGTAAAAAGCGCTGGAAATATCATCCTGTTTATCGACGAGATCCACACCATCGTGGGTGCTGGCGCTAGCGAAGGCAGCATGGATGCGGCAAATATCCTAAAACCGGCGCTTGCTAGAGGCGAGCTGCACGCCGTAGGCGCTACGACGCTAAAAGAGTACCGCAAGTATTTTGAAAAAGACGCTGCGTTGCAACGCCGCTTTCAGCCTATCGACGTAAAAGAACCTAGCGTAAACGAAGCGCTTCAAATTTTACGCGGCATAAAAGAGCGCCTCGAGGTGCACCACGGCGTGACGATCACCGATAGCGCGCTGGTCGCGGCGGCAAAGCTAAGCGACCGCTATATCTCAAACCGCTTCTTGCCCGATAAAGCGATCGATCTCATCGACGAGGCCGCAGCCGAGCTCAAAATGCAGATAGAAAGCGAGCCGTACGAACTCGCCCGCATCAAGCGCGAGATCGTAACGCTACAAGTCGAAAAAGAGGCGCTAAAAATGGAAGACGAGGCCAAAAACGCCGCTCGCCTAAGCGAAATCGAAAAAGAAATCGCAGATCTAAACGAACAAAAACACGCTCTTGACGGTAAATTTGAAAACGAAAAGGCGGTTTTTGGCGGTATCTCAAAAGCAAAAAAAGAGATAGATAGCCTAAAAAGCGAGGCCGAGATAGCGCGTAGAAACGGCGATCTGCAGCGCGCGGCCGAGATAGAATACGGCAAAATTTTAGAAGCGGCCAACCGCCAAAAAGAGCTCGAAAAAAAATGGGACGAGATGAAAAAATCAGGCGTGCTGCTCAAAAATCAGGTCGATGAGGAGCTGGTGGCTGAAATACTAAGCAAATGGACGGGAATTTCAGTCAGCAAAATGCTAACTAGCGAAAAGCAAAAATATCTGATGATCGAGGAGCATTTGCGCGAAAGCGTCGTCGGTCAGGATGCCGCGCTGCACGCTCTAGCAAGAGCCATCAAGCGAAACAAAGCGGGCCTAAACGAGGGCGCGCGGCCGATCGGATCGTTTTTGTTTTTAGGGCCTACGGGCGTGGGTAAAACGCAGTCGGCGAAGGCTTTGGCTAAATTTTTATTTGACGACGAGCGCGCGCTCATACGCTTTGATATGAGCGAATACATGGAAAAACACAGCGTCTCTCGCCTGCTCGGAGCGCCTCCCGGATATGTGGGTTACGACGAGGGCGGACAGCTAACCGAGGCCGTGCGAAGACGTCCGTATAGCGTCATACTTTTTGACGAGATAGAAAAAGCTCACAAGGACGTGTTTAACGTGCTTTTAGGCATCCTAGACGACGGAAGGGCGACTGATAATAAAGGCGTGACGGTCGATTTTAAAAACACGATCATCATCCTCACGTCCAACATCGCGTCGAATTTCATCATGGATCTAAAAGGCGAGGAGCGCGAACAAGCGGTCAAAAACGAGCTTAAAAACTACTTTAAACCCGAGTTTTTAAACCGTCTTGACGACACGATAATCTTTAATCCGCTCGATGAAGACGGACTAATAAAAATCGTAGATATAATGTTTAAAGAGCTTGAAAAAACGCTGCAAAATCGCGGTATCAAGGCAAGCCTAAGCGAAGAGGCGAAGAAATTTATCGCGGGTGCGGGCTTTGACATCGTTTACGGCGCTAGACCTTTGCGCCGCGCGCTATACGAGCTAGTGGAAGACCCGCTAGCCGATATGATCCTGCGAGACGAGCTTGAAAGCGGCGACGAGATCGTAATCGGTAACGACAAAGAAAAAATAACGATCTCTAAAATTTAAACCAAATTTGCGGTCGCGTTTTAGGCGCGGCCGTTTTTATTCTCTAGTCAAATTCTTTAAATTTAACCGCGCAAATATCTTATGTATAAACTACTCAAATTTAAAAACAGCATATTGACTTGCAAGTAGCGAATAAATTTAGTTAAATTTCAAATTTAGCAAGCTCGCGTACCGTTAGCCGTCCAAGTCAAATTTAGCAAAACCGCTCAAAATTAGCGGCTATTCTCCGCTTAGCTCCTCGGCTACCTGTGCGGCAAGCTTTAGCTTTTCGCTATCAAAATGCGTGTAAATTCGCGAAGTGTTCAGGCTTGCGTGTCCGAGCGCTTCTTGCACCAAAACCAGGTCTTTTTGCTTTTTGTAAAGCATCGTGGCAAAGGTATGGCGCAGCATGTGAGCGCCGTTTTTTTCCTTACGGATTCCGGCTTTAAAGAGTATCTGCTCGACGATGCGGCTCACGTAGGCCTGCGTTAGACGCGTGCCTTTTTTGTTGATAAAAAGATAGCCTTCTTTATTTATATAGTTTATCGCGATCGCGTCCAGGTGGGCTTCGATGAGGCGGCGCTTGATCATGACGATGCGGTACTTGTTGCCTTTGCCGCGGATTCTTATGACGTAGAGCTCGCCGTCCTCGGCTATATCTTTTCGCTTTAGGCTTAGCGCCTCGCTCACGCGGATGCCGGTGAAAATGATAATTTTGATGATGAGCTTGTTGCGGTTGGCGTTGCTTTTAAACTCCGCGTTTTCGATCGCTTCCAAAAATCTCTTGACCTCATCCTCGCTCATAAACTCAGGCAGTTTTTGCCCGCGCGCTCCGCCCACGCCGCCCCAGTTTTTTAGCTCGATGTCAAAGACGTGCGCCTTGCCGTCCTCTTCGTTTTGCTTGTCTAAAAATGCGAAAAAATTTATCGCGCTTATGCGGTAGTTTTTCTTGCTCGCGTCGCTTAGTCCGCCCGTGACGCTAGCTAGCACCTCGCTTAGCAGCTCTTCGTCGATCTGCTTTAGGCTCTCTAGCTCGTAAAATTTGAGCGTCTCGAATATCTTTTTAAGCGGATTAAAGTATGTATTTATGCCCGTTAGTCCCGCGTTTCTAGCCGATTTTACGAGGCCGTCTAGCTGGTCGATGTTTTTTATCTCGCGGCTAAGGGCGAAATTTACGCTTGCTAGCGCCTTTGGGTCGCGAAGCTCTTTGTTTGAGAGCGAGCTAAGTTTAAATTTGACGTAACGAGTCAGCCAAAATATAAACGAGTTTTCAAAACTATCCTTGCAATCAAGCGCGTATTTCAAGATATTTTCCTTAATTTTATAAAAATTTGAAAAGCATTATAACCAAACGCTTCTAAAAAATAAATTTTGGGGTAATCTGAAAAACACTTTTAATCAAAATATTAATATTATCATTTAAGTTAAGTTATGATAAAGTTGCGAAACCATTTTGATTCAAAGGAGAAAAAATGCAATCAACGCTAGGTTCGCGTCGTAGCTTTATTGCTGCGGCGGGTGTTTTTATAGCGGCGACCGCGCTCAGGGCCGCTCCGAATAAATTTGAAAAAACCAAAGGTCCGCGCTACGGCATGGTCATCGACCTCACGCGCTGCGTCGGCTGTCAGTCTTGCACGATGAACTGCGCAATGGAAAATAACGTCCAAGCAGGCGCCTTTAGGACGATCGTTTCGGAGTACGAAGCTAGCGACAAAGACGGCAACCGCGCCGTTATCGCTTCGCTACCGCGCCTTTGCAATCACTGCGAAAACCCCGCCTGTATCGACGTTTGTCCGACGGGAGCGAGCCACCAAAGAAGCAACGGCATCGTCAAAGTAAATAGCGCCGAGTGTATCGGCTGCGCGCTTTGCGCCGAGGCCTGTCCGTATCACGCCAGATACCTTAGCATGCAGACCTATAAAGTCGATAAATGCACCTTCTGCGACCACAGACTGCGCGAGGGATTGCTACCTGCGTGCGTGGAGACCTGCGTGGGCGGAAGCCGCATAATAGGCGATCTAAACGACAAAAACTCAAATATCAGAAAATTTTTAGCCGCTCACGAGACGATGGTGTTAGACAGTCCGAAAAATACGCACCCGCAGGTTTTTTATCACGGCGTGAGCGAAATTTTGGCTAAAAACGACAAGGAGCTGGCGGCTAAAAACGGCTACAAGCAAGCGATCAGCTGGAGCGAAGAGATCGCGCTGTAAGGAGGAGACGATGAAAAGACGAGAATTTTTAAAAAACGCGGCGATGATCTCGGCCATAGGCGCGACCGCTGCGGTAGCGGACGACGCTGCTAAAATAAAAGACGACTACAAGCCGCAGGGAAATTCCGCCCAGCCCGAATTTAGCGTAAAAGACGGCAAAATTTTAATGAACGACGGACATAGCGTGGTATTTTCGATGTGTCACGGCTGCGTGGCAAAGTGCGGACTACGCCTGCACGTGGACGAAAAAGCAGACCGCGTGCTAAGATGCACGGGCAACCCATACCATCCGCTATCAAACGTGCACTGGGCGAGCTTTGAGACCTCGATAAACGACGCCTTGCTAGCGACCACGGCTAGCGGCGAGGACGATCGGCGCGCCACCGTATGCGCTAGAGGCGCAGCGCTGCCCGAGATGATAGCCTCGCCTATTAGGATTTTATCTCCGCTAAAGCGAGTAGGCAAAAGAGGCGAGGGTAAGTGGGAAAAGATCAGCTTCGAACGTCTCATCGAGGAGGTCGTCGAGGGTGGGGATCTTTTCGGCGAGGGGCACGTGGACGGGCTTAGAGCCATATACTCAGACGAGCTCATCGACGAGGCAAATCCCGAATACGGCACCAAGCGCAACCAGCTTTTGAGCTTTTATCTCTACGACGGGCGCTCGGATATCGTCGATCGCTTTATCAAAAAATCTTTCGGCACCGTAAATCACTACTCGCACGGCGGTATCTGCGGCGGCGGCTTTAGAGTGGGCGGCAAGATCGCGCACAACGCAAAGGGCTTTGCTCACACCAAGCCCGACTACGAAAATTCCAAATTTAGCATCTACTGGGGCACCTCGCCCGCAAACGGCGGAAATCCGTTTCAAAAGCAAGCTAAAATGGTCGCCCACGCAAGAAGCGTAAACGATGGCTTCACTTACGCCGTGATCGATCCTACGGTAACAAACGCCGTCAAATTCGCCGCCTCCGATAAAGGCCGCTGGATCGGCATAAAACCGGGCACCGACTCGGCGCTTGCTATGGCGATGATACGCTGGATCATCGAAAACGAAAAATACGCCGAAAACTACCTCATGCAGCCAAATTTAGAGCAAGCAAAGCTAGCCGGCGAGATACACTGGTGCAACGCCACCCACCTAGTCATCACGCAAAAAGGCCACCCAGACTACGGTAAATTTGCGCTCGCGGGCGACGAGTGGCAGGTCTGCTCACAAAGCGGCAAAATCCAAAGCTACAAGATAAACGAACCCGCCAAACTCTACTACGAGGGTAAAATTTTACTGGGCGGCAAGGAGGTCGAGGTCAAAAGCTCGATGCAGCTGCTAAAAGAGTCGGCCTATAAACACAGCCTTGAGGAGTACTCTAAAATTTGCGGCGTGAGCATGGACGATATCCTCTGGCTGTGCGAAAATTTCACCAAAAACGGCAGGCAGGTCAGCACCAACGTCCACGGCGGAATGATGCACACGCAAGCAGCGATGAGCACGTATGCGATATTTTGCTTAAACACGCTAATGGGCACCTACGGCTACAAGGGCGGCAGCGTAAATGCAAGCGCGGGCACGCATGAGTTTTTAAAGGGTAGATACGATCTAGAAAATTTCGAGGGCGCATACAAGCCAAACGGGCTAAATTTATCCCGCTCAGGCAAGTATTACGAAACGAGCTCGGAGTTTAAGCGTAAAGTCGCGGCAGGCGGCAGCGGTTATCCTGCACAGCAGCCGTGGTATCCTATCTCGATGCCGCTAGTAAACGAAACGCTCACCAGCCACGCCGCGGGCTATCCGTACAAGGTAAAAGCGTTTATAAACTACATGACAAACGTGATGTATGGACAGGCGGGGCTCGAGGTCGCGGTACTCGACGCGCTAAAAGATAGCAAAAATTTGCCGCTTTTCATCGGTATCGACGCCTTTATGAACGAAACCAACGCCTACGCCGACTATATCGTACCAGACGGCGTAAATCTCGAAAACTGGGCGCTTCCAAACTCGCTTTGGGGCACGATAGCTAAAACCTCGGTCGTGCGCTACCCGGCCGTTACCGCCAAACAAGACCGCGCCGCAGACGGCACGGTGATCGACGTGGAGGCCTTTTATATCGCGGTGGCAAAGAGGCTCGGGCTCAAAGGATTTGGCAAGGGCGCCTTTAAAGATAAAGACGGAAAGCCGATGGATCTGGATACGAAAGAGCAGTATTATGCCGCGGCGCTGGCAAATTTGGCCTTTGACGGAGCGGGCGTGAAAGACATCGACAAAGAGGACTTGAAGCTTAGCAAAATTTCAAAAACCATGAAAAAGCTAGAGCCGTTTTTAAAAGACGAGGAAAAAGTAAAAGTCGCGCACGTGCTGGCAAAGGGCGGTAGATTTGACGATTACGAGAGCGCTTATGCGGGCGATAAAATGACGGTAAAAGTACCCACCGCCACGCCTGCTGCGATCTACTACGAGCCCCTTGGCGGACACAGACACTCTATCACGGGCAAGTACATGCCGGGCACTCCGACTCTAGCTCTTGCGGTGGCTAGTGACGGCACTCCGCTAGAAAAGTTTTTCCCAAAATCAGAATGGAAATACCTCGTAAGCTCGAGAAAATCAAATATCCAGCACTACTACACGATAGTTAGTCCAAAGTTGCGCGCCATACATCCGAAAAATTTTGTCAGGATCGCCGAGGATATCGCGAGCGAGCAGGGTATCAAGACTGGCGACACGGTCAAGATCACGACGCCGTACGGCTCGCAAACGGGCGAGGCCTTTGTAACAAACGGCGTTGCTAGCGGCGTCATCAGCCTCGAGCACGGATTTGGACACGATGAGTTCGGCGCTAGGATGCATTTTATCGACGGTAAACCGGCCTTTTGGCTAGAAAGCGCGGGAAAAGGGGTAAATCACAACAAACTAGGCCTGCTAGATCCAAAGCGAAAGGGCAAATTTAGCCTAAACGACTGGCTGGTGGGCACCTGCGCTAGACAGGCGCTACCTGCAAATATCCGTAAAATCGGCTAAATTTAACGCGGCGGCCTCGGCTTAGCCTGGTCGCCGCAAATTTGACGTTTCGGCGGTAAAATTAAAGTAGCGTAAATTTGTCGCGAACGGCGTCAAATTTAGAGTACATTTGAGACAGCCCGCGCAAATTTGACGGCAAATTTTACCGATAGATATCTAGGCTCAAATTTAACTCGTCGATGACGCTAAGCATCTGCCTCACGTATCTTTGCTCGCGCCGAGCCTCGGCGATGTCTAGTTTATCAAAAAGCCGCCCCTCGAAAAAATTTCTCCTACTAAAGCAAAATAGATAAAATTTGTTATCCATAAAGGCCACGCTGGGCGATTTTAGGGTGTTTTTGTAAGCTTTTAGTATATTTAGCTTGCCCATAAACGCAGGCGTGAGCAGATACCTCGCCTCCACCTTATCCGTCGTAAAAACTCTAAAATTTTCATTAAATTTGACGTCGTCGAGTAGCTCTTTTTCGCCTAAAAATTTAGTATTAAAATCCTTACTCACGGCGACCGTTTTGCCGTTAAATTTCTTGTTAAATTCGCACTTTAGCACGCTACCTTTAAAGTCCGAATACTTATCAAACGCGTATTTTAACAGGATAAATGCGGCGACGTATTTGTTATTTATCCGAGGGTATTCGCGCTCATGGCTAATAATCTCGCACAAGTTAAATTTGACGCCCTTATACACGCCTCGCACGCTATCTTCGCTATAAAATGTGCTCGGTCTATAAATCCCCGCCGCATTAAATTCGCTCTGCGAGATACCGCCGTAAGCGCTATACGTAAAGCTCTCGTCGATATCTTTGATGAGCGCGGGGATAAAAACTTCTTTGTAAAATTCGTTGTATTCGTCCTGTGCTTTGCCTATGCTTTTTAGCTTTGCGGGCACCCAAAATAGCAAGCCAAAAAACAGCACAAGCAAAACCAAAGCCGCCCCGCTGCCTAGATCAAAAATCTTAAGCGCCGCTAAAAATAGGGCAAAAATGCCGACGCAAAAGGCGATAAGAGTGGGCGATCCGGCCGCTGCGGCTCGGCACTCTTTTTGTTTTTTCACGGTTAATAAAAATGCTTGCGAAAGGGTCATTTGGTCGCTTTCGATTAAATTTTGCGTAAATTTTGACCGAGCGCAGCTTAAAATAGAGTAAATTCGGGCGGGTAAATTTGAGCGAGGATTTTTAAAATTCGGCAGATTTGGAGTCAAATTTGGCTCGGCGTAAATTTGAAATTTGCCGCCGTTTTCGAGCGTAAATTTAAGATCAAATTTAACCGAGCCGTAGAAGCGACTCGTCAAATTTGCTTTAATGCCAAATCAAAGCGGCAAATGCGCCGACAAAAGCTCAAATTTAAGCGATCAAATTTAGAGATTTTCTATCACCCTTTTTGTTTCTAGCGCGATTTCTAGCTCCTCGTTAGTAGGCACGACGAGAGTTTTTACCGCTGCGTCAGGGGTGCTTAGATCGCGTATACCGCCGCTTGCGGCGAAATTTAGCTCGTGATCGATCCTGATACCCATGTGCGTGAGATCGTTACAGATTTTCTCGCGGCTATACGGGGCGTTCTCGCCGATACCGCCGGTGAAAACTATCGCGTCCACTCGGCCCAAAACCGCGTAATACGCGCCGATATATTTTTTTATACGGTAGCAAAACATCTCAAAGGCCAGATGCGCGCGCTCGTCGCCGCCTTGCATCTTAACGACCACTTCGCGCATATCGTTTGAGCCGCAGATGCCTAGCAGTCCGCTTTTTTTGTTTAAAAACGCGTCTATGCCCTCAGCCGTGAGCTCGCCTAAATTTAAAAGATATGTAAGCACCGCAGGATCCATATCGCCGCTTCTAGTGCCCATTATCAGGCCTTCTAGCGGACTTAGGCCCATCGAGGTATCCACGCTTTTGCCCCCTTGCACGGCGCAGGCGGAGGCTCCGTTGCCAAGATGTAGCGAGATAGCGTTAAATTTCTCGTACGGTACGCCTAGATACTCGGCGGCTTTTTTGGTCACGTAGTGGTGCGAAGTGCCGTGAAAGCCGTATCTGCGGATATGCAGCCTCTTGCAAAGATCAAATGGCAGAGCATAGCGGTAGGCGTACTCGGGGATAGTTTGATGAAATACGGTATCAAAAACGACGACGTGAGGCACCTTTTTGCCACTCTCTTGCATGGCGTTTCTTATGCCCGCTAGGTGGCCCGGGTTGTGAAGCGGCGCTAGGACGGAGTTTTGCTCGATTTTGGCGATCACGTCAGGCGTAATTAGAGCCGAGTCGCTAAAGCTCTCGCCGCCGTGCACGATGCGGTGCCCGATGCCGTCTAGCTCGCTAAAATCATGCAGGATATTTGAGCTAGCAAACAGCCGCCTCATCGCTTCAAGCCCCTCGTGGTGGTCCTTTAGCGGAGCGCGCTCCTCGTAAATTTTATCCGCGCTAACGTCTTTTAGCTTGGCGTAGGAGCTTGCTTCGCCGATCTTTTCGACTAGGCCGCTAGCGATGACGCGGTTATCGCCCATATCGAAAAGCTGAAATTTAACCGACGAGCTGCCTGAGTTTAAAACCAAAATTTTCACTATTTTTCTCCTTCGTTTGCGGCTTGTATCGCGCTTATTAGGACCGTATTTACGACGTCTCCCACGCCGCATCCGCGACTTAGGTCGTTTACCGGTTTTTTTAGACCTTGCAAGATCGGTCCGACGGCTAGGCAGTTTGCGCTTCGTTGCGCGATTTTATAGCCGATGTTGCCCGCGTTTAAATTTGGAAATACAAAAACATTCGCGCGGCCGGCTACGTCGCTGTTTGGTAGCTTTTTGCGCGCTACGGCAGGATCTACGGCCGCGTCGTACTGCACGGGAGCTTCGATTTTTAGGGCTGGGTCGAGATCGCGCGCTATCTCGCCCGCACTCCTAACCAGGTCTATATCCGCTCCGCTGCCGCTATCTCCGCTAGAGTAGCTTAGCATCGCTACTCGCGGCTCCAGTCCGAACGCGCGCGCCGTGTCCGCCGAGGCTAGGGCGATTTGCGCTAGTTGCCGGGCGTCCGGGTTTGGATTTATCGCGCAGTCGGCGTAGATCAGGATCTCCTCCGCAAAGCACATTATAAACGAGCTTGAAACTAGCGGGCTATCAGGGCGGGTTTTGATGATCTGAAGCGCAGGGCGGATGGTGTGCGCCGTGGTCGTGTTTGCGCCGCTTACCATGGCGTGGGCTAGCCCTTCTTGCACCATCATCGTAGCAAAATACGTCCTGTCTCGCACGAGTTCGCGGGCTTGCTCTAGGCTTACGCCCTTGCTTTTGCGAGCTTCAAAAAGCGCGGCGGTTAGGCGCTGCGTGTACTCGTTTTTTTCTAAATTTATAAATCTAGCGCCGTTTAAATTTACCCCGAGCTTCTCCGCATCAAATTTAACCTTGTTTTCGTCGCCCAAAAGGATCAAATTTACCGCGCCGCTTTTTAGTAAAATTTCGCTGGCTCCTAGTATCCGCTCGTCTTCGCTTTCTGGCAAAACGACGGTTTTTTTATCTTTTGCGGCGAGTTTAAATAGCGAATTTTCAAACCTCAAAGGCGTGATTATATCTTGGTTTGCGTTTAAAATTTCATCCAAATTTCCGCTTACGATTAGCTTTGAGTTTCGCGTAAAAAAGCTCAAATTTTCGCGGCAAAAAACCGGAACGTTTAAATTTCTAGCGATTTGTAAATTTAGCTCTATTTCGCCGATACTTGCGATGCTTTTTGCAGGCTTAACGAGTACGAAATCAGCGCTTTTAGCCAGGCGGTCAAATTCATTTACCGCGCTTTTAAAAAACTCCCGCTCGCTACCGTTTTCAAAAGCCTTCTTGGTATTTTTTAGTCCGTCAAAATCATTGATGGGGTCAAAAACGGCTACATTTTTAAATTTTGTTGATATAATTTCGTAAATTTCTTGAAAATTCGCGCCAAGCGCAAGGATAGAATCGGCCATAATTTTCCTTTTGGAACTTGATTTGCTTATTTTATCGTAAAATTTTCACTTTAAGGTAAAGCGTGAGAAAAAATATTTACTTTTGCGCCCTCGCAGCAGCGTTTTTGAGCGGGTGTTTGCCTAGCGCCGACCCTCGCATAGATATGAAACCGCCCGTTTACGTCGAGCAGCTTCCCGCCAAGCAGGTCAATAACCAACCAAACGCCGGTAGCCTTTTTGGTCGCGGCGACAACCCGCTTTTTGCCGACCGCAAGGCGATGAACGTAAACGACATCGTAACCGTCGTCATCAGCGAGCGCGCCAACCAAAGCTCCAGCGGCAAGCACGACACGAGCAAAAACAGCACGATAAGCCTTGGCGGAGGGGTATTTACCGCAGGCTCCGCGCCGCTATCTACGCTAGCCACTCAGCTAAACAAAGCCGGCGACATCGGCTTTAGCGCGGGTACGAAAAATGAATTTACGGGTGCAGGATCTAGCGTGCGCGCAGAGGCTTTTACGACTACGATTTCAGCGCGCATCATTAAGGTGCTAGAAAACGGCAACTACTTTATCGAGGGCTCGCGCGAACTGCTCATAAACGGCGAAAAGCAAATCATGCAGCTTAGCGGCGTGATCCGCCCGTACGACATCTCAAACGCCAACGAGATCGACTCGCGCTACATCGCCGACGCCAAAATCTTATATAAAACCGAAGGCGACGTGGATAGGGCGACGAGGAAGCCGTGGGGGACGAAGCTTATGGAGGCAATCTGGCCTTTTTAAGCTTTTTTATGCTTAGCTAGCTGGCTTGTCTTTTGAGTGTCTTTGAATGAGTTTGAAATTTTCGCCCTGCGACAGACTATATGTCTAGTCTTGGGACGAAAATTTCCGCACAACATTCAAATCCATCTCAAAACACTTCGCCTTAATTTCTAAATTCAAATTTAAAGTCAAATTTGCAAATTTCGGCTTCAAATTTTGACCACCGAGACCCGCATTTTGAAAATGCAAATTTAAAATTTGCGGCGCGGCAGCGCCAAATTTAAACCTGCACGTAGTGCAGCAACCTCTCACGTCGTAGGGGATGGGGGATTATTAAGGGGGAAGGGAGCGACTTCGTAATTCAAGCCCCTTCCCCCTTAACAAGAAAGATTAAATTTGGTACACAGCGCTAAATTTAATAAAACCAAATTTAGTATTTTCAAGGCACGGGTCTCGGCGCGTCAAATTTAATAGCCTATCCAAATTTGAATCCTTCTAAATTTCGCTCGCAAATTTACTCAAATTTAAGCCTTTTCAAAGCACGGCTCAAATTCTAAGCCCGATTTTACGCGTTTTTAAACCTTAAAGCTGTATAATCGGGGTCAAATTTATCAAAAGGCGATACAGATGATAAAAGGCATTTCTGGCTCGCGCATGGTGATGGAAGCCTTGCGCGAAGAGGGCGTAGATACGGTTTTTGGTTACCCCGGCGGCGCGGCGCTAAACATCTACGACGAGACGTACAAGCAGAGTTATTTTAGGCACGTTTTGACGCGTCACGAGCAAGCCGCCGTGCATGCCGCAGACGGATACGCGCGCGCTAGCGGCAAGGTCGGAGTGGCGTTTGTAACCAGTGGCCCCGGTTTTACAAACGCGGTCACGGGTCTAGCTACCGCATACTCGGATAGCATCCCGCTTATATTAATCAGCGGCCAGGTTCCGACCTCGCTTATCGGCACGGACGCCTTTCAGGAGATCGACGCCGTGGGTATCTCGCGCCCGTGCGTGAAACACAACTACCTCGTGCGCAGTATCGAGGAGCTACCGCGCATCCTAAAAGAGGCCTTTTATATCGCTCGCTCGGGACGCCCGGGGCCCGTTCACGTTGATATCCCAAAAGATATAACCGCAGCCGTGGGGGATTTTGATTACCCGACCGAGATAAAGATGCCGACATATAAACCGACCTACAAAGGCAACGCAAAGCAGATCAAAAAGGCGCTAGAAGTCATCGCCGAGGCTAAACGCCCGCTGCTCTATCTAGGAGGCGGCGTCGTAGCGGCGAACGCTAGCGAGCTCGTGCGTAAATTTAGCGCAAAAACGGGTATCCCAGCGGTCGAAACGCTGATGGGCCTTGGCGTCCTAGCGCACGAGGATAAAAATCTACTCTCGATGGTCGGCATGCACGGCAGCTACGCGGCAAATATGGCGATGAGCGAGACTGATCTGATTATCGCGCTTGGCGTGCGGTTTGACGACCGCGTAACGGGCAAGCTCAGCGAATTTGCCAAAAACGCCAAAATCATCCACGTCGATATCGACCCTAGCTCAATCTCAAAGATCGTAAACGCGCACTTCCCGATCGTGGGCGATCTAAACTGCGTCCTAGAAGAGATGCTGGAAAAAGTAACCGTAAACGAGCAAAATTTGACCGCGTGGCGCAAGATATTGGCTAGGTATGACGCGCTAAATCCGCTGGATTACAAAGACAGCGACGAGATCATAAAACCGCAGTGGGTCGTGTGCGAAACAGCTAAAATTTTAAAAGAATCGGGCAAAGACGCCGTGATCGCCACCGACGTCGGCCAGCACCAGATGTGGGTCGCGCAGTTTTATCCGTTTGATAGGCCGCGCCAGCTGATAACTAGCGGAGGTCAGGGGACTATGGGCTTTGGTTTGCCCGCAGCCGTCGGAGCAAAAAGCGCGATGCCGGAAAGCACGGTCGTAAATTTTACCGGCGACGGCTCGATCCTAATGAACATCCAAGAGCTGATGACCGCCACCGAGATCGGCAAGCCCGTCATCAACATCATCTTAAATAACAATTTCCTAGGCATGGTGCGCCAGTGGCAGACATTTTTCTACGGCGAGCGCTACTCCTCGACCGACCTTAGCTTGCAGCCTGATTTTGCGAAGATCGCAGAGGGCTTTGGCGGAACGGGCTTCGTGTGCCGCACGAAAGACGAGTTTCGCTCCGCGCTAAAAGAGGCGATAGCCTGTGGCAAAACGGCGATGCTAGACGTGCGCGTGGATAGATTTGAGGACGTACTGCCGATGGTTCCTGCGGGCGCGGCGATATACAACATGATCTTAAAAAGCAAGGAATAAAAATGAGCATAAGAAGAGTGATTTCAGTCATCGTGCTAAACGAGCACGGCGTTTTATCGCGCATTTCCGGGCTTTTTGCGGGGCGCGGATACAACATCGACACGCTCACGGTCGCACCGATCCCGGGCACCGAGCTTTCTCGTATCAGCATCGTCACTAGCGGCGACGAGCGCGTGCTAGAGCAGATCGTAAAGCAGCTACACAAGCTAATACCGACCTACAAAGTCATCGAAAGCGGCGAATTCGTCGAAAAAGAGATGGCGCTGGTAAAAATCCCGCTAAGCGAAAATTTCGGCGGACTAGATGCGATACTAAAGGCCTACAACGGCATCGTAGCCAACACCAACGAAAACTACATCGTAGTCATGGTCAGCGACGACGCGAGCAGGATAGAAAATTTCCTCAAAGCTATCAAAAAATTTAACCCTACAGACGTCGTTCGCGGCGGCTCGGTACTAATGGATCTATGATGAAACTAAGCGAAGTTTATAAAATTTTGGGGCTTGAGTTTAGCGGCGAGGAGCTAGAGATCACGGCTCTAAATTCGCTCTCAAATGCTGGAGCCAGCGAGCTTAGCTACTGCGATAGCGAGAAAAACGCTAAATTTATCGAAGGCTCAAAGGCGGGCGCGATTTTAGTCGCGTCAAATTTAAAAGAGCTCGTCGGCGCGCAAAGTAGGGCGGTAGTAGTAGAAAACCCGCACCTTGCCTTTGCTATTTTGAGCGAGTATTTCGCAAAAGAGCTTCTAGCATCCCAGCCGCAACCTGCGCAAATTTCGCCAAGCGCAAAGATAATGCCAAACGTCTACGTGGGCTCAGGCGCCGTGATCGGCGACAACACGCTCGTGATGGCTGGCGCCTACGTCGGCGATAACGTAAAAATCGGCGCAAACTGCGTCATCCATCCAAACGTCGTCATCTATAACGACACCGTTATCGGCAACGGCTGTCGCATCAACGCAAACGCCGTCATCGGTAGCGACGGCTTTGGCTACGCACACACGAAAACGGGCGAACACGTGAAAATTTACCACAACGGCAACGTCGTTTTAGAGGATTACGTCGAGATCGGCGCGTGCACGACGATAGACCGCGGCGTGTTTGAAAGCACGGTCGTAAAAGCCTACGCCAAGATCGATAACCTCGTGCAAATCGGCCACAACTGCGAGATAGGCTACGGCTCGATACTGGTCTCTCAGGTAGGGCTCGCAGGCTCGACCAAACTGGGACGCAACGTCGTGATGGGCGGACAAAGCGGCTCTGCGGGGCATTTGAGAGTCGGCGACTTTGCCCAGATAGCGGCTCGCGGCGGCGTGTCAAAGGATATCGCTGGCGGTAAAAAATACGCAGGCGCATATCCGATAATGGAGCTGGCCGACTTTTTCAAACTGCAAGCTAAGATCGCGAGATTTTTTAAGAAAAACTAAAAATTTGACGGCTGTTGTGCAATAGCCGTCAAATTTGGTGATGTAAATTTGAACGAAAAATCCATGGAAAAAAGCAAAAGAAAAGAAATTTTAAAAGCTATAAAAGAAAAAGAACTAGCCGAGTTTAGACAAAATTTGCCTATGCCCGAAGATAAATTTATACGGCTTTTCGAGCTTTTGGACGCCGAGCTTCACGCGCATGGCTGCGGTCACAGCCTAAAACTCACCAAGCAAATCCTCTCAAATTTGGAAGTAAAAGACGTTTTGAGCGTGCTTGCGTGGCTTGAAGAGCAGGGCGGATACTGCGACTGCGAAGTGATGATGAATGTTGAGGAGAAATTTGAGTATTTAGATTAAAGCGATGATTTAAATTTGATGCTAGGTTTATCAAATTTATGGAAGCTAAATTTATAAAAACCCAAATTTGACGCTGCAAATTTAAGCCGCGTCAAATTTGAGTCAAAATTTACGCTATTTTTTATAGCTTTTTACGAATTCGCCGATCCTTGCGATACCTTTTCTGATACTTTCTAAATCGGTCGCAAAAGATAGCCTAAAGTATCCGTCCATACCAAATCCCACGCCGGGCACCACGGCAACCTTAGCCTTTTCTAGCAGCTCTTTGCAAAATTTCATACTATCGGGTTCGACTTCGGAGCAGTTTATGAAAAGATAAAACGCGCCGTCAGGCTTAAGCACGCTAAGTCCCGGTATAGCGTTTATCATCTCGGCACCCAGGTCGCGGCGCTTTTTAAACTCGCCCTTCATATACGCGATGTCCTCGTCGGCTTTGCCGAGCAGCGCAGGGATGGCGCCGGCTTGCGTTAGGGAGTTTATGTTGCTCGTGCTTTGGCTTTGTAGCTTGTTTACCGCGGCATTTAGCTCTTTAAACGGGCTAGCCATGTAGCCAAATCTCCAGCCGGGCATCGCGCCGCATTTACTTAGGCCGTTTATCGTGATCGTGCGGTTAAACATATCCTCGCTCACCGCCGCGGTCGCGACGAATTCGCCCTCATAGTTTAGCTTTTCGTACATTTCGTCGCTAGCTACGATGATTTTCGTGCCTTTTAGCACTTCGCCAAGCGCTTCGAGCTCTTTGCGGCTATATATCGCGCCCGTCGGATTGCAAGGGCTGTTTAATACTAAAATTTTAGTTCTAGGAGTGATCGCCGCCTTTAGCTGCTCAGGAGTGATTTTAAAACCGGTCTTTTCGCTAGTTTCGATAAAAACTGGATTGCCGCCGCTAAATTTGACCATCTCCGGGTAGCTCACCCAGTACGGGCTCGGTACGATGACCTCGTCGCCTTCGTCGATTAGCGCCTGAAATACGTTAAAAAGCGAGTGCTTGGCGCCGACGTTGGTGATGATTTGATTTGGCGCGTAGTTTAGGCCGTTGTCGCGCTTTAGCTTTGCGGCGACCGCCTCTCTCACCTCCGGCGTACCCGCTACGGCTGTGTATTTGCCGCAGCCCTTATCTAGGGCTGATTTTACCTCGTTTTTAATGATCTCGGGCGTGTCAAAGTCCGGTTCGCCCGCGCCAAAACTGATCACGTCCTCGCCGCGGGCTTTCATCTCTTTTGCCTTGGTGCTGATTTCGATGGTTAGGCTCTTGCCTAGCACCTGAACTCTTTTTGATAGCATTTTTACTCCTTTTTATAAATTTAAGATATAGTTTTTAGATAGCCGTTATCGTTTAAAAACAGATACATTTCGCCTAAAATTTGCTTGCGCTGCGAGTCGGTTACGAGCTTTGATTTTTCGATGCGCTCGCTTAGGATGTCTTGGATCTCGTAGATGTCGTAGTCAAGGTCCTCCATGATATCAAGGATCGATTGGCTCTCTAGCAGGTGCGAGATTTCAAACCCATTCTCGTTTATCTCGATAGTAGCTTCGGTTGGGTGGGTAAAGAGATTGTGTTTCATACCTAACACCTCCTGATACGCTCCGACTAGGAAAAATCCTAAAAAGTACTCTTCCTTTTCCACATCTACGTCGTGCAAAAACAGAGGGTTTTCCTCGTCGTCAAAGCCTATCTCGCCGTCGCTATCGCACGTGATATCCCACAGCGACGCCGAGCGGGTAGGGCGCACGTCTAGGCGGTCAAGCGGCATAATAGGGAAATTTTGCTTTAAACCCCAAAAATCTGGCAACGACTGAAATAGCGAGAAATTTACGAGATAACGCTCCTGCGCTTCCTCTTGCAGCTTTAAAAGCTCGGCGTTGTGCTGTTTGGTGCCGAGGATTTTAGCCGCTTTTTTGATGATTAGGTGGGTTAAAATTTCAGCATTCGAGCGATCTTGCAGATCGACGTAACCTAGATCAAACAGCGTCAAAATGCTCTCCATATGATCGATGCTGTCGTGCAGATACTCTATCGCATTTGACGGCTTTATCGTGCTTAGCAGGTCGTTTAGCTCGGTGATTAGCTGAGGGTTTTTCTTTTTCAACACGAGTTTTTCCTCTGTGTAGTCCTGGCTAAAGAGCTCCAAGACGGGCGCAACTAGCACGGCATGCGAAGCCGAGACGAAGCGGCCGCTCTCGATAAAGATATCGGGCTCCACCTCGTTTCTCTGCGTCGCCATCGTCTTTAGCAGATAGACCACGTCGTTGGCGTATTCGCTAAGCGTGTAGTTTCGGCTCGAGTTTTCCTTAAACTGCGAGTACTCTATAGCTAGACCGCCGCCTAAATTTATGGCTTTTAGGTTTTTCGCGCCCATTTTTCGCAGCTCGGCGTAGATGTTTCCTGCTTCGATTAGAGCCTTTTTTAGCGGGTGGATTTCGGTGATTTGCGAACCGATATGAAAGTGGATCATATTAAAGCGATCGAGCAAATTTGCCTCTTTTAGCAAATTTACTGCTTCGATTAGCTCGGTCGCCGTTAGTCCAAATTTGGAGTTTATGCCGCCGCTTTTAGCCCAGATACCAGATCCACTGCTATGCAGCCTTATGCGCAGACCGATGTTTGGCTTTGGCGCGAAACGCTCTTTTGCGATCGCGATGATAGCCTCAAGCTCGTTTAGTCCCTCGATCGTTAGCGTGATGTTGTGCCCCATCTCGGCCGCGATAAAGCCGATGTTTATCATCTCTTTATCCTTAAAGCCGTTTACGGTGATCGGCGCGCCTTCATTATTATACGCCATCACTAGTAGCAGCTCGGCCTTTGAGCCCGCTTCCAGACCGTAGCCGTATTTTTGGCCGTGACGGACTAGATTTTTCACAAAGCCCGGATATTGATTTACTTTTAGCGGATAGACGGCGTTAAAGCTGCCTTTGTAGCCGAATTCGTTTTTCGCGCTCTCAAAGCTTTTGTAAATTTGCGAAATTTGCTTGTGTATGAGGTGTGGGAAGCGCAGCAATAGCGGACCTCGGTAGCCTTCGCTCCTGATGCTTTTTACGATATCGATGATGGCGGGTTTTGAGCCGGTATTGACGCAAATTTTACCGTTTTCGACGATGAAGTTATTATTTCCCCACAAATTTAAACCGTAATCATACATTTAAAATCCTTTTAAGTTCCGTCTCCAAATCAACGAAATCAATCGTTTTTTCAGCCTTTTCGCTCAGATCTTTTAGCCAAATTTTACCCGATTTTAGTTCGTCCTCTCCGACGCAAAGGCAAATCCTAGCGTTTGCGTTATCGGCCGCATTTAGGTGCTTTTGCAGTTTTTTGGGCTCGTAGCTCACGAGAACCGGGAGGCTTTTTCTTAAATTTATCGCTATTTTGTAGACCGCATCCACCCCATCGGCATCCATCGCTCCGATATATACGCCGCCTCTTGCGCTTTGGTTCTCGCGGCCGCCTAGGATTTCCATTATGCGCTCGATACCCATCGCAAAGCCCACGCCGTAGCTAGCCTTGCCGCCTAGATACTCGACCAGCCTATCGTAGCGTCCGCCGCCTGCGACCGCGCTCTTTGCGCCGATCTCGCTTGAAACGAACTCAAACGCCGTTTTGCAGTAATAATCAAGCCCGCGCACGAGCTTCGGATCTATCTCAAATTCCACTCCGTTGCCGCTTAAAATTTCTTGCAACTTTTTAAACTCGCCCGCGCATTCGTCGTTTAGGCTACCGATTATCAGCGGCGCGTTTTCGTAAATTTTCTGGCAACTCTCGACCTTGCAGTCTAGCACGCGGATAGGATTTGTTAGCTTTCTGCGCTTGCAGTCCTCGCAAATTTGCTCCTCGTGCTCGTCTAAAAATTTAACCAGCTTTTGCCTGTATGCGCCCATACTAGCGGCGTCTCCGAGCGAATTTATAAGTAGCTTGGTTTTGATACCCAGGCGCGAGAAAATCTCGTTTATCATCAAAATAACGCTCGCATCCTCATAAACGCTAGGTTCACCGAAGCACTCGCAGCCAAACTGATGAAACTCGCGTAAACGTCCTTTTTGCGGGCGCTCGTAGCGAAACATCGAGCCGTGGTAAAAGTACCGTCTCACGCCTCCCGCACGGTCAAATTTAGCCTCGATAAATGCGCGCACGACTCCCGCCGTCCCCTCCGGACGCAGGCAAACGTCGTTGCCGCCCTTGTCCTCAAACTGATACATCTCCTTGCCCACGATGTCGCTGCTCTCCCCGACGCTGCGGCGAAAAAGCGCCGTTTGCTCCAGGTGCGGAGCTAGCACGAACTCGTATCCGTAGTTTTTCGCGACCTCTTCGCAGATTTTGATTATCCTCTCGTAAAGTCCCGACTGGGGCGGCAAAACGTCCTTCATCCCCCTTAATGCGCTAATCATTTATAAACTCCTTTATCAAATTCGTTATTTTCTCTTCATCCCAGGCGGCGCCTATTGTGACGTAGCGGACGCCTAGTTTTTGCAAAATTTCCTCCATCGCGTCCTGCACTCTTAGTAGATACTCAAAACCTCTAGCCTCTATGCCGTCCATCTGCGCGCGCGAGCCTAGGCGCGATCTTAGCGTGCTTTCGTCCGCTTTAAAAAATACTATTTTTTGCGGAAAATTTCCTTGCAGGGCAAATTTGTTTAAGCTTAAAAGCTCCTCAAAGCTAAAATTTCCGCCCGCCAGCGCGTAGGCCATGCCCGAAACAAAGCCTCTGTCGCTTAAAATCATTTTATCCGAGTTGGGTTTTATTATCTTGCCAGAATGCTCGGCTCTATCGGCCAAAAATAGCAAAATTTCAGCCCTTTTATCTAGACCATTTTCTTTTAGTAAAATCTCGCGCAAATTTTCGCCGAGCTTCGTGCCGCCTGGTTCTTTGGTCACGATCGCTTGCGGGAAAGCAGCCGCCAGCCGCGCTATCTGCGTGCTTTTGCCCACACCGTCGATACCTTCAAATAAAATATACAAATTTAGCCTTTCAAAGTTTCTAAAATTTCGCTTGGAACCAGCTTGCTAACGTCGCCGTCGTGGCTAAGAACGGAGCGCACGATCGAGCTTGAGATAAAGGCGTTTTGCAGGCTTGGCATCAGATAAACAGTCTCAAGCTCCTCCCAAAGCACGGCGTTTGCATAGCCGATTTGCAGCTCGTACTCAAAGTCGCTAACCGCGCGAAGTCCACGTATCACGACGTTTACGCCGCAGTTTTTAGCAAAATCGACGAGCAGGTTATCAAAGCCTACGACCTCGACGTTTTTTAGATCTGCCGTCGAGATTTTTACCATCTCGACCCGCCTAGCCAAGCTAAAATAGGGCTGCTTGCTCTCGCTAGCCGCGACCGCGACGATAACTTTATCGAAAATTTTAGCCGCGCGCTTGATGACGTCTAAATGGCCGTTTGTGACGGGATCGAAGGTGCCGGGATAGATACAAGCTTTCATTTTTCGCCTTTAAATTTTAAAGGTTGATTTTACTATTTTATGGCTAAAACAGGACTTTATCTTGTGGCTAGCGCAGCTGTTTTAGCTCCATCTTTTGTAAATTTGATGCTCTAGTCCGAGCAGGTCAAGCCACTTGCCGATGATAAAATTTTCCATATCTTCAAGGCTATTTTGAGCCGAATAATATCCCAAAACCGGCGGCGCGATAACGGCGCCAAGAGCGGAAAGCTTGGCCGCGTGCTCGAGCGCCAGCGTAGAAAACGGCATTTCTCTAACGCCCAAAACCAGCCTTTTTCGCTCTTTTAGCGCGACTGCGGCGGCGCGAGTTATTAGCGTATCGGCAAAGCCGGCGTGAATTTTGGCTAGGGTGTTGATAGAGCAGGGCGCAACGATAGTAGCGTCTATGCCGAACGAGCCCGAGCTCGGCGCTGCGGCGAGATCGGAGTCATCGTGGATAACGGCGCATTTTTGCAAATCTTGCCAAATTTGATAAATTTCATCTTGTTTGGCGTCTTTTTGAACGCGGTTTTTATCAGCACTGCATTGCTTTTGAAATTTACGGTCGTCAAATTTGCTTGCTATTTCATCGTTAGGGCTTGCGTTTTTTTCGCCGCCATCAAATTTACAAATTTGCTCGTCTGCGTCGCTAAGGGCATAGTTTTTTAAACTCGCAAATTTTAAATCATTACCGCCTAAATCTTTCGCGCTATCCTTAAATTTATCGTTTTTATTTTGCGATCTTTCGTCTCCGCCTCCAAAATCTAGCTCGCCTTGGGCGGAGCCAAAATTTGCAAATTTTGCGTCTTCGTGATCTTTGTCAAATTTGGCGCTATTTTGGTTTGCGTTAAATTTTAAACCCGTCGCACCGTTTTTATAAAAAATATCCGTAAAATTTAGCTCTTTTTCTAGCACATTCATCGCGTTTTTACTCACGCACAGATGTAGCTCGCTTCTTTTTGCTATCTCGCGGGCGAGCTTTAGCCCCAGATTTACGCCGCTTGCTCCGCTGATACCTAGAAAAATTTTCATCTTATCATCACCTGTTTTTTTGAAACGATTTGCGCGCTAAAGACCTTTTTGTCGTTATTTTTAACCTTGATGGTCTCGCCTAGATTACCGTTTTCTAGCGCCGTGACCTCGACGATGATACTGAGTGCCCCGTCGCTAAGCACGGCATTGACGCGCTCGCCTTTTTTTATGAGCGGTAGCGGGGTAAACTGCCGTAGCCGCAACACTTCGCCGCTTTTTATGTTTTGCTTGGCCGCCAGCCTAGCGTTTGGCGCGTCACTCATCATGTCGAGGCTAAACTCGCCAAGCTCAACCCAGTCCTTTGCAAAGTCGCCGATACCTAGCATTTGGCGCGTTACAAGCGGCTTGGTGGCCCTCAAAACCGGCATTTTTGCACTGATTTCGTATCTAAAAAATATGCTTGGCTGCGAGCCGTTTGGCGTGACAAAACCGGCTCTAAAGCTACCTTTTGGATTAATTTTATTTACGTAAATTTTATCGAATTTGTATTCGTGGAAGTTTTTAGGAAGTTCGTTTTGAGGCTCGATAAGCGGAAATTTGACAAATTGCAGTCCCTTAAACTCGCTCGTAACCTCTTGCAAAAACGCGCGCTGCACGAGTGCTAACGCGTCGCAGTTTTTTACAAATACCGTCTCTCCGCCGCTTTTGTCCTCAAGCTCTACGCCGCGCTTTTTTAAAATTTCCGCTAAATCTTGTGAATTTATTTTTGCGGCTTTGTTTTCGCCTAAATTTAAAATCTCGTCGTTTTTGTCCGTAAAGCCCAAGTCCGCAAGCGTTATTTTGCCGTTTGAAACGCAGTACATCGGCCAAAGCGCTAAATCTGAAGAAAATAAAAAAAAGGGAAAAAATAGTAAGAAAAAAATGGAGCGGGAAACGAGATTCGAACTCGCGACCCCAACCTTGGCAAGGTTGTGCTCTACCCCTGAGCTATTCCCGCACCGTTTGAGAAGTCGCAATTTTAGCAAAAACGTTTTCATTTGTCAAGAAAATTTCAAAATTTTTACGATTTCGCCCGCTTTTAGCTCGCCGAGGCTTTCGCTTGTTACCAAAACGGCGTTACTTTTGATGAGCGGAGTTATCATGCCAGAGCCGAATTTATTATTATCTGTCACGCTAAATTTGCCCCCCCAAAAGCTACCGAGTACGATGTTTTGACGTCCCGACTTTATTTTTACGTCTTGATTTAGGGCGGCGTCAAATTTTTCTAGCCGCGTGCCCTTTAAAAAAGGAACGACTAGCAAGAAGCACATCAAAAACGCCGCCATCGGATTTCCGGGTAGGATAAAGACGATTTTTTTATCTTTTATAAAAGCTTTGCTCGGTCGACCGGGGCGGATATTTACGCCGTCAAAAAGCTCGCTAAAGCCCAAATTTAAAAGCGCCGTTTTCATAAAATCAGCCTCGCCCTTGCTTGCTCCGCCGCTTGTTATGATGACGTCAAATTCGGCCGTCTTAAGCGCGCTCGTCGTACTTTCCAAGTCGTCTTTTATGATGCCCGCGTACGAGCTGGCAAAGCCGAAGCTTTGAAGCAAAGACGCGATGCCTGCGCCGTTTGCGTTGTAAATTTGCTCCTCGCTAGCGTTTTGCCACGGCTCGACCACTTCGTCGCCGCTTGAAAATATACCGATTCTTAGCTCGCGCTCCACGCAGACGCAGTAGATGCCCTGAGCAGCTAGCATCATTACTCTTGCGGGCGTTAAAATTTCGCCTTTTTTTAGCAAAATTTCGCCAGCTTTGACTTCTTCGCCCTTATATCTTAGTGCGTTAAATTTTTTGACTTTGCTTTGCGGCGAGAGCTTGCCGTCCTGCAAAATAGCGTCCTCAAAAGGCACGACGGTGTCGGCGTTTGTCGGCATTTTTGCGCCGGTCATTATCTTTACGCATTCGCCTTTTTTTAGCGCGATTTCAGCCTCATCGCCCGCCAGCACGGTTGCCGCGACGCTTAACGGCTCGTTAAAATCGTCAAATTTGAGCGCGTAGCCGTCCATCGCGGCATTGTCGAAGGAGGGCAAATTTTTAACTGCAATGACGTCCTGCGCTAAAATTTTACCCGTCGCGCGCTCAAGGCTTACAAACTCGCCGCAGCCGTCAAATTTGGCTTTTTCTAGGATCAAATTTTGAGCAAGCTCTAGCGTCATTTTACTCCTCCAGCCTGCGTATTTTTGCGCCCAGAGCCGCCAGCTTGCGCTCTAGCCCCTCATAGCCTCTATCTAGATGATAAATTCTGTGCACGCGGCTAGTTCCGTTTGCGGCGAGAGCGGCTAGCACTAGAGCCGAGCTTGCGCGCAGATCGGTAGCCATCACGTCTGCGGCATTTATCTCGCCTCCGCCGTAGATCGTCGCGATGTGGCCGTTTAGACGGATATCGGCACCCATACGCGTGAGCTCGCTAACGTGCATAAAGCGGTTCTCAAAAAGCCTCTCATCTATCGTACTAACGCCGTTTGCCACGAGCGAGAGCGCCATAAACTGCGCCTGCATATCGGTCGGAAATCCCGGGAACTCCGTCGTCACGATCTCGACGGGATTTACGTTTTTGGCCGGCATTATCGTGATTTTATCGCCGTCCACGACGGTTTCAAAGCCCATTTGGTTAAATTTAGTAAGCACGGCCCTAAGATGCGCGGCATTGGCGTTTGTTATGGTTACTTGCGAGTTTGTGATCGCTCCGGCACAAAGATACGTGCCCGCCTCGATCCTATCGGGGATGACCGTTATCTCGCCGACGTCCAGCAGGCGTCTATCTGTGCCCTCGATCACGAGCTCGTCCGTGCCTATACCCTCGATCTTTACGCCGCCTGCGGCCAAAACCTCGCAAAGCTGCACCACCTCAGGCTCCTTGGCGACATTGATCAGATGAGTCGTGCCGTGAGCGAGCGCGGCGGCCATGATGATGTTTTCGCTGCCCGTTACCGTGATCTTGTCAAACACGATCTGCGCGCCCTTTAGCCCATCAGGCGCCGTGGCTACGACATAGCCTTGCTTTATCTCGATGTTTGCGCCCATCTTTTCGAGCGCGCTTAGATGTAGATCGATCGGTCTTTGTCCGATTGCGCAGCCGCCGGGCAGACTCACCTCGCAGTGGCCAAACCTAGCTAGTAGCGGGCCAAGAACCAGTATGGAAGCGCGCATTTTACGCACGATGTCGTAATTGGCCTTCGTAGAGCTAACGTAATTTGAGTTAATTTTTAGAGTGTGATCGTCCGTAAATTCGCATTTTGCGCCCAAATTTACCAGCAGCGTCGCTAATGTTTTTATATCCGCGACGTTTGGCATATTTTTTAGCGTCACGTCGTTTTTTATGATTAGAGCCGCGGCTATGAGGGGCAGGGCGGCGTTTTTCGCACCGCTTATGGCGACCTCGCCGCCTAGTTTCGCGTTTCCTTCGATTTCTAAATAATGCATCATCTTAAATCCTTAAATAAAATCCAAAGTATAGTAAAATTTAGCTTATAAATTTAAATTTATACCGATATTTACCGATTTATTTATATAATCCTGCTTTTAGGCAGTTCGTCTCTACGGCTTGTCTCTTGGGTAAATTTAAATGATCTAGAAATTTTCTCCCTCGATGAACTATTATGTTCTATCTTCGGTCGAAAATTTCGTCGAAACATTTAAATTTATCACAAGATACTTCGCCTTGAAATTTAAATATAAAATAGGATGATTTAAATGAAATTTAGCATTTTTTTACCGCTAGCGCCGGTTGCGGCTTTGATTTTTAGCGGTTGCGCGAACAATACGCCCAAAATTTACCCGACCGATCAAAGCGGACAAATTTTAAACGCGAGATTTTTAAACTCGCAGCAAGACGTATTTAACGATCTAGGCGGCATAGCGCTTTCAAATTTTATGCAAGGCTTTTTAGGCAAAAAAGACGGCGGAGACTGCTCAGGCTTCGTTTCGCTCGTAAATAAAAACATAAATAACGTTTACTTTTCCGAGACGAATTTGCTCAAATTTTACGGCGAGCAAGGATCGAAATCGCAAGCTATTTATAATCTTTACAAAAAGCGAAATTTGATCTCGCAAACAAGCCCAAAGCTCGGAGATTTGGTGTTTTTTAACAACACCACGAGTCAAACCAAAGGCAAAAACAAGCAAATCATAACCCACCTTGGCATCATAGACCGCATAGAGGACGACGGAACTATAAGATTTATGCATAATACCAGGGGCAAAAACAAAAGCGGTTTTATAAATCTATTTCAAAAAAATAGCCATAAAATAGGCGGCAAAGAGGTAAACTCATACATCGTAGCGTGCAAAGGCGGCGACGCTACTTGCCTAACGTCGAACAGATTCGCCGGCTTTGGCAAGGTTAATTTTTAGCTAAATTTATGTCTAAATTTTATATGATAAAGCCTTTAAAAAGGAGCCGTTTTTGAAAGCTACGATATCGCTCATCGCATTAAATTGTCTAGTATATTTTGCCGTTTACTGCGGCATTTGCGGTAGTAATGTGACGCTTGGGCTAAATATGTTTTTCACGGACGGATTTTACGTCTGGCAGCCGGCGACCTCGATGTTTATGCATGCAAATTTAGCCCATCTGCTGATGAATATGGCTGTTTTGTATCAGTTCGGATCGCTTCTAGAGCGGTACTACGGCAGCGAAAAATTCGCCGTCGTTTACTGCGTCGGAGGCGTTTTGACCTCGCTGCTTAGTTTTATTTATATTTATGTTATGTTTAAAACTAACGGAACTTTTATAAATTTAGTCGGAGCTAGCGGCGCGATCAGCCTACTACTAGGCGTTTTGGCGTTTTTAGACGCAAACAGCCGAAAAGGGCTAATAATCGCTATCTTGCTAATGAGTTTTGCACCCGTAGCCATGGGCGTAAACGTCGCCTGGTACGCGCATATCATCGGCTTTGCGCTAGGGTATTTCGGGGTAAAATTTAAGGTGATAAAATGAGATTTTTCGATCAAATTTGGGAAATTTTAGAGTGCGGCGACAAGGAGCTTAAATTTGATAAATTTAAACGATTTTACGCCGAGTACAAGGCCGGTAAATTTGACGCGCAAATAGAAGAGGGCGGTAAATTTGACGAGATAAAACAGCTCGAGCACCCAAGCTACGCGGCATTTTGCGAGGTCGTAGCGATGAGAGAAATCGGCGGCAAAAAGCAAGCGGACAAGCAAAAAGCCTTCCTTCACTCGATCGCGCACATCGAATACAGCGCCGTAGATATCGCGCTAGATGCGGCGTATCGCTTCCGAGCGCTACCAAAAGCCTACTATGACGACTGGCTAGAGGTCGCCGAGGATGAGATCAGGCACTTTAAGATGATCAAGGATCACATGGCTAAATTTGACGTAAAATACGGCGATTTTGCCGTACACGACGGGCTTTTTATCGCTTTGCAAAATACCTCCGCGTCGCTGCTTGAGCGCATGGCGGTGCTGCCTAGATACATGGAGGCAAACGGCCTTGACGCAAACGCTTTTATGCTAAAAAAGCTGGAAAACGAGCGCGAAAAAGACGGGAGCAAGGCACGTCTTTGCGAAATTTTGCAAGTCATCTTAGACGAGGAGATCTCGCACGTCTCAAAGGGCGATCGTTGGTTTAAATTTGCCTGTGAAAAAGAGGGCGTAAGCCCCGAAATCTACGCGCAAACCGTGCAAAAAATCTACCCTAAAGCTTTTTTGCAGTCTCGCGAACTAAACGTGAGCGCGCGCCTCAAATCAGGGTTTAGCGAGGCAGAGATCGAGCGCATAAAAAATCTATCAAAGGCCAAAAAGGCGGAATAAATGAAAAAAATCTACTTTATCAGGCACGCAAAAGCCGTAGAAGAGGGCGAAGGCAGCGACTTTGAGCGCGATCTAAGCGAGCGCGGCAAAAAAGACCTAGCACTGATGTGCGAACGGCTAAAAAAACACGAGGTAAGGACGGACGCGATATTTGCCAGTCCCGCCAAACGCTGCGCCAAAACGGCTCAAAAGCTAGCCGAAGCAGTCAAATTTAAGAAGAAAATCAAATTTAAAGACGAGCTATACGGAGCGCAGACACATGAGCTTTTGACTTTCATAAGAGAGTTTGACGACAAATTTCAAAGCGTATTTGTCATAGCCCACAACGACGCGATAACGGAAATTTGCGAGCTTTTAAGCGATGCCGCTATAGGAAATATCCCAACCTGCGGCATCTTTTGCATCGAATTTGACGGTAGCTTTAAAGAACTAAAAGAACACGGCGCAAAGGCTCTGTTTTTTGACTATCCTAAAAAACATAAAAAGTAGGGCTAATTAAAAGCTCTATTTTATTCCCGCATTTTTCATCGACTTAATTACTTCAAAAAATTATCTCAAAAAACATACGATAACGAGCAAAATATTTAGCAAAATAAGCATAAAAATTATCCGTTAAATTTAGCATGAAATTTGATGGATAAATTATTTTAATTCAAAAGGTAAAATGCTAACAAAAACCGTATTTTCGGTATTTGCTGAAGATATTGAGGCGATACAAAAGAGATATAAATATTTATTTGAAAATTATAGTTTTCAATACAAAATGGCAAAAATAGTCTGCATTTTACTTTTTGCCTTACTTTTATAAGCATTAAAATATGTATCATAAAAATTGAGTGTTTTCTGTATATGGGATTAATTTTTTGATTTTTAAAAAACTTTAGCACTAAATGTTTTATTGCAGATTAATTGTATATTTTTTGTAGCAAAAAAATTAAATTAGAATTTTATATTCAAAGGTCTTTATGCCTAAAATGATTTATCTACAAAACCCCTAGAACAAAAAATAAAGAAAAGAAAAATAGAACAAGTATCGGAAATTTATAAAAAGAAGGGGATTAATTAAGAAATAAATGGTGCGCTCGAAGGAATTCGAATCCCTGACCTTTTGAACCGCAATCAAATGCTCTATCCAGCTGAGCTACGAGCGCACTTTAAAAGAAATGTGAAGTATAGCCAAAGGTTTCTTAAATCTTTCATAAATTTTGATATATTTGTAAAAATTTCATTTTTTACCTACCCTACTACATCAAAATTTGCCGTAAGGCCATCAAATTTCAAATTTCTGCACCAAATTTGCCATATTTAATCGTCTATAAAAAATCTTTATGTTATCTTATGCGATAAATTTAGTTAAAAACAAGTACGCTTTATTTCAAGTAATAGCAAGCACTAAAACATAGAAATAAATTAAGGGAAAAAGCCAAAAAATTAATAGTAAAACAGCAAAGATAGTAAAAAAGCAAATTTCAAGCATCAGCAAGCAAAAAAGAGTAAAATTTGAAAAACGATAAAGAAAGGAAAGCCAAGTGATACATAAAATTTTAATCGCAAACCGCGGAGAGATCGCCGTTCGCGTAATTCGTGCCTGCAAAGACCTACACATCAAAAACGTCGCCATCTACACCAAGCCCGATCAAGACTGCCTGCACGTCAAAATAGCCGACGAGGCCTACCAGATCGGCATCGATCCGATCAAGGGCTACCTAGACGCCAAGCGCATAGTCGAGGTCGCAAAAGCATGCGGCGCAGACGCGATACACCCGGGCTACGGATTTTTGAGCGAAAACTACGAATTTGCCAAAGAGGTCGAGGATGCGGGGCTGGTTTTCATCGGACCTACTGCCGACGTCATCCGAAAAATGGGCAACAAAAACATCGCCCGCTATCTGATGAATAAAAACGGCATCCCTATCGTGCCCGGCACCGAAAAGCTAAACAACGAAACGATAGAAAACATCAAACTATATGCCGAACGCATCGGCTACCCGGTCATCCTAAAAGCTAGCGGCGGCGGCGGCGGACGGGGCATCCGCGTCGTGTGGAAGGAGGAGGAGTTAGAGTCTAGCTTTGAAAGCTGCAAGCGCGAGGCTAAGGCGTTTTTTAACAACGACGAAGTTTTTATGGAAAAATACGTCGTAAATCCGCGCCATATCGAATTTCAAATTTTAGGTGACAAATACGGCAACATCATCCACCTAGCCGAACGCGACTGCTCGATCCAGCGCCGCCACCAAAAGATCCTCGAGATAGCACCCAGCCCCACTATGAGCGAAAGCCTGCGAAAAAGCATGGGCGTGACCGCAGTCGCAGCGGCAAAGGCCGTAAACTACACCAACGCCGGCACGATCGAGTTTTTGCTCGATGATTACAACAACTTTTATTTTATGGAGATGAACACCCGTATCCAGGTCGAGCACGGCGTGACCGAGGAGATCACGGGCGTGGATCTCATCGTGCGCCAGATCCGCATCGCTGCCGGCGAGATCCTAGACATGGAGCAAAGCGACGTCATCACGCAGGGTTTTGCGATCGAGGCGCGTATCACCGCCGAGGACGCATGGCAAAATTTTATCCCAAGCCCCGGCGAGATCAGCGGTTACTACCCTGCTCTAGGCCCTTCCGTTCGCGTGGATAGCCATCTATATAAAGACTATCAGATACCGCCGTTTTACGATAGCTTGCTAGCTAAGCTCATCGTACGTGCGCCTAGCTACGATCTAGCCGTAAATAAACTAAAACGCGCGCTGGATGAGTTTACGATCGAGGGCAGCGTCAAAACCACGATCCCGTTTTTGCTCAGCATCAGCAAGGAGCGCGACTTTAGGCGAGGATTTTTCGATACGTCCTACGTCGAAAACAAGATGCCTACCCTGCTAGAAAAGATGAAAACCAAAGACAACGAGGACAACGAAGAGGTGATCGCCGCCATCGCCGCCGCGATACAAAGAGTAAAAGACGCTAGGAAATTTAAAGAGGAGCACGCGGATGAATGATTTTTTCGATAGCTTAAAGGATATAAAAAAAGAGCTACAAAAGGAGCAAAATGCAAATTTGAGCTCAAATTCAGCTGCCAAAAATGCCACGAAACAAAATTTAAAACCTGAGCCAAAAACCTTCAGCAAAGAAGAAGCCATCGCGCACAAAGAGCAAAATTTACGCGATGAGTTTCTAGCCTACGTCAAGGACGCGGATATCAAAAAGTGCTAGTCGTGCCATTTTCCACCCTGCCTAGCCCCTGCCCCTACCTCAAGGACAGGGACTCGCGCATGGAGTATCGCTACATAGACGGCTGCGACTTTGCCGTAAACGACGCTCTAGCTAGGCGCGGCTTTAGGCGCTTTGGCAAATATTTCTCCAAGCCAAACTGCGTGAGTTGCCGCGAGTGCGTAAATATCAGGGTCGATGCGCTAAATTTTAAATTTAGCAAATCCGCCCGCCGCACTATACGCAAAAACGAAAACACCAAAATCATCCTCACAAAGCCGCTCATAGACGACGCGCACGTAGCGCTATACAAAAAATACCATAAATTTATGCAGCAAAAGCGCGAGTGGAAGTACTACGAGCTGGACTTTCGCCGCTACTACGAGCTCTACGTCGCCGGGCACGCGGAGTTTGGCAAGGAGATTGCATATTTTGCGGACGGCAGGCTCATCGGCGTCGATCTCGTGGACATCCTTAGCGACGGCATCTCGGCGGTTTATTGCTATTACGATCCTGATTTTGCGGACCTTAGCATCGGCAGATACTCGCTCTATCAGCAAATTTTACTGGCTAGGCAGCTAAATTTACGCTGGATATACCTAGGCTACTACGTCAAAGACTGTCCTAGCCTAGCTTATAAAGCCGGCTACAAACCCTACGAGCGCCTGCGCGAATACGTCCCGCTAGATGAAACGCCCGTATGGGAAAAAGCGGAATAAAAAATGCTTTCAAATGCGTTTTATAAAGGCAAAATTTGATAAAAGTAAGTCAAAATCTAGAATCTCTAAGCATAGAAACATCAGACGCGGATCTGTTTTTCGAGCTGCAAGCACTCATAAAGCGAAACTTCGCCAAGACGCTGGGGCAAAAAGGCAAAGTGATGTCGTTTTACGACGAAAACGAGAAGGTTCAGCGCAAATATTTCGTCAAATTTCTAAAAAAACTCTGCCAAAGATACGAGCTAAAAAACGTAAATTTAAACTTCGCCGAGTATAAAACCATCAAACTCCACTACATCCAACCATACTCGCTCAAAGCCATGGTTTTCGTCGACGTCGCCTTCGTGCGCGGCGGCGCGATATTTAGCTTCGATCGCTCAAACGAATCTTTTATCTCGCACATCATCAGGGGCTTTGAGTCAAAGCAAATTTTATCCGCCGAGGGTCAAATCGCCCTAAATATCGCAAATTTGGGCGAATGCGCACGCCTAGAGGAGCTGTTTAACAAAAGCGAATATATGAAATTTTCGATCATCTTTAACTATAACGAAGAGGAATTTGAAAAATTTAAAAAACGCATCAAAATCTGCGCCAAGAAAAACGAAGCCAAATTTGCCGCGCTGGCTAGCCTTTTCGAGGATCATTTTACAGTGCTTGGATGCGATAAAAACGATAGCTTCAAGGATGTGCGAAACCGCTATCTGGAGCTTGTTAAAGCCTATCACCCCGACTTTCACGCCGCGCTTAGCCCCGAGCTTTTGGACGAATACAAAACGCAGTTTCAGCGTATCCAAAACGCTTACGAGAGCTTGAAGCCGTATTTTAAAGAGCTTGAAGCGGGAGCGGCGGAATAAGATTTAAATTTTAGACTTTAGCATAAAAAATATAATTTAATAACCGTTTAATTGTACCCTGAAAAATCACGCAAACTATAGCCATAATTAACGCGTAAGGGCCCATAAACAACATCAAAATCAAAGAAATAGTAAGATTAAAAACGTAAAAGTAACTATCGCCGTTGCTATCGTCGAAAAATATATCTATAGGCGTTATTTTAATATTTTGATCGCAAGGAATAAGCCCTAAACAGCGAAATAACCAAAAAATCGGTATAGCCAAAATCAAACCGAAAAATAAACCGCCCATGATGTTGTCCATGCCGGGAGCGATGCCCTCAATCAAATAAGTACTCGCAATGCCTAAAAATAGGACAAAAAGAATAAAAAATATGCGCTTCATATGGATATTTTAAATTTTCGAGACTTAAAAATCAAGAGAAATACGATGCGAGCCTCACCAAAACTCCGCTTAAATTTAAAATTTACGCTCAAATTTACGGCGCTGGGCAAATTTGCCTCGCTCCAAACGTCAAATTTTACTTACCGGATTGCAGCAGATAGGTCTTTTTGCGTTCGCTAGAGCTGCCGATATTTAGCGCGAGGCGGTATTTGGTTATCGTGCGGCGGACGACCTCGACGTTAAATTCCTTCTTTATAAACTCCAAAATTTTTAGATCGCTAAGCGGCTTGGCGGGATTTTCGTTTCGGACGAGATTTGCTACGAAGTCCTTTATGGCCTTGTTTGAGACGTCCTCATCGATCGCGGCGGAGAAAAAGCTCTTTATAGGCACGAGCCCGCGTGAGCACTCTAGGTATTTGTTTGAGATGCCGCGCGAGATGGTTGAGGGGTTTCGCCCCAGATCCTCGGCGATATCTTTTAGGCGCATAGGCTTGATGTCGCCGCCAAAAAAGTAATCATACTGATACTCCACTAGCATGAGGGCGATCTTTCTAAGCGTGGCTTTTCGCATATCAAGCGCGTCTATGAGGTCTTTTGCCTCTTTTACGCGCGAGGCGACGAAGCTCTCTTTTTCGTCCAGCCCTTCGACGTCTATGACGATCTCAGGATAAAAGTCGTCATTGATGCGCACCTCGATACCGCCCGAGCTCGTGTCTATGACGATGTCGGGGATGATCGCCGCAGCCTCGCTCATATACTCGATCGCGGGCGGATTTTTTAGCCTCTTGATGACGGCGAGAGCTTCGTTATAGAGCGGAATTTTGCGCATTTGGGAGAGGTTTTCGAAATTTAACGCAAGCTTTTTAGCGCTTTCAAAGAGCTTCTCGTCCAAATTTAGCTCCTCAAGCTGAAACAAAAAGCTCTCTTTGTAGTCCTTTGCGCCGATGCCGGCGGGCTCGAGGTAGGCAAACCGCTTTCGCACCGACTCGATCTCCGCCTCGCTAAATTCGTCAAACGTTTCAGGCTCGTAGTAGCCCTCCTCGTTTATGCACTCGATGATTTTCATCGCGATTTTTTGGGATTTTTCGGTCGGAAAAAGGGGCTTATCTATCTGCTCGATTAGCTTGTCGTAAAGCCCCGTTTTAGCCACGCTAAAGCTTTCGATACTATCAGTTACGCTGTTTTTTGATATTTCTTTGAAGAAATTTTTATCTTTTTTAGACGGCGCGGCGCTCGGTAGCTCGCTTAAATTTCGTTGCTGCACGCTTGCAAACGGATTATCCGCTAAAAACGGCTCAAGAGTCTCCTTTAGCTCCTCGACGCTGCTGCTTAGTATCGGCAGCCACGAGCGCAACGTGTGCGAGAGCTTATTTTTGGGAGCTTGAGTTTGCTTTAGCATTATTCTACGAATTTAAACTCTTCACCCAGATAGTGGGTGCGCACGAGTTTGTTATTCGCGACTTCGTTCGCACTGCCGCTAGCTAGCAGGCTACCGTCTTTGATCACGTAGGCGCGGTCGCAGATAGCTAGCGTCTCGCGGACGTTGTGGTCGGTGATGAGCACGCCGATGCCAAGCTTTTTTAGATCGCGAACGATGCTTTGTATATCGCTAACGGCGATCGGATCGACGCCGGCAAAGGGCTCATCCAGTAGCAAAAATTTAGGCGTGATAATGAGGCTTCTAGCGATCTCGCAGCGTCTGCGCTCGCCGCCGCTTAGGCTCACGCCCTTTCGCAGGCGTATCGGCTCGATATTTAGCAAATTTAGCATCTCGTTTACTTTTTTCTCGCGGACGGCTTCGTCTTTATATAAGATCTCGGCGCCGAGCAGTAAATTTTCCTCGACGGAGAGATCTTTAAATATACTTGATTCTTGCGGCAGATAGCCGATACCCATATGCGCACGCTTGTGTAGCGGCACCTTCGTCACGTCCGCACCGTCTAAAAATACGCTGCCGCTAGAGGGCGAGATGAGCCCGCAGATCATATAAAACGTCGTCGTTTTACCCGCGCCGTTTGGACCCAGCAGCCCTACTACCTCGCCGCTTTTGACCTCTAGCGAGATACCTTTTATGATGTTTGTTTTTTTGATTGTTTTTTGTAAATCTTTAACTTCTAATTTATGCACCGTAAACCTCGTATTTTCGCCCTTTTTGGCTAGGCGAGATGACTACCTTGACGCATTTTTCGCCTAAATTTTCTAGCGCCTTTTCCAGTCGCTCGTCGCCCCACTCTACTAGATGAAGCCCCTCTTCTAGCAAATTTTCAAAAAGCCCGTTTTGCAAAATCGCGTCAAGTCCGTTTTGATAGATATCGTAGTGATAAATTTTATCTCCGTAGCTTTGCATGACCGAAAACGTCGGCGAAGTAACCTCTGCATCGATGCCGCGAGCCTTTACGATAGCTTTAACTAGCGTCGTTTTGCCGCTGGCTAAATTTCCCTGCAAGATAACGACGCCTCTTTGGGGTAAAATTTTTACCACTTCATCAAGCTCGCCTAGTCCTAAATTTAGCTCTATCATAGCTCTTTTACGTATAGCACTTGGGCTGATTTTGGGATACTTTTGGTCTCCGGGATCGCTAGCACCTCGTAGCGCGCCTCTCTCGTTAAAAATTTAATCGTTATTACGTCGCCGATCTTAACCTCTTTGGCCGGTTTGGCGACGACGCCGTTTACGCTCACGACGCCGCTTTTGCACATGTCTTCGCTGACCGCGCGCCTTTTTGTGATATTTACGGTATTTAAAAACTTATCTACTCTCATGGCGGCGATTTTAGCCAAATTTGGCTTAAATTTTTAATTCCTAGCCGCTACATATTAAATTTAATGTAAATTTGATGTTTGGCGTACGCGATTTTAGCGGAAATATTTATTCCAAATTAATCAAATTTGGCTAAAATACGCGTCATCTCAATATAAAGGATAGAGAATGAAAAAAGATGTGAAAAAAGTCGTTCTCGCCTATTCGGGCGGACTTGATACGAGCATTATTTTAAAATGGTTGCAAGACGAGTATAAATGCGAAGTGGTGACCTTTACCGCCGATATCGGTCAGGGTGAGGAGCTGGAGCCTGCACGGCAAAAAGCGCTGGAGCTCGGTATAAAACCCGAAAATATATTTATAGAGGATTTAAAAGAGGAATTTGCACGAGATTTCGTATTTCCGATGTTTAGAGCAAACGCCGTTTACGAGGGCGAGTATTTGCTAGGCACCTCGATAGCTCGACCGCTGATAGCCAAACGTCAAGCCGAAATCGCCGCCAAAGTAGGCGCCGACGGCGTGAGCCACGGAGCGACCGGCAAAGGCAACGACCAAGTGCGCTTTGAGCTAGGCTACTACGCGCTGGGAGACAATCTAGCCATCATCGCTCCTTGGCGCGAGTGGGATCTAAATAGCCGCGAAAAGCTACTAAAATACGCCGAAAAAAACGGTATCAAAATAGAAAAAAAACCAGGCAAAAGCCCCTACTCTATGGACGCAAATTTACTCCATATCAGCTACGAGGGCTTAGTGCTTGAAAACCCCGCTCACGCGCCGGAAGCCGATATGTGGCGCTGGACGGTAAGCCCAAAAGACGCTCCGAACGAAAGCGAAACAATAGAAATCGGCTATGAAAAAGGCGACCCGGTTAGCATAAACGGTAAAAAAATGAGCCCTGCGGCGCTGCTAGCCGAGCTAAACCGCCTAGGCGCAAAACACGGTATCGGCAGACTCGACCTCGTAGAAAACCGCTCGGTCGGTATGAAAAGCCGCGGCTGCTACGAAACTCCTGGTGGCACAATAATGCTAAAAGCTCACCGCGCGATCGAGAGTATCACGCTAGACCGCGGCGCGGCACACCTAAAAGACGAACTAATGCCTCGCTACGCAGAGCTCATCTATAACGGCTACTGGTGGTCGCCTGAGCGTATCATGCTGCAAGCGCTCATCGACAAGAGCCAAGAAAACGTAAACGGCACGGTCAAAGTCGAGCTCTACAAAGGTAACGTCATCGTGCTAGGACGCGATAGCAAGACGGACAATCTCTTTAGCGAGGCGTTTTGTACGTTTGAAGAAGACAGCGTGTTTGATCAAAAAGACGCGAACGGATTTATCAAGCTAAACGCGCTAAGATTTATCATCGGACGCAAAAACGGGCGCAAATTTAACTAAATAAAGGACAAAAATGAAAGTACTACTAATAAAAGACGTAAAATCGCTCGGAAAAGCCGGCGAAATCAAAGAGGTAAAGGAAGGCTACGGAAATAACTTCCTAATCGGAAAAGGCTTTGCTAAGGCCGCGACTCCAGATGTTTTGCGCCAGTACGAAGCCGAGCAAAAACGCAAGGCCGAGGAGCTAAAATACGAGATCGCAAATATAGAAAAGCTAAAATCCGAGATCGAAAAAGTCACGCTCAAGGTTAAAAAGCCGCTCGGAGCAAACGGAGCGCTCTTTGGCGCGGTGACAAAGGATGAAATTTCAGAAGCGCTAGAAAAAAATCATCATCTAGTCGTAGATAAAAAGGCGTTTGATTTTGCTCACACTATAAAAGCGACCGGCATCTACGAAGTTGACGTCAAGCTCGGCCACGCCGTGCGAGCCACGCTAAAACTAGACGTCGAAGGCGAATAAGTGTTTCACGCGACTACCATTTTAGCCTATAAAGGCAAGAACAAATCGGTCATCGGCGGCGACGGACAAGTGAGCTTTGGCAACACGGTGCTAAAAGGCAACGCGGTAAAAATCCGCAAAATCCACGGCGGCAAGGTCCTAGCAGGCTTTGCCGGCAGTACCGCCGATGCGTTTAATCTCTTTGATATGTTTGAAAACAACCTCGAGCACGCCAAAGGCGACCTGCTAAAAGCGGTGATCGAATTTAGTAAAGAGTGGCGCAAGGATAAATATCTGCGCAAACTAGAAGCTATGATGCTGGTGCTTGACCGAGAGAAAATTTTCCTTTTAAGCGGAACGGGCGACGTCGTAGAGCCCGAAGACGGCAAGATAGCCGCCATTGGAAGCGGCGGCAACTATGCCCTATCCGCAGCTCGCGCGCTGGATAAATTTGCTCAGATCGACGAAGAGGAGCTCGTAAAAGAGAGCCTAAAGATCGCGGGCGAAATTTGCATTTACACGAACACGAATATAAAAACCTACGTTTTAGAATAGAGAAAAGATGAATTTAACCCCAAAAGAGATAGTGAAATTTTTAGACGACTACGTCATCGGGCAAAAAGACGCCAAAAAGATCATCGCCATCGCGCTGCGAAACCGTTACCGCAGGATGAAACTAGATAAAACGATGCAAGACGATATCATGCCAAAAAACATCCTGATGATAGGCTCGACGGGCGTGGGTAAAACCGAGATCGCAAGACGTCTGTCAAAAATGATGGGCTTGCCGTTTATCAAAGTAGAAGCTAGCAAATATACCGAAGTGGGCTTCGTAGGACGCGATGTAGAAAGTATGGTGCGCGACCTGGCGGCTGCATCGGTAAATTTGGTTAAAGCCGAACAGCGCGAAAAAAATCGCGAAAAAATCGACGAATACGTAAAAGATAAGATAATAAAAAAACTCCTACCGCCTCTGCCGACGGGTGCGAGCGAAGAGAAAAAAGCCGACTACGAAAAAAGCTACGAAAAGATGATGAGCAGGCTCGAAAATGGTGATCTAGATGATCTAAGTATCGAGATAGAAGTCGTGCAAAATAGCTTTGACGCGGGAGCCAACGTGTCGCCCGATATGGCGCAAATGCAAGAGAGCTTCGTCAAAATCATCGGCCTAAGCAACAAAACCGTCAAAAAAGAGATGAAGGTAAAAGACGCTAAAGAGGCGCTCAAAAACGAAGCTAGCGATAAAATTTTAGATATGGAGAGCATCAAAACAGAAGCCGTGCGAAGAGCCGAGAACGAAGGCATAATCTTTATCGACGAGATCGACAAAGTCGCGGTAAGCTCCGGAAACTCGGGTAGGCAAGATCCGAGCAAAGAAGGCGTACAGCGCGACTTGCTACCTATCGTGGAGGGCTCGACGGTGACGACCAAATTTGGCGCCATAAAGACCGATCACATCCTTTTTATCGCCGCGGGCGCCTTTCACATCAGCAAGCCAAGCGATCTAATCCCGGAGCTTCAGGGACGTTTTCCGCTGAGAGTCGAGCTTGATAGCCTAGATGAAAATGCGCTGTATCAAATTTTAACCCAGCCTAAAAATTCGCTACTCAAACAATACGAAGCGCTTTTAAAAACCGAAAACGTTGAACTTAAATTTAACGATGAAGCTATCAGAGCTATCGCCAAAATAGCCCAAAACGCCAACGAAAAAATGGAAGATATCGGCGCCAGGCGTCTACACACCGTGATCGAGCGCGTGATCGAGGATATCAGCTTTGAGGCTAACGAGCACGGCGGCGAGACGGTAGAAGTGGACAAAGCTCTCGTAGAAAAGCGCCTCTCAGACGTCGTCGAGGACCAGGATCTAGCGAGATATATCTTATGAAATCAGGCTTTGTTAGCATCATAGGCCGTACAAATGCGGGCAAAAGCTCGCTTTTAAATTTTTTGCTTGATGCGAAGATCACCATCGTCTCGCACAAGCAAAACGCCACGAGGCGCAAGATCAGCGGTATCGTGATGAACGGCGAAGATCAGATCGTTTTTACAGATACGCCGGGACTTCACGAGAGCAACAAGACGCTAAACAAACTCATGATAAACGAAGCGATAAAATCGATGGGAGACTGCGATGCAATCGTATTTTTGGCGCCTATTCACGACGACATAGAGGACTACGTCAAATTTCTAAATTTAAATCCGCAAAAACCACATATCTTGGTGCTCACCAAGGTTGACGAAGTCTCAAACGCCAAAGTGCTTGAAAAAATCGCGCAGTATCAAAAATTTCAAGACAAGTTTACCGCGCTTTTACCTTTTAGCGTCAAAAAGCAAACCTATAAAAAGCCGCTTTTGGATGAAATTTGCAAGCTTTTGCCCGAGCACGAGTATTTTTACGATCCGGAATTTTTAACGCCGACAAATGAAAAGGAAATTTTTCGTGAATTTATCCTTGAGGCGCTCTACGACAATCTAAGCGACGAGATCCCCTACTCTACCGACGTGCTCATAGATAAGGTCAAAGAAAAACCGGAAATAACTGAAATTTATGCCACCATAATCACCGAGCGCGAGATACATAAATCTATGATTATCGGAAAAAACGGACAAACCATCAAAAGAATCGGGATAAATTCAAGAAAGTTAATATCAAATTTTACCGGACAAAAAATCCTCGTAAAGCTCGTTGTAGTCGTTAAAAAAGACTGGCGCAAAGACGAAAAAACTATAAAAAGCTTGAATATTTTATAAATAATTATTAAGTTGCCTAATTTTTGTGCTATAATAACGCCATTGGTTGTGGGTTCTATTATTTTTTTTGCAATCATACAATTGATTATTTGTTTGGAGGAAATTTAAACTATGGCAAAAAACAAAGGCGATACAGGAAGCATAGTCACATACGATCCGTATCTGCAAACCTCTTATGCTTTTTCTAATAATAAAATTTTTCCAACGGAATTAAGCAAAGCTAATAAAAATAGCTTTTTCATATCGTATGTCAAATATAAAGATATCACGGTAGGAAGCGTGGAAATTCCGATATCGACCGAAGAAGACGATACGTCAAACCTAATAACCATAAAAGCCTATGAGCAATTTAACCTAGATCCAGCAACTGAATACAAGATAGTGTACAATGAGGTTCCAAATATCTCATCCGAAACTAAAATTTTTAATGTATTTATATCTGACGTTTTGTCTACAGATAAATTATACTCTTTAGCAATAAAGAAGATTCCATTTATAGATTACGTAGTTCCTGCCCCATTGGCGTTTGATGCATTATACAAAAAGAACATACTTTCTACTCAAGACACGGAAGCCTTTATAGTAATACAAGAGGATGACGCATTTATAGCAGTTTACTACAACGGAGAGTATATTCAGTCAAGACCGCTTAGGTATTCTATAAAAAATATTAGCGAAAAATTTGCCACTTTAAGCGGAGATAAATTAAACGATAGTGCGTTTTTAAATATACTTAAACACGGAACAAATACACTTGATGATAAAAATAAAAATTTCATAACGGAAATTTTTGACGAGATATCCTATTATATAGGCGATATCGTAAATAGTCTTAGCAGGTTTAACGGGTCAAGTATTTCAAGCATATATATAGTAGCTGATGCAATAATGGGTGATTTTGCAGAATTTATGCAAGAAAAACTAAATATACCAACTAAAAATCTTGAGCTAAATATCGCAATAAATTCAAAAGAAATAGAGATAAGCAACATCCATAATATTATGGTGGTTAATGCGCAATACTACAAAGAAACTCATGAAAATGATTTTAACTTCTCAAATTTCTTGCGCCCGTTGCCACTATTTCAACGCAGTAGCGGTAAACTTGTTACATATGTATTGGTTGGCTTATTGCTCGGCCTATTACATCCATTATATATTTACGTATCAGGAATCATAACCGATATAGATACTGCCGATAAAAAAAGCGAATACGAAATCAATAATGCAGATAAAATAAGAATAGAGGGGGCTCTAGCAGCTATTGATCAACAAATTTTAGACACTTCAAAGTTAATTGAGGCAGAACAAAAAAAAATTAACTTTAGAAAAAATACTATTAGCGAAATTTATGACAAAAAAGTTAATTATCCTATGAAGGGCATTGTACTGTTTGAGCTTAGCAATCTAATAAATAATAAAGACATACAAACTGCAAAAATCAATAACTCAGATAGAAACATGACAGTTACTTTGGTAAGTAAAGATGAAAAAAAATTAACGGAGCTTATACAAAATGTAAGCAATTCTGAAAGATACTCCATTTTGACGAGGGAAATTTTGCTCGATAAAAATTATGGAGTACTATCATATGAAACAAATGTCACTATAAAGATTAAATAATGAAAAAAGATAATGCACTTGTAAAAATCGATAACTATTTCGACGGGAAAAAACCAAGCGAAGTTACAATAATGCTATTTATGGCACTTGTACTATCTGGCGTTATTGCATATTATGCAATTATACAGTACGCAGAGGACTATTATGATGTCTCAATGTCAACCAATAGTCAAATAACCGAGGAACTAAATAAAGTAAATACTTATCTAGATAGCGTAAGCCAAAACAATGATAGAAACAATGATAGAAATTTTAAAATAAATCAGAAACAAAACGAGCTAAAGCAAAGACAAAACGAACTTGTGGATGCTAAAAATATGAATCAATATTTTGACAATAAACTCAGAGAGTTATCATATCTAATTTTTAATGAGCAAAGCTGGGCTGATTTCTTAGATAGTTTGGCTCTTTTAGCAAATAAAAATAATGTAAAAATAACAAAAATTGTAAATACCTTTAAAGAGCCTAACGCGCAAAAAATAGAGCAAATACTTGATATCAATGTCTCAGTTGATGGCAATTATAAAGATATTATAGGCTATATCAATGCTATTGAAGAATCAAAACTTGTAGTGGACATCAATGGAATAGATATAAACTCTACCAATGGCAAATTAAAAGGAAATATGGGAATTTACATATGGGGGATGAAATATCAATGAAAACTAGAGTCTTATTTTTTTTGTTAATGCTTTGTTCTGCATCTCTAGCTAATAATTCTCAAGCAGAAATGGAGCACTATGATCAGCTTTTTAGTGCAACAATGAGCAGCGAAAAGGCTTAAGCGATTCGGAGCTAAAAAGCCTTTCTGATCCTTTTTTAAAACTAAAAACCATAAATCATGACAACAATGGTTCTTTTGACGACACATTTGATCTGCAAGCTATTTTTAACAATAAGGCTAAAATAAATGGCAAGTGGTATCAAGCAAAAGATCGTGTTGGCGAGTATGAACTTACAAACATTAAATCCAAGAGTGTTACATTAATAAACAAAGATGAAAAAATCGATTTAAATTTAACAAAAGGGGCAAATAACAATGTCGTTATCAAAATTAAATAGAATTTTTACCATATCCATTATAACTGCTTTTTCACTAACTGCAGCAAGTGCTAATAGTTGTGAAAAAAGGGTTTTTAATCTCAAAATCAACGAACAAGTTTCTGTTCAAGAAATTTTAACGCAACTGTCAGACATGTGTCATTTTAGTGTCGTCACAAAAGACCAATTTGCCAAAGATGCCATAAGCGAACCGCTTTTTGGAATCAATATAAAAGACAAGACGCTGAATGAAATTTTTAGCCTTTTACTCTCCGAAAAAGATATGAGCTATACCTTTTCTCAGGATATATTAAAAATTTCATCTCTTCAAACTAAAACATTTAAGATTGATTATATAACGTCAGTTAGAGAAGGAACCGCTATCACAAAAGCTTCTGTTGATTCTGCCCCAATTGAGATTGGTGACGAAGAAAAAGATGAAGGACAAACAGATATTACAAAAGGCGGTGGTAAGCTTGATAACGTAATAAGAACGGTTGAAAAATTTGATTTCTGGGAAAAATTAGATACAGAAATCAAAGCCATATTAAATAATACAACGGAAAACATAGTAGCACCAGATCCTATTATTAACGCAAATGCAGGATTGGTTACCGTAACCGGTACAGCATCTCAGCTAAGAAGGGTATCTGACTATATTAAAGATGTACAAGAAAGACTCAAAAAGCAAGTTATAATAGATGTTACTATTGTATCTGTTGAATTGGGAAATAATTATACAAAAGGAATTGATTGGAGCAAATTTAGTGTTGGCTTCAAAACCGGTCTCGCTACCGGCGGCCCACTTGCTGGACAAAACAATGGAGGAACTCTTACTTGGTCCAATAGAGGAAACAGCTTTAATGCTGGCTTTAATCAAACGCTAAATTTAATGGCCGGATTTAATTTTAATCTAGATGGTGTTATAAATTTTTTAGAAACAAATGGAAAAACAAAAGTTGTATCAAGTCCTAAAATCACAACACTAAATAATCAACAAGCTTTGATTTCGGTAGGCGATAACGTGAACTACCGTGTTCAAGAAGAAAGCCAAAACAACAATGCTCTAAATGGCAGAACCACCATAACATATAAACAATATTCTGTTTTTATAGGAATTTTACTAAATATCTTGCCAGAGGTTTCGGACGATAATAAAATCATGTTGCGCATCAACCCATCCCTTAGCAGTTTCAAATATAATGAAGACGATGTAAGGCAGAGCACGAGTATAAGAGAAATTGCGCCTGATACTATACAAAAGAAACTTTCTACAGTTGTTCAGGTAAATAGCGGTGACACTATAGTTTTAGGTGGGCTTATAGCGCAGTCAAAAGGCAAAGAAAATTCTAAAGTTCCTTTACTTGGTGATATTCCTGTCCTTGGACATGCATTTAAGAGCACGAAAGATAACATTAAAACAACAGAGCTCGTATTTATAATAACACCAAGAATAGTAGATGTGTCAAATGCTACCCCAATCAACCAGTCTCTTAAAGACTTAGGTTTTTCGAGGTCAATATATGAACAATAAATATACTACTCTTAAAAATATATTTATTGATATTGCACAAGAAAATGACTATATAAATTTAGATAAATCCATTATCGCATATAAAAAGATTTTGGATTTATTGCAAAAACAAGCAAAGTTAATTTTATTTTATGGCAAGCCTGGCTGCGGAAAAACATTTTTGCTAAAAAAAATCGTCAGCGATCTTAAAGATCGCGACGATATTTTATTTTTTCCGTACCCGTTTTTTAATGAATCGGAATTTGTAAAATCATTATATGAAGGGATTTTTAAAAAAGAGTCTCAAGAAAAAATCGAAACTTATGAGCAATTTATAAAAATATATGAGGCTAAAATTGAAGATAGCCAAGAAAAAAAGCAAATAATAGTTATTCTTGACGAATCACAACTTTATCCTGAGATTTTATTAGAAAAAATTCGCATAATGTCCGATAGTGGTCTTTTTAAATTTTTATTTGCCACGCATGAAAACGTCGATAAAGATGTACTATCAAGGGATTATTTTAAATCAAGAGTGTGGGAAAGTATAGAAATGGGCTCTGTTGACACAGAGGAAATGAAAGTTTATCTAGAAAATAAACTTCAGAATAGTCAATTTTTCTATATATTTTTAAAATTTACTGAAGAGCAATTTAGGCTTTTGAATGAATTAAGTCGTGGAAATTTAAGGATGCTAAACAAACTTATGTTTAATATTTTTGAACTCTATGAATATTTTGATGCAAATCAACCAACTATAATAGGCGGTGACAAAATGGTAACGAAAATTTTAGAGATGGCAGCCATCAAATCGGAGCTTATAGATGCTTGAAACATATGAGATATTGGAGCTAGAAAGGCGATGGAGAGCCTACGACAAAAAGAGAAAAGAGTTTAAGTTTTCAGACAAAAAGAACTACATATACGCCATTTCAGCTGTTTTGGCTATATCGGTTTCAGTATCTTCGCTTACTTTTTACTTACTAAAGGACTCGCTAGTAAATAATGTTAGTAGCACAACAATTAGCAAAGATATCAAGGAAAGCAATAAAGATACTATAAGACAGTCTGAAAATGTTGAGCCTGAGCAAAAAATCGATCCAAGCAACAATACTTTGTTAAATTCTGATAATTTTGGCGGAACCGAAAATATATCAAATTCTCAAAACAACAGTATCGCAAACGAAGATGCCTCGGACAATATCAATACTAAAATTCAGCAGCACGGTTGGGTAAATGCAAACGATATACCACAAGATATACAGCCGGCACCGGTAGACAATATGCATAAAAGCATTGGTGGCAGACAAGTTGCAGTAAAAACACCAACAGAAGAAATGATAAATTTTGATTCTGAAAAGCCTATTGTCGCAAAAAGCATGAGTAGCTCTCAAAATCTAAACAAATTCCAAATTCAATCTTCCGGCTCAGATGTTTCGGTAGATGAACTGACCGCTAAATTTGAAAAGTCAAATAGTTCCGATATTGCAGTACTGATTGCAAGAAGATACTATGACATCAAAGACTATAAAAATAGTGAAAAATGGGCACTAATAGCAAATGAGCTTGATAGCAACAATGAAGAGAGCTGGATAATATTTGCAAAGTCGAAATATAACCTAAAACAAAAAGATGATGCAATAAGCGTTCTTAGAATATACAACGATAAAGCAAATTCTGCAAATATCGAAGACCTTATGAGACAAATAGAGGACGATACTGCTCTGTAACGAGCAATCGTCCTATCAAATATTAGTGGATATTTAAGGCATTAAGGTAGTAATCTTAGTCTACGTGTTCCCATATATTATTATCTTAAAAATGTAAAAAGGTATTTTTTGTGAAAAAAATTTATGAAATATTTTTAACTGATATTTTAAAAAACAAATTAATAACCCAAGCACAATATTCGAATATAGAAACCGCATTAAGAGAAAAAAAAGATTTTGAATCAATTTTTCACAAGGAAGCACCAAATTTACAAAACGATTCTATATACGATATACTTGGCGAACTCTACAAAAGACAACGCATTACGATCGATGATATCGTAGAAAATTTCGCTGTAAATTTAAAAGATTTTCTAAAATCAGTAGCAACCAAATTTAAGCTTGAGTATATTGATCTAGATAACATTGATATAGATTACAAGCTTTGCGAGAAAGTCCAGCTAAATCAACTAAAAACATACCAAGCGCTACCCATAAAAGAAGATGAGATCGCCGTATATGTTGCATTTAAAAATCCTTTTGATATGTCTGGGCAAGATAGACTTCAGGCTGTGTTCAATAGAAAATTACTAAAGCCCGTTATCGCGGATCCCTCAAAGATTGACAAATATCTAAGCAAAGTTGAATTAAACGATAGCGTTAAAGGTATAGTTGCCGAGATCAGAAAAGAGCTCTCGTCAACGACGGTAATAGGCGGCAACGCAAATGAAAATAGCTCCGGCATATTAAAATTGATTGAAGTTATTTTGCGAACTTCTATAGTAAGCCGCGCAAGCGATATACATATTGAAGCTACAGCAACAAACTGTGTCGTGCGAGGCAGAATCGACGGCATGTTGGCTGAACTTTTTATCTTTGATAAAGACCTTTTTCCGCCTCTAGTATCGCGCATGAAGCTACTATCAAATATGGATATAGCTGAACGCAGAAAACCTCAAGATGGGCGCTTTTCTGCTCAAGTAGCCGGCAAAGAGTACGATTTTCGTATTTCTACTTTACCGATACTTCACGGCGAGAGCATAGTTTTACGTATTTTAGATAAATCAAAGGTCCTAATTAGCCTTGAAAATTTAGGCATGCATCCAAACACCTTTGATAAATTTAATAAAGCAATGAAAGCCCCTTATGGCATTATATTAGTTACAGGACCGACCGGGTCCGGCAAAACAACCACTCTTTACGCTGCATTAAACGATATAAAAAGCGTTGAGACAAAAATAATAACCGTCGAAGATCCGGTAGAGTATCAGCTAAATATGATTCAGCAAGTCCACGTAAATGAAAAAGTCGGACTCACTTTTGCTTCAGCTCTTCGCTCTATTTTAAGACAAGACCCGGACATCATAATGATAGGCGAGATCAGAGACCAGGAAACGCTTCGTATAGCCATTCAGGCCGCACTTACAGGACACTTAGTATTTTCAACGCTTCATACAAACGATGCAATAAGCGCCGTAACGAGAATCGCCGATATGGGGATCGAGCCGTATCTAATTAGCGGCGCATTGGTGGCGATAGAAGCTCAAAGGCTTGTTAGAAAGCTATGTCCAAACTGCAAACAAAAAACAGTTTTACCGTCAAATTTGCAAGAGCAGTTTCAAGACTTTTTACCGCAAGATTATCAATTTTATAAGCATGTCGGCTGCGATCAATGCTCGCAAACTGGCTATGTAGGACGAGAGATGATAAGTGAAGTTTTGCCGATAAGCGATAAGATCGCGGCAATGATAGCAAACGGAACCACAAAAGAAGAAATAAAAAAAGTAGCGCTCGAAGAGCATTTTATAGACATGTTTAAGGATGGCGTTATAAGAGCTGCGAGAGGCATTACGACAATAGATGAAGTATTTAGGGTGGCTAAAGTATGAAATTTTTTGAAGTTGAATATATGGCTAACGGTCGTCGCCAGAAGATGACCTTAAAGGCAAACAACAGAAGCGAAGCGCAGGCTATAGCAAAAAACAAAAATGCCGGCGTAATAGTAAAAGTCGGGGAAACAAAAAGCGTTCCATTAGAGGAGCAATTTGCCGATCTAATGAGTAAAGCGTCAACTTTTCTCGGTGGTTCAAAAATAAAAATCAATAACCTAATTGCTGCTTTTAGGCAGCTAAGCGTTATGACCAATGCCGGAATTTCAATCCACGATAGCATCAAAGAAGTATCTAAATCCACAGAAGACAAGAGACTTAAGGCTATATTTGCAACCTTAAACGACGACCTTAACCAAGGTCAAAGCCTGACCGATGCTATAACTAAATTTAAGGGTGAGCTCGGTGACGTAGTTGTAGCCATGGTGAAACTTGGCGAAAGCACAGGTAATATGTCTGAGTCGCTACATAAGCTATCTGAAATTTTGCAAGAAGTTTGGGAGAATCAGAGAAAATTTAAAAAAGCTCTTAGATACCCGATTATAGTAATGTCTGCGATGGCTATAGCTTTTGTCATTTTGATGCTGTTTGTCGTTCCTCAGTTTAGGGAAATATTTGAGCAACTTGGAGCTAAACTGCCTGTTCCTACGATTATTCTCCTCTCTATTGAGAGCGCATTAAGCAATTACGGCCTATACATATTAGCCGGTTTTATAGCCGCAATATACGCCATCAGATATCTATATAAAAGCAACGATGATTTTAAATACAAATTTGATAAATTTCTACTAAAAGTCTATTTGATCAATAAAATAATATTTTATTCAACCATGAATAGGTTTAATCTTATTTTTACAGAGCTTGTAAGAGCAGGTATCCCTATCGCCGACGCCCTTGAAACAGCGACTTTAACAGTAGAAAACCAAGATATACACGACAAGCTCGCTACGATAAAGATTGCAGTTTCAAGAGGCGTATCTTTAACAGAGGCTTTTAGAGACACTCAGCTTTACGAAAGCATGCTTATACAGATGCTAAGCGCTGGTGAAAAAGGCGGTGCGATAGATGCGATGCTTGAAAAGATAACCGATTATTACAAGGCTAAATTTAGCGATCTAGTCGATAACATCTCAAGCTACGTCGAACCGATCATGCTTTTGTTTATGGCCGGCATGGTTATCCTTTTGGCGCTTGGTATTTTTATGCCTATGTGGGATCTTGGAAATGCCGTTCAAGGGCGACAATAAATAGGAATTTAAGGAAGTAAAATGCAAACCAGTTCAAATGAGCGTCAAGTTAGCGCCGATGCATTTTTGGTTTCAAAAACCGACACAAAGGGCAAAATAACCTATTGTAACATCCCGTTTACCCAAATAGTCGGAGCAAAAGGTGATGAGCTTATCGGAAAGCCGCACAATATCGTAAGGCATCCCGATATGCCGCGCATTATTTTTAAAATTTTATGGGAGCACGTAAAAAATAAAAAAGAGGTTTTTGCCTACGTTAAAAACAAAAGCTTTGACGGTTCATTTTACTGGGTGTTTGCAAATGTGACGGCTTCGCTTGATCAAAATGGCAACACTATCGGTTACTATTCCGTTAGACGAAAACCAAACCCAAAAGCTTTAGAAATCATTATTCCGCTTTACAAGCAACTACTAGAGGCCGAAAAGAGCGGCGGCATAGAGGCGTCGTCAAGACTACTTGAAAGTGTTTTAAAAGAAAAAAATAAAAGCTATGATGAGCTGATGAATAATTTACAAAGATTGTAGTAGAGAGTGATATGTTTTTTAAAAAAGAAAAAGTAAGTTACGACGAAATTTTAAACGTAATCGAGCAGGCTAGAAACGGCTTTTTAGAGCCTAGAATTTTAAAAGTCGATCAAAATTCGCAAATCGGTAAAATAGCCATCGGCATCAACGACTTGCTCGATCAAGTCGAAGCCCTACAAAGAGAGATGAATACTTGCGTAAAATCTGCCGAAAGCGGGATACCTTATAGAAATATCTTCACAGATGGTTTTCGCGGGCTTTTTAGAACCAACGCCATATCCATGAGCGAGGGTGTCGATGGCATAAAAGCCGGACAAAAAGGTAAAACCAGAGGCATACTCTCTGAAAAATTTAGCGAGCTCGGTAGTGGAAACGACGGTATTTTAGAAGTACAAAACGACCTCAATCAGAGTATTAAAAATTTAACCCAAATTTCAACCATGGCGCAAGATACTTCGGTAAAGGCCAACGAAAGTATGTCTGCCGTAAGCGAACTTAGTCAAAATATGGGCAATCTAGAGCATCTCATCACAGAGTCGACCCAAGCCATTAAAAATTTAGCTCACAGAACCGAGGAAATTTCATCGGTAGTAAATTTGATCAAAGATATCGCCGAGCAAACAAATCTGCTCGCTCTTAACGCAGCCATAGAAGCGGCGCGCGCCGGCGAACATGGACGAGGCTTTGCCGTAGTCGCGGACGAAGTGCGAAAGCTAGCCGAAAATACGCAAAAGGCTACAAGCGAAATCGGCATGAACATCCAAACCCTGCAACAACAAACAAATGATCTAAACGACAACTCCAATAAAATCACGCAAATAGCGCAAGTCGCAAACGTAAGCGTGTCTAAATTTAGGGATGCCGTGAACGTATTTAGCCAGGGTGCGACGCAAAGCGCAAAAATCTCAAAATACGTCGAAAACAAAACAATCGGTATCATCGGTAAGATTAACCGAGTGACATATCTACAGACCGCATACGGAAACGTCATCAACGAAAGAGGCGACGACGAAAATATGCAAAAACAAACGCAAAATTTAAATGCATGGTATGAGAGCGCGGCGGCATATTTTGCAAATTCAAAAAGCTTCGAGAAGACAAGCGCTCCCGCAAAACAAATAAGCGATCTAGTAAAAGCTAACCTAGACGACTCAAAAAACGGTTACAATATGAACGATATCCAAAAATTCGTCGATAGATTTGCTAAAGTCAAACAAGCAAGCGGCGAGATATTTAAGATAATAGACGCAACGATCGAAGAAGGCGTAAAGTAACATTATATGAAATTTGAGCCAAATTTAAAACGTTTGGCTCAAATTTGAACCCTCTCATGCTACCTTAAAAAATTAGTCTAAAGCATTTCGATAAAAGCGAAAATCTTAGAATGCATAGTCGCAAGAAAATAGTACAAACCATGCCTGAAAGCAATCAAAAATATCTTGGATTTGTTTTAAACTTGTAGGCATAAATTTACACTCTTGTACAAGAGGCGCAAACATCCTTGCAAATTTATACCCATGAAATCAAAATTAGTAAATTTGCCCCGCGCCAACCAAAAACCGTATATCGCAAATTCAACAAATTTAACCCAAAAGCACACCGGCCATTCTCTGTATTGCCTTAATTCCACAAAAGGCAAACTTATCTAAAACAAGCTTGCCTCCTCTCAAATTTGACCAAATCCCAAAACAAATTCGGTCAAATTTAAATGCAAATTTAGCCCAGCAACCTCTTTGCGCACTCGCTTATGCTCTTGCCGTCGCTTCTAGCGCCGATTTTTTCTTTGGCCGCTTTCATCACCGCGCCGATATTTGCGCCCTCGCCTAATCCGGCGATGATCGCTTTTATCTGGGCTTCTAGTTCGTCTGCGCTTAGTTGCTTCGGTAGATAGCCGTTTATGATGTCGATCTCTTTTTGCTCGTTTTGCGCCAGATCGTCCCTGCCGCCGTTTTTATACTGCTCGATAGAGTCCATGCGGCGTTTGATCTGGGTTTGTAGGATCGGTAGCACCTTTTCGTCGGTCATTTCGGCACGCTCATCGACTTCGACTTGCTTGATGACCGAGTTTATGAGCCTTAGCGTGTCGCGACGAAAGTTATCTTTTTCTTTCATTGCAGTCTTGATGTCCTCTAAAATTTGCTCCCTAATCGTCATTTTTTCTCCTTTAAATTTAAGTGGGCAAATTATAACGAAGCTAAAATTTAAAGCTAATAAAACCGCCTAAATTTGGCTTGCTTAAGAAAAATATAGCTATAATTAACCATTCATTTTTAAAAGGACTTGCTTGAGAAGCGACAATCTTTTTGCCTTTGCGATCTTCGCCATTACCGCGTTTGGATTTTTCGTTTGGGGCTATCAGTACATCCCGACTCATCACTTTTTGCTTTTCAGTATCGCTAGTATTTTCGGTATCTTTATGGCGTTTAACATCGGCGGCAACGACGTCGCAAACTCCTTTGGCACGAGCGTAGGCGCCAAGACCGTGACGATAAAGCAAGCCCTAGTTATAGCCGCTATTTTCGAGCTTAGCGGCGCGATATTTGCCGGCGGAGAGGTAACCAAAACCATCCGCGAGGGCATCGTGAGCTTCCCGCAGGAGGGCACCGAGCCTATGCTTTTCGTGCTGATTATGATGTCGGCGCTTTTAAGCTCGGGCATTTGGCTATTTATCGCATCTAAAAAGGGGTTACCTATCTCCACGACGCACTCGATCGTAGGCGGTATCGTCGGCGCCGGGCTTACCATGGGCTTTACGACGATGGGCGGGGATAAGGCCCTAGCTATGGTCTCCTGGGGCGAGATAGGCAGGATCGCCGTGAGCTGGGTCATCTCGCCGCTATTAGGAGGCATCCTTTCTTACTTCATTTACGGCTACATAAAATCTAAAATTTTGATCCCGACTCGTAAATTTACCCTAGAGCTAAAGGTACTAAAACGCGAGCGTAAAGCCTATAAAGAGCGCTATTTGCAAGAGCTAAAAACAAAACCCGAAAGCGAGCAGATAAAGATACTAAGCAAGATCGCGGTCCTTGACGACGACGACGTCGAAAGCGGCGAACGCAGCGAATACAAGCTCGCCATCAAAGCCATGAAAGAGCGCGAAAAAGAGTTAGATACGTCAAAAGCCATGCGCAAACACATCCCGATGGTGGCCGGCATCGGCGCGATCATTATCTCATCGATGATGCTGTTTAAAGGCCTAGCGCACCTAAATCTCGATATCGGCTTTATCGGCACGATCTGGATCATCTGCGTCATCGGCATCGTCACCTATCTCGCCACGCTTGCGATGATAAACGTGATGAAAAAAGACAACGCTGAAAAGAGCACAAACCGCATTTTCTCATGGTTTCAGATATTTACGGCCTCCTCGTTTGCATTCTCTCACGGCGCCAACGACATAGCAAACGCCGTAGGTCCATTTGCCGCGATCCTAGACGTGCTAAAAACAGGCTCGATAAACGCCACCGCTCCGGTGCCGGGCATCGCGATGGTGACATTTGGTATCTCGCTCGTGGTGGGGCTTTGGTTTCTGGGTAAAGAAGTCATCACCACGATAGGCAGCAAGCTAGCCGAGATCCTACCTACGACGGGATTTAGCGCCGAGCTAGCCGCTAGCACCGTTATCCTGCTAGCTACAAAGCTCGGCATCCCAGTCTCCTCGACGCATATCCTTATCGGCGCGGTGCTTGGTATCGGTATCCTAAACCGCGACGCCAACTGGAAGATGGTCAAACCTATCGTGCTTGCGTGGGTCATCACCCTACCGATCGCAGGCGGCTCGGCAGCGCTAATCTATATGCTTCTTAAGACCGTGTTGGGTCTTTAAATTTGACTCTTGCGAGCTACGGGCTCGTCTGATTTGATTTTACGTCAGTATCTGACAAATTTGAGGTAAATTTAGACACGACTTTGTCGTTTCGTCAAATTTAACGTCCAAAATCTATATGTCAAAAATAGCCCGTAAGAGTTGCAGCCTAAGTAAATTTTAGCGGTAACTTAAGTAGATTTTAGAGAGCTAGTGGCGTGAGGCAAACATAAAAGCAAATTTTACTCGTTGCTTATTAGCGAGAGGTTTCTACAGCCGATCTCATCGCCCATCTCACAGCCCATTTTATAAAATTTCTTCGCAGCTTCCAAGTCGGCAGTTTTGACCCCTAACGAAAACTGATGCATACCGCCGAGATTTGAGCAGCTTTGCGCGTGTTCTAGCTGCAAGCACGACTTTTCGTATAGTCTACGCGCCGCGGCAAAATCATGCTCCGTACCGCGCCCGAGGCGGTAAAAGTTAGCTGCGTTATAGCAGCCGTATTTGTTGCCGAGCGTGCAGGACTTTGCAAATATCGTCAAAATCTCGCTCTCTTCCTTGCTTTTTAGCTTTTGATGCAGCGAGCCTAGATTTGAACAGGCGATACCCTCGTTATCCTCGCAGGCCTTTTGATAGCAGAGTTTTGCGCGCTCGTAGTCTTTGTTGTTTTCAAATTTCACGCCCGTGTTGTTGCATTCTTTTGGAGTTTTATCGTCGCAGATGTGCTTTATTTCAGCATTTGTGATAGGCATTGGGGTGCCAGGGCTTGCCTTTTTTTGTGCAGCACAACCGCTAGCAAACGCCGCAACCAGCGTAAAGATGATAACGTGCGAGATAGCTTGAAAAAAAGCGCGTTTCAAAATTTAGCCTTAAGAAAATTTTGCCTTAATCTTACCTTACGCTCGCCAAAATAACGCTTAAAATAAACTTTAAAATCCTTGGCAGTAACCAAACGGAGCCAAATTTGTAACAAATTTATCGCTCGTTAAAAGGGCGTTTTTAGCGTATTAAGGCAAATTTACCCATAGTTTCATATCCAAATTCGGCGCCTATCGTAACCTGTAAATTTACAAATTTAGTACCGACAAAAAACGCCGAATTTATAGCTTGGATCACTACGGGCGCAACCCAAGCCGAAAGGCGTGCCAAAACGCCTTAGAAATTATACGTAAAGCCTAGATTAAACGTTCGCGGGTCGCCGTAGACCATCTTGTTGTTTCCGATGCCCTCGAAGTATTTTTTATTAAACACGTTGTCGATATTTAGCTGGATGTCGAAATTTTTGCTTATCTTGTAGCCAAACATCAAATTTGCCAGCGTGTAGGCCTTTTGCGTGATTTCGTTTGCGCCGCTACCGACGTAAATTTTACTTTTATACTGCACTCCCGCGCCCGCTCTAAAGTCCGCTATAGAGTATTTAGCAAAGAGATTTGCCGTAGTGCGCGAGCTTTCGGTATCAAATTTCTTGCCGTCGGCGTCCTTGGCGTTAAAGTGAGTAAGTCCAAGACCTAGGCTTAAATTTTGATTTATCTCGCCGTTTACGTCCACCTCAAAGCCCTTGCTCGTTACGCCTTTTTTAGCTTCGTATGCGTCAGTCGTAGTGCCGGGGATCTTTTGTCCGGTTTTTGCGCCTAGCTTATCTTGTACGACCTTAAATACGCCAAAAGAAGCCGAAAGCGCTCCGTCAAAATAATCGCCCTTTATGCCCATCTCATAGTCTTTACCTTGGATCGGATCTAAGTATTTGCCGTTGATATCCTTTACGGTTTGAGGTTTAAAGATACTCGTGTAGCTAGCATAAAGAGTGTGATTTTCGCCGATATCGTACGTTATACCTAGATACGGCGTTATTTCTTGCGTAAAGTTTCTATTGCCGTTGCCGCCCGCGATACGGTACTTATAGTAGCTCATCCTAGCTCCCAGCAAAAACTTCAGCTCGTCCGTGATTGAAAATTTATTAGCCAAATATACGGCCTTTTGCACCGTCTTATCGGCGTTGTTTTGATCGGCGTAAGGAAACCTCGGATCGTCGATATGAAGGTTTTTAAAATCTATCCTAGTGCGTGCCGAGTAGGCTAGGCCCGCCGGAGTCGTACGATTTAACCAATAACTACTGACCTTATCGGAGCTGTTTTGGTAGTTGTTATACATAGCGCCGAAAACCACCTCGTGAGGCAAGCTAAACGCTTCGTAGGGCATATTTACGTAGGCGTCTACGTTGTGGATATTTTCTTCGCGTTTGTTTGCGTAGGCGCTAAGTCCGCCGATGTCGCCCGTGTCGTCTAAATTTACCTTGCCGCCGTAGTAGAGCAGATTAGTATCCGTATTTGCGCGGCGGAAGGAGTAGGATAAATTTAGGCTGGCTTCGTTTTCAAAATAGTGCCTAAAATCGGCATAAACGTCAAAAGTCTTGATATCCCACCTAGTCCAAGGCTGCGAGAAAATTTCGTTTTTACCAAACTCGCGCCTAGCGTCGTTTTTGTAAAACGCGGGCATTCCTCCCCAGCGTACGCCGTGACGCTTTAGCTCCTGATAAAACGCGCCCAGGCTAAGCCACGAACTATCCATGATATCAGCGTCTACTACGCCGTAGATAGCGGTGTTTTTACGGTTATAGTAGCCATATACGAGCGAGACTTCTCGTGCATAAAAGACGCTCTAGCCCGCACGCTGCCGTCGGCAGTTACCGGAGTCTGCACATCGCCAGATACGCCGTATCTATCGTACGAACCCGCGCTTAGTTTAAAATTTCCCGTCAATTCTTTAGAATTTGCTCTTTTTCGGATGAAGTTTAAACTAGCCGCCGGATTGCCAGCACCGGCCAGCAGGCCGTTTGCGCCCTTTACGACCTCGACGCGTTAATAGGGCAACATGCTCATATCGTTTGCGCCCAGGCTAAATCCGCCAAAGCTTGGCATCGAATCAAGCAAATAATAATCTATCTTAAAGCCCCTTGCCGTAGGGTAGACGCGCTCGTCCCACTTGCTAAGCGTGACGCCGGGAATATTTCGCAAAAGCACCTGATAGTCGTTGATGTTTTGATCCTTTAGCCTAGCCTCGGTGATGACGGTTAGCGACTGAGGCGTCTGGCGCGAAGTGAGGTCTAGCCTCGTGGTGCTTTTTACCAGCTCTTTGGCGTTGTATTTGACGTCGTCGCGCCTTTGCTCGCTAGTGACCTCGACGGCCTGTAGCGTCTCTTTGCCGGCTGCGTTCTCGCCGTTTTGAGCGGCGAGAATTTGAACCGATGCGAGCAAATTTATCGCCGCAACCGAAAACAAAATTTTATTTTTCATCTTTTTCTCCTTTTAAAATTTGATCTTTTTATCCATAAATAAATGCCCGAAACACTAAGCGCTAACGGTGCCAAGCCGCATAAAAACCAGAAAAATTTAGTCGCGGCGTTATAGTCGCCGTAGTGAGCGCGCCTAAACGTCGATAAAAACTTATCCGTTTTGCTTGCTAGCTCGATATCTTTTACATCAATTAAATTTGCGCTGTTTTTATCGTAAGTAACGATGCTTGAGTACTGGCTATGCAGGAAGCTTTGCTGCGGTTTTTGTCCGTAAAGCGTGATATTTGCGCCATCAAAAAATGGAAAGCTAACGTAATGCGTCTCAAATCCCGGCATATGGGCGGTCGCTTTTTGTACGAGGGCGTCGATTGAGATATTTTTATCGTAAATTTGCGGACCGATTGCAAATTTAGAATTATCAAAAGGCGGCATAAACATAAACCTAAGCTCCCACCAAGCCCCGCTAAGCGCGACCGCAAAGATAACGGGCGTCGAAAAAACGCCGATAAATTTGTGCGAATCGCTCATAAAAACCGCCATTCGCGCAAACCGAAGGCGCAGCAAATTCGCCCAAAAATTTCGGTAAACGATAAAGCCGCTAATCGAAATAATAAAGGCAAAAATCGCCGTCAGACCAAGCAAAATTTGACCGCTTTTTTCAAGGAGTAAATTTTCGTGAAGCTCGGTGATAACCCCGATAAATCCGCTATCATGCGGCACGAGGCCGCTTTTTATCTCGCCGCTAAATGCGTCAAGATACACGCACGCCCACTCTTTTTGGCCCGCACCGTGAGGCAGTAGCCAAATTTTGTCCGTTTTGCGGGGATCTACGTCGATATTCCAACCTACGATCTCGTGCCTTGGATACTCTTTTTCTATTTTTTCTCTTAGCTCGTCAAATTTTAATCTACTTTTTTGCTCGTTTTCGTCGCTATTTTTTGCAACGTATATGGCGCCCGGCATTAATAAATTATTTATCTCGTCTTTATAAACCAAAACCGAACCCGTAAAACAAACGACGACTAAAGGAATGCAAAATATCAGCGAAGCGTAAGTGTGAATCTTATACATAATCTTTTTATTAAATATATTCACGTTTAAAATTTGCCCTTTTAAAATTTGCTTTAAATCGGCGCGGATTTTAGCATTTTAATAATTAATAATTTCTAAAACCGTTATCAGAATACGGCTAATGATTTGCTAAAACGCTTTGAGGTTAAATTTTAGCTAGCAATTTAACCCTCCGCCCGGCAAACAAACAGCCAAAACCGGCTAGTAAATTTATACAAAAGCTCGGAAAATCGGCCGAGCATGAACGAGTATATAAAAAAGGCTTGCAAATTTGACTGCCGAGCAAAGCCGGCGAAGAAGGTTAAATTAGGCTGTAAGCAAAAGCGATTTTGACGCTTTAAATTTGAGTAAATTTTAAATAAGATGCTCAAAAACTAGGCGAAATCAGCCAAAGCGGAATTTGGCCGAGCCGTCAAATTTAAGCGTAAATTTGATGCGAGCCTAGCCAAAAAATAGGCCGAAATTTAAGCCCTAAATTTCCTCTCTTTTATAAATTTTACTTACAAATTTATCTATCTTATACACCGCGCCAAAGAGCGCAGGCACGACTAGTAGCGTTAGCAGCGTCGAGCTAATGAGCCCCGAGATCACCGAGATCGCCATCGGGGAGTTGCCCTCGTATCCGGCACCTCTGCTAAGAGCAAGCGGCAACATCGCAAATATCATCGCAAAAGTAGTCATCAGTATCGCTCGCAGCCTTTTGACGCCCGCGCGCACGATGGCTTCGTTTAGCTCCACCCCCTCGTTTGCGTATCGGTTGGCAAAATCCACGACCAAAATCGCATTTTTACCCACCATACCAAAAAGCAAGATTGCGCCGACCATAACGAATAGGCTAAAGGAGTTGCCGCTAAGGTACAGCCCGACCGCCACGCCGCCAAACGCCAGCGGCATCGAGATCATGATGATGAGCGGCAGCACGAAGCTCTCGTAAAGCGCAGCCAGGATCATATAGATGAGTACGACGCTAAGGCTTATCGTAAATACAAAGGCTGCGTTCGTGTCGTTCATCATCTCGATAAAGCCCGTCATAACGTACTCAAAGCCGGCGGGCAAAATTTTACCGATATTTTCGTCGATGCCTTTTTGCACGGCGCCCAGCGGGACATTATCGACGTTTGCGACGATCCTGATCTGGCGCTGTTTGTTAAAGCGGTTTATCACGGAAAAGGTCTTGCTCGTCTTAAACTCCGCCACCGCACTTAGGCTTATACTCTCGCCGTGCGCATTTTTGATCTTTAGTTTTTGCAGCGCCTGCGCGTCCTTACGGTACTCGTCGTCAAACCTCAGTATCATATCGTACTGCGCGTCGCCGTTGTCAAAGCTACCCAGCCTATTTTGCCCAAAGGACGCGTATATCACCTGCGCGACAGCGCTAGGATCGACGTTTAGGCGCTTGGCTTTGTCTTTATTTACGCTGATTTGCAGCTCGTTTATCTTATCCTCGTTATCGCTGCCCACATCCGTCGTGCCCTCGATAGCGCGCACCATGGCGATGGCTTTTGGCAAGATTTCGTCTAGCTTTTCTAAGCTATCGCCGGTGATCGTTAGCTGCACCGGCTCGCTGTCGCTGCCCGTATCGACGTAGGGTATCTGCAGGACTTTGACGCTGAGACCTTCAAATTTAAGTTTTTTTCTATACTCGTCCATTATCTGCGTTTGGCGCTCTTTTCGCGACTCAAAGCCTTTTAAGCGGACGTAAATTTTAGCCTTGTATGCGTCTTTTGAGTCCGTGTAACCCGCGATCATATAGGAGTACTCGACGCGCGGATCGCTATCTACCTCGCGCACGACCTCGGTAGCTCTAGCGCTCATAGCCTCGACCGAGATGCCGGGGCTTGCTTTTAAAAATATCTCAAACTGCCCCTCGTCCTCCACTGGCAAAAAGTCCATACCGACCTTGCCGGCTAGGCTCATACAAAGAGCCAGCACGCCAAAAGTAAGGATAACAAACGCGGTTTTAAACCTCAAAATAAGCTTCAAAAGCCGCTCGTAACCGCTCTCAAGCGCCTCAAATATAGGCTCCGTCACGCGGTAAAATTTGTTCTCGCCCTCGCTCAAAAACCTCGCCGCCAGACTAGGTATCAGCATGATACAAACCAAAAACGACACCACGATACCGCCGCTCACGCTCATACCGAAGGAGTTAAAATACTGCCCGACGATGCCCTCCATAAAGGCAATCGGCACAAAAACGCAAAGCAGCACCGCGCTAATGCTAAGCACGCTAAATGCGATCTCGCGCACGCCCTCAAAGCTCGCTTTTAGCGTATTGCTCTCGCCTTCTTGCATCTTTTTGGAGATATTTTCCACGACCACGATCGCATCGTCGATAAATATACCGATACCAAGCGTGAGAGCCAGCAGCGTGAGGCGGTTTAGATCAAAGCCCAAAACGTCGATGATAAAAAACGTCCCCACGATACTAGCCGGGATCGCAAGCGCGGCGATGATAGTCGCGCTAAAGCTTCGCAAAAAGAAAAAGACGATGACGACGGTGAGCGCGACGCCCAGCATCATATCGAATTTGACTTGATTTATGTGCTTTAGGATGCTTTCGCTCTTTTCATAAACCCGCTCTACTTCGTAGTTCGCGCCCAGTTTCGCCGCTAGATCGTCCGTTTTAGCTTTGAGCGCGTCTATCGTCTCGATCGTGTTTGCGCCGCTTACTTTTATAGCATCAAGCAGCACTCCGCGCTTGCCGTTATACATCGCTACGGCGTCGGTGTCGTGATGAGATAGCTCAATGCGCGCGACGTCTTTTAAAAACACGTCCTTTTGCAGGCGTATATCCTCTAGTTCGTGCACGCTTTTGGCGTCAAATTCGCTCTTTAAAAATATCTCAAATTCGCTGTTTTCGAGCTTGCCCAGCGGCGCTTTTAAATTTTGCGATTTGATTATATTTATGACCGAGGCCGCGGTTAGGGCGTATTTATCGAGCTTAAACGGATCAAGGTAAATTTTAATCTCAGGCTCCAAAAAGCCCTTGTCATCGACCTTGCCCACGCCTTTTACGCGTTGCAAAAACGGCTTTGCCTCATCTTTGACCGCTTGCATAAGCGCGGTTAAATTTTCGTCCTTTCGGCTAACGAAAAAGCTCGCCACCTTGCCGCTGTCGCTGTTGATTTTCTCTATCTCGGGCTGGGCGTCCAGCTTTGCCTTTGCGACCTTGTCGCGCACGTCGTTCGCGGCGACGTCGATGTTTTTCTTAAGATTAAACTCGACCAAAACGATGCTAAGGTTGTTAAATGTATATGACCTGATCTTTTTGATACCGTCTATCGTCGAGACCTCGTCCTCGATCTTTTTAGTAACCCTGCTCTCGATGAGGCTCATGTCGCCCGGCGCATAGGTCGTGATCTTAATCAGCGGGATGACGACCTCTGGAAAGAGATTTACCGGCATCCTAAAAAGCGACATCGCGCCGAAAAATACGAGCGCGACGAAAAACATCAGCGTCGTAATCGGACGATTTATGGCTAGTTTATACATTTTGCGCCTTCGCTAAAACTGGCTTTTGCGGCGAATTTATCCGGCCGCCCTGACCTGCATAAAGCGTTTGGCGATTAGCGGCTAGTAAAATTTGCGCCGCGTCAAATTCGGCGTTTAAATTTATGCCGCCTTTTTTATGCGATAAATTTGACGCGCCCGTCAAATTTGCATTTTTTGCGGCGGAGTCAAATTTAACGCGCGCCGAATTTGAGCTCAAATTTATCTCGCTTTTCGTTTGCGGCGTCAAATTTAAAAACCTAGCCGTGCCAAAGCTAGCTTTTATATCGTCAAATTTTGCACCGCTAGCGGCATGCCCGCCGTTTTTAAAGCCGTCAAATTTAAGCCCAAATGTTTTATTTTCGTCCTTGTTTTTAGGCTCGGCGGCCTTTTTATCGCTCGTTGCGTCCCCGTCCTGCGCGACGGAAATAATATATCCCTCGCCAAAAAGCCCCGGCGTCAAATTTCGCGCCCGCACTTCGGCGTAAATTTTGCCGTTTTTCGTGTCGATAGTCGGGTAGATGAGGCTGATCTCGCCGCGTCTTTCCTCGCTTTGGCCGTCTAGTTTATAGATAAATTCGCTACCGATTTTCACGCGGTCTTTAAATTTTTCATCAAAGCTAAGCTTGAGCTTCACGTCCGGATACGAAAAAATCGACATCAGCTTTTGCGCTACGCCGCCAACGCCCTCGCCGACCTCGATACTCTTGCCAGATATCGTCCCGCTAAAAGGCGCTAGCAGCCTCGTATCCTCAAGTCTTTTTTGCGCCAAATTTAGCGCCAGATGCGCCCTATTTTCGGCTAGCGCTGCATTTTTAAAATCAAACTCCGCATTTTCAAAAGCCTGCTTCGAGCTCACGCTTTGAACGAGCTTAAATTTATCCAGCACGCTTTTTGCGTGGGCTTTTGCCGTCTGCGCGCTCTCTAGGTCGTTTTGAGCGAGCTTTACGGCTAGCTTTTCGCTCTCGTTTTCAAGCTCAAGCAGCACGTCGCCGCGCTTTACCGCGGAGCCGATTTCTACATTTACGCTCTTTACGATACCGACGACTTTTAGCGCGAGCTGCGCGTCTTTTGCGGGCGCTACGTCAAAGCTCGCGTAGATCCTATCCTGTGCGTAAAGCGCAACCGCCGCACTCAGTAAAAAAAGTAAAATTTTATTCATTTGCGCTCCGTTTTTTCGATATTTTCGGCGATTTTGCCGCCACGCTCGTATAGATACTCAGCTTTTTTGATCTCAAATTTACTCTTGCTTAGCTCCAGCGCGCTGCCTGCGCTAAAGCTCTGCGCGGTCGCGTTTAAAAACTCCACGTACCCAAGCAGCCCCGCCTCGTATTTTTTGCTAACGGCGTTTAGCGAGGTTTGCGCCGAGTTTAGCGCGCTTTTACCTGCGGCGATCTTTTGTTCGAGCGTCTTTAGGTCGTTTTTGATATTTGCTAAATTTAGCTCGTTTTGCAAGCGCTTTTGATCCAGATTTAACTTCGCTTGCAGCGCGCTTATGCGCTTTATCTCGCTCTGCTTTTTGTTTGCGCCAAAATCAAAGGCCTTCCAGCTAAAGCCTAAAATCAGCTCGTTGGTGTTTAAATTCGGCTTAAAAAAGTCGTCGAAATAGGGCTCCAGCACGCTTCGATACTGCGCTGGTAGCAAGTTTCTATCGTAATGCGTGCGCATAAAAGTGTAGGTGTTTTTGATGAAAATTTGCGGGTTCGTCTCGGACGCGGTTATTTTTTCGTCCTCCAAAGCGGCGGCGAAATTTAGCCTAAGCGCCTCGAGCTCGGGCTTTACGCCTTTTTGCGGCGCGAAGTCCTCATCAGCAAGCGCGATCCTAGAGCCTGCCACGGGCTTTATATCCCTGCCCGTTAGCGCGTAAATTTGATTTTTTATCTCGTTTTGATTTTGCGAGATCTCGAGGCGTTCGGCTAGCGCCATGGCGTATCTAGCGTTTACCGCTTCATACTCGCTCTCGTCGCTAAGCCCCGCGCGGTAGTATTTTTCCAGCCTATTTAGCGCGTTTTTTAGGTAGTTTATCTCGCCCTCTTTTGCCAGCGCGAGCTCGCCCAGCGACAAAAAGCTAAAATAAAGCTTAGTCGCGTTAAACGCAAGCAGATTTTGGTACTCCTCGTTTTTTAAAATTTCAGCCGCGCTAAGGTGCGAAAGCGAGCTTAGCAGGGCTTCTCTTTTGCCGCCGTCATAAACGGCAAGCTCCAAAATCGCCCTTGCCGTGGCGGCTCTTTGCGGGCGCAGGACGTTTATGTCGCCGCTTAAAAAGCTGTATCCGCCCTCAACCCTGAGGCTTGGCATATACGCACTCTTTACGGCATCTTTTTGCAGCTGCGCTTTTTGCGGTTCGTAGTTTGAAATTTGAGCCAAATTTGAGCTCTGTGCGGCCAAAATCAGCTCGGGCAAATTTCCTTCAAATTTAACCTCAGAACCGACTAAAAAAACGCAAAAACTCAAAAATATATAAATTTTTTTCATCTAAACCCTTCCCTGTTAGCTCTAGGCGGCGCGGACTAAATTTGAGCGGGGTTGCGCCGTCTCGGGCCTGGCGCCGTAGGTAAAATAAAATGAAAATTTAAGCGGCGCGCGGAGCATTTTTAAGATTATAGCGATAAAAAACCTAATGGAAGCTTTTAACGAGGTTCATGACGAGCAAATTCCACCCGTCGACGAGCACGAAAATAAGCAGCTTAAACGGCAGTGAAATCATCGTCGGCGGCAGCATCATCATACCCATCGCCATGAGCACGGAGCTAACGACCATATCGATGACCAAAAACGGCAGATAGAGCAAAAAGGCTATCTCAAACGCCGTTTTCATCTCGCTAATCATAAACGCGCTCATCACGACCGTGAGCGGGATATCGTCGAAGCTTTGCGGGTTTGGCATATTTCTAATGCGTAAAAACAGCGCCAGATCTTTTTCCCGCGTATTTTTTATCATAAACTCTCGAAACGGTTTCACGCCGCGCTCAAAGGCCTCTTGATAGCCGATTTGTTCGCTTAGATATGGTTGCACGCCCGCTTCGTAGGCTTGCTTGCCCACAGGCTCCATGATAAAAAACGTAAGCACCATCGCAAGGCTAATAAGCACCGTAGACGGCGGCATCTGCTGCGTGCCCATCGCTTGACGTAAAAACGAAAAAACGATAATGAGCCGCAAAAAGCTGGTCATCATAAAAACTAGCGAAGGAGCGAGCGTGAGGACGGTGAGGACCAGTAGGACGTTTAGCGAGCTAACTAGCTGAGTGGGCGTAGTAGGCGCGCTTAGGCTGAGATTTACGGTCGGGATCGTGACGTTATCCTCGCCGATCGCGACCGCTGCAAAGATAAAAAACAGCAAAAACGTCAGTTTTTTCAAATTTACTCCTGCGCGTCCAGTATGCTTTTTTGCGTTTTGGCTTTGTCGTCTAAATTTAACGAAACGAAGTGGATCTCGACCCTGCGGTTTTTCTCCCTACCCTGCTCGGTAAAATTCGTCGCAAACGGCTCAAATTCGGCCTTTGCGGACGCTGTTAGCTTTTTTGGATCGACTCCGTCTTTGATAAGCTCGCTAACCACGCTGATGGCTCTAGCCGACGATAACTGCCAGTTGTCTTTAAACTCGGCAGAGCCCGGCTGCTCGCTGTCGGTATGTCCGATCACGTTTGCTACGACGTCGGGCGGTAGCTTGGCTATCACCATCGCGATACGTTTTAAAAATAGCAAAGCATCGTCGTTTTGTAGCTGGGCGCTGTCTTTAGCAAAGAGTAAATTTGCCGGCAATCTAATCACAAACCCGCTCTCGCTCTCCTCAAACGTAACCTCCGGCGAGCCGCTGGCATGCAAAAGCTCGTTGATAGAGCGCAGAGTCTGCTCGAAATTCGACTTCACGCCCGTGCGCTCTTTGTTTGAGGTGGCGTGATCGCCTTGGTTTTGCTCGGCGCTGACGTCCGGTTTCGCGCCACCCTCAAGCACGCCCAAAGCCCCGCTTAGCGAGCCAATCGCTGCTTCTAGCTTTTTCGCGTCCATCGTACTCATAGAAAGAAGCAGTACGAAAAAGCAAAGCAGAAGCGACATCAAGTCGCCAAACGCCGCGAGCCACTCGGGTAAGCATTTGGGGCAGTCACCCGGATCGATTAACTTTTTAGCCATTTTTTCTACTTATCAAACTGACTAACGCGGTCTTTAGGCGGCAAAAACGATAGTAGCTTCATCTCGAGCGTCCTAGGGTTGTCGCCCGCTTGGATCGCCATTATACCCTCTAGCATCAGCACTTTAGCCGTGCCTTCGTCCTTATCGCGGATACTTAGGATGTTTGCTACGGGCGAACCCAGGATGTTTCCTATCATCGCGCCGTAAAGCGTAGTAATGAGCGCGACCGCCATAGATGGACCGATAGCCGAAGGATCGGACATGTTCATAAGCATCGCGACCAGACCGATGAGCGTACCGATCATACCCATCGAGCCCGCAAAGCCCGCGATTTGCTCGAAAATTTTGATATTATCGCCGTGACGCGAGCTTGCCTGTTCCATATCTATCTCAAGTAGCGTTCTGATGGCGTCCGGTTCGTTGCCGTCAACCGCCATAGATAGGCCTTTTTTTAGAAATGGATCGGTTTCGTTATTTGCATCGCTCTCAAGCGCCAGGATGCCGTCGCGACGAGCTTTTGTAGAGTATTCGACCATTTTTTTTACAATTTCGGGGAGATTGTAGGTTTTTGGCTTTACCGCGATGCCGTAAAACGTGCCTAGCTTTTTTATCTGCTCCATCTTAAAGCCGATCATCAGCGCGCAAATCGTACCGCCGAAAACGATCAAAACCGACGGAATATCGATGTAAGCTCCGATTCCGACGCCCATCTGCATGGAACCGAGCAAAAGCACCATAATAACTATCCAACCGACGAGGCTACCTAAATCCATCTTGCAACTTTCTATATTGTAAATTTGGTTTGTATTTTAGTTTTTTTTAGTTGAAAATACAGTTAAATTTAGGTTAGCTTTTTGCAAAAGCCGTTCCAAAGCGGCGTAAAATTTTTCAAAATTTTATATTTTGTCAAAATTTGATTTAAAAAACGAAGTAAAATTTTAAACGAGAGCAAGAGATAGCGTCTTGCTGCGAGCGTAAATTTGACGAATTTATCGCTCGCACGCTATCAATGCTTAGCAAAAGGCAAATTTATCTAAGGTCTTTTTAGTTTAAACGCCCTTTTTGCCGTCATATAAAAGCCGCTAAAGATAAAAAGCGCCATCAAAAGCGAAACTACCGACCACAAAATTTTACCAGCAAGCCCGAAAAAAAACCCCGTGTGAAGCTGATAGTTCGTGCTCTTTACCATGCCTACGGTTATGCCCTCGGTTTGCTTTTGCTCCGCCATCTTGCCCTCTTTTACGTTTACGGCGGTCATTTTAGGACGAGCGGTATTTGGCGCATCCGGCTCGTAGTATCTGACGTTTATCTTATCTCCGGCCGCGAGCATCAGGCTAAATTCTTTATACTCTATGCCGCTTGATTTAAATATCTCGTAAGCCCTCTGCACATCGCTAAATTTATACTCGGAGTTCTTTTTGCCCTCTGCTTTTGCGGGCGCGCCCTCTTTGCGCTCGGTCTCTTTAGGCAAATTTTGCGCACTAACAAAAAGCTCAGTCACCGCGCCGTTATACCAGCGGTATGACCACATGAGTCCGGTTAGACAGATGACGAGATATATCACCGCGCTTAAGGCGCCTAGGCTCGTGTGCAGGTTGTGAAAAAGGGCGTATTTTTTGAGTTTAAAATTCGGCTTTATCGCCTCGGCAAATTTGCGTTTTATCCTTGGAAAATGCAGCCAAACGCCGCTTATCACGAGCACTATCATCGCGACCGTACTAGCGCCTACGATCTGCTTGCCGACCTCGCCCGCGGTTTTGTTGCCCGTTAGCGCAAAGCCTAAATTTCGGTGCAGCGACATTACGGTGCGAACAAAGGCGAATCCGTAGTCCTTGCCGATGATCTGCGCGGTATAGGGATCAACCAAATAGGCATCGCTGTTGCTAGCATAAATTTTGATCGCTTCGTTTTCGCTTTTGGGCAGCACGAGCCTTGCCGGCTGTTTAATGCCCGTTTGCTCGCTAAAGCTTTGCAGGATTTTTTCTACGCTTAGCATTTCGCCCGTTTTTTCGACCTTGACGGAGTTTAAATTTATGATCTCCTCAAGCTCGTGTTGATACGACAAAATCGCGCCAGTAACGCCGATGATGAGTAGCGGAACGGCAAAAATAATCGATAAAATCAGGTGAAGATTAAACAAAAACTGATTTCTTCTTAAAGCCTTTTTTAAAAATGAAAGCAAGTTGCATCCTTTAAATTTGATTTTGATTATATTCAAAGGCTGTGATTATATAAGTTAATGCTTAAGAAATTGTTAAGTCCAAAAAAGCATTAATCCCGCATTTAGCAAATTTGAGATAAAATCGCTCAAATTTAAACAAGGAAAAAAGATGAGCGATATCGGCGTAGTTGTGCTTGCCGCGGGGCTTGGCACGAGGATGAAATCAACCAAACCAAAGGTGCTTTTCGAGCTTTGCGGAGAGCCGATGATTATCCATATTTTGCGCAAGACTTATGAGATCAGTAGCGACGTGAGCGTGGTTTTGAGCTATCAAAAAGAGCTCGTCGAAGCTAAAATCAAAGAAATTTTCCCTCAAACTAAAATTTACGAGCAAAATTTAAAAGATTTCCCGGGCACTGCGGGCGCGCTAAAAAATATCCCGCTAAATAGCGAAAAAACGCTGATTTTGTGCGGAGATATGCCGCTTATAAAAACCAACGACCTAATCCGCCTAAGCGCGGGCAACTCAGACATCGCGCTAAGCGTTTTTGAGGCGGCAGATCCGTACGGCTACGGCCGCGTGATCATAAATAACGGCAAAGTAGAAGCCATCGTCGAGCAAAAAGACGCGACCGAGACGCAAAAAATGATAAAAAGCGCAAACGCCGGCTGCTACTGCTTTAAAAGCGAAGTTTTGCGCGAGATTTTACCTCTCATCGGCAACGAAAACTCGCAGAAAGAATTTTACCTAACCGACGCGATAAAAATCGCAAACGAGCGCGGTCTAAAGTGCTGGGCCATCAGCGTCGAAGAGCAAAATTTTATGGGCATAAACGATAAATTTCAGCTCAGTATCGCCCAAAATTTGATGCAGGATGAAATCAAGAAAAATTTGATGAAAAGCGGCGTGCTAATGCGTCTGCCAAATAGCGTTTACATCGACTCTAGAGCAAAATTTGAAGGCGAATGCGTCATCGAAGAAAACGTAAGCGTCATCGGAGAGTGCCTCATCAAAAACTCCGTCATCAAAAGCGGCTCGGTCGTAGAAAACTCCGTCATCGAGGACTCGGACGTCGGCCCTCTAGCGCACCTACGCCCAAAATGCGAGATCAAAAACACTCACATCGGAAATTTCGTCGAGCTAAAGGCGGCGAGGCTTGACGGCGTTAAAGCAGGCCACCTAAGCTATCTGGGCGACTGCGAGATAGGCCCTGGCTCAAACGTAGGCTGCGGCACGATCACATGCAACTACGACGGCAAAGCTAAGCACAAAACGATAATCGGCACAAACGTCTTTATCGGCTCGGACACGCAGCTCATAGCCCCCGTAAAAGTCGGCGACGACGTGCTAATCGCCGCGGGCAGCACCGTAACTAGCGACGTACCAAGCGGCGCGCTAGCCATCAGCCGCACGAAACAGGTAAATAAAGAAGGCTTTTTCTATAAATTTTTTAACGACGCGAAAAGCGACGAAAATGCTAAAAAATAAAAAAATTTTGCTCGCGGTTTGCGGCAGTATCGCGTTTTATAAGGCTTATGAAATTTTATCCGCGCTAAAAAAAGAAGGCGCGGACGTGCGGGTTATGCTTAGCGAAGGAGCGCTTAAATTTTGCTCTGAAGCGGGCTTTGAGGCGCTGTGCGAGCATAAAATTTTAACCTCGCGCACGGAGAGTTGGCAGGACGGACTAAATCACATCGCCTACGCCAAAACCGATCTAATCCTCATCGCGCCCGCGAGCGTAAATACGATAAACAAGCTTGCAAGCGGCATTTGCGATAACGTCTTTATGCAGACTCTGATCGCTAGCCCGGCTCCCCTACTCATCGCGCCCGCAGCCAATGACAAAATGCTAAATCACTTCTCTACGCGCAAAAATTTCGAATTTTTAGCGGCAAACGGCGCGAGATTTATCGAACCGGTAGAAAAAACCCTAGCCTGCGGCGACACGGGTAAAGGCGCGCTAGCAGACGTTTCTACGATCATCTACGAAACCAAAAGAATGCTAACGGAGCCAAAATTTAAAGGACAAAAAGTGATCGTCACGGGCGGTGCTACGAGCGAAAAGATCGACGACGTAAGAGCCGTGACGAATCTATCCAGCGGCAAGATGTCAAAAGCGCTGGTGGACGCCTTTTACTACGCGGGTGCGGACGTGACGCTGTTAGCTAGCTTTGAGACGACGAACGCGCCATATAAAACGCTCAAATTTCAAAGCTCGGCGGAGCTAAAAGAGCTACTGCATGCAAATTTGACGGACGCAAATTTACTCGCGATGACGGCTGCGGTTAGCGACTATACTCCTAAAACCAAATTTGAAGGCAAGCTAAAAAAGCAAAATTTAGGCGAAATTTGGACGCTGGAGCTAGCGCAAAACGATGATGTTTTGGGCTCCTTGAAGGACTTTAAAAACGTAAAAAAAATCGGTTTTAAAATGGAAATGGACGACGCAAACGCCATGCAAAACGCAAAAAATATGCTTGAGAAAAAGAGCCTTGATGCTGTTTGCCTAAACGTGCTTGGCGGCGATATAAATTTCGGCTCTGATAGCACGCAAATAACCTTTATCACGCGCCATGACGCGCAAAATATCGCGCTAACGTCCAAAGAGGATGCGGCGCGGCAAATAGTAAATTTAGCAAGCATGCTATGATAAATCCCGTCTCGAGAGTGCAAAAAATCGCAAGCGGCGGCGCGGGTACGGCTCTAAACGCGAGCCTGCCCATCAGCATCAAAGTCGCCGAAAAGACGGGCTATAATCGCTACAATCTCAAAATGGGCAACAAAATCCTAAGCACGAAAAGCATGAAAAGCCTCGACGTGGACGGCGAATACTGGGGCGAGATCGCAAGCGGCACCGAAAATATCGTGATAAGAAATCTCTTTAAAAAGCCAAGCTTAGCCTACGCCGCGCCTGAGGGACTTGCGCTAATAGAAAGGCTGATAAGCGAGCCCGATCTAAACTGGTTTTATGAATATATATTTAACGGTCTTAGCGCGGCAGACTCGCGAGAAACGTTTGAAAATCTAGCTCAGATGCTACTTGCGCTGCAAAAAAATATCATTAATATTTCGTTTGTTTATAACGGCGCAAAAGGCGTTTTCCAGATGAAATTCGAGGGCGCCCGCACGAGTCAAATTTACCTCGTTTTTTCAAATTTCGCTCCGATTATTTTCACGCTAAAAGGCGCCAGGATAATCAGCGCGCAGACGCCCTTTGACAAGGTCGCTAGGCTTTTGCGAGGCGAGTTTGACTGCGAAGCGCAAACGACGCAAAACATCGCCGCTTTTTTTGATCCAAGCGGCAAAATAATTGATTTTAAGGGCTAAAATGAACGAGCTAAATCACCTAGCTATCATCATGGACGGCAACGGCAGATGGGCTAAAAGCCGCGGTCTGCTGCGCACTAAAGGACACGAAACGGGCGCGAACGTCGTGGAGCAGATGTGCGAGTTTTGCATCGACGAGGGCGTGGCGGTGCTGAGCCTATACGCATTTAGCACCGAAAACTGGAAGCGCCCGAAGAGCGAAGTGGCGTTTTTGATGGAACTTTTGCATAAATTTTTGCTCTCAAAACGCGAGAGTTTTATCAAAAACGGCATCAAATTTAACGTTATCGGCGACGAAAGTCCGCTAAGCGACAAGCTAAAAAACGAGATAAACGGTATCAAAAACGCAACCGCTCAAAACTCTATGCTAAAGCTAAATTTAGCGCTAAACTACGGTGCTAAAGATGAAATTTTAAGGGCTTTTAGGAGATTTTGCGAGAAAAATGGAGGAGAGTTTGACGCCCAAAACCTAACTCTAAATTTAAGCGAAGACAGCCTGCAAGCTTGCCTCGATGAGCCCGCGCCCATCGACCTTCTCGTGCGCACCGGCGGCGAGCAGAGGTTGTCAAATTTTATGCTTTGGCAGGCTAGCTACGCCGAGTTTGCCTTTACGCCCACGCTTTGGCCTGATTTTACGCGCGAGGAGTTAGCCTTGATAACGGCTAAATTTAAGAAAAAAGACAGAAGGTTTGGCGGACTTTAATTGAGCTTTTGGCTGCCTCCATCTTTTAAATTTACGTCTTTTTATTTTACCCGCTCGCAAAAAAGGCTTTTAAATTTTACAAACCAAAAGCCTTGTCGCAGCGCCGTTTTGCATAAGTTTTTAACCGAAATTTTTAAATTTAAAAGCATTCAAGGCAATATTTCGCTAAAATCGCCTTTAAATTTTTATGTTTTTATATTTTTGCGGCGCAAATGACGAGGCGAATTTAGATCAAATTAATGCGATAAATCGGCAATTTTACGCAAAGATTATCTTATGAAACGTCGCGACTTGGTTTAAAAAGCCGAAAATTTGGTATAAAACCCGCAAAAACGGAATAAATTTAAGTAGGAGAGTTATGATTTTCGCCGTTTTATTTTTTATTTTGGGCGCCGCAGTCGGCAGCTTTAGCAACGTCTTAATCTACCGCATGCCGCGCGGCGAGAGCATAAATTTCCCCGCCTCGCACTGCCAAAGCTGTAAAACGCCGCTAAAGCCGTATCACAACGTCCCTATTTTCGCGTGGCTGTTTTTGCGCGGCAAATGCGCGTTTTGCGACGAAAAAATCAGCTTTCAGTATCCACTCGTTGAGCTTGCTAGCGCCCTACTTTGCGTGCTTGCGTATTTTTATGAAACACGCGGGCTAGAGATGTTTGCAGACGGCTTTTACGCCGCTATTTTCAAGGCGGCGATGCTTGGTATCTGCTTTATCTTGCTGCTAGCGCTTAGCCTCATTGATTTTCGCTACAAAGCCGTTCCCGATCCGCTGCTTTTTGCCAGCGTCGCATTTTCGCTGCTTTACGGATTTAATCTCCCTGCCTCTTTTGACTCGGAGGGGCTTTTGCGCGCATTTGATTCGTTCATAAACGCCGCGATTTTTATGTTTGCTTTTTGGCTGCTTCGCGCTGTCGTTAGTCTAGCTCTTAAGCGCGAAGCCATGGGTTCTGCAGATATTTTTATCGCGGGCGTTATGGGTGCGATTTTAGGTATCAAGCTCGGCCTCATGGCGATCTACGTCTCGGCACTGCTGACGCTGCCCGCATACGTTATCGTGCGAAAGCGCGGATACGAGCTGCCTTTCGTGCCGTTTCTGAGCCTTGCTACGCTTATAGTTTATGCGTTCAAGGATTGGTTTATATACATCTTGGGGCTCATTTATGGATAGGACGGCGCGTTATCTTTTCTCAAATTTCCTAGGCACGTTCGCATCGCTGTTTGCGACGCTTTTTCTCATTATGTCGATCGTGTTTTTTATCCAGATCGCGCGCATCACTTCCTACATAGAGATCTCGTTTTTAGAGCTTTTTAAGCTTTATATGTTTATGCTGCCTAGAGTACTGCTTTTTACCGTACCGATCGCGTTTTTTGCATCGCTTGCGCTTATGTTTTTCAGGCTTTCTCGTGAAAACGAGAGTATCGTGCTTTTTACGCTCGGATATTCGCCCGTTAGGATCGCTAAATTTTTCCTCATCGTTAGCGGCGCAGTCTCAATCTTTCTCATCGTTACCGCGATAGTGCTGATTCCTACGGCTGCGGAGCTAAACGCAAATTTCGTCTCATACAAAAAAACCGTCGCCAAGCTAAATTTAAAAACGACCGAATTCGGACAAAAATTTTCCGACTGGATGGTCTTTATTCAAAACGAAAAGGACGATGAAAACGGCACGCTTTACGAGGGCGTGAAGCTTTATTCGCCAAAAGAAGGCGCACATAGATTCGTTCTAGCTAAAAACGCTCGCCTAACAAACAGCAATGCCGTTCTTGAATTTACGCTATCAGACGGCAAAATTTACGATATCAGGGACACCTCGTGGCACAAAACGGACTTTGGCACTATGAAAATCAGTACAGCCCAAGAGGACAGCGTCGCGCAAATGAAGTCGTTTTGGCAGTATTGGCAAATGATGAGCGAGGATAAAAAACGCGCCAAAGACTTCGCTACCTACGTTCTCATCGCGCTTTTTCCGCTAGCGACGACGCTTTTTGCTTTGAGCCTGGGTATCGTGACCTACCGCTACGAAAAGGGCTTTGTGTATTTTGGAATATTTGGCGTGCTTTTTGGCTATTTTACGCTCATTATGCTCTTTAGTTCGCGAGTTTTTATCGCGATTGCGGCAATATTTTTACTATTTTTTATCGCATCTATTTTTAGCTTTAGGGCTAAAATTTTAAAAAGATACTAAGTGCGCCTTAAGCTTGTTTTTAGCTACGACGGGTCGAAATTTCAAGGCTCGCAGACTCAGCCGCACGAAAACGGCGTCGAGGACGCTCTGGGTGCAGCCCTAGCACATGTGGGCATTTTTAGTAAAATAATCTCTAGCTCGCGCACCGATAAGGGCGTGCATGCAAACAACCAAGTAGCCTGCGTCGAGTGTGGCGAGCATTTTAAGGACTTTGCGCGTCTAAAAGCTCTCATCAATCGCCACGCCCACCCCGCCGTTCACGTTAAATTTATAAGCCGCGTGCAGGACTGCTTTCACCCGCGCTACGACGCTACGGCCAGAGCCTACCGCTACGTCATCAATCACGGCGAGTTTTCGCCTTTTTTAGCGCCTTACGAGACTTTTTTGCCGAGATTTGACCCAAATTTAGCAAACGAGCTGCTTGCGCTTTTTGTCGGCGAATATGATTTTAGCGCGTTTATGAAGCTTGGCAGCGACGTCAAAAGCCCAGTACGGCGCGTCACAAAGGCATTTTGTTACGCGCGCGGCAAGCGGTCTGTCATCGTTTTTAAAGCAAACGGCTTTTTGCGCGCCCAGGTTCGCCTCATGGTCGCTAGCGTCCTTAAGGCGCTCGAGCTTGTAAAAAACGGCAAATTTAAGGAAACGGGCGCGCTAAAGTTTAAATTTGAACGTGCGCAGAAGGCAAAATCCGGCGGCAAGGCAAATTTAAACCAAAACAGCCGCGAAAAAATCTTAACCGCAAGCGACGAAAGCGCAAATTTGACCGCCGAGCAAGCGGTTTGCGCCGTCTCAAAATTTGACGCCGAAAACTCAAATTTAAACAAAGCCGCAAGCATAGATACCGAAAAAAATCTCGCAAAAATTAGCGATAAAAACTCAAGCGATTGCCGCGATGCAAATTTCCTCAAAGCAAAAGAGCTTTTACGCCGAGCTATCTACGAGCAAAAGCCGCTCACGCGTATCCCCGCGCCGCCAAACGGCCTTTACCTAAACCGAGTTTTTTACGAATGATAAACCCAAAAATAAAAGAAGCCATCGCCGCCGTAACGCAAAAGCAAAAAGAGTGCAAAAAAGTAGTCAAAAAATACGCTACATTTATGACTATAACGACATTTGTCGCACCAATACTAATTTTTATTATTATGGAGCGACGCTTTGAAATATTCTTTCTTTTATTTGCAGTCATCCCAATATACGTCACGCCGAGGATTCCAAAAGTAGAAAAAACGCTGGAAGAGTATAGAAGCTTCTACAAAAATGTTTTTGTTAGCACGGTAATTGCCGATATAGATAGCAATTTTACATACGAGCCTCAAAAAGGCATCACCGCAAACGAATTTTATAAAAGCGGAATATACAGGCGCGTAAATTTTTACGGCGAAGACCAAATAAGCGGTACTTACGCTAATGTCAAATTTCGATTAAGCGAGGCTATAAAAGTAGAAAAAACATATGACTCAAACGGCTCAAAAAACCCTTATCTGGCGCTTTTAAGAGTAAGCAAAGTCATATACGACGAATACATGGACTTTAACGGTACAGTACTAGTCTGCGAGTTTTATAAAAATTTCAAAGGACAAACGATACTAGCCGACAAAAAGGTGCTAAATACGAAAATATCTGGCGAAAAAGAGATACTTGATGATACGGAGTTTAACAACGAATTTCGCGTATTTACCGACGACAAAATAGAAGCGCGCTATCTTTTAAGCCCCGGTTTTATGCAACGCCTACGCGAGGTTAAGCAGGGTTTTGACAGTGCCGTATCGCTAAGCGCGGCATTTATGGACGATAAATTTTATCTCTTTTTAAACGGCGCGAAAGACCGTTTCAAGAGTTCGCTCTTTGACTCACCGCTAAGCCTTTCTGATGCACAAGCCATAAAAGACGAGATCCTGCGGCTATTACACGTCATAGACGAGTTAAATTTGAGCCTTTACCTTTATAAATTAAAATCATATTGGAACATATATAGTTATTAAAAAATTTCGGCTATAAAATTTCTAAAATGTCTTGAAATTTTATAGCCGCATGCAAGAAAATCCGCGCTTTGCCGCTAGTAGTTAAAAAGTATTTTCTCTCTTTTCTAGCACAAGGTGCAGTATGTAAGTCACCGCAAATGCGACCGCACTAGGCACGATCCAGCCCAGCATCGAGTCGTAAAACGGCATTTCTTTGACGAGATCCGTCACTAGCGGCACGGAGACGCCCGCGATATCAAGGCCGTTTATCGTGCCGACGACCACGCAGACGTAGACGCAGGTGCGGTAGATGAGCTTGCTCGAGTCGATCAGCGGATTGATGAGCGAAAGGATGATGAGCATGATGGCGATCGGATAGATGGCGATCAGTACCGGGATCGAGCCCTTGATGATGGTCGTGAGGCCGAAATTCGCCACGCCAAAGCCGATCAAGCACCACGCCGCAACCCAAATTTTATATTTGACGCGTCCGCCCGTTAGCTCCTCGAAGTACTCACTAGCAGAGCTGATGAGTCCCAGCGTCGTCGTGATACAAGCTAGGAAAAACGCCAAACCTAGTACCAAAACGCCCGCCTTACCGAAGTAATGGCCGCTAATGCGAGATAGTAGTTCGGCTCCGTTTATCTCCGGCGCATCTTTGAAAAGCTCCGCCGACGTCGCGCCAAGGTAGCCCAGCATCAAATAAATCGCCATCAAAATCACGCCCGCCGTCATGCCTGCCTTTATCGTCGATGAAACCAAGTGGCGCTCGTCTTTTACGCCCACGGTTCTGATAGCGTTTATCACGATGATACCAAACGCCAGCGACGCTAGCGCGTCCATCGTCTGATAGCCCTCTACAAAACCCTTGGCTGCTGCGCGCTGCGCATAATCTCCGATAGGAGCGACGAACTCGCCGATCGGGAACAAAAATCCCGCCCCAAAAAGTAGCAAAATAAGCGCCAAAAGCAGCGGAGTGAGGTATCTGCCGAGCAGATCAACTAGTTTTGACGGGTTCATACAGACGTAATAATTTAGCGCAAAATACGCCGCCGAGTAGAAAAACAGCCAAATTTGCAAATTTTCAGCCGCGATAAACGGCTTAACGGCGATGTCAAAGGGCATATTTGCCGCGCGAGGTATCGCAAAAAGCGGCCCGATCGTGAGGTATAAAAGCGCCGTAAAAAGCACCGCAAATACCGGGTCTATGCGGCGAACTAGGCTTTGAAGCCCCTTTGCTCTAGCGATCGCTGCGACGCCAAGCACCGGCAAAAGCACCGCCGTAGCGCAAAAAAACATGATCGCGACGTAAAAATTCTGCCCAGCCTCTCGCCCCAAATTCGGCGGAAAGATAAAGTTCCCCGCGCCGAAAAACATGGCAAAAAGCGTGAGCGAGATGACTAAAAACTGATTTTTGCTAAGCTTTTGTTTCATTTTCGCTCCATTTTAGTTTTAAATTTGGCAAATTGTATTTAGATAAAGTTGAATTTTCGTTGATTTGAGTTAAATTTACTTATTTTTCGCTCGCGCGTGTTTCGATTTGAAATTTAACCGTGCGTCGAGAGTAAAATTTAAACATTTTAAAGTATAATCCCGCAAAGGAAAAATATGGCGAAAATAAAAACGGTATTTGAGTGTCAAGCCTGCGGCAATCAGCAGAGCAAATGGGTCGGCAAATGCCCACAATGTGGGGCTTGGGATAGCTTTTTAGAACTAAACGCGCAGCAGATCAAAACGCTAAAAGAGATCTCAAAAAGCACAGTAAAACCGAGCCTCGCAAAGCAAATCAGCGAGGTCGAGATCGAAAAAGTCACGCGCATCAGCACGCAAAATAGCGAACTAGATCTGGTTCTTGGCGGCGGTGTCGTGGAGGGCTCGCTGGTGCTGATAGGCGGAAGCCCCGGCATCGGCAAAAGCACCTTGCTGCTAAAAATCGCGTCAAATTTCGCCGCTCAAGGCAAAAAGACGCTCTATGTGAGCGGCGAAGAGAGCGCGAGCCAGATCAAAATGCGAGCCCAGCGCCTAGACGCGGTCAAAGACGGGCTGTTTTTGCTCACGGAAATTTTACTCGAAAATATCCTCGCCGAAGTGCGCAAAAACGAGTATAAAATCCTCGTCATCGACTCCATACAGACCCTTTACAGCGAGAAAATCGCCTCCGCGCCGGGCTCGGTGTCGCAGGTGCGCGAGATCACCTTCGAGCTCATGCGCCTAGCCAAAAACGAAAATATATGCGTCTTTATCATCGGCCATATCACCAAAGACGGCTCGATCGCGGGGCCGCGCATCTTGGAGCACATGGTGGACGTGGTGCTTTATTTCGAGGGGGATTCCAGCCGCGAGCTGCGCATGCTGCGGGGCTTTAAAAACCGATTCGGCTCGACTAGCGAGGTAGGGATTTTCGAGATGAGCGAAAACGGGCTAATCAGCGCCAACGACGTCGCGGGTAAATTTTTCACGCGAGGCAAGGCAACTAGCGGCTCGGCTATCACTATCACGATGGAGGGCTCGCGCGCGCTTAGCGTCGAGATACAAGCACTCGTGTGCGAGAGCGCGTATCCTAAGCGCAGCTCCACCGGCTATGAGAAAAACCGTCTAGATATGCTGCTGGCGCTGCTTGAGCGCAAGCTAGAGATCCCGCTGGGCCACTACGATGTTTTCATCAACGTGAGCGGCGGCGTCAAGATCGGCGAAACGGCGGCCGATTTAGCCGTAATCGCGGCGATCATTTCCAGCTTTAAAAACCGTCCGATCAGTAAAGAGAGCGTATTTATGGGCGAGCTTAGCCTAAACGGCGAGATTCGCGAGATATTTAACCTCGATCAGCGCCTAAAAGAAGCCAAAACGCAGAAATTTAAAAACGCGATCGTGCCGTCTAAGCCGCTTGACGCGCAGGGGCTAAAATGTTTCGTCGCGGGCGATATCACGCAGGTTTTGGAGTGGATGTGAGTTTGTTGCAACCCAAAAGCCACATAATTACCTCAAGGCACCCATATGGAGCCTTGAGGTAAAGAAGAATATTTAAAATTTATACATAATCTCGGCTGCAGCAGCAACGCCTTCTCTTTTACCAACCATGCCTTCAAATTTCAAATTTGTCTCAAATCCTTTTTGTGTTTTAAATTTTAATCCAAACTCTGCTATGCCGGTATTGCCCTTCATGGAAGGCGAAATAATATCCGTACTATACGTTAAATTGTATCCGTTTGATTTTCCTTTAAACTCTCTATCATATGCAAGACCAGCAAACCACAGAAGACCATCATTTATATCTTGAGAAAATTTAAAGCCTACTTTTGTTCTTAACGAGTCGCTTTTGCCTAGCAATATTCTTTCACTATTTAATTCGACTTGCTTTTTGCCGACTCTAGTAAAAAATACTTTAGAATATACGTCAATATTTGAAAAATCAGTTATTTCAAATACTTTACCTAGGCCAACATGTCCGCCATAGTAGCTCCTTGATGCGTCATAGCCGACCTTTACGCCGTTAGGCAATACCGTTTCGTAATCGGTTTTTATTTTGCCTATCTTTACGGTAGCTTCAGTATAGAAATTTACTGGCAAGCTTGCTTTACCAAGAAGTCCTATTCCGTAATAACGCATCTTGCCCTCTCCTTTAATATCGCCTACGCTTCTTCCGCCAAAAGTACCGCTATATTCATTAAAGGTATCATAATTGCCGCCTCCAAATTCTAAAAACGCGCCCGTAACGACATCCTTGAATTCTTTCGCAACCCCCACAGCAGATGATACTGATTTTACATCCACGTGCGAGCCTGAATTGTGTCTAGTATTAGATATGGCGGCGCCCGTTACCACGCCGCCATTTAATTCGCCACTGTCGGCTACGCCGCCAAGGTCTATATTTGAAACAACTTCAGAGCTTTGATTGATGATGGCTATAGCGCCAACGGTCGGCTCTAATGTACTTTTTTGCACGGTATCTATAAGTTTTTGTTCGTTACTGCCGTTATGGGGGCTTAGCGGACTAACTTTTTTAGCAACTACCGCATACAAATTATTTCCTTGGGCAGCCAAATCACTACCATCTTTTTGTAGATTAAACTCATATATGGTTGATATTCCGGCTATAGCTTGTAAATTTTCATTATGATTTTTTATTTTATCCGCAAGCTCTATTGGATACAAAATACCATGCGGGTTTGAGATTAAAGTTATCCTGTCGCTCACATTGAGATTATTATTTTCCGCCCCCATGGTTACAGCTACAAGCGAACGCGTCAAGTCGGTATTTTTATTCTGATTACCTATTTTACCGCTTAAATTTAAAATAGTATCGCCGGCTCTCACGTCTGAAGGTAGGTAAAAATTAACATATTCAAAATTTACGATATTTCCAGCCTCTATATTTTTGCCGCGAATATTTAAGATGTTTCCTTTTGTAGTTTTTGCAAATCCATTCCACCCAGTATCGCCGCCGTAAATAGTTTGTAATTTTAAGGAACTCGCATCTAAATTTACTATATTATCTATATTGCCGCCACCGCCTTTTCCACCGTAAATCTGCCCCTTTATCGTGCCGCCTTTTATGGTTACGATATTGCCGTTTGCTTTACCGCCGTTTACAGCATGGCCGCCCATAACGTCTTCGCCTACCATTCCGCCATCTATAATTACAGAATTTAAACTAGCCACGCCCCCAATACTATGTCCGCCTACAACATCTTGACTTATCTTGCCATTGTTTATTGTTACGAAATTTGAAGCACTATCGTCCCCTGTTTCTGCAGAACCACCATAAACCGACTGTATCCTATCTCCATCGTTGATATATACTTTATTATTAGAGGCATTTTTGTTTCTTGTCGATTGGTTTAATCCGCCGTATATCCGAACTCCTAATCTACTATTTTTAGCCATATTGGCAGGAGTAGCATTCCACGTAACGCTATTATTAGAATAGCTTCCACTTGTCTCGCCAGGGTTAAAACCATAGTAACCGCCAAACAAACTATTGTTATATAAGTATCTTGTATAGTACGATGACCGAGTATCTGCATCAATAACAATATTTTCCGCTCCATATAAAGAGCATCCTAACACAAAACATAAAGCAATATTATTATGCTTCATTTTTTCTCCTTTATTGTATTTTATTAGATTTATTAGCTATGAAAAAATGTATCGCCATACTTACAATTAAACTAAAATTATATATTTGAAATTCAAAAAAGTTAGATGAATATGGTTTGTAGTATATTTTAGTCCTACTTTACAAACCATCTCATTATGGCTTGCAAAATTATATACTTTCTTTTTTTATTAATTCACCAAACACGGTTTGCAAATTTGCCAAGGTTTTTTCATCTTTTGCTTCAAATCTCGTGACGATAACCGGCGTCGTATTTGAGGCTCGCACTAGCGCCCAGCTGCCATCGTCAAATCTCACTCTAACGCCATCTATATCGATGATTTCAGCTATCTTACCTAGGCCTGCTAGCAAATTTTGCGCGTCGCCCTTCTCATAAATTTCGACCAAAACCTCTTTTAGATTTGCAACCAGCTTAAATTTTTGCGCGTCGGTCGTTTTTATCTTGATCTCGTCGGTACTAAAGACCTTTGGCAGTTTATCGAGCTCGCCGTCTAGGTTAAAGCCTTTAGCTACAAGCTCTAGCGCGCGAAACATCGCGTACGTCGCGTCGTCAAAGCCGAAATATCGCTCCTTAAAGAAAATATGCCCGCTCACCTCGGCCGCCATATCGATATTTAGCTCTTTCATCGCCTTTTTGATATTGCTGTGGCCGGTCTTGCCCATGAAGCTTTTGCCCCCGTGCGCGTCGATCTCGTCGTACATATTTTGCGAGCATTTGACCTCGCCCAGCACTCGCGGATTTTTCATCGCAAGGCTATATAGATATGCTAGCTCGTCGCCTTTTATGTTGCGTTTTTTGGTTAAAACCGCGATACGGTCGCCGTCGCCGTCAAAACCAAACCCTATGTCAAATTCGCCCTTGAGCGCGGCCTTTAGGTCGCTTAAATTTTTCTCCTCGCTAGGGTCGGGGTGGTGGTTTGGGAAGTTGCCATCGGGTCGGGGATATAAAATTTGAGCGTTTAATTTTAACGCCTCGCAAATTTCAGGTAGCACCGCTCCGACCGCTCCGTTTGCGCAGTCGATGACGATTTTAAGCGGCAGATTTTTTAAATGCGCAAACTGCTCTATGAGGAAATTTTTATAAGGCGTCGCGACGTCGAATTTTTCGGCCCTAAAATCATCGGAGATTTGCGTTTTTGCCGCGATGTCGTCTAGCACGGCGACTTTTAACTTTTGCAAATCCTCGCCGAAGTAACTATCCTTAAAAATCGTGATTTTAAAGCCGTTGTACTCTTTTGGATTATGAGAGCCGGTTATCATTACGTTTGCGTCAAATTTGTCCGTAAATACGCTAAAATACCCGACCGGCGTCGGTAGCAAACCGATATCGTAGACCTTGATCCCGGCTAAATTTAGCCCGCTAACTAGCCAACCGAAAATCTCACCTGCGCTTAGCCTAGCATCATACCCCACGCTAACGTTTTTTGCGCCTCGGCGTAGCATTTCGCGGCCTAAATTTAACCCGATCGCCTTAACGCTCGTTTCATTTAGATCGCGCACATAAACGCCGCGTATATCGTATTCTCTAAAAATTTCATCTATCAAAATTTTACCTTTTTAAATTTATTTTATTTTAAGACGGCGTATTTTAGCATTTTTGGGTTAAATTTTACTAAACGGCGACGTCGCCGAGCTTTGCGTTGATGGCTTCTATTAAGCTTTGCGGCGCAATTTTTATCTGTTTTCCGCGCACGCCGGCGCTTACGTAGACGTAGTCTTGTTTTAAAATCCTCTCGTCAAAAAACGTTTCAAACGCCTTTTTCATCGCTATAGGAGAGCAGCCGCCGCGGATATAGCCCGTCACTTTTTCAAGCTCTCTTAAGTTTAAAAGTTCGCATTTTTTATGCCCGCTTAGTCTAGCTAAAGCCTTTAAATTTAAGCTCAAATCGCCCTGTATGCACGCTACGACGTAGCCTCTAGGCTCGCATTCGCAGACGATGGTTTTGTAGATTTTTTCTATTTGCTCGCCGCAAACGGCAGCCACGTGAACGGCGCTCAGATCGCTTTCGTCCACTTCGTATTCGACTAGCTCGTATGGGATATGTTTGCCGTCTAGAAACCTTGCAGCGTTTGTTTTATGTACCATTGCCTTCTCATTTTTCAAAAATTTAAGATATAATTATAGCTAAAATTTTAAGGAGAATAGATGGCTGAAGAGACACAAGCTAAAAAAAGCAACAGCTTAGTTTTAATCATAATAATCGTTATTTTGATACTACTTTTAGTGGTCGGGGGGTTGCTTGCGTTTTTATTAATGAGCGGTAACGACGACGCTACGCAGGGGCAAACGGCACAAGCGCAAACCGAACAAGTCCAATCGGCAGCGCCAAAAAATACGGCAGGAAAGCGCTCAAACGACTACATAAATATGGGGCCCGTTTATCCACTCGATCAGTTTATAGTAAATTTACTTAGCGAAAGCGGCTCGAGATACTTAAAAACAAAGGTAGATCTAGAGCTTAGCGCCGAGACGCTAACGCCTGAAATAGACAAGAAAAAACCGCTAATCAGGGATATCATAGTATCCACCCTCTCGTCTAAAACGTACGAAGAGGTAAGCACTCAAAAAGGCAAAAATCGCCTAAAAGATGAGATAGTCGACCGCCTAAACGAGGTTTTGGCCGACGGTCACATAAAAAACATCTACTTTACCGACTTTGTGGTGCAATGATCGGCATAGATATCGTAGCGATCTCGCGGATCTCAAGGCTTAAAGAGCGGCGGGGCGAGGATTTTTTGAGATATTTTTTGAGCGACGACGAGATAAATATCGCAAAAACGGACGCTACGATAGCGGGATTTTTCGCAGCTAAGGAGGCTATCAGCAAAGCCCTTGGCTGCGGGATCTCAGCCGAGTTTTCATTTTTTGACGCTCAAATTTACAAAGACGACAAAAACGCTCCAAAAGTAAAGCTCTCAGAAAAAATCATAAAAAATTTTAATCTAAAAGACGCGCAAATCACCATTAGCCACGACGGAGGTTTTGCTATCGCCGCTGCGATACTGCAAAGAGCGGATTAGGCTTTTAAATTTAGCTCAGATATGGGCTAAATTTACCGCTAAATCAAATCATGTTTAGCCAAATTTAACAACCGCCGCCGACCCCCCCCCTTTTTTTACTCGACAAACGCAAGTCAAATTTGATACTGTTTTTATCCGCGGCGATTTTTTCAAACTCCGAAACTTCGCTAAAATTTATCTGTGCTATAAAATGAAGCAGTTCGCCAGCTTGTTCGTTTGCGGGCCACGGCTCGCTTCGCGGCATATTGAGCAATCCGCCGAATTTTGACGCGCTTATCGGTATTTGTCGATCGGCGCTTTCTTTTGCCGAAATTTTTACCGCATTTTTAGTATAGTTTTTTATATCCTCAAATATACGTCCGAGACAGTACTTTTCGTATCTTGCACGTAAATTTTGCAAATTATCAAATTTAACGCATCGCTGTAAAAAGTTAGATAAATTTCACTTTTGCAAAGTCGGTAAATGCCAACCAAGATAATACGCCGCAAGCCTAAACACGACTCCAAACGCAAAAAGCCCCATCACCCAAAACACGCTCGTAAATCCCGCATAATCCATAGCAAAATAAATCAGTCCCACGACAATGCTAACCGTCGCGTAAAGCCCGGTTTTAAGACACCACGGCACTTCGTTAAAGAGCACGTCGCGTATCATACCTCCGCCCACGCCGTTGCAAAGCGCTAACAGCACGACGCCAAATACGTTGTAGCCAAACTGCAGCGCCACGATCGCCCCGACGATAGAAAAGCTCACGAGATCCACTGCGTCGGTGGTGACGAAAAGGAATTTTTTCTCGATATCGCTTCGCTTATGCAGGCGTAAAAACGCCGAGAGAAAGAGCATCACCATCACGATAATGCACGGAGCATAGTGCGTGAACGAATACGGCGGGCGCGAGACGATAGCGTCGCGCATAAATCCGCCTCCAAGCGCAGTCAGAAGCGCGGCGATAAAGATACCCAGCCAGTCGCAGTCGCGCTTAACCGCGAAGATAAATCCGCTCGTGGCTGCCGAGGCGATGCCGATGTATTCGGCGACAAGGAGCGCAGTCATTTTCAGCCTTAAGTTTTTAAACGAGATTTTACATTTTTAAAATAAAAAAATGGATAAATTTAAACGAAATACCAAACAAAAGCGCCTATTTTGATTGTGTTTGCGATTTTACGGTTGTAAATTTAAAAACCACACCTGCACTCAAGTACAATATACAAAAAATAGAAAAAACAATATAATAGCACAAATTTTAAAGTAAAGGATAGTCGTGCCGGCCGAAGCAAGTATCGTAAAAAGCATCGAAAAAGACGCCATCGTCATACCGCAAAATAGCGATAAAGACGTAGTCATAACAGACGAAGATACTTTTCTATCAGATCAAGGCGCAACAGTAAAAGAAAACATTGAAGACGCGACCGTAGCGGCCGACACCATTGCGTTACAGCAACCATCGCTGGACGAAACTCAAACTCAAGATACAAAGGAAAGCGCAACTGACGGTAGTGGCGGTTCGGCTAGCTTAGATGGCGTGAGCCTGAGCAAGGTTGCGTTTACAGAAGGCGGCCATATATCAAGCGTAATTGCAACTTATAGCAACCCGTATACGCAAAATCAACCTTCTATTGCAGTTGAACGAGCTATCGGTATTGCTACCAAGATAATTTCATCATCCCCTGCGCCAAAAGCACTACAAGTAAGATCTCTAAGCGATGTCATGGAGGGATCTGGTGATTATTTGACATTTGCTTTATCCGTAGGAAGCGCCCTAAAAGCTAGACCGACTACGCTAAATTTTAGCCTAAGCGGCGGAACGGCAGGCGTAGATTACGAGGCGGGTTCTATGCAGTATTCGACCGACGGCGGCTTAAGCTGGACTAGCGGCAGCCAAGCAACCATCGCCGACGCCAACGATATAAATAGCGTTCAAATAAGAGTAAAAATCATAGATAACGACGGGCATGGCGGCGTAAATTTATCGAGCACCTCTACGACGCAGAGCGACAACCAAAACCAAGGCGTAGAAGGCGAATCAAAAGTAGATGCAAACGGCGTTAAATACGAAGACTACGGCGTAACCTACAAAGACTACTCTAGAAATTTAACCCTAACCGTCACCACGGACAATACTGAGATAATAAACTCTAGCGCAACGGGCAAAATAATAGACCACGACGACTATCTAAGCATACAAGGAAATGCACAAACCGACGGCAAGCATATAAATACCGGCGCGGGCGACGATACGCTAAATCTTAGCGGTCACGTTAAAAATCATTTCGTCGCAAATACCGGCTCCGGTAACGACGTCGTAAACATAAATGGCCAAGTTACAGATAGCTCCAGTATCAACACCGAGGAAGACAACGATATCGTAAACATAAAAGGCGTTATCGAAAATTCCGAAGTACACACCGGAACGGGCGATGATACGGTGAGCATAAAAAACTCCGCCGTCAAAGGGCAAGACGGCTCAAAAGCCACGATAGATACCGATGAAGGCGACGATATCATAACGGTTGAAAATTCCGCATTAGAAAAAGTAGATATCATCGCAGGCAACGGAGAAAACAAGGTAACATTGGGGCAAAATTCCACCTTTAAAGACGTTAGAGTAACGACGGGAAAAGACGCCGATACGATAAATATAGAATCCGACGTGACCGGCTCTACAAACAACAGAAACGACTCCATCATATCAACATACGCAGGCAACGATAACATCAATATAAAATCCGGCGTAACGCTCACCAACGTCGCCGTAAACACAGGCGCAGGCGAGGAAAAGATCGAGCTAGAAGGAGTTAAATTTGTAAATTCCGAGCTATTTATGGAGGATGATAACGACGAAGTAACCATCTCTAATAGCGCCTTTGAAAACGCTACTATATCGGGAAACACTGCCGGCATAGGCACGGGCAAAGGCGAAGACGTCGTAACGCTAAACAGCGGAGGCGAGTTTAAACAAGGCACATACATACACACCGGTACGGGCAACGACGCTATAAACGTAAACGGCGGAGCGATCATTGATAAAGCCCAGATAAACGCCGCCGAAGGAGACGACGAAATACATATCAACAGCGGTGCGCAGATCCAAAACGCCTCACGCATAGCCGGAGGCGAAGGCAACGACACCATAGACGTAAACGGCGGCGCAAACGTCTCGCACTCCGTGATATTTGGAGGCAGAGGCGATGACACTATAAACATAAAAGCCGGAGCGAATTTTGATAATTATTCTGAAATAAGAGGCGACGAGGGCAACGACAAAGTCGTGATAGAAAAAGGAGCAAACATCTCAACCTCCGTCATAAAAGGCGGTGACGGCGAAGATACGCTAAATATCTCCGAAAACATAGACTTTAGCAAGGTTAAAGACTTTGAAAAACTCGAGCTAGGCGGCGCCGAAAACAACGTCGAAACCACGATAACCGCCAAAGACGTGCTTGATATGACGGATAGCGACAACAGGCTAAGGATAGACGGCGAGAGCGGAGATACGCTGCATCTTAAAAACTTTACCCAAGGAAACGTAGGCGCGGAATACACCGAATATAACGGCACGACCCAAAGCGTAACCGTAGAGGTCAAAAACGAAATAAACGTCGATATTCTGCCTTGATACGCCAAATTTGGCTTTCTTAGTTTTGCATACTTTCTAAATTTAGCCCGCTTGCGCGTCAAATTTAAGTTTAGCGATTTTGGTCAAATTTGACGGTTTAAAATTTGACCCAAACTTGCCGCACAAACTAAAACAACTTAAATTTACAGCCCGGCTTTCTTAAATTTTAACCGCGCTCCCGCCAAAACCGACGCGAAACTCCGTTAGCCCGCCGCCGCTTTTGCACGAGATTTTAAACCCGAGCTCCTCGCAAAATGTTTTAACGATGTGAAGCCCGATACCAAAACCGCCGTTTCGCTCGTCAAACCGCGTATAAAGATCAAAAATCCGCGGCAAATTTTCCTTCGCGATGCCCGCGCCGCTGTTTGATATCGCGAGCGCTGCGGGGGTTAAATTTACGCTTACCGAGCCATTTTCGTCGCAGTATTTTATGGCGTTGCTAAGTAGATTATCGATGATTTTTCGCGTTTTTTTATAGGACGAGCGTAGCTGCACCTCGGCGATTTGCATGCTTATGTTTATATTTTTTTGCTCTAAATTTAGCCCAAAGTACCCGATCCGCTCGCGCACCAGCTCGCTTAGGCTAAAGCTCGTCGCCGCTACGTCCTCTTTGCCGCTAAGTTTGACCAGCGTAAGGTCCTCGTAAAGCGTCGAGATCGTTTTGGATGCGGTTTTTATGTTATTTAGGTTTTTTTTCGGATCGGTCTCAAACATCTCTATACTCATCAAAATGACGCTAAGAGGCGTGTTTATCTCATGCGTCGTATCCCTGATAAAGCCATTTAAAAAGTCGATACGACGGTAAAGCGGGCGCAGCGAAAGACGGATGATAAAATAAGCTATGACTAAAATAGCAAGCAGTATCATAAACGAGAAAAATATTATCTTGAGTTTTAGCGTAAAGATCGCAAACTCGGGATCCGCGACCTTGACCGCGACGTAGTACTCCTCCTCGCCGAAATGATTTTTGAGATAAAACTGCACCACAGAGCTCGTTCCGTCCTTGTATCTGCTCGGCATGCCCTCGCGCGGCTCAAAGTCGTCCTCGATCTCCTCGCCCGTTTTTAAATTTACGGCAAAAGCCTCGACGTCGTCGAAATCATCGTCGTCTATCTCGCCGTTTTTTTGTAATTTATTTTGCAGGTGATGCTGCAAATCTCGCACGATAAATACGTCGCGGTCTAGGATAAAATGCTTCTCGCGCTCGTAAAACATCTGTGCGAAAAAAACCAAAAATGCGGCGCTCGTGATAAAATAAAGTAAAAAAATAGGTAAAATTTGACGGTCCAAGAGCGGGGCGAAGGCTTTTTTAATTGATTTTAGAAGTGACATTTGCCGCCTTTTGGATCAAATTTGACCGTATTTTGCGGACGTAAATTTTGAAGCATAAAACGGCAAAAATCTTGCGTAAATTTGGATGAAATTTCAAACCCGCGCCCTACTCTTTGTATCTCGGCCGCACTAAAAAGCTTAAACATATTTATAGCCTAGCTTTGATGCGCTAACGATACGCTCTTTGCCTAAAATTTTACGCAGCTCCGCGATATAAACGCGCAGGCTAAGCTCGCTAGGACTCTCGTCGTAGTCCCAAATTTGAGAATAGATCTCCTCTCTACTCAAAAATTTATCCTGATTTTTAAGTAAGAGTGCTAGCAGCCTAGACTGCTTTTTAGGCATCGAGACAGCCCTGCCGTCACGAAACAGCAGACCCTGATTCATATCAAAGCCCAAATTTTCGCCCAGATTTACCAGCTCGTTTTTGTTATGTACGAAGGTGCGTTTTAGCAAATTTTGTACGCGCAGATGCAGCTCTTTTAGCTCAAACGGCTTTTTGATATAGTCGTCGCAGCCGCTAGTAAAGCCGGTTTGTACGTCATCAAGCGTATTTAGCGAGGTCGTAAATATACAAGGCGTGTTTTTGCCCGTGTTTCGCAGCTCCCGAAGTAGCGCAAAACCGCTGCCGCCGATGATCTTGACGTCAAATATCCAAAGATCAAAGTTGCTCTCGTAGGCCAAATTTAACGCGTCGTCGTAGCTTTTCGCGCCCGCAGTCTCGTAGCCCTGAGCCTGCAAGTACGCGCACATCATCTCAAGCAGCATATTTTCGTCCTCGACGATCAAAATTTTACTCATTTTCGCTCCGTTTTCGTTTGTTTTTGTCGTTTTACGGCGTTTTATCCGCTTGATTTTCAGGTTTTATTTATCCTGTTTGCAAGGCTCGTTTGCATCCGAGATTTTCAAAGAGCGCTTAAATTTCGCTACAGATAAATCCTGCGTAAATTTATCAAATTTCATCTAAATTTCAAGGTAAAATTTCATAAATATTCGTTGTCGCCAAAGTGCTTAAATTTGTAAAAAACGGAGCAAATTTTCGCGCAAATTTAAACGAAAATCCGCCCCGCAAAGCCTAAAAAAGGCCGAATTTACTCTTTACTGCGCGGCATATGAGGGCCTTTGCCGTCTTTATCTTTTATAAATCCACCCTTAAAATCGTGCTTAAATTTCTTGTGAAAATCATCGTCGTCATCGCCGTCTTTTAGCTCGATATCAAGCCTTTTTGCCTCCGCCACGCTTAGCGCGCCCACTTGGGCGTTATAGCCGTTTCTAAACTCGCGCATAAACCGCTCTCTATCGGCGATACTCATCGCGTCAAACTTCTTTCTGATTTCGGCCTTTAGCCCGCGTTTGGCCTCTTTGGCCTCAAATTTTAGCTTGCCAGCGCGCTTATCTATCTCAAAAGCTACCTCGCTAAGCGTCTTAGCGTCGGCGCTTGCGACCATTTTATAAAGCTCGTCGTTCGTGCTATTTTCAAGCGAAGCGGCAAAAAGCCCGCCCGCAACCAACATACTAATCAAAACTACTTTTTTCATTTTCTCTCCTTTAAAAAGATGAGCGAAGTTTAAAGAAAAGTCGTGAAAAAAATGTTAATTTAAAATTTCGTTGATTTTTTTGACGAAATTTATCGGATTTACCTGCACGCCGCCGGCGATCACGCCAAAGTGCAGGTGCGGCCCGCTCACTCGCCCGCTAGCACCGCTAAGCGCGATGATGTCGCCTTTTTTGACGCTTTGTCCGACTTTGACGTTTAGCGCGCTTAGATGATAGTACTGCGTGTAGATGCCCTCGCCGTGATCGATCACCACGGATCCGCCCGCATAGTAGCGGTCTTTTGCTATGACGACTACGCCGTCGTTTGCCGCGACTACGGACGTGCCGACCGCCGCTCTAAAGTCCGTGCCGCCGTGATAGCTCTTTAAAGTGCCGTTAAATACGCGCGCGGTGCCGAACGGACTCGTGACCATAGAACTCATCGGCAGGATAAATTTGGAGCCAAATTTTAGCCCGACATTAGCCGTCGCGTAAATTTTATTCGCCTCCTCGCGCTCCTCCTCGATACGCTTTAGCACGTCTTTTGGCGGAGTTACTTTGCTGCCTTCGACGGTTATTTTTTCTTTTTTATATTCGCCCTCTACGATCTTAAAAACTATCGTCTCATCGCCGCTTTTAAGCCCGTTTATTAGCTTTATTTCGCCCTTTTGACGGTAGCTGGCGGCGACGATGGCAAATTTTAAATTTTCATCCCCGGGCACGCTAAGCCAGCGCTTTTTCTTGCCGTCAATGCTTAAATTTCCGGCAAATTTAGCCTCCACGTGTACTATCTCGACGTCGCCGTTTACGATCGTCTGAGTTTGGCTAGGCGCGCCGCCCTGTACTTTTGCGCTCGAATTTAAACAAATCAAAACGGCTAAAATAATTTTTTTCATTTACATCCTTTACGTAAATTTAACGAATAATTTTTAAATTTAATAAAAAAATACTATAATAGCGGGTAAATTTTACGAAAAAGGAAACAAAATGCGAAATTTTTTCAAACTGGCGCTTTGCCTCATGTTGCTATCCGGTGCTGCCTTTGCCGAGCTCACGCAAAATCAAAGGGTAAAAACGGCACTCAATATCCTAGATACGTTTGGACAAGATAACGAAAAACTTGCCGAAAAAAATAGAAAAATCAACCTAAAAGACGTCAAGGGCATCGTAATTATCCCGGATCTCGTTAAAAGCGGATTTATAATCAGCGGACATAACGGAAGCGGTATTTTCGTAGCTAAAAACGATGACAACGAGTGGAGCAGCCCGATATTCGTGGATTTTAGAGGCGGCGGCATAGGCGCGCAAGCAGGCTACCAATCAAGCGATTTGATAATACTTTTTAAATCAAGCAGATCTTACGACGGTTTAGTAAACGGTAAAGGCACCCTAGATATTAGCGTCGATGCCGCTATAATGGGAGTCGGCGAAAAAGCTGCCGCGATGACGGATCTACCTGAGATTTCGGCATTTGGCGTATCAAAATCGAAAGAGAGAGGAATATTTTTCGGCGTTAGCCTAAACGCGTCAAATTTAGTTATAAATATGCAAGATACCAACGACTACTACGAGAGAATGTACGCGATCGAAGATATCTACAACAACTCTCCGAAAGACTCAAGATATACTAAAAAGCTAAAAGAAATAATAAATAAATATTTTGAAAGCGAAAAATAAGTTTTAAAAACGGTTTGGCCTAGCGGCTAAACCGTATAAAGAGAGACGAATCTTTTTTTATTAATCGGCGAAAACTGAGTCATATACTCAAACGCCTCTTCATAATCTCCGTCGGTATATTTTGCGACCTCTTCGATAAGTTCGAAAAGCTCTTCATCGTCAAGCGATTCAAAATTGCCTCGGTTTTCTAAAACCTCTAGCAAAACCGCCTCAAGCTCTAGTTCGTCGTACGTCATGGCTTCCCTTTTAAAATTTTTGCGGAATTATGCCAAAATAACCTTTATAACCGCTTAGCCAAAATCTCCATTTTTTGAGAATTGGTCTTAAATTTATCGCATTATCAGCTTTTTTTACTATAATAAAAAGTAATTTTAATCGGCTGAAACGGCGGCAAAATGCACACTTTTGATAAATTTTATATGAAATTTTTAGAGCTTTTACGGGATTACGGATATAAAAATTCCGCCGCAAAAGAGCAAATTTTAAAAATTTTATTTTCCAGCGACGAGCATCTTAGTGCAAGCGAGATACAAACCAAGATCAAAAGAGAATTTAGACGAAACGTGAGTCTCACGGCGATCTATCAGTTTTTAAATTTTTTGCAGGACTTTGGTCTCGTTTTGAGCTTTGAAGAGAGCGGGATAAATAGATTCGAGCTAAATTTAAAGTCGCATCACGATCATCTAATCTGCGTAAAATGCGGCGCGGCAGAGAGTTTTTTCGATAAATATATAGAAAAAAAACAAGAGCAAATTTGTAAAAGCTCAGACTTTAAACTCGAAGGCCATGCGATGATTTTATACGGAATTTGTCCAAAGTGCCAAAACAAATAGCCTATTTTGCGCCTATTTATCAAAAATGATTTGATAACGATATGCAAAAAAGTTTCAGTTAAATTTAAGCGTAGCAAATAGATAATACGCCAAAAAATAAAGGAGAAACATGAGCGCAGCGCCACATATACCATCGGAGTTAGTCTTACGCATAGCTTCGTATTTTACGCCGATCCACCACGTCGCAGGCCGTTTAAGAGTCCGCGTCAGCAGCGATATCAAAAAAGAAGCGGACAGCTTGCCGTTAGAAAAAATAGATCAAACGATCAAGCAAATAGACGGCATAAAAAACGTCAAATTTAACAAGCTAATCGGCTCCGCAACGATCGAGTACGACCATGAAATTTTCCCGAAAAAGATGTGGGACGATCTGCTAAAAGGCCAAAATTTGCACGAAATTTCAGCTCTCATCAACAACCTAGCTCAAAAAGCTACCGGCGGCGCAAGATGAACGAGGAGCTAAAGCAAGCCGCAAATGCGGTGTTTTTACTAGAGTCGCAGGGAGTAAAATTTTACGAAAACGTCTGCAAAAAAGATGAAATTTTTGATCAAATTTTAGCGGTTAGGCGAAGCGGACTGGAGCTTTTAAAGTCCTACGCAGACCCCGCCGATCCGCAAGTTTTTTGCGCTTTAGCGTGCGAGGATCTTGACGCTTGCTTTATAAAAGCCCTAAACTACGAGCTTGAGCTAAACGCGTTTTATGAAAATTTGACCGACAACATAAGCGATGAAAACTTTAAAGACGTCTGCTTTAGGCTCTGGGCTACGTCAAATAACGAATACATCCCGGCTCTCAAAGCAAAACTGGCTCAAATTTTAGCCGCGCAGTTTCAAGGTGCGGATAACGCAAGCCAAGAGGAGCAGGCACAAACGGCTCAAAATCCGAGCGACAATATCTTAAACGCTTTTGAATCGGATAGCTTTAAGCAAATCAGCCAGACGCTAGAGCGTATAAGCTCGGGGCAAGGCAGCAAAGAGGACGCTATCACGCTTTTGAACAATCCGAATTTTTCATTTTTCGGCGGACTAGCGCTAGGCGGACTAGCCAGCATGATGCTAAGTAAAAATTTAGACAAAAATAAAGATAAAGAATAAAATTCAACATAAAGGATAAAAAATGGCACTACCGTTTATCGCAGGAGCAATCTTAGGAGGTTTAGCCGTCGCGGCTTTTAACAACAAAGACAAAATCAAATCAACCCTTGAAAGCGGACTAGATAAAGGCAAAGAGTTTGCCGAAAACGCAAAAGAATTTGCCGAGAAAAAAATAGGCGAAGCAAAAGAGTACGCCGAGAAAAAATTTGCCAAAACAAGCGAAGAAAAAGCCGAAACAAAAAAACGCAAAAGACGCACTAGCGCCGAAGTAGCCGCGGAAAAAGCGCAAAAAGAGGCAGTCAAAGAAGCCGAAAAAACAAAAGCCAAGAAAAAAAGAGCTCCAAGAGCTAAAAAAGCTCCGGCAAAAGCGGCTCCCGAGACTAAAATTTTAGCCGACGACATCGCAAACGCGCTTGAACCAAATTTAGAAAAATAATAAAGGTATAGAATGAATTTAACATCAACAACCAGACTCCCACTAGACCATATGATAAGCGGCGCGCTAATCGGCGCGATAGCAGCCGGCGGCGTAGGCATACTAAACTATAAAAAAGGTAGCGCAAGCAAGGCCGAAGTAGTCGCAAAAACGACCAAAACCGCGATCCAAGGCGGTATCGTCACGGCATGCGCCATTAGCGCGTCAAATAAACTAGTCTCTGCACGCTATTTTGCCGCGGCCGTCACCGTAGCCGTAGGTATCGCAGGCGTTGTCGCGACGGAGAAACTAATCAAAAATTTAGAGGAAAGTAAATGAAAAACCCATACATCAATCAAACTCAAGCAGTAAATCAGCTAAACGACGACGGTAGCACGACGACTACGACTACGACGGTAAAGACTACCGGCGCGCCAAGCGCGTTTGACCGCGGCATAAACGACGCGCTAAAAGACTTTGTCCCGGCAAATTTTAACGCGGCAGGCTTTATAAAAGGTGCGCTCATAGGCGGCGTCGTGGCATACGTGCTAACAAACGAAAACGCGCAAAAAGCGCTATTTTCAGCTATCGCGAAGGGATCAAATTTGCTTCAAGCAGGATTTGAAGAACTAAAAGAGCGATTTGAAGATGTAAAGGCCGAAATTGACTCCCAAAAATAATGTTCGCATCGCGCACCTGACTAAAAACCGCGTGCGCTTCGTCTGCGAACGCATCGGCGAGGACTGCGACGAGAGCCGCTTGGAGGCTCAAATTTCGGAGTTTAGGTACGCAAAAAGCGTCAGGGTAAACAAAAAAGCAAAAAGTATCATCGTCGGCTTTGAGTCGAATTTAAACGAAATCAAAGAGTTCATCGAAAATTTGCCGATCGCAAATTTTAACAAGCGAAAAAATAGCCCGAGCAAGGCTGAGATTTATAAGGCGGCAACGGCTCTAGCCATCACGCCTCTTATAAGTAGCAACGGCGTAAAGGCTATGGCTAGCCTGATAGCCGCCGCTCCGCTGTTAAAAGAAGGCGCAAGCGAAGCCGTAAACGAAGGCATAACCTCAAAAGTACTCGAAGCCACCGCAGTGGGCGTGAGCTTAGCTAGGCGCGACTTTTTAGCGGCAAATAGCACGAATCTCATGCTAACTATCGGCGAATACATGGAAGAAAGCGCCGTACACCGCAGCGACGACCTCATCAAAGAGCTAGCCCGCCCGAACATCGAAGAGGTCTGGATCGAGATAAATGATCACGGCAAAAAATCTCTCAAAAAAATCCCGACCGTAGACGTTAAAATAGGCGACATCGTAGTCGTCGGTGCAGGCGAGAGCATCGGCATCGACGGCTATATCGTGGAGGGCACCGCAAGCGTAAATCAAGTCTCAATGACGGGCGAAGCAGAACCCGTCAAAAAAGAGCGCGGCGACCGCGTGATGAGCGGAACCGTCGTCGAGGACGGACGCATAAAAATCTGGGCCGAGAGCATAGCAGCCGAAAGCGCGACTGCTAGGATAAAATCCTACATCCAAAGCTCGCTAAACGAAAAATCGGCCGTCGGACTAAAAGCTACGAAGCTAGCCGACAAACTAGTGCCCGTGACGTTAAGTCTAGCCGGCGTTTCGTATCTGCTTAGCCGCGATATGACTCGCGTAGCTAGCGTGTTGCAGGCGGACTACTCCTGCGCGCTAAAGCTAGCCACGCCCGTCGCCTTTAAATCAAGTATCTCAAAAGCCGGCCGCAACGGCGTACTGATAAAGGGCGCTAAAGCTATCGAAGCGCTAGCGAGCGCCGATACTTTCGTCTTTGATAAAACAGGCACGCTAACGCACGGCAGCCTAAGCGTCGTGAAAGTTCACTCGTTTAAAAAAGAATTTACCGAAGCACAGCTGTTAAATTTGACCGCAAGCGCTGAGGAGCACTACTTCCACCCGGTAGCCGAGGCCATCGTAAAGGCCGCGCGCGAGATAGGTTTTCACCACATCCACCACGACGAGGTCGAGTTTATCGTCGCTCACGGCGTAAAAACATACGTAGGCGGCAAAGAGGTCGTGATCGGCTCGCGGCATTTTTTAGAGGACGACGAGCAAATTTCATTTAGCAAACATGAAGAAATCATAAAAAGCGAAGTAGATAGCGGACTCACGCTACTTTACGTAGGCTACGACAAAGAGCTCTTAGGCGTCATCGCTATGCGCGACACCATGCGAGAAAACGCCGCGCAGACACTAGCAAAGCTACGAAAACTAGGCGTAAAAGAGCTCATTATGCTAACGGGCGACGTGCAGTCTAAAGCCGATCAGGTAGCAAGCGAGCTAGGCATCGATAGAGTCTATGCAAACTGCCTACCTACCGATAAAGCAGGCATCATCGAGCAGCTAAAAGCCGAAGGTAAAAAAGTAGCATTCGTCGGAGACGGCATCAACGATGCGCCAAGCCTCACCAAAGCGCACGTAGGCATCAGTATGCAAAAGGGCGCCGACATAGCAAAAGCAACCGCCGACATCAGCCTACTAAAAGACGACATCGGCTCGGTCGCCGTCGCAAAAGACGTCGCAAATAAAACTATGAGGCTGATAAATACGAATTTTAACGCTACCGTCGGCATAAACTCCCTCATCCTAGCGGGCGCAACGTTTGGCCTTTTTAACCCTATCGCCACAGCCGTTTTACACAACGGTACGACGATCGGACTGCTGGCAAATTCGATGAAAGGCGTCAAGATAGGCGCGAAGTAAATTTGAAGGAATGACGGTTGATAGATAAAATTTTAAAATTTATGAACGACGAGATGTCGCTAGCCAACGACTTTTTATACGGCTATTTTTTGGTTATCATGCTCGTTCTTACCGGTATTTATTTTAGCTACATTACTAGATTCGTGCAGTTTAGGATGTTTTTCGAGGCTTGCAAAGTCTTAGTCGAGAAAAAGGATAAATACAACAAGCACCACCTCACGCCCTTTCAAGCGCTTATGATCTCCACCGCCTCGCGAGTGGGCATCGGAAATATCGCCGGCATCTCCGCCGCTATCGTATCAGGCGGACCGGGCGCGCTATTTTGGATGTGTTTGATGGCTTTTTTGGGCGCGGCTTCGGCATTTGCCGAGAGTACACTAGCTCAAATTTACAAGACCAAAGACGTGTTTGGCTTTAAAGGCGGACCGGCATACTACATCAAAAACGGCCTAGGTATCAAGTGGATGGCGACCCTTTTTGCCGTCATTCTCATCATCACGTACGCATACGGATTTAACGGCCTACAAAGCTACACCATGACCTCCGCCTTTCAAATTTACTACGACCAAAGCGCGGGCGCTACAAGCTTTAGCGATAGCGGCTTGCCCGTGGGAATCGGTATCATCCTAACGGCATTTGCGGCGGTGATGTTTTTTAGCAAGAGTCACGTCATCGGCAAGGTTAGCTCCTATATCGTGCCTTTCATGGCGCTTGCTTACATCCTGCTAGCCTTTATCGCGATCTGCTTAAATTTAGACAAGCTCCCGGCCGTCTTTGATATGATCATGAAAAGCGCCTTTGATTTTAAGGCGATATTCGGCGGATTTGCAGGCAGCGTGATCGTCTACGGTATCAAGCGCGGCCTGTTTTCAAACGAAGCCGGCATGGGTTCTGCGCCAAACGCGGCCGCCGCGGCTCATACTAGCCACCCCGTAAAGCAAGGACTCGTACAGGCGATGGCGGTTTTTATAGATATGACGATCTGCGTGGCTTCCGGCATGATAGTGCTTTTCTCGCAGGACTATATCACAAAACAAACCGGCGCTAGCGGAGAAGTTTTAACCGCGCTTCCTTTGGTACAGGCTGCTATGCGCGAGTACTACGGCGAGATCGGCCTTCACTTTACGACGCTTGCAGTGGTGCTTTTTGCTATTACCTCGCTGATCGGCAACTACTACTACGCGCAGGCAAATATAAAATACCTTACCAAAAATCACAAAATCGCCATAGCTTTTAAGCTAACGGCGGTCGCGATGATATTCGTCGGAGCGCAGATGAACCTAACTATCGCCTGGAATATCGCCGATATCACGATGGCAGCGATGGCTACGATAAATATCGCGGCGATCTTTATGCTATCAAAAGTCATGATAAAAGCCCTAAAAGACTACGAATTGCAAAGAAAAGCTGGGCTAAATCCGGAATTTGACCCTGAGAGCATAGGCATCGCAAACACAACTTGCTGGAGAAAAAAATGAACATAAGCGGACAACTTTTAAATTTACAAACCCATAGAAAAGTCGCAAAAATCGGCATGAGCGTCACTCTGGCCACCGTTTGCCTAACGGCGCTAGGGCTTAAAGGCAGAAATAAAAGCCGCTGCGAGAAGCTGCATACGATCGCAGGCGTCGCGTTCGTCGGCTTTTCGCTATATCACGCGGGACTCTACGAAAACGGCATCTTTAGAAACATGATCGTAAACGCAAACAAGAAAAACGCCGAAGCAAAGAGGCTAGCAAGCGATGATAAAGCTTAGCGACGCCGAAATTTTAGCCTATATCGGCGAAGATCTACCCTACTTCGATCTCACGACCTCGCTTCAAGGCATCCGCAAAAACGCCGTTTTAACCATACTGCCGCGCGAGGACGTGACGGTTAGTTGCGTAGACGTCGCGGCCGGCATCGCCAGGCTGCTTGGCTGCGAGGCGCAAATTTGCGTCCCAAACTCAGCCATCGCCGCCACAAAAGAACCGATCGTAAAAATTAGCGGCAGCTACGACGACGTGCACAAAGCCTGGAAACTAGCGCAAATTTGCCTAGAGTACGCCTGCAAGATCGCCACCTACGCAAGAGCGATGAACGAGACGGCCAAAAGCGTAAATCCAAAATGCGAAATCCTAGCCACGCGCAAGAGCTTCCCGTTTGCTAAGAAATTTTGCCTAAAAGCCGTGCTTGAGGGCGGCTGCGGCATACATAGGCTAAATTTGAGCGATAGCGTGCTATTTTTCAAAAATCACATCAAGGCCTACGGCTCGTATGAGGAGTTTTTGGCTCAAATTCCAACCTTTAAAGCAAAAGCCCCCGAGCGCAAAATCGCCGTCGAGTGCGAAAATTTAGATGATTGCGAAGCGCTTTTAAAGGCTGGCGCCGACGTCGTGCAGTGTGATAAATTTACGCCGGGGGCGGTAAAGCAAGCAGTAGATCTACGAGATAAAATCGCTCCAAACGCAGCCCTAGTCGCAAGCGGCGGGATAAATCTAAAAAACGTCCGAGAATTTGCTAGCGCCGGCGCGGACGCGCTCGTTACGTCAGCTATGTACACGCAAGGTATGGCAGATATCACGGCGGTTTTGGAGTTAGTTTAACGGGTTACAAATTTGTAAATTTGACGAACGATTTAGGCGTCAGTTTATACTGCTATTTTAGAAAAAAATATGAAATCATATCAAGATATAAACAAAGAAACGATAGATAGGTGGGTCAAGGAAGGCTGGGAGTGGGGCAAGCCCATTTCTAGCGAGCAGTATCTGAGTGCAAAAGGCGGTGACTACGTCGTTTTCTTAACGCCGACCGTTCCTGTTCCTAGCGGGTGGCTCGGAAATTTAAAAGACAAGAGCGTCCTGGGACTGGCATCTGGCGGAGGGCAACAAATGCCTATATTTGCGGCTTTAGGCGCAAAGTGTACCGTGTTTGACCTATCATCCGAGCAAATAAAATCCGAACTTTCGGTAGCCGCTAGAGAGGGCTATGAGATAAACGCTCTGCAGGGTGATATGACTAAAGCTTTTCCTTTTGCGGACGAGGCTTTTGACGTTATTTTCCATCCCGTCTCAAACTGCTACGTAGAGGACGTGGAGCATATTTTTAAAGAAGCTTATAGGGTTTTAAAAAAGGGCGGCGTCTTGCTTTCTGGGCTAAACAACGAAATCAACTATATCATCGATGGCAATGAGGAGCGGATAGTTTGGAGTATGCCGTTTAATCCGCTAAAAGACGAAAAAGCTATGGATTTTATGGTTTCGCAAAAATCGGGAGTGCAATTTTCTCATAATCTAACCGAGCAAATAGGCGGGCAGCTAAAGGCCGGCTTTACACTCGTCGATATATACGAAGATACGAACGGCACCGGCAGGCTACATGATCTGAATATAAAAACGTATATCGCTACTAAATCGGTTAAATAAATTTAATTCTACGTCGCCGTATAACGAAAAACCTAGCCGCTCATACGAACGGCTTAAGCTTCACAAACTTATCTCTTTTATATCGGCGATTTTAAGGAATTCCGCGTAAATTTGCCCTACGAGCGCAAGGCGATTTTTACGCACGAGCTCATCCTCGGCGTTTATCATCACGTTGTCGAAAAACTCGTCTATCGCAGCTTTTAGACCGAAAAGATTTTTTAGGCGTTCGCTGTATGAGCCGCCGGCTTTTACCGCGGCCTTAAAGGCGTCGTTTAGCTTTTTCTCGCTCTCGTTTTCAAATTTCGCCTCGTCTACGGCGCCGAATTTTTCATCCTTGATGATGTTTGCCAGACGCTTAAACGTGCTGAAATTTTGCCTAAAGTCCTCCGCTGCGCAGATCGCGCCTAGAGCCTCGATCGCCTCGCACTGCGCGAGCACGTCGCCTTTCTTGCTAGCTAGGCAGGCCTTTACGACGGACGGGTTTACATCAAAGAAGGTGTAAAGCCTATCAAATATAAATCCTATCAGCGCCTCGACGTCAAATTTAGCATATCCCTCCGCCGTCTCGCGTAAAAACGCCGCGATATCAAGGTTTAGATTTTCGTTTTGGATGATCTTGATGACGCCGTTAGCCGCGCGGCGCAGCGCATACGGGTCCTTGTTGCCGCTTGGGATCTTGCCCGCGCTAAAGAGTCCGATTAGCGTCTCGAGCTTGATCGCGAGCGCGACGACGGAGCTAAAGATAGTGCTAGGTAGCGCGCTGGCCTCGCCGCTTGGCAGATACTGCTCCTTGATCGCGGTTACGACGTTTTCGTTTTCGCCCTTAGCCGCCGCATAGTAGCCACCCATCACGCCTTGAAGCTCGGTAAACTCATACACCATCTGCGTGGTTAGATCGGCCTTACTCAGCATCACGGCGCGCTCCAGTAGCGCCTCGTAGCCCTCTCCCGCGCACGCTTTTAGTCTATCGGCGCAGATTTTAGCCAGCCGTTTTGCGACACCCAGCTCACGCACGCTTTTGTCAAATGTGCTGCCAAGCTCCTTTAGATAGGTGATATTTTTTAGCTTTTCTGGGCCGAACTCATGCGCTAGGTCGCTGCGCCAGAAAAACATCGCGTCGCTAAGCCTCGCGCGAAGTACTTTTTCGTTGCCCTTTACGATGAGCGCAGGCTCGGGCGAGATGGCGTTGCTGACGACTACGAAGCGATTAGCGAGCTTACCGCCCTCAAAAACGGGAAAATACCTTTGATTTTCCTTCATCGAGGTGATGATGACCTCGCTAGGCACTTCCAAAAACTCCCGCTCAAAGCCGCCCAGCAGTGCGGTCGGATGCTCGGTGATCGCTACGACTTCGTCTAGCAGCGCCTCGTCAACCTCGACCGTTACGCCGTTTTTAGCTTCGATTTGTTTAAACTCGCTCAAAATTTTCTCTCGGCGCACGTTTTGATCGAGGATTACGCCGATTTTAGGCATCGCGGCGAAATAATCTTTCGCGTTTTTGACGACAAATTTATCGTAGCTTACGCTTCTATGCATGAAAATACTGTCGCCGCTTTCTACGTCAAATTTGTTAAATTTAACGACCTCGTCTCCAAGCAGGCACAAAAACGAGCGCACCGGGCGGATAAACTCAAATTTACCCTCGCCCCAGCGCATAGATTTGCCAAAATTTAAGCTCAGCAAAAACTTCTCTATCATATCTCCCAGAAGCTCGGCGCTTGGCTTGCCGGCGACCGGCTTTTTATAGTAGAGCACCTCTTTGCCGCCGACGGTTTCAAATTTTAGCTCGAACTCTGCGATACCGCATTTTTTAGCAAAGCTTAGCGCGGCAGGCATCCATGCGCCGTCTTTTTGCGCGACTTGCCTCGGCGCGCCGATAAACTCGCTAAATCCGTCCTCCTGGCGCACCGCAAATTTCGGGTGATAAAACGCGATCCTGCGCGGCGTGTAGTAAAACTCGCACTCGCTGTCCAGGCCGTTTTGCGCTAGCGTCTCGCGCCATTTTGCCGCGACGTTGCCGCACTCTTTTAAAAACGGGATCGCCGGCAGCTCCTCGACGCCGATCTCCACGATCAGTTCTTTTGTTTCGCTCATTTTTTATCCTTTTTTAAATTTTGTCTTCTTTTGCTTCTCTCAAGCGTCTGCGTGACGAATCCGCGCATCAAAAATATCATAAAAAGCACGAATGCGCCAAGCATCGCCGCGTCAATTATCTTCATTTTCTATCCAAATTTGAGGTTCGTTTTTGTAGCTCACGACGCGAACGGAGGTGAAAATCGCCTCTTTTTCGTTGCGCGGTTTGCCCTTTGCGCCGTAAATTTTAATATCTCCGTACGGCGTGTAGAGTCTGCCATTTCGCACTTCGCCGCCGATACGGCTAAACACGTCGCCGAGGCGCGCTTGCTTTAGGTTTTTAGCCTCCAGCATCTGTCCCTGCGGATCTTGCGTTTCTTCGTAAATTTTCACCGCATAATGCGAGCTGATCTCAAGATTTCCCTTAAACTCGTCTAGGCGGTTTACCGCTACATCCATGACCCCGCCGGGCTTTGCGTCATTTTTTGGCTCATAAACGTAGATACCGCGCTTATCCTGCGCTAGTGTGAAGCCTTTTTTGTCCTTTTGTACGACCGTAGCGCGTTTTAGCAAAACGGGTAAATTTGACTTTTTTGATAGCTCGCCGACCCGCGCCTCGGCGATATTTTGCAGCGTATTTTTAGCGTTTTTATCAAAATTTAGCCTAAAAACCAGTGCGAAATGATCCGAAATTTGCTCTCCCTCTCGCTCAACCTTAAAGCTGTTTAAAACGTAATTTTGGTTAAGCGCGTCTTTGGAGAGCAGGACGTGATCGAGCGCATTTAGGCTCATGTGAGAGTAGCGCTCGTGCTTTGGCAAAAACGCCCAAAGATTGGCTAAATTTTTACTAGCCTCTAGATCGCCCAGCAGCTCTTTATCTCCGTAAGGCGTATTAAAATCGCCCAAAACCACGACCTTTTGGGTATCTGCTAAGGCTGATTTTAGCGTGACAAAAGCCGTTTTTCTCTGCTTTAAAGGATTTTTCCTAGCTGGAAAATGCAAATTTAAAAGGTTAAATTTTTGTCCCTCCACTTCAAAATCAAGCTTCAAAATGTCCCTTGTTTTTACGTTTGGCACGCTAAAAATCTGCGTTTTTTCAGGCTTTACGCGAGATAACACCGCTAGTCCTACGGGGCCGTTTTTACCCTTTAAAAAGGCAAAATATTTATAGCCCGCCTCCTTCATCAGCTCTTTTAAAATCGCTTCGTTTTCTATTTCTTGAAGCGCGATAATATCGGCGTTTAACTCTTTTATCTTTGCGCTTACGGCTTTAAATTTGGCGCTTGCTTTTTTCTCGTTCCACTCCGATTTGCCGACGACGAAATCCTTATACTCGCTGCCGTCGTTTTTGGCGTCAAATAAATTTTGCACGTTAAACGTAGCAATCTTTAGCTCGGCGCCCGCCGCAAAAACGGCGAAAAACAGGGCCGAAAAAAAGAGCGCAAAAAGCCTATTTACCGCAAATTTCATAGCGCGCCTCCAAGGCCCGACTGGGCGAAATTTTGCCTGATAGCCTCATACGCGATGATGCCCGCGCTCGTGGCTAAATTTAAGCTCCTGCCCTGCTCGCCCATCGGGATTTTAATCGCGTTTGCGAAATTTCGCCGCATCAGCTCCATAGGCAGCCCCGTACTTTCGCCGCCGAAAAACAGAAAATCGCCCTTTTTAAACTCCGCTTCAAAATAAAATTTACGCGCCTTCGTCGTAGCGTAAAAAAATCTATCCTCGTAAGCGGCGTTTGCGCACAAAAACTCGTCCAAATTCTCCCAAATCACCGGATTTAGCAGCGCCCAATAATCAAGTCCCGCGCGCCTAACTGCCTTTTCGCTGATGTCAAAAACGGTCGGCTTGATTATATGAAGCTTAAGGTTTGCATTTACGCACATACGTCCGATCGAGCCCGTATTTTGGGGGATTTGAGGATGAACGAGGACGATATTAAACATTAAAAAGCCGCCTTAGCACGCATTTTAAAAGACGCAAAAGAGCTTGCAGGGCTGTGTAAATTTGAGTTTTTTATAAGACTAATAAATTTTAAAAAATTATTTTTTAAGTAGTATTTAAAAATATCGCCGCAAGCGTATCGCGACGGTTCTTTTTTATTTTGAAAATTTATAATTGAGATTTTTTCCACTTTCGCCTCTTTAAAATAGGGCTTAATTTTAGCCAATTTGCGCTTTTAACTAGGTTAATTTTTAAGCGCGGCTTGACTTTTCGTTTAAAAATTTTTCGATCGCCAAATCCTGCCTGCGCCTTATCTCAGCACCGATCTGCGCGCCTTTAAAGCCTTGTTTTAAAATCTCAGCCGTATCGATAGCGGGTTCAAATTTGGCTTCAAAAACGCCTAAATTTTTAGCTCTTTTTATGAGGCCGGGCGAGTTTAGTCCGAGCCAGCTTTTTAGCGGTTTATCTAGCGCGATTTTAAGCAGCTCGACGTCGCTTGGACGCTGCGAAAAAAACGGCTCTTTAACGCAGGCTTCAAAGCTTTTTGGCAGTCCCAAATCGTAAAAATTTTTAACGCCGAAATAGCCGTTTAAAAGATACAAAAACTCGCGCTCGTCTTTTTTGCCGTTTTGTTTGGGTAGAAATTTAACCGCTCTTTTTAGCTTTACGGCAAATTTTTCCGCCTCGGCGCGGCTCAAATTTAGCCCGAAAATTTTACCCAAAAGCCCTAGTTTGTAAAGATATAAAAAGCCGATTTCTTGAAATTTAGCGCTAAAAAGCTTCATCAGCTCGCCGTTTATGCGCTCTCGGCTAAGGTCGCTGATACTTAGGCGTTTCATCAGCCTCAAACTACCTCGCGCGATACGGAAATTTAGCCGTGCGCTAAACTGAACCGCCCGCAGTACGCGCAGGCTATCTTCGGCGAATTTTTCATCGTCGATATGGCGCAAGATACCGCGTTTTAGGTCGCACTCTCCGCCGTAAAAGTCCAAAAATGAGCCGTCAAAGATATTTATCATCATCGCGTTTACGGTAAAGTCTCGGCGCAAAGACGCCGCACGTTCGTAGTCCGTATACGTGACCTCAAACGCTTTGTGTCCTTCGCCTGTTTTGTTTTCGGTTCGCGGTAAGGAAAGGTCGAAGTTTTTAAATTTATAAACGAAGTAGTTTTTACCCACGCCGCAAGCGCCGATTTGCGCCATCAGCGCGTCGAATTTAGCCGGGTCGATACCGTAAATTTCAACGTCAAAGTCGGAGATTTTTTTACCGAGCATCGCATCGCGAACGCAACCGCCGACGATATACGCGCGCTTGGTGTGGGGTGCGAGAAAATCTCGCAACCATTTTAGATTTTTATTTTTGCAGATTTTCGAGCCGATTTTCGACATTTGCCAGCACGAATTCTAAAAATTTAAGTGTGAGCGAGAGTCTGTCTTTTAGATTTTCCTCGCCGGTTGCGTTTAGTCCTTCAAAAAGCACCAAAACGCGTTCTTTTAGGTTTTTTAGAAATATCTCCTCGCCCGTAAAATTCGCAACCTCGACCTCAAAGGCTTTTTGCGGCGCAGCAGTCGCTATAGACTCCTCTACACCATCAAATTCCGCCGCCGTTTTTTGCGAGCTTACCGCGCTACCCAAAGCCGCCTCAAACTCGCTAACCTCGTCCGCTACGCTTATCTCGCCGACTAAATTTGCAAGGCCGGCGGCGTTGGTCAAATTTACGTCGCCGCTTGATACGGGAATGCCCCCCAAATTTATCCCGTCTTTAGTTTCGTTTGTCTCTTGCGATACGTCCTGTTTTTCGCGCGCGGCGTCCATCCGCTCTAGCTCCATCGCCACCTCGTCTATCGCCATTTTCGCTATTTCTTCTAGTTTCATAGTTTTATCAGCCACCTTTTAAATTCGGTTATTTCTTCGTCCGTTTTCATCTTAACAAAAAAATCGCGCATCTGCTCGTTCACGCCCGTTTTTTTCCTGCTAAGGCCGCTTAGGCGCCTTATCGCGGCGATCGCGGCGGCGTTTGCGGGCTCTCGCTTTAGGATGTTTTTATAAACTATCAGCGCGTCGTCTTTTAGCCCTTGAGCCTCGTAGATTAAGGCCTCGGTAATCGTATCTTTCATCTTTACGCTTTTTTTACGAGCGAGGCTACGATACTGCCCATTTCGCTCGTAGTGCAAATTTCTTTAGCGTCAAATTGCGCTATATCCTTCGTCCTGTATCCTTGCGCAAGTGCGGCTTTTACGGCATTTTCGATCGCTTTTGCTGCCTCGTTTTCGCCGAATGAATACCTAAGCATCATCGCAGCGCTTAGTATCGTAGCGACCGGGTTTGCGATGCCCTGCCCCGCGATATCGGGCGCGCTGCCGTGGATAGGCTCGTAGATGCCCACCTTGCCCCCGATGCTAGCGCTTGGTAGTAGCCCTATCGAGCCGCACACCATGCTAGCCTCGTCGCTTAGGATATCGCCGAAGAGATTTTCCGTCAAAATCACGTCAAATTTACTAGGCGCGCGCACTAGTTGCATAGCCGCGTTATCGACGTACATAAACTCCAAATTTACCTCCGGATAGCTCTTTGCGACCTCGCTCGTGACCTCTCGCCACAGCTGACTAGTCTCTAGCACGTTTGCCTTATCGACCATGCAGACGCGTTTTTTGCGCTTCATCGCGGTTTCAAATCCAACTTTTGCGATGCGCTCGATCTCTTCGCTCGTGTAGGTCATCGTGTTGTAGGCGCTGTTTTCCTTTTTCTCGCGCGGCTGACCGAAGTATATCCCGCCCGTTAGCTCTCTAACTACGATAAAATCGACGCCCTGAAGGACCGACGGCTTTAGCGTGCTAGCGTCAACTAGCTCGTCAAATATCATCGCCGGGCGCAAATTCGCATACGCGCCAAGTCCTTTTCGCAGCTTTAAAAGCCCGCTTTCAGGGCGCAGATGACGCGGCAAGCCGTCCCATTTAGGCCCGCCTATGGCGCCGAAAAGCACTGCGTCCGAGTTTAGCGCGCCGTTTAGCGTCTCGCTAGGCAAAGGCTCGCCGAACACGTCGATCGCGGCGCCTCCCATCAGGTAAAAGTTATAGCTAAGCTCAAAACCAAACTCCGCGCTAGCCGCGTCCAGCGCCTTTATCGCCTCATCCACTATCTCAGGGCCGATGCCGTCGCCCTTTATCACCGCTATGTTATAAATTTTAGCCATCTTATATCCTTGTCTTTGCGTATTCTATGAGGCCGCCGCTTTTTAAAAGCTCTTGCATAAACGGCGGTATCGGGCTAAATTTATACTCTTTGCCGCTCGTTAAATTTACGACCGCGCCGTTATCTACGTCGATTTTTAGCTCGTCGCCCGCATTTATCTCGTCGGTTTCTTTGATTTCTAGTATCAAAAGTCCCGTGTTAAAGCTGTTTCTATAAAAAATCCTAGCAAAACTTTTAGCTATCACCGCACCTATACCTGCGGCCTTAAGCGCCAAAGGAGCGTGCTCGCGCGAGCTGCCGCAGCCGAAATTTTCGCCCGCTACGATGACGTCGCCGACGGATATTTTTTTGCTAAACTCGGGATCGGCGTCCTCCATGATATGAGTGGCCAAGATTTTCTCGTCCGAGGTGTTTAGGTAGCGCGCGGCTATGATGATGTCGGTGTCGATATTGTCGCCGAATTTCCAGACTTTTGCTTGTTTCATAATTTACCTTAAGATTAAATTTGCGCGATTTTATCCAAAAGAATCTAAATAAACAATCAAAGCGCGATAGGTAGCGGTCGGTGCGGGTAAATTTGAGGTTAAATTTAAACAGTCCGGCTCGCGGGTCAAATTTCAAATTTAACATAAAAATAAGCGCGCCAAGGCAGGAAATTCAACAAGCTGCATAAATTTGAGCGCTCAGAAAAGGCAAGCTTTAGAGCGGCGGAATCGAGGTTAAATTTGATCAAAAAATGGACGAGATATCGCCGAGATACTCGTCCGCAGATTTTTATTTTTATAAATCGTTACATTCGGTTAAAACAAAACCACCGCTGCCGTTAGACAACCCCAAAGCACGGCTCCGATAGCCATAGTTGCGTGAGTTACTGCAGAATCTTTCATCTTTTCTCCTTTATTTTTGGAGAATTATAATGACCTTTTGTGTCCTCAATGTGTCCTTTGTATGACTTTTTAAAATTTCGCATTAAATTTACGCTTGTTCCGTCAAATTTCGCGCCCGTAAGTTAAATTTACCGTGCAATCAGCCGAGTCTGAGAGTCAAATTTACCCGCCGAAGAATCGCAAATTTGAACTATTTTAGCCGCGGTTTTCTCAAATTTTACGCGCGTTTGGGATTTTCACGCTAGCAGTCGTGCCGCGCCCCGGCTCGCTTTCAAGGCTTATCTCCCCGCCCAAAAGATAAACTATACGCCGCACGATAGATAGCCCAAGACCGCTGCCCTTGCCCTTGTGCGACTCCTCGCATTGATAAAATTTATCGTAGATTTTCTCAAGCTTTTTAGCCTCGATGCCCGCCCCCTCGTCGCTAATGCGTACTATAAGCCGCCCGCCCTCTTCTCGGCAGCTCACGCCGATATCGGCGGCTGAGTATTTCAACGCGTTATCCATCAAATTTACCCAAATTTGCGCTAGCATCGAGGCGTTGCTACGCACAGTTACGGCGGCTAGATCTAGATCAAACTCACGCCCGTCGTACTTTTGCATTAGCATCGCGGCGGCCTTTCGCAGCTGCTCGTCTACACGCACGTTTTCGTCCAAATTTACGCCCGCTTGGCTGTCCAGGCGCGATAGTAGCAGCATATCCTCGCACAGTCTGCTTAGCGCGCCCGCTTGCTCTTTTATGAGATCTAGATACTCGTTTCTGCGCGCTTCGTCCGTCTCGTCCTGTGCGATCTCGCAGTAGCCGCTGATGACGCTTAGAGGCGTTTTTAGCTCGTGCAAGACGTTTGAAATGAAGTCCTTTTGCATGTAGTCCATCTTTTCTAGCGCCGCCGCGGTCAAATTTATATTTGCCGCTAGCTCGTCTAGCTCGTGCAGGTACTCGCTATCCACGCCGCGTTTGCAGTTCTTGCGCGCGACCCTAACGGCGAAGTCGCCTCTGGCGATCTTACCGGCTGCTAGCCTAAAGCTCTCGACATATCTCAAAAAATAGGCCGATACCGCGTAAAATATCGCTCCGCCCGCGCCCATCACGATAGCGCAAAAGCTGATAATGCCCCAAAACATCCCAAGCTTCATCTCAAATATCCGCTCGTAAGCCAGGATCGCCGCCGACGCCGCGACGCAAAGCACGCAAAAGACGAAGATAAACATCGCCGCGGTGTAGGTTTTTAAGCTGATTAGGTATTTTTTCTTATTTTGCGTAGTACTCATATTTTATTTCCGTTTTTTTATATAAACCGATCTCTTTTATGTCGCCGTTTTCGTAGTATTTGTCCGCGGGCTTAAATTTGACCGAGGTTTTATGCGTCAAATTTCCCCGCTCGTCCCTCGTTATGTCTTTAAACTGCAAGATTTGCCAGATTTTTGCCTCAGAGCCGAAGTAATTTACCGACGTATACTCCATCTCGTCGCCGTTTGCGGCGTAGTAATAAACCCATTTTGAGTTCGGGGCTTGCGTGATTTTTTCGTATTCGCCGTTTGGCTTGCGCTCGAAGCTTATCACTATGGCGTGGCGCGGCTCCATATTATTTTCTATCCGCGTTAAAACGCCATTTTCGTCGTAGACGTAGCTATCATCCGTCACTAGCGTCCCGCCGGAATACGCCGCCCGAGCGATCATTTTACCGTCCTTGCCGTAGGTAGTTTTCTCCGTGCGCGGGTAAAATTTATCCTCAACATGCTGTTCTTTGGCTGTCGCAACTAAATTTTCGCCGTCAAATTCGTATTCGTAGAGATAAACGGCGCTATCTTGGTATTTTTTGCGTATTAGCCCGTCTTTACCGTACTCAAACAAAACCGAGCTGTTCGGCACGCCGTTTATATGCTCGGTTTCTCGCAGTATATAGCCGTTTTCGTTAAACTCCGTCCGCTTTACGCGCGTATTTTCTAGCGCGCCCGAGCCGTCTATAGAGTATTCGTACTCCGTAGCCGTCATGCTTTTAACCTCGCCTTTTAGATCCTTTTTGCTCCAGTCGCTTTCTGGTAAAACGGCCGAGTTTAGATAGCAAACAGCCGATACCGCCGCGAAAATAGCTTTTAAAATTTTCACTTTATCTTCCCTGCCCCTCACTCGTAAATTTCACCCTTATAGCCGATGCCGCGCACCGTAGCTATCTCAAAGTCCGTGCAGTTTTCTAGCTTGCGGCGTAGTTTTTTTACGTGCGTATCGACCGCGCGCTCGTCGCTATCCGTGTCGTAGCCCCAGATTTCTTGCATGACTTCTAGGCGAGTGAAAATTTTGCCCGGGTTTGAGAGCAGTAAAAAGAGCAGATAAAACTCCTTTGGCGCGAGCTCTACGGCCTCACCGCCGATTTTTAGGCTAAGAGCCGCATAGTCTAGCTCGGAGTTTTTAAACTTCAGCCGCTTGCCGCTAGCGATCTTGGCTCGGCGCAAAAGCGCGTTTATGCGTAGCGTCATTTCTTTTAAATTTACGGGCTTGCTCATGTAGTCGTCCGCCCCCGTGACAAAGCCTTTCTCCATGCCCTCCATGCCGCTTTTTGCCGTTATCATGAGCACCGGCAGCGACTCGTCTAGTAGTTTGATTTGTTTGGTTAGCTCGTATCCGCTAAGCCCGGGCATCATGATATCGGTGATCACAAGATCGGCGCGCTCGCTCTCTAGTAGCTGCAAAGCCTGGCGCCCGTCAAAAGCCGCAAGCGGAGAAAAGCCTTCCTGGGCGAGCTTTAGGCAGATGATTTTATTTAAATTCTCGTCATCCTCGGCGACTAAAATTTTAAACATTTATTTTCCTTAAATTTGCCCCGAATTTAACGGGCAAGGCGATAAATTTTGTCCTATTTTATCAAATTTAACGAGAAATCGGCGGGTAAATTTAGCGAAGCATCATCAAAACGCCGATGACGCAGATAATGGCGGCCGTAAAAATCTCTAAAAGCCGCAGATGAGTTTGCAAAAATTTCTTTAGTATCGCTCCGCCCAGAGCATAGATGCTAAGCGAGCAAAACTCGATAAAAACGAGCATAACCGTGATAGAGAGTATACGAGGCAGGCTAAAAGGATCGTTCGCGTCCAAAAAAGTCGGCAACAAAGCCGATAGAAAAATCCACGCCTTAGGATTTGAGATGCAGACCACGGCGCCGTTTAAAAACATCTGCTTTTTACTCGGCAGCTGCGAGACCTTCGTGATGCTAAGCTGCCCCTTGCTAAAAAACAGCATAGCGCCCAGATACAGCAGATAAAGCCCCGCGATGACGTTTAAAACCTTAAACGCGAAACTATAATGCGCCAAAACGGCGCCCACTCCCAGCATACAGCAAATACCTACTAAGGCCAGAGAGGCGAGCTGGCCCGACATCATCGGCAGCGCGCGCACGTAGCCTAGGCTCATGCCGATACTCATCGCGTAGGTCATGTTGATGCCCGGCATCAGGCTGATGGGGAAAAACGTAACGGCAAAAAGTAGGTAGTTCATAAAGCGCCTTAAATTTTAAAGAAATAGTAAATCAAATTTTATAAATTTAAGATAAAAAACGGCGGCCAAACGGCGGAAATTTAGCAAAATTTGCTTGAGGAGTCGTTTGTGTTTTTGGGTCGCGGCGCGAAATTTGTTTTTTGTGCGCGGGCGGGAAATTTACCTGGCTTTGCGGCGACTTTTGCTTGCGTTTTTTGAGGCGCAGAGAGTAAATTTAGCAAGCAAATCTCTAAGCGCGCAAATTTAAACCCGCAAATTTGACTTTATCCGTGCGGGCTTAAATTTACCCCGAAAAACGGCCCTAAAGCCAACCGACCGTTTAGCTGGTTTTGCGGTAAAATTTAGAAATTACGCTATCACTATCAGCACGCCAAGGCCTTTGCCCGCGGCATTTTGATAAAAGCTCAAAAGCCCGTTAAAATGCTCTTTTAGCTCGGCTTTGATATCCTCAAATTCACTCTCGTACTCCCATATCTCGGGATAGGTGCCCGCCTTGCCGAAGCCCGTAAAATTTACGTTTGCTAAAAGCGCGCCGATGTCGGTGCTCTGCATCGCTTTGGCTACGGCTTTTACGTCATCTGCGTCCACGTAAGATACAGCCTCGCTTCCTTCCTCGCCAGCCATGCCGCGCCCAAATATAGCCCAGCTAAGCGGATTAGGCGTCGTGAAAATCTCGCCCGCGCTCATCGCTTCAAACATATTTTTACCCGTTAGCGTTTTATGCATCGCATCCCACATTTTATCCAGGTCGTATTCGTCCAGCGCCTCGCCGTCGCCGCCGTTTTTTATCGCCTCGATATCATCCTGAACATAAGCGTAGTAGTGCGCGCTCATTCCCATTTTCGCTCCTTAGTTAAAATCAAATAAAGTCTCAAATTTAAGGCAAATTTGCCGCTAGCGACGGACTAAAAAGTCATCACCTGATCGCACTCCGCGACCCAGCTAGCAAGGATATCCATGCTGCCTTTTATCTCGCTATCAAAATACGGCTCTCCCGCGTGCAGACCGCATCTAGCCTCGCAGCTACCGCAGACTTTTAGCGCTACGCCGTTTGCGTGTAGCTCTTTTAGTTTCGCCACGAGATCAAAGTCGTAGTTTTCGGGCTTTTGCGTGCTATTTCGCGCAAGATCTACAGCGTCGTTCATCAGAAATATCCTGACGTATTCGCCCCTGTTTTTGAGCGCTCCTGCTAACCGCAATGCATTATACGCGTTGTCTGTGCCGTTATACGGCTTATTTGTGAGGATGAGTAGAAATTTTTTCATTTTGTGCTCCTTTTGCTGCTTTTACTAGCTTTACTTAAAAACCTTGCCTTTGCGGCGCCGCTAGTTTTTGCGGTACAAACAGTGCAAATTTTAGCTAAGTTGTGCGTAAAGTATCTTAAATTTGAGCTCAAATTTGAAATAAATTCGTCGCAGTAAAAGCCGCCGAAAAATGAAATTTATAAAAGAGACGGCGGACCGTAAATTTAGCAAATCCGCCGTAATATTAAATAAGTGAAAGTATCGCAAAGCTAGGCGAGGCGAATTTTGCTTCGCGAATGAGGCGGGCTTATCGTTCGCCTTAGTGAAGCGAAGTAAAATTCAACGATGCATAGCAATGCGAGACGCCGCACAAAAATAAAACGCAAGTATCGCGAGATGATTTTGAGAGTTGTGCAGAAATTTTAAGTCAAGGCTAGACACGTAGTCTGCCGCAGACTTAAAATTTCAAATCTCTCTCAAAAGCGCCCGCGAGACGCCGTGCGCTTAGTGAGTTAGGAAAAGCTCCTGGATCTTAGCCTTATCCGTAGTCTGCGTAAGCGCAAGCATCAAGAGCACTCTAGCTTTTTGCGCGTTTAGGTTGTCGCTAGCTAAAAAGCCGTATTTGCCGTCGTCTACCTCGCCGTTTAGCGTGGTCTCGCCGCTACCTACGCGTGAGTCGCGCACTACCACTACCCCGCCTTTGACCGCTTCGCCTAGAGCCTCAAGCGCGCTTGGAAATGGATTTCCGTTACCCATGCCTGCATTTACGATGCCTTTAGCTCCGTTTTTGACGGCTAAATTTACGAAGTCCGGATTGTCGTTTGAGTGACTGTAGATGATATCTACTCTTGGAAGCTCCTTAATCTTCGTGATGTCAAATGCCGAATTTACGGTGTGTTTGCGAACCGGATTCATATAAAATTTGACGTTGCCGTAAAACACGGTGCCGATCTTGCCGCTGTTTGGAGATTTAAATGTATCGACCGCGGTAGTGTTGGTTTTAGTTACCTCTCTAGCCGCGTGGATCTCGTCGTTCATCACGACTACTACGCCCTTGCCTGCGGCTTCTTTGCTCATCGCGACGTTTACGGCGTTAAAGATATTTAGAGGGCCGTCCGCGCTTAGCGAACCGCTGTTTCTCATAGCACCCACCATAACGATAGGTTTATCGCTTTTGACGACTAAATTTAGAAAATACGCCGTCTCCTCCATCGTATCGGTTCCGTGCGTGATGACGACGCCGTCGGCCTTGCCGCTAGTTAGCAGCTCGTTTACTCTGTTTGCGAGCTTAAACCAAACTTCGTTATTCATCTCTTGAGAGCCGATGTTTGAGATCTGCTCGCCTTTGATGGTCGCTATCTTGTTGATTTCAGGTACCGCGGCGATCAGTTTATCGACCGTAACGGTTCCAGAGGTATAGCTCGTATCAAGAGCACCAGAGCCGCTGCCGGCTATCGTGCCGCCAGTTGCCAAAATGTAAATCGTCGGCTTTGCAAAAGCCAAAGTCGCTCCTAAAAGCATGAAAATCACCGCCTTTACCGCAAAACGCATGTTTGCTCCTTGTATTGAGATGTTACTAGGATTTTAGCGTTTATTACTTAAATTTATTATTAATTCTTAATTTTTATTTTCAGTTAAATAATCCTAATAAGCGTCATATATATCGCCGTCGAAGCTGCGATACTAAGCAAGGTATTTTTAAATTTTAGATGAATCAAAACCGCGCTAAAAACGGCTAGCGCTTCGTTTAGTCCGTACGGATAAACGTCAAATTTGACGTCTCTTAGTCCGTAGCACACCAAGATAACCATTATCATCAGCCCCATGTGTCGCTCCACGGCGCTAAGCCACGGGCTAGGCTTATAGTTTTTGATGACGTAAAACGGCGCGGCGCGCGTCAAAAAGGTCGCAAACGCGCTTAGTAAAACGGCGGTAAATATAATCCACTCGCTAGAACTCACGCTTATCAAAGCTTATCCTTAAAAACTAAAATAAAAATAAAGCAAAGCGCCATCGAGCCTACCAGCATCGCTTTGACAGGCATGAGCGCTACGCCGGCGACTCCAAACAAGCACGCCGCGCCTAGCACCTTATAGTTTTTATCGTTTTTAAACATCTCCATCACGATCACGATAAAAAGCGCCGTGAGGCTAAACTCAAGCCCGCTCGTATCGACCTTTATCAGTCCGCCGGCTAAGCATCCGACCGCCGTTCCCGCCGCCCAGTAGAACCACGAGAGCAAATTTAAGCGCGTAAAAACATAGCTGCGCTCCGCCGCGTCCGTGATCTTAAGCGCCTTAAATATCGCAAAAGTTTCGTCCGTGAGAGTCGCGATATTAAAAAGGCGAAATTTGAGATCTTTGTACTCTTTTAAAAGCGCCAGCCCGTAAAAAGTATGACGTAAATTTACGAGGTAACTCACGATAAAAACTTCAAAAAGTCCCGTACCCGCACTAAAAAGCGATAGCATCATAAACTGCGCTGCGCCGCCGTAAGCTAGCGTGCTAAGAGCGATGGCGATAAAAGCGCTAACGCCCATGCTTTTAGCCAGTATCCCAAAAGCGACGCCGAGGGGAAAATAGCCCATAAATATCGGAACGCTAAGCTTAAAAACATAACTAAAATGCAAATTTTTTCCTTAATAAAAAGCGCGATGATAGCTAAAATTTTAAAAAATTTGGATAAAGGTGGGGAAATCGCCATACTAAATTCAATATATTTGCTATAATTTCTAGGATTAAGCGCTTTAAGGAGCAAATCGTGAATGCAAATTTTCAAGCTAAGACGAAAGAGTTGGATGAGAAATTTGCTGCTATCCCCAAGGGCGTGAAAAGGCGGTACGATAGGCATAGATTTATCAGGCGCGTGGTGATGCTGTTTTTGGCATTTTTACTTATCATTTTGACGTTTTCATCGCTTATTCCGCTGATTTCTACGCGATTTGAGGAATATATCAATGCCAATGTATCCGAAACCGTTTTATTTTTTGCCGTTATGATTTTGTCGGTCGGTTTAACTGCTTTTTATTTAAAGCTCGACCCGGTCAAAAAATACAGTATTTTTTTTATAAAAGATCAAGACGCTAGTCTAGTAGTTTTTACTTTTGAAAATATAGCCAGCTTGGCCTTGATTCTATTTCCCGTTTTACTGTTTTTATCTTCGGCAATGGGAGTCTCTCAAGATGAGTTAAACGGCGCGGGAACTTTATACGGAGTCGTCATAGCTCCGATTTGTATATTGGTTTTTCTCTTGTGTTATGCTCGTAATAAAGGCGAGTACGCTCTAAAAAACAAAGCTAACGGCTCCCAAACGGTATAAAATTTAGCGAAGCTAAAAATTGGGGCGAATGGAAACGATCTTGATCCGAAATTTTACTTAAGGCAAATTTTTGCACGCCGCCTTTAGAGCCAAATTTAGCCTGCACCGACCCAGCGCCGACGCAAGCTAAATCAAATTTAAGCCACCGCGTAGATCCTGATATCTGGAGCCTTCTCAAACAGCGGGCTAAGCTCACGCACGACGTCTTTTTCAAAAAGCTCGGTTTTAGATACGCGTTTGCGCCTGTACGCCATCAAAGCCGTGAAGCACCCGCACATCCTCGTCCGCGTATCAAAAGACCGTATTTTGCTTATTTACGCTACGCTACTTGTCGCTCACGACTTTGACCTAGGATATCAAATTTAAGCGACTTGACAGCAGGATTTTGGAGTATCTGCGCTCGTTTGGCGCCGACGACATCGCCGAACATTTGGGAACTTCGCGAAACGTCATAAACCGCGTCTTGCAAGATTTGAAAGATAAAAATTTGATCAAACTCGGACGCGGGAAAATCAAGCTGGTGAAGTGAAATTTGACCCGCTAAAATTTGACATTCAACGTAAATTTAAATCGGAGTAAATTTATGAAAAAACTAGTGTCGATACTCGCTTTTGCGGCGGCTATGCGTATGACGGAGAGCAAGTCAAATCCCGCAGTCGCCGAAATTTACGAGCGCGCTTGCAAAAACGGTAGCACAAAAGAGCGTACGCGTCTTGGCCGATTTATTACTACGGCGAAGGAGTAAAACAAGACTACTCAAAAGCCGCCAAACTCTACTAAAAAGCCTACGACAGGCGACAGTGAAGCGAATTTCTTTCGTTTTAAAGCTAAATTTTATAAAATAGCGTTAAATTTTTTATAGGAGCAAAAGCATGAAAAAAATAGTCATAGCGGTAGCTTGCGCGGCGGTTTTGTTTGGAGCGGGCGATGACGCAAAAAGGCTGCAAGACGCTTGCGACGGTGGAGATACAAGAAGCTGCTATAATCTGGGCGTTTCGTACGCAAACGGACAAGACGGCGCAGAGCAAGACTATAAAAAAGCTAGCGAGCTGTTTTTGAAATCATGCGAGATGGGAGACGCAAAGGGCTGCTATAACCTTGGATTTTCATACGAAAAAGGCCAAGGCGTAAAACAAGACTACAAAAAGGCCGGCGAGCTATACTCTAAAGCTTGCGATATGGGAGAGGCGCTAGGCTGCGGCAATCTGGGGCTTTTATACGAAAAAGGCCAAGGGGTAAAACAAGACCTTAAAAAAGCTAGCGAACTACACTCTAAAGCTTGCGAGATGGGGTATGCGGGAGGCTGCTATAACCTTGGGGTTTTATACATAGAAGGTCAAGGCGTAAAAAAAGACTATAAAAAGGCTAACGAGCTGTTTTCTAAGGCTTGCGATATGGACGATGCGGAGAGCTGCTACAATCTCGGCGTTTCATATCATGACGGTCAAGGCGTAAAACAAGACTACAAAAAAGCCGTTGAGTTGTTTTTTAAAGCTTGCGAGGCAGACTACGTAAAAGGCTGCTACAATCTCGGAGGCTCGTACTACAACGGCCAAGGCGTAAAGCAAGACCGCAATAAAGCAAGCGAACTATACGCTAAAGCTTGCGATATGGGCTTGAAACAAGGCTGCGATAATCACAAAATCCTAAGTAAATAAGAGTAGCGGGCTAGAACCGCTACGAAACGGCCAAATTTGAGCTAAATTTAGCCGTTTTTCACCGTAAATTTAAAAAGTCGCCTAGTCCCAAATTTGCAAATTTGAAAGACCGGGCGGCGTCAAATTTAGCCTATTTTAGGCTATCTCTTTAGACTATTTACGATCGAGAGCATATCGTCGCTCGTCGTGATCGCCTTCGAGTTTGCTTCATACGCGCGCTGACCCGTGATGAGGTCGGTCATCTCTTCGACCAGCTGGACGTTACTCATCTCTACAAATCCCTGCCTGATCGTACCCAGACCGTCCTGACCCGCCGTACCGACTACGACTTCGCCGCTAGAGCCCGTCGGCAGATAGAGGTTGTCGCCCATGGAGTGCAGGCCTGCAGGGTTGATAAAATTTGCTAGCTCGATGCGGCCTACCTGCGTCATCTCGGTGTTGCCCGGCTGCAGCACGGATACGGTGCCGTCGGTACCGACTGAGACCTGCGTTGCGTCGGCCGGGATAGTCATCTGCGGCTGGAGCACATAGCCGTCGGAGTTTACGATCGTGCCCTCGCTATCTAGCTTAAAAGCGCCGTTTCTAGTATACGCCGTCGTACCGTCCGGAAGCTGCACCTGGAAAAAGCCGTTACCCGCGATAACCATATCGAGGTTGTTACTCGTTTCCTTAAAATACCCTTGCGAAAATATCTTCGTTATCGCCGTCGGACGCGCGCCCAGACCCACCTCGATACCCGTCGGGCTTTTCGTCGTTTCGCTGATCGCCGTGCCTGCATACTCCATAACCTGATACATCAGATCGGCAAACTCGGCGCGGTTTTTCTTGTAGCCGATGGTGTTTACGTTTGCGATGTTGTGCGACGTGACGTCGATCTGGGTTTGTTGGGCGATCATACCGGTGGCGGCAGAATAAATAGACCTCATCATTTTCGTGTTTTCCTTTCTTAGCGCGTTGTATCTTGAGCGTATACTTCGTTGGTTTTTACTCGGCTTCGGTTACGTATCGCATATACGCGCCCTCGCCTCGCAAAAAAACCGCCTCGTCTCCACCTCAAGCTACTGCCGCTTATCTTTAGTATCAAATAAACGGCTCATCGCCTTTTACCATTGCAAAATATATTCCAAATTTGCAATCTTAAATTTTACGCTTTTGCGTAAAACCGTCGTCGCCCGTTTTTTATGTTAGGCAAGCGTCTAAATTTTACAAATTCGGCGCGATTTCTCGCATTTCTCAGGTATTTAGCAAAAGACGTTCCAAATTTGCAAATTTAGAAATTTGAAAATATTTTTGCGGAAGTATTTTGAATTTATATTAGCGGCAGGGGTTTTAATGTATAGCGATTTATGTTTATTAAAATTTAAAAACTTTAACGGAAATATCTTTGAGCGGATTTGCGAGCTGTGCAAATTTTTACGAGCAAGACTAGGCACGTAGCCTGTCGCCGCGAGTAAAAATTAAATCTCTCGCAAATACGTCAAAGAGATAACGCTAAATTTAGACTTTCGTGTTAGCGAGCTTACTTATAGCTTCCTGATTTAGATCATCCATATGCGACGTCATCATCTTTTGATACATCTCGACAAAGCGCTGCGTCTCGATGAGCCCGACCATCTCGGTCACGGCGTTTACGTTGGAGATTTGAGTGTATTTCCACGCGACCGCGTCTATCTCGCCGCCCACGTCTTCAAGCTCCTTTAAATTCGGCAAAACGTAGAGATTATCGCCCTCTTTGGTTAGATTTCGTATCTCTTTTGGCTGCGCGATATAAAGCCTAGCTAGCGGCTCCTCGTTTGAGTATAGAATGCCGTTTTTATCGGCGGAGAAGCGCTCGCCCTGCGGGATTTGGATGCCTTGAAAATTATTCGTAAAATAATCGCTCGGCAGCACCTTGTAGCCCTCTTTGGTTACCAAAAAACCGTCCTCGTCGAGATCAAACGAGCCGTTTTTGGTTAGACGCACGTCGCCGGGCTTTACCTCGACTAGGAAAAACAGATCCTCTCGCTTCATCGCAAAATCAAGGTCGTTGTTTGAAAATTTAAGCCCACCCTGACTAAAATCCACGTATTGCTCCGAGATTTGCGGCACCCTGTCGATAGTTCTGTTTAGAAATTTCGCCGCGTCTTTCGTGTGATTTTCTATCGGCAGCTCATCGCGATACTCTTTGAAAATCCTCTCAAAATCCCCCACCACGACGTCGTCGCGTTTAAAGCCGATAGTGTTTATGTTGGCTAGATTGTTTGCGATGACGTCTAGGCGGTTAAACTGCGTCACCATGGCGCCGGTTGCTTGGTAGTAGCCGTTGTTCATTTACTTGTCCTTATCTTACGCGTCGTATCTTAAACGCATACTTCGTTGGTTTTTTGCTCAGCTTCGGTTACGTATCATATATACGCGCCCTCGCCTCGCAAAAACCCGCCTCGTCTGCGTCATAAGCTACTTCCGCTTGCTTTATTGAGCGTTAAATAGCAACTTTCGTTCCAACTCAAATTTAATAAAATTTTCAGCAAATTTAGTCTACTCAAAAGCGCCCGAATGTTCGTATTTTTATTAATGTTTAAAAAAATTTGGGTATAATCCTCTTTTTCTACAAAAAGAAGGAATCCCAAATGAGTACCGCAAAAAAAGAGGCATTGTCGCTTATAGAAGAGCTTTTTAAAGAAAATGCCAAAGGCTATATCACTTACGAAAAACTAGTTAAATTCCTAGACAAAGCGCCGACCGCAGCAGTAGCAAAAAAGATAGAGTCGCTAGCTAAAGCAAATAAAATCCAGCTTATTACCTCAGCTGAAATCGCCAAAATGCGCAACATCGAAGACGCCAAAAAGCGCCGCGAGGAGCTAGCGAAGCTAGCCGACGATAGTCTAGAGGAAGAATTCGACCTCGCCAGTGAAACGGATCTACTCGAGTGGTCGCGCTCGGATAGCCCAGTGCGTATGTATCTGCGCGAAATGGGCCAAATCGCGCTACTAACCAAAGAAGAAGAAGTAGAAATCAGCAAAAAAATCGAGCTTGGCGAAGACATCATCATAGACGCATTTTGCTCGGTGCCCTACCTAATCGACTTTATCCTTGATTACAAAGAACCGCTTATCAACCGCGAACGCCGCGTAAAAGAGCTTTTTAGAAGCTTTGATGATGAGGGCGAGGAAGAAGGCGAAGAGGTAGAAGAAGAGGAAGAAATCGAAGAAGAAGGTGAAGAAGGCGAAGAAAAAGAAGCCAAGCCTAAAAAAAATAGCAGAAAAGACGATAAACGTACCGAAAAAGTAATCGAAAGCTTTAGAGCGCTCGAAAAAGCCAAAAAAGAGTGGCTAAAGACTGCAAATAAACAAAACGAAGTCGAGACGGAAGATGAGTTTTTAGCAAAGATAACTCTTGCGTTTAAAAAGAAAATCCTAAAAGACAAGCTGATGGACCTAGGGCCTACCAGCAAGCTCATAACCGAGATCGTAAAGTCGATGGAAACAGCGCTAAAGAGCGATGACGACTTCGACAAAGAGTTAAAAAGGCTTGAGTATAAGCTGCCGATGTTTAGCGACGAACTAAAGAAAAATCACAAGTCCATCTTAAAAGATATCATAAAGCTAAGCAAAGACGACATCATCGCTAGAGTGCCAGAGGCTACAATGGTCTCGACCTACGTGGAGATCAAAAAACTATTTGCGACCAAGGAAGCGAGCAAGAGCGGATTCAACCTCGATCCGATACTTTTAAAAGAAATTTTAGAGCAAATCAAGCGCGGCAAAAAGATATCCGACGAAGCAAAAGCTAGGATGGCAAAGTCAAATTTACGTCTAGTTGTGAGCATAGCCAAGCGCTACACAAACCGCGGCTTGCCGTTTTTAGACCTTATTCAAGAGGGCAATATCGGGCTAATGAAAGCGGTTGATAAATTTGAGTATAAAAAAGGGTATAAATTTTCAACCTATGCGACGTGGTGGATACGCCAAGCCATCAGCCGCGCTATAGCTGATCAAGCCCGCACGATACGCATACCTATCCATATGATAGAAACGATAAACCGTATCAATAAAATCAACCGCAAATACCTCCAAGAAGAGGGCAAAGAGCCTGATGTGAGCGTCATAGCGCAAGAAGTCGGACTAAGCATAGACAAAGTAAAACAGGTCATCAAAATCACGAAAGAGCCTATCAGCCTAGAAGCCCCTATCGGCAACGAAGAGGACGGCAAATTTGGGGATTTCGTCGAGGATAGAAGCTCTCTAAGCCCGATGGATCACATCCTAAAAAACGATCTAAAAGAGCAGATAGACGAGGTCCTAGACCAGCTAAACGAGCGCGAAAAAGCGGTTATCAGGATGAGATTCGGCCTGCTCGACGACGAGAGCGACCGCACGCTAGAAGAGATCGGCAAAGAACTAAACGTAACCCGCGAGCGCGTCCGCCAGATCGAAAGCTCTGCTATCAAAAAACTAAAACACCCAAAAGTCGGTAGAAAACTCAAAAACTACATCGAGGGCTAAATTTAGCCCTCCTTTTTCAACAGATTAACGCAAAAACCAACTATCAAATTTAAAGAAAAATCCAAAGGTGCAAAGATGGATCAGCAACTCCTAGCTGAGATAAAATTCCGCGGCATAACTTCTAATATTTTACTAATCGGCGGCTGTATGTCTATTTGGATTTTGTGCGAATTTTGCAGCCGCGTCTCGCTGGCTAGTTTCTTGACCGCCGTTTTTTTATTTGTCTTGTCTTTCTTGCGTCGATGATTTTTAAGCTTCTTGCCGCTAGAGAAATCTCCAAACTCTCCGCAAGCAAACTTTTTACCAAAACCTTCTCCGCGCTAGTCACGGCGGCGCTACTAGCGATTTTATGGCTATCTATGGCATTGTATTTGGTAAGTCAAGTCGGATTTGGCGCGGTAGAGTATGCTGCGGCGCAGATCGGAGGCTCTTTTGTCGACAATGCTTATTCTATAATCGGAGCAGTCGCAAATAGTTTTTTAAATACGCAAGGCACGCCCCTTACTATATTTCTTACCGTAGACTCCATTCTTACTATCTACTTTTGGCTTATGCTCGGCATTTCGTACTATCTGCTCGGCAAAGATACGCAGAACAGTGCTTTCTACATCTACTCAAGCTTAGCCTTTATGTGCATAGCGCTTCAGTTTATCGATTTTTCGTCCCTTAATGGTTTGGTATCTCCATATACGCTGCTTGCGGTAGCGCTTTTGATCCCGCTTTGCGAACTAGCGGCTTGGGCTAGGATCAAAAATATCGCTCTAGCGCAGCCCTAAAATTTAAAAATTTCAAATTTTATCACAGCCGCCATACTCGCCGTTTTGCTAAATTTTATCGAAAACGGCACTAGTATCGCCTCTCAAATTTTATGATAAATTCATCGCTATTTTTGTAATATACTAATATTTATTTATGAGCTAAAAGTGCTTATTTTAAGCCTATAAATAAATATAATTTTAAAACTTAAGGAAAAAACATGAGTAAAATTCACTCTTTCGCGCTAGCTCTTGCGCTGTGCGCTAGTTCGCTTTTTGCAGATCGCGTCGTAACCGATCAGCTAGGCCGCGACGTCACGCTACCGGACGAAGTTAAGCGCATAGTCGTGCTTCAGCACCAAAGCCTAAACGCGCTAAATGAGCTAAACGCGCTGGATAAGGTCGTCGGCGTGCAGGAGTCGTGGGAAAAGTCGCTCGGCAAAAACTATATCCGCCTAGCGCCGAGCCTAAAAGACATGCCGACCCCTGGCGATCTAAAGGTCATCAACTACGAAGCGGTGCTTAAGCTAAAGCCCGACGTCGTGATCGTCACTAACTACATCCCGCAAGAATACATCGACAAGATGAGCGAGCTCAAAATCCCCGTGATCGCCGTTAGCTTTCAGCGCAGCGACGCCGCCGATAAAGGCAAGCTAAATCCGACTTTCAAAGACGACGAGGCGGCCTACACCGAGGGCTTTTACGACGGAATCGAGCTTCTTGGCAAAGTTGCAAACCGCGAGAAAGAGGCCGCCGAGCTCATAAGTTTCGTCAAAAACTCGCAAGAGCAGCTAAAGGCTAAATTTAGCGACTTCATCGTGGATAAAAGACCTAAAATTTACATGGCAAATCCCGATCTCACGACCTATGGCAGCGGCAAGTACACGGGCATAATGTTTATGCGTGCAGGCGCGCAAAACGTCGCAGCAGAGAGTATCAAGGGCTACAAGCAAGTATCCGCCGAGCAAATTTTAGCGTGGGCGCCGCAGATGATCTTCGTGCAGGATCGCTACCCGCAGGTGCCTGCCGAGCTTAAATCCAACCCTCAGCTTGCAAATTTAAGCGCGGTCAAAGAGGATAAAATTTACATGATGCCCGAATACGCCAAAGCGTGGGGCTATCCGACTGCCGAAGCCATGGCGCTTGGCGAGTGGTGGCTAGCGATGAAGCTCTATCCGAAGCACTTTGACGAGGCGGAGTTTGACAAAAAAGTGGAGGAATTTTATCAAAAATTCTACCGCACGAGCTATAAATGAAATTTTCCGCCCTACTGCTGCTCTGGGTCCTGCTATTTGCGGTATCGCTGGGTACCGGGCAGTATCCAGTTGGCCTAGAGGAGACGGGTAAAATTTTACTCGGCTCCGCCGCCGACGAGACGGCAAAGAGCGTGGTGCTTGATATCCGCATCCCGCGCGCCCTACTTTCGAGCCTTTGCGGCGGGATCTTGGCGCTTAGCGGCCTTGCGCTTCAGGCGGTGTTTAAAAACCCGCTCGTAGGCCCGCACATCGTGGGCGTGAGCACAGCGGCGGCATTCGGCGGCGCGCTTTGCATTATGCTTGGCTTTGGCTCCTACTTTATCGTGGGTTTTGCCTTCTTTTTCGGGCTTGCGGCACTTTTTATGCTCTATTTTATCGCCAAATTCGTATCTCGCAGCGACGTCTTTTCGCTTATCTTAGCCGGCATCGTCATAAACGGCGTGTTTGCCGCGCTAACGAGCCTCGTGCAGTATCTAGCCGACAACGAAGACGTGCTGCCAAACATCATCTACTGGCTGCTTGGCAGCTTCGTGCGTGCAGACTACGACAAGCTCATCATGCTCGCCACCGTTTCGGCGCCCTGCGTCGCGGCGCTCATCGCGATGCGGTGGCGATTTAACCTACTTAGCCTCGAAGACGGCGATCTAAAGGTGCTGGGCGTAAACATCGTGCAGCTGCGCTCAGTCATCCTCATCGTCTGCACCCTGCTAGTCGCCGCACAGGTCAGCGTCAGCGGAAACATCGGCTGGATCGGACTTGTGGTGCCGCACGTCGCTAGGATGATATTTGGCAGCGACCACTTACGCTCGATGCCCGCTTGCTTCGTAGCTGGAGCCGTTTTTATGCTCGCTATCGACGACGTATCGCGCTCGATCAGCTCTAGCGAAGTGCCGCTTAGCATCATCTCCGCGCTCATCGGCAGCCCGATATTCGCCATCCTCTTAAAAAGGAGCGCCGATGCGAACAGAAGGTAGTTTGCTCTCCATCAAGGATGCGGGATTTTTCTACGAAGAGGGCAAATTTCTTTTTAGAAATTTGAGCTTTGAGATAAAGCGCGGTCAAATTTTAGCGATCCTGGGGCTAAATGGTCAGGGCAAAAGCACGCTGATGTCGTGCATGATGGGAATTTTAGGCCTCAAAGAGGGGCAGCTTTTTACGCAGGCGAAATTCGGCTTTTTGCCGCAAAGCTTTAGCGTGGCGTTTGATTACAGCGTGCAAGACATCGTGGCGATGGGGCGCGTGCGCGATATTTCGCTATTTTCAAAGCCGAGCAAACGCGACGTGCAGATCTGCCTGGACGCGCTTGAGAGCCTTGAAATTTCACATCTGAAAAACAAGCGCTTCAACTCGCTTTCAGGCGGTCAAAAGCAGCTCGTGCTCTTTGCCAGAGCGATCGCGAGCAAAAGCGAAATTCTGTTTTTGGACGAGCCTGCCAGCGCGCTTGATATCAAAAACCAAGATCGCGTGCTAAGTCTCATCGTAAATTTAAAGCAAAAAAGTAGCGCCGGCATCGTTTTTACCACGCATCAGCCAAACCACGCCCTTGCGGTCGCCGATCGCACGCTCATCTTAAAAGACGATCTTAGCTATGTTTACGGGCTCAGCGCCGAGGTTTTAAACGAGGAAAATTTAAACGCGCTCTACCGCGTGCGGATGAAAACGGCGGAATTTGACATAGAGGGCGAGCGGATACCCAGCATCACGCAAATTTTCAGCGCACAGGTGAAGTAGTTTTGGGGCTTTTAATCGGCAAATTTGCACTGTACGTAAAAATGTGCGTAAAATTTTATGTATTTTTGAAATTTACACGGAGTAAAATTTGCCGATTTTAAATTTATGTCGCTGTTTACGAGGTTTGCGTGATTTGCGGCATTTATTAAATTCCACGTAAGCCACCTAAATTTACACGGCGCTAAATTATATTTTACGCTCGCGGCTTTTCATTTTACGCGCTCAAATTTGACACAAACGATCTCTTTTGATGGCTCGCAACTTTGCTTTTTGTATTTTAGATCGCGATTATACGCCTGCCTACTTTGGTTAAATTTAATAAAAATTTTAAGCTTGTTTGTGTAAAATTTTTATTAGATTAATAAAAGACAAAACGTGCAAGAAAACTTCATAAGGCGCATAAGTACGGCAAGGGCGCTCGGTATGACGTCGGGGATTTTGGTTATTTTAAATTTGCTCTCGCAAGAGATGGTTTTGCCTAAAAGCCTCTTTGATATCGCAACGAGCGCGCGCGTAGCGATGTTGTTCGTCTCCGTTATCTGCCTTTACGGCGCGATATCAAAGGTAAACAAACTCGCAGGCGGAGGAGTGTTTAAGCTTTACCGCATTTTTATCGCCGTCTGTAGCGCGATGATTTTGCTAAGTTTTAGCGCGAACTACGCTCCCGCTAGTACGCACAAGGTCCTATTTTTCGTCATTTGCGGCACGGCTGTGCTTGCGTTTTTACTTTGGATAAAGATAAATTTTAAACTCGGCGCCGTAACGCAAAACGCCCTATTTTCAGGCTACGCAGTGCTTTGCGTGATCGGTACTTTTATCGCTGCGGCGCTAAAGCTTTTACTAACCAAAGCCCTGCGCGATCCCTACCCTATCGAGCTTGCGGTGCTTGGTATCTACCTGGCGTTAGGGTTTATCTACGTGCTTGCCTGGTCGAGAGTGGATTACGTCGAAAATCGCAAAGAAAGTAGGCTAATTAAAAATCGAAAAATAAAATAGTAGCTTTTTTGTAATAATTTATTTAAATTTTAGAGCTAATATTCACGCCGTCAAATTTAAGGAGAGAAAATGAGAAAAATTTTACTTTTAGGAGCGGCGGCGGCGATGGCTTTTGCAGAAATTTCTACGGTTCAAGTTAGCCCAGAGGCGATCAAAAACTACGAGCAGATCGTAGATATCAGGACGCCTGCTGAATGGATGGAAACGGGCGTGATAAAGGGCGCAAAGACTATTACTTTTAACGCAACCGATAAAGAGGGATTTTTGAGCGAGCTTAAAGCCAATGTCGATCTAAAAAAACCGGTCGCGCTCATATGCAGAAGCGGACGCAGAAGCGCTGCAGCGGCGATGATGATAGATTCGCCGGAACTAAATATAATAAATCTTGACGGCGGTATGGGCAGCCTCATAAATCAAGGCTACGAAACCGTACCGTATCAAAAATAATCCGAGCTTTTACATTAAAATTTCATCCGTTAGGCTTAAATTTGCGTTAAATTTTAAGTTTGGCGGAGCCGATCTGTGCTCTACTCGCGCGTAAGACGGCGGTAAATTTTAAACTCGCCGCCGTATTTAACGCAGAAAAAACTTGCCGCCGTTTCTTATAAAATTTAATAAAACAAAAGCGTATCGCTTTAAATTTTAGCGAGCGTAAATTTCACCGAATTTGACCAAAATTTACGCCAAAAACAGCCTCGGCTTTAGCTTTAGCAAGCAAACATACGCCGCCAGCGCGCTTTGCTCTCTTATGTAGTTGCGATCTCCGTTTAAATTTAGCCTTTCGATGATACGCTCGCCGTCTTTTGCATAAGCTCCCACAAACACCGTCCCCACGGGCTTTGCCTCGCTACCGCCGTCAGGTCCCGCGATGCCGCTTATGGCTAGCGAAAAGTCCGATTCGCTCGCCTTTAGCGCGCCTTTTAGCATCGCCATCACGCACTGCTCGCTCACCGCGCCGTAGACTTGTAAAATCTCATCGCTAACGCCCAGCCAGTCGCGTTTCATCTCGTTTGCGTAGGTCACTAGCGAGCCGTTAAACGCCGCTGAAACCCCCGCAAAAGCTCCGAATTTTGCCGCGGCAAGCCCCGCCGTGCAAGACTCGGCAAAGGTAAGCTTGAGTCCGCTTGCCATAAGCGCGCTAGCAACGTGACGGAAAACATCCTCGCCCTCAAAAAATTTACCAGAAAAGAGATTTTTCGCGCCGTTTATAAAGCCGCTCGTTTGGCCGAATTTGTTCGCCTCTACTCTAATTAGCGCCAAATTCGACAAAATTTGAGACGAATAAATCTGCACTTCGTAAGTTTTTGCCAGCGGTTCTAGCAGGATTTTCGCGCTCTCCTCGTCGATATCGACCAGGTGAAAATAGCCGAAATCTCGCTGCGTTTTGATATCTATGGCAGGCAGTTTTTGGTTCGCGTCGGCCTTTAGTAAATTTACGTAAGTTTGATTTAGTTTGATTAAAAAGCCCTCGTCGCTAAATTTTTCAGCCCTACTCGGAGCTAGCATTTGCGGGGATTTTAGCTCTAAAATATCGCCGCTTAACGTAGCTAAAATTTTAGCCGCGACAGAGCAGTTTTGACTCGACGCGTAGATACAAAGGCTGTCCGAACGCGCGCAAAGATGCTCGATGATAAACGGCAGCTCCTTGTCGCTTTTACTAACGAACCTAAACTCGCCCAGCTCGCCGAAATGCCGCTTGTAAGCGCAAAAAATATAATCTAAAAAAGGCGCGTTTACGCCGATATCTTCGCCGATGATCAGTAGTGCGTTTTTCACTGTTTTCTCCTTTAAAAGCCGAAAACATCTTACATAAATTTAGCTTAAAATAGCGTTTTTTCAGTAGCATTTAATCGCCGTTTGGATAAAATCTACCAATTTTTTACTTCAAGGCGAACCTATGGATTACAAAGATACATTATTGCTTCCAAACACCGAATTTCCCATGCGCGGCAACCTGCCGGAAAACGAACCCAAACGCTTAAAATCGTGGTTTGACGATAGAAAAATCTACGAAAAAATGAAAGCTAAAAGGCAAAAAGCCGCCAAAAGCTTCACTCTGCACGACGGCCCTCCCTACGCCAACGGCAACATCCACATCGGACACGCGCTAAACAAAACCCTAAAAGACATCATCTTAAAAACGCACTATTTCTTCGGCGAAAACGTGAGATTTACGCCTGGCTGGGACTGCCACGGACTACCGATCGAGCAGCAAGTCGAGGTAAAACTGGGCGATAAGAAAAAAAGCCTTAGCAAAACGCAAATCCGCGAGCTTTGCCGCGAGCACGCCAGAGAGTTTATCGAGGTGCAAAAGGAGAGCTTTAAACAGCTAGGCGTCGCCAGCGACTGGGACGACCCGTATCTGACGATGAAATTTAAATTTGAAGCCGAAATTTACAAAACGCTTTGCAAGGTCGCCAAACGCGGACTTTTGATCGAGCGAAGCAAGCCTGTGTACTGGAGCTGGGCGGCTAGAAGCGCTCTAGCAGAAGCCGAGGTCGAGTACGAGGACAAAGAAGATTACAGCATCTACGTAGCCTTTAAGCTAGGCGAGGAAGCCGCCGCAAAAATCGGCGCAAAAGACGCTCGAGCGGTCATCTGGACGACCACGCCTTGGACGCTGCCGGCAAACCAAGCCATCTCGCTAAGTCCTAGCGAAATTTACGTTTTAACGGCTGAAAATTTGATATTTGCCAAAGAGATGCTTGGCGAACTAGAAAAAGAAGGGCTAACTAAGGGCGAGATTTTAAAAGAATTCGCCTCCGCCGAGCTTGAAAACCTGCACGCGGTAAATCCGCTAAACGGCAGAAAATCGCTATTTATCCTAGGCGATCACGTCACGATGGACGGCGGTACGGGTCTAGTACATACCGCTGCCGGACACGGCGAGGATGACTACTACGCGAGCCTAAAATACGGCATCGAAGTCATCATGCCAGTCGATGAAGGCGGCCTATACGACGAGACGCTAAAGACGAAAAAGTTATTCCCCGAGGACGTAGTAGACGAGCTAATCGGCATGCATATCTTTAAAGCCAACGAGAAAATTTTAGAGCTTCTAGGCTCAAATTTGCTAAAAGTTAGTAAATTCGTCCACTCGTATCCGTTTTGCTGGAGGACGCATAAGCCGGTTATCTACCGCGCTACCAAGCAGTGGTTTATCGCGATGGACGAGCCGAAAATCGAGGGCAAAACGCTACGAGAAGTCGCGCTAAAAGAGCTTGAAAACGTCAAATTTTACCCTGCAAGCGGCGTAAAAAGGATAGGCTCGATGATAGAAAATCGTCCCGACTGGTGCATCTCGCGCCAACGCGACTGGGGCGTGCCGATAGCGTTTTTTAGACGCAAGGATACTAAAGAGCCGATATTTGACGATGAAATTTTAGATAACGTCGCGGCGATATTTGAGCAAAAAGGCGCGGACGCGTGGTGGGATAGCGAGATAAAGGATCTATTGCCGGCAAACTGCAAATACGATCCGCAAAATTTAGAAAAAGTGATGGACATCCTCGACGTTTGGTTTGACAGCGGATCGACGTGGGCTGCAGTGCTAAAAAGCGGCGACTACGATGCTGGTAGCTATCCTGCGGATATGTATCTAGAGGGTAGCGATCAGCACAGAGGCTGGTTCCAAAGCTCGCTACTGCTAAGCTGCGCCGCGCAAGGAAGAGCGCCGTATAGAAGCGTGCTCACGCACGGCTTTACCGTCGATGAAAACGGTCAAAAGATGAGCAAAAGCAAGGGCAACGTCGTAGCTCCGGCGGACGTCGCTAAAACCTACGGCGTGGAAATTTTACGCCTTTGGGTTGCGCTTAGCGACTACTCCAGCGACCTAAAAATCAGCGAAAACATCCTAAAGCAAGTAAGCGAACAATACCGAAAAATACGCAATACGATAAGATTTCTACTAGCCAACGTAAACGATCTAGAAGACATCGAAACGTCAAATTTCAACATCCTTGACCGCTGGATACTAAGCCGCGCGAAAAAAACATTTGATGAGACCGAAGCAGCGTTTAGAAATTACGACTTTTCAAAGGGCTTTAGCCTGCTGATGAATTTCTTAAGCGCCGATTTAAGCGGCATATACCTTGATATCTGCAAAGACCGCCTATACTGCGACGCCAAAGACAGCGATACGCGCCGCTCGGCTCAAAGCGCCATGGCGCTAATCACAAGAGCGCTCCTACCGCTCATCGCTCCGACTCTAACCTACACCGTGGACGAGGCGATGGACTATGCGCCCGAAATCATCAAAAACGGCGCGGCGGACGCATTTGATCTAGAGTATGCGCCGCTAGATTTTGAGTTTAACGTAGACGACGAGTTGCTAGTAGCTAGCCGCGAGAAGTTTTTCGAGCTAATCGACGTACTCAAAAAAGATAAAAAGATAAAATCAACCCTCGAGCTAGTGCTGCAAACCAGCTCAAATTTGATCCTAAGCGAAGACATAAACGAGATCAGCGACTGGTATATGGTTAGCGACGTCCAGAGCCTAGACGGCAACGACAGCCTAGCCGAATTTGACGTCGGAAACGACAAATTTAAACTCGTTTTATCAACGCGACACAAATGCCCGAGATGTTGGAAATTTACCGCTAAGCACGACGGCGAAACCTGCCCGAGATGCGAAAAGGTACTAAAAAATGTCTGAGCCTATCTCCGCTTGGCTCGTCGCGGCGACCATCGCGGCCATCCTCGCGGTCACAGCCGCGGGTATCGTAGCGGTAAATAAATTTAAGGATAAAAAATGATAACTTTAAAAGAAGCTCTCAAGCTAAGCGCCGGCGAGATAGCCGAGCTTAGAAACGAGCTAGAAAAGAAAATTTTCGCGGATAGGGAGCTTGGCGCTTACGTCGAGCAGTTGGCAAATTTGCCGCTTGATAAACTGGGCGCGGGCGTGCCGATCGCTATCAAAGATAACATCCAGGTAAAAGGATGGAGTGTAACGAGCGCGTCTAAAATTTTACAAGGCTATATCGCTCCATATAACGCGACGGTTATAGAAAAGCTGCTAGCAGCGGGCTTAGCGCCGTTTGGCCGTACGAATATGGACGAATTCGCCATGGGTAACACGACCGAAAACAGCTACTACGGCAAAACGCTAAATCCTCTAAACCGCGAGCGAGTGCCAGGCGGTAGCTCGGGTGGCTCGGCCGCCGCAGTGGGCGCCGGGCTAGCCGTGGCTGCTCTAGGAAGCGATACGGGCGGCTCGATACGCCAGCCTGCGGCATTTTGTGGCTGCGTGGGACTAAAGCCGACCTACGGACGCGTGAGCCGCTACGGTCTAGGCTCATACTCTAGCTCGCTAGATCAGATCGGTCCGATAACGCAAAACGTCGAGGACGCCGCGATCCTATACGATATCATCGCGGGACACGACGACAGGGATAGCACGAGCGCGGATATAAAATTTGAGAGCGTCGCAGACAAGCTAAACGCGGATAAAAAACTCACGATCTGCGTCATCGAAAACTACATAAACGAAGCCTCGAAAGAGACCAAAAAAGCGCTTTTAAAAGCGGTCGATATTTTAAAAGCCGCAGGCCACAAAATAGTCTATAAAAATTTAGAAAACTCAAAATGCGATATCGCTACCTACTACATCATCGCCACGGCCGAAGCTAGCGCGAATCTCAGCCGCTTCGACGGTATAAGATACGGACGCAGGGCAGAGGCAAAAAATTTAAAAGAGCTCTACATCAACTCGCGCTCGGAGGGATTTGGCGAAGAGGTAAAAAAACGAATTTTACTCGGCACTTTCGTACTTAGCAGCGGCTACTACGACGCATACTACATCAAAGCGCAAAAAGCTCGCGCTTACACTAAATCCAAGTATGAGCGAATTTTGAGCGAATGCGACCTTATCTTGATGCCGGTCGCCCCTAGCACGGCGTATAAATTCGGCGAGCTAAAAAACCCGCTAGACTCCTATCTATCAGACATCTATACGATCAGCGTAAATTTAGCCGGCCTACCCGCCATCTCGGTTCCGGTAGCCAAGGACGCTGACGGCCTAAACGTCTCAGCCCAGCTCATCGCAAAGGCGTGGGACGAAAAAACGCTGCTAGAAGGCGCGCTTAGTTTAGAAAACTCTATAAAAGGATAAACGCATGAAGATAGTTACGAAGGCTCTCACCTTTGACGACGTTTTGCTCGTCCCGCAGTACTCCGAAATTTTGCCTAAACAAGTCGACATAAAAACGCGCTTTAGCAGAAACGTGGAGCTAAATATACCGATCGTATCGGCTGCGATGGACACTGTCACCGAGCACCGCGCGGCGATCATGATGGCGCGCCTGGGCGGTATCGGCGTCATACATAAAAATATGGACATACAAAGCCAGGTCAAAGAAGTCCGCCGCGTGAAAAAAAGCGAAAGCGGCGTGATCATCGACCCTATCTCCATCTCGCCAAACGCCAGCGTAGGCTCCGCGCTTGATATGATGGCGGATCTGCATATCTCGGGCGTTCCGGTCGTAGACGAGGAAAATAAACTGATAGGAATCCTAACCAACCGCGATTTGAGATTTGAAAACGACAGAAGCGTCCTCGTAAAAGATAGGATGACCAAAGCTCCGCTAATCACAGCTCCAAAGGGCTGCACGCTAGACGACGCGGAGAAAATTTTCTCTCAAAACCGCGTAGAAAAGCTACCTATCGTCGATAAAGACGGCCACCTAGAAGGCCTCATAACCATAAAAGATCTAAAAAAACGCAAAGAGTATCCAAACGCAAACAAAGACGCATACGGCAGACTCCGCGTAGCGGCAGCCATCGGCGTGGGGCAAATGGATAGAGCAAAAGCCCTAGCGGAGGCCGGCGTAGACGTCATCGTCATCGACTCCGCTCACGGCCACTCAAAAGGCGTACTAGACACGCTAAGACAAGTCAAAGCCGAGCTAAAAGTGGATGTCGTCGCCGGAAATATCGCAAACCCGGCCGCCGTCAAAGACCTAGCCGAAGCAGGCGCCGACGGCATCAAAGTAGGCATAGGACCGGGCTCTATCTGCACCACTCGCATGGTAGCGGGCGTTGGCGTACCTCAAATTTTCGCCGTAGATAGCTGCTCGGCCGAGGCTGCAAAATACGGCATCCCCGTCATCGCAGACGGCGGGCTAAAGTACTCGGGCGACGTAGCCAAAGCCCTAGCCGCAGGCGCTAGCTGCGTGATGGCGGGTAGCTTGCTAGCTGGCTGCGAGGAGACTCCGGGCGAGGTGATAACATTCCAAGGACGCCAGTACAAAGTCTACCGCGGCATGGGAAGTATCGGCGCGATGACGAAAGGCAGTAGCGATAGGTATTTTCAAGAAGGCACCGCACAAGATAAGCTCGTGCCAGAGGGTATCGAGGGCCGCGTACCGTTTGCGGGTAGCATAAAAGAGGTCGTACATCAGCTAGTTGGCGGCCTACGAAGCGCGATGGGTTACATGGGCTCAAAAGATATCAAAACGCTTCAGGAAAAAGCCCAGTTCGTCGAGATCACGAGCGCAGGACTAAAAGAGAGCCACGTCCACGACGTCGTCATAACGCAAGAAGCCCCTAACTACAAAGTCAATTAGTGCTAAATTTAAAAACCGGTAAAGTGAAATTTAATGAGCCGCTCTATCTGGAGAGCGGCCGAATTTTACCCGAATTTGAGCTCGCTTACGAAACATACGGCGAGCTAAACGAGGATAAAAGCAACATCATAGTCGTCTGTCATGCGCTAACCGGTAGCCACCATGCCGCAGGCAGATACGAAAACGAGCAGAAATTCGGCTGGTGGGACGCGCTAGTGGGCGATGGCAAGGGCATAGATACGAGCAAATTTTTCGTCATCTGCGTAAATATCCTCGGCTCGAATTTCGGCTCGACAAATCCGCTCAGTATCGAAAAAAGCACTGGCAAGCAGTATCGTTTGCGCTTTCCGGTGCTAACCATCAGCGACGTCGTAAAAGCGCAGATGAGGCTTTTTGAGCACCTGGGTATCGAGCGCGCGCATGCGGTCGTGGGCGGCAGTCTAGGCGGTATGCAAGCACTTTGCTTTGCGATCGAGTTTCCAAATTTCGCCAAAAACGTCATCATCCTAGCCAGTACCTATCAATGCAAGGCCTGGGCGATCGCGTTTAACAAAATCGCGATCGAGGGCATCCTGCGCGATCCTGGTTTCAAAGACGGCCAGTACGACGAAAACGACATTGCCGCGCAGGGACTAACCGGCATGGCGCTAGGACGCATGGCTGGACACATCAGCTTTCTCTCGCCTAGCTCCATGGACTCCAAATTCGGCCGCAACTACGTCGAAACCGACGGTCTTTACGAGCTTACGGGGAGGTTTCAGGTCGATCGCTATATGGAGTACAACGGCCGCGGCTTTCCCAAGCGCTTCGATCCGCTGAGCTACCTTTACATCGTAAAGATGATGAATATCTTTGACTGCACGCGCCACTACGACGACCTAGCGCACGCTCTTTCGCCCATTTGCGCCAAGGTTACGCTTATAGCATTTAGCGGCGATATGCTATTTCCGTCAAGCTGCATGCGCAAGATGTACGAGACGCTACGCGACATCGGCAAAGAGTGCGACTACCACGAGATAGACAGCGACTACGGCCACGACGCGTTTTTGGTCGAAGTAGATAAATTTGAAAAAATCATAAAAAAGGTCTTAGATGAGTGAAAATTTAAGTGAGGATTTTGAGAGCAAACTCGCCAAAGCAAATGAAATTTTAAAACAGCTCGGCGATGAAAATTTAAGTTTGGAGCAAAGCGTCAAGCTGCACAAAGAGGGCAAAAAGCTACTCGAGGAAGCAGACAAAATCCTACAAAACGCAAAGCTAGTCGTAAAGGACGCGGACGATGAGTAGCGCAGCCGTTTGCGCCTTACAGCTACCGACGCAGCCCATGAGCGAGTCGCGGCTAGATTATTATTTTAGGATTTGCGCGGGCGAAGGCGCTAGGCTCGTGGTGCTCGGAGAGTACGTGCTAAACAGCTTTTTTAAAGAGCTAGAGCTCATGCCAAAAAGCCTCGTCAAAGAGCAAAGCGAGCGCAAAAAGCACGCGCTTGTGGCGATGGCGCAAAAATACAATCTCGAAATCCTAGCCCCGCTAGTGTTACCCAAAGGCAAAGGCTTCGTCAAGGTCGCGGCGAGATTTAGCCCTGCGTCCTCGCGCTTTTACGAGCAGCAGATCCTTATGCCCTACCCGCACTGGAACGAGGCGAAATTTTTTGCTAACAAAGATGAGGGCGAGCTAAATTTACCCGTCTTTAGTTACGAGAAATTTAAAATCGGCGCGATGTTTGGCTTTGAGGCGCATTTTGACGCGGCGTGGGCGTATATGGCGCGCAAGAAAGTCGATGCCGTCGTGGTTCCCACTGCTTGCACGTTTTTTAGCGAGACGCGCTGGGAGGAGCTGCTAAAAACCCGCGCCTTTACAAACAACGTCTACGTCCTGCGCGTAAACCGAGTCGGCAACCACAAAGCCGCAAGCGGCGAGCAGTGGAGCTTTTACGGCGATTCAATGCTCATTAGCCCCTTTGGCGAGGTGGTTTCGCGCCTAGGCAAAAACGAAGAGATGATGGTAGCAAAACTCGAAAAAACCGAACTTGCACAAGCTAGACACCTATGGGGATTTTCTCAAATTTTAAACAAAAGACTGGGCTAAATTTAATTTTTAGGCGGCAAACCTAATCAAATTTGCCGCTCTTTTTCCTGCAAATTTTGCCTAACCGTTGAATTTATCTTGATTTGTCGCGCTTTTTAGACCATAAACTTATCTGGCTTTTATCGACGATAAAAATTTATTTTAGCGGCAAATTTGACCAAACCTGCCTTTTCTAACGTTAAATTTTACAATGTGCCGCTCTTTTTCACGAAACTATATGTCGCTAGATATAAACCTCGCAATAATTTGTTTTAATTTCTAAATTTAGTTTGAGATACTTTCACTAAATAAACCTATAAAAATTTCTTTATGTCATCAGAAAATAAAACCAAAAAGTAAAATCATAAAAAATCATAGAGTAAATTTAAATTTAGCAAAACAGTCAAATTTTACTAAAGCATGCCAAAGGTTACAAAATTTGACGCAAAACCGTAAAAATACTAAATTAGGCTCGGCCTCGTCAAATTTACCCCCTCCAAGCATTACCAAAATAGGTTAAAAATCGGTTTTTGCCGTCAGAGTACTCGTATCTCATCTCGCAGCCGTGGCGGACGAAAATTTGATTTGCGATGTAGAGCCCAAGGCCTAGTCCCGAGTTTGCCAGCTGGGTTTTGCGGTTAAAGGCTTTGGTAAAATTTAGCCTCTCTTCCTCGATCCTCTCACCGCTGCTAGCCACTACGAAGCAATCCTGGCGTATTTGCAGTAAAACCGCGTCTTTTGAGTATTTTAGCGCGTTATCGAGCAGGTTTTTCATTGCCGTAGCAAATAGCTCAAAGTCTACGCTTAAAATCGGCGTCCGTCCAGCCGTATCCACCTTGACGCGCTCTTTGTCCTGCGCAAAAAGTAGATCCATCGCATGGTCGGCGACGTCGATGAGACGGTATTCGTTTTTGTTTAGTCGCCACTCGTCGGAGCTAAGTTTTTCAAGCTTGACGATCTCGCTCAGAACAAGTTCTTGACGCGTGAAAATTTGCTTTAGATCGTCCTTAAATTCCTCATCTTTTATGATGCCGGATATTATCTTGCCCTTCATTACCGGCGTTCGAAGCTCGTGCAGAATATTGCGCAAAAACAGCTCTCTGGCCTCTTTTATATTGTTTATCTTTTGCATCGTGAGGTTAAATTCCTGCGCTATTTCGCCAAGCTCGTCGCGACCGCCCACGTCGATGCTTTTTCGCGAGCCGGCGCCCACGGCTCTGATTTGTTTTTTTAGATTTCTTAGACCCAAGAGTTTTTTCATTAGCACGATAAAAAAGCCGATCGTCACGGCATTTATCGTGCCCGCTACCGTCCAAAATCTAGCCATCGAGAGCTCTTTTGTATTTTCTAGCGCGGCGATATTGTTTGCCGGCATTATCTCGCCGTAGTCGTCCGTTTCTATGCCGGCTTTAAACATCAAATTTAAGATTGATCTATGAGACGAGTTGATATCTCTAGGTACGTAGTACAGCTTCTGGTTATACTCGATCATGTCGCAATACGTATCTTGCAGTATTTTTACACCGCCTTTTCTTATCTCGTCGTTTGACTCGTCGGCATATTTTAAATTTATCTCTTTTAGCGACTCAACGATGTGCTCGCCGCCCTCGGCCCTGATGTGCATACCCAACATAAATCTCTGAAACACCGAATACTCAAGCTCCTCAAGAGTGCGCTTATGCTCGGCAAAAAAAGTTACGTTGATAACTAGCATCGTAACGGCAAACAAGAACGAGATTAAATTTACGATAGAGAGCTTAAGCATTTATAAATTTATACCCCACGCCGCGCACCGAGTGGATAAAGCGCGGATTTTTCGGATCGTCGCCGATCTTTTGTCTGATACGTCCTACGATGACGTCTATACTCTTTATCCCGCTTTGAAATTTGACGGAGTCGATGTTTAAAAGCAGATCCTCGCGCGAGATTACAAATCCCTCTCGTTCAAACAAAAATGCGAATATATCGTACTCTGCGCGAGCTAAATTTATCTCTACGCCATCTTTTTTAAGCGCGTGTTTATCTTTGTCCAAAGTAAAAATTTTACCGCTTGGTTGATCTTGCAGTCCTCGGCGAAGTATCGCTCGTATCCTAAAAGCAAGCTCGACGGGTTCATAAGGCTTAGCCAGATAATCATCCGCTCCAAGCTTAAATCCTTGAACTTTATCTAAAGTTTCAGATCTAGCTGAGGAAATGATAATAGGAAGCGTCGGATGCGTCTTTCGCACTTGTTCGCACACCTCAAACCCGTCCATATCCGGCAAAGATAGATCAAGTACCAAAGCATCGTATTTTAGCCCATTTTCTAGGATTTTTAGCCCTTCCAGAGGATTAAACGCCATCGTCGTCTCTATTCCCTCAAGCTCAAGCATTCTAGCTAGTAGCTTTGCTAGCTGTTCGTCATCTTCTATCAATAAAATTCTTATCATAGCGCAATTATAGCAATAACTTCGCGCTATAGCCTTAAATTTTGAACTAAATTTAAAATTTAAGTTTGTTACCAAGAATTTACCGTATTTGAGTTTACAAAGTGATATGATTTCATCATTACAAAAAAACGAAACGGCCCAAAACCGCTTCTAGACGGCGTCGCTCGAAATAGAGCCAACAAGCAAAAATCAAAAGGAGACAAAATGCAAAACTCAAGAAGAAGTTTTTTAAAAATGAGCATGGCAGGAGCTGGCGCGCTAGCTCTTAGCAGCGTAAACGCTAATGCTACGTCAAACGAAAAAGACGTCAAATTTGACGAAGAGTACGACGTCGTCATCGTAGGAACAGGTTTTGCGGGCTTGGCTGCGGCTATCAAGGCCAGCGAGCGCGGCAAAAAAGTTCTAATCCTAGAAAAAATGGGACGCGCAGGCGGTAATAGCGTAATCAACGGCGGAAACATGGCGGCTCCTATGAATAAATTCCAAGTTGCTCAAGGCATTAAAGACAGTAAAGAGATCTTTATCGCAGATGCCGTTAAAGACGGACTCGGACTAAACCACACCGAGCTACTTGGCACGATGTTTGACCGCAGCAACGACGCTGTAAATTTACTGATTAGCTGCGGCGCGGACTTCCTTGAAAGGCTTATTTTTGAAAGCGGCCACAGCGTAGCTAGAAGCTTGCAAACATCAAACGGCTCAGGATCCGGCTATGTCCAACCTATGCTAAACAAACTAAAAGACGATCCAAACGTTACGATAAAAACTAGAGCCAAATTTGATGAATTAGTACTAGACGACAGCGGCCGCGTCGTGGGCGTTATCGGTAGAGAGGATTATAAATTTGACGCTAAACTCTTTAGCGACGACCTTGAGAACAAATCTGGCGAAAAGAAAGCGTATAAGGCAAAAAGCGGCGTATTGCTCGCTGCGGGCGGCTTTGGACGCGACTTGTGGTACCGCCAGATCCAAGATCCTCGCATCGTACCTACCATCGACAGCACTAACCACCCTGGCTCATCTGCGGGCGCGATGCTACAAGCCACCAAAATCGGTGCCGTAACGCTCCAGACCTCATGGATTCAGTTTTTACCTTACTGCTCGCCGGACGAAAAAGGCTTTGGTGCGGCGGTAAACTTCACCAACCACTGCTGCAACACCTACGGCATCACGGTTAATCCAAAAACCGGCGAACGCTTCATGAACGAGCACGCAGGACGTAAAATCAAAGCCGACGCATGCTTTGCCGTCATCGGTAAAGAGGAAAACTATCCGGTAAATATCTGCGACTCTCAAGCCGTCGCCGCGCAAAACCCGATCTATACGTCAAGACCTCTTGAAATCGGCGTCATTTGGAAATTTGACACTATCGACGCGCTTGCGGCACATTTTAAAATCCCTGCCGACAAGCTAAAAGCTACGATTGCTAAGTATAACGAAGGCGTGAAAGCAGGCAAAGACGAATTTGGCAAACCGGTATCTAAACTAAACGGCATCGACGTATCAAAGGCGCCGTTCTATGCTAGCCGAACCATGCCGAAAGTTCACCATACTTGCGGCGGTTTAGAGATAAATACCAAAGCTCAGGTTATCTCTCTAGATACCCACGAGCCGATTCCTGGCCTCTTTGCTGCGGGCGAGATCACCGGCGGCGTACACGGAGCCAGTAGGCTTGGAACGTATGCGATATTAGATTGCATGGTGTTTGGAATGATAGCTGGAGAGAATATCTAATCTCGCAGGGAGGCTGCGCCTCCCTTTTGCGATCAAGCTCCATCCTGTTGGAGTCCCGTACTAAAGAGTAAGATCGCTACTCGCGATCCAATTCGTATCGCAGGCCAAATTTAAGATTAAAGTCTAGAATTCGGCTTGCGGTACTTTTAAATTTGAAGCCGAATTTGCAGTTAAATTTGCAAACTAGGCATCCGAAAGGAATTCGCATGAAACATAAAGCGTTTCTCGCCTTGTGCGCATCTATGCTGCTATGCTCTTTTGCATTTAGCGCAGGAACCCCAAGCGCAAAGATAACGTCTTTAGTCGATCTTAACGTCACCGATGAACTGCGAGCCAAACACCCGCTAAAGCCTCATCACGAAAAGCTAAGCTTCACCTGTCTTGATTGTCACGAAGGACAAGGAAACGACGCTAGTAAATTTAAATCTATCGGCGATAAAGGCTGTTTATCCTGTCACGGCGACAAGAAAAAGATAGCTAAAAGACTAGAATACATGGATCTGCTAAAAGCAAATCCCCACAACTCGGTTCACGACGGCCCTACGCTATACTGCGACGAGTGCCACAACGAGCATAAAAAATCAACCAATATGTGCACGGAGTGCCACGAACACGAAGTTCCGCAATGGATGGGGGTAACGCCATGAAAATTTCAAAGAAAGTACTAGCGCTTATTATATTAGTAAGCGGCATTATAGGGTTTTTAGTCGTACTTCCCGTGCATTACGCCCTAGAAGAAACTAGCGGAGAGAAGTTTTGCGTAGTATGCCACGAGATGGATCCTATGGTTATAGCTTATAGTAGCGACGTACATAGCGGCAAAGGCAAAAGCGGAGTAAGGGCTAAATGCGTAGACTGCCACATACCTCACGACAACCTAGCCAAATACGTCCTAGTTAAAGCTAAAAACGGACTAATGGAGGGATATATTCATTTCTTTAAAGATCCGGAGGCTATAGACTGGCATAAAAACAGAGAGAAAAGAGAGCACTTCGTATTTGACAACGGTTGCGTTAGCTGCCATACGAATTTGGTAGACAATAAACTAACAAGCCCGCAAGCTCAAAAGATGCACGCTCACTATCAAAGCTTGCTAAATACGGATAAGCAACTAACCTGCGCTAGCTGTCACGCCGAGGTAGGCCACAGCGGGCTAAACAATATGCTAAACTACTGGAAGCCTGAATACAAAATCTACGAAAAGAAAGCCGCAATCAAAAAAGAAGAGATAAAGAAGGCTTATTTCGGGGAGGATTACGTAGCGCCGAAAGTAGAAAAAACAGAAACTACGGCGGATAAAAACGCGACTAAGTAAAATTTCCTAAATTTAATAGCCCGCGTGATTCGGGCTATCAAATTTAACTCTGCAGTGTATAAATTTAACTTCCAATATCTCCATGCTGTCTAAATTTGATGCTTACAGCGTAGCAAATTTAATAACTGTTTAAAACAAATTTATGTATATTTTCTCTTTTACAAGCCCTCAAATTTGACGTAAATTCGAGCGTCAAATTTTATACATTTAAAACCGAAACCGCCGAAAGAGAAAAATGGATAGAAATTTTAGTAAAGCAAGAACGCAAGGCATCCTCGGCGCAGTTTGCGTCCTGTGTGCGAGCGCGAGTTTTCTAGCGAGCGATCAGAGCCTGTTTTGGATCGTTCGCACGCTAGCGTGGCTGTTTGCGCTGACGTTTTTCCACTACGCGCTTATCCGCGCGCAGGAGCTGTCAAGCTCAAACGTCTTTACTATCTTTAAATACGCCTACAACGGCTTTTTAGCGGTGATCCTCTGCACGGTCGCGCTCTACGTTTTTGACGAAAATTATCTAAGCCTCATCTCCGACGTCATCATCCCGCTTGCCGTATTTGCCGTCTCTATCGCGTGGGTCGTCATAAATCTCAAACTCGCAAAAGCCTCAGGCTGCGCGCTTTTTAGCGTTTATGCGTGGATGCTTGCCGCTAGCCTGGGCGCAAACTTCACCTACGGCATGCTAGAGGTCCTCTCGCCCGTCCTCATCGTCCCTATCGTCAAATTCGTGCCCCTTGCAAACGCGCTCTTTGATCTAGCAACCTCGGGCGTCTTGCTCGCGGCGTGGATCAGCGCGGAAAATTTCTCAAACGAGCAAAATGAAATCGAGATAAATTTAACCAAACAGCGCGGCGATAGGCTAAATTTAAACGCCCAAAGCGCAAACGAACCAAATTTTAGCACTCAACACGAGCGAGCGACGGAGCTCAAATTTGACGCCGAGCAAATCAAAATAAATAGATAAAATCTGCCCGAAAGGATAAACATGCAAGAGACATCATATAACCAAAAGGTTCTAAAAGAAGCCAAAAGGCAAGGCATAATATCATGCTGGTTTTTGCTAGCCAACTTTGCCGCATCGTTTTTGATAGCGGTTTACAAAGCCTTTACGCAACCGCATACTTTCGAGCAACTGCAAAACTTAGAGCTAATAGATAGCGCAATCACCAACCTATCGGCGCTAGCAGCTACCGTTTATATGTGGCTTGCCCTTAAAAAGCTAGCCGAGATTTATGATACCGATGTTTATGAAATCTTCATAAAAACCGTAATCATAGCCGTATTAGTGATTCTCCTCTCGATAGTGCTTAGCCTAAAAGGAATTACGCCAGGTATCAGTAAAGTCATTAGCTACGCATTGATAGGTCTTGCCGTATATTTTTTCATACTCTGGTTTAAGCTAAATTTTGGTCTGGCCAAAATTACGAAAAACAAGCTTTTTAAGACTTACGTATTTTTCACTATCGCTAGCATCATCGTTGGAGCAACGATAAAAACTCTAGCAATGTTTGGCTTTTTTGGAGGGGGTCTATATATGTTAGCCGCGGCGTTAAGCATCGCGATACTCTACGTGCTACCGACTGCGTTTTATCTATACGCCTGGACTATGATAAAGGAGGAATAAGATGAGAGAAAACGAACAAAATTTGACCGAAGATAAAGCCCAAATCATCGAAAAAGCAAAGCAAGAGGGAATGCTTTCGGCTTGTTTTATGTCTTTTACGGTTTTGGTGCTTTACGTTGAGGATTTTTTTCCGAAACTTCAAGAAAAGCATGGCTGGACGGCGATAAGCATACTTGCGCTCGTCTATCTTTACAAAGCGCTTAAAAAGCTCCAGCCTATGTGCGAGACTAACCTCATGCGGCCGTTTCACGCGTATTGGTTGCTAGGGATTGCTACGGCGGCGGCCCTGCTAGCCGGGATACTTTACGATCCTATTTTTACGCTTTTGTTTCTTGTTTTACTTGTGGTTACGATGATTTTTTGGACGATTTTAAACTTTAGACTATCGCGCATCACGCAAAATCCGCTATTTAAATTTCACTCCGTCATGCTCATAGTCTCTGTCGTATCTAGCTTCACGGTGCTTTTTCTAAAAGAAAGCCCGGGCTCCGTGCTTTACTTTACTACGCGGACGCCGCGATAACGGCGACGGCTCAAGCTCTGCTCGTGGGCGCATGGTGCGGCGTGGATGACGTGGAGGATGTTTAAATTTGGCTATAAAATGCGCGAGTAACGGCTCTGCGAGGCTTAAATTTGATCTGCCGAGCACCGGTGAAATTTGGCAAATTTGAGTTAAATTTTAGCCCCGTTCGGCTTTGTTAGATTTATAGTAGCCACTCACAAATTTATTTTTATAAAATAGGCAAACGCCGATTTTACCGTCGTTCGCATCAAAAAGGCGCGGGTTTGGCTGCCCGCGTATAAATTTAACATCCGAGTCAAATTTGACTTATTTAGGCAAAATCTCGCGAGGCCGTTTGCCGCGCCGCACGTCAAATTTGACCCAAACTTGCCCTGCCCTATCCGTTCATCTTGGATAGCTTCTCGTTTTTGAGATTTGCCTCCATCTGGCGTATCTCATCCTCGCCGCTCCTTACGATGCCTTCGTCGCACTCAAAGTTTTTGGCGTCTATTTTTTTCGGATAATCGACGTTTGCCAGGATATGCCTAAAAAGGTTTATGCGAGCCTGCTTTTTGCTATCCGAGACGATGATCGTCCACGGACAAAACGGCGTGTTTGAGGCTAGCAGCATGGAGTACTTGGCGATGGTGTACTGATCCCATAGCTCCTGGCTTTTTTCATCCACGGGCGAAATTTTAAACTGCTTGAGCGGGTCGGTGAGGCGCTCTTTGAAGCGCTTTTTTTGCTCCTCTTTTGAAACCGAGAGGTAAAATTTAAAAAAAATAATGCCCGAGTTTTTGATCATCTCCTCAAATTTAGGCACTTCGCGCAAAAACTCCTTGTGCTCTTCTTGCGTGCAAAAGCCCATCACCGGCTCCACGCCAGCGCGGTTGTACCACGAGCGGTCAAAGATCACGATCTCGCCGGCACTCGGCAAATGCGCGACGTAACGCTGGAAATACCACTGCGAGCGCTCGACGTCGCTTGGCTTTTCAAGCGCCACGATGCGGCATCCGCGCGGATTTAGATGCTCGGTTAGGCGCTTTATCGAGCCGCCCTTACCCGCCGCGTCGCGCCCCTCGATGATGATGAGTACGCGCAGACCCTGCTCTTTTACGTGATTTTGAAATTTTAAAAGCTCGATTTGCAGCTTTCGAAGCTCGTGCTCGTAGTCGAATTTCACGCTATCTGTGCCGTTTTTACTCACTCTAAACCTCCTTTGGGTATTTTTAAAATGTTACTATCAAATAATTAAAATTTAGCTAAAATACGCCTCTTAATTTAACATTTAACGCTGACTTTATGGGAGCTTGTGTAAAATACGACAAAAATTTCAAGGAATATTATGATTTTTAGGATGATTTTTACGGCGATTCTGACTTGCTGCGCTATGTTTGCCGAACCGCTTTCGGTCAAAGAAGCCTTCGGCCTCACCGCGCACGCCGACGAGCAAAACGTCGAGTTTAGATTCGCCCCGGCGCCAAATATCCATGTCTATAAAGACAGCCTAGCAGCGAGCCTAGGCGATAAAATTTTAAACTCGCATCTAAACTTCCCAAAAGGCGAAATTTACGACGAACGCGAGGTTTATACGGGTAAATTTAGCCTTTTCGTACCGATAAATTTGCTAAAAGGGCTTAGTGGCGGCGAAAATTTCACTCTAAAGCTCGAATACCAAGGCTGCGCCAAAGACGGCATCTGCTACCAACCGCAAATACTCAAATTTAGCGTCAAAAAGGGTCTTGGCGGCTACTCCGTCGCGCAGATCATAGAGGCCGCCGAGCCTGATTTTGTAAGCTCGCAAGCCCCGCTTTCTGAGCAAGACTCCATCGCCGCAAGCCTTAGCAGCGCAAATTTCCTCCTCTCGCTCGCCACGTTTTTTGGCTACGGGTTGCTACTCTCGCTCACGCCTTGCATCTTTCCGATGATCCCGATCCTATCATCTATCATCGTCTCAAAACAAGCTAGCAGCGCGCATGACGGCAAAAACAGTGCCGTAAATTTAAGTGCGTCAGACGCAAACTCGCACAAATTTGACAGCGACAACCAGCACGCTAAAAATGGCAACAGTAAAAACCCTCGCGCCACGAGCGGCTTTTCCCTCTCTCTTATCTACGTTTTTGCGATGGCGTGCGCCTACGCGGTCGCAGGCGTAGCGGCTAGCGTTTTTGGCTCGGGTGTACAAAGCGCGCTACAAACCCCGGCCGTACTGATCAGCTTTAGCCTCGTTTTCGTCGCGCTCGCGCTTTCGATGTTCGGACTTTACGAGCTTCAGATGCCGCTTGCTATGCAAAATGCGCTTAGCAAAAAAGCCCAAAGCAAAGGCGGCATAATCGGCGTTTTTGCGATGGGATTTTTATCCGCGCTCATCGCTAGCCCCTGCGTCGCCGCGCCTCTTGCGGGCGCGCTGCTTTATATCGCGCAGAGCGGAAACGCGCTGTTTGGCGGGCTTGCGCTCTTTACGATGGGGCTTGGCATGGGCGTGCCGCTACTGCTGATCGGGGCGAGCTCGGGTAAAATTTTGCCGCGACCGGGCGCGTGGATGGATAAAATCAAGACGCTTTTTGGCTTTATCATGCTGATAATGGCGGTTTGGCTGAGCGCACGCGTGCTGGGCGCTATGGCGGAGCTACTACTTTACGGCGTCATCGGCGTGTTTGCTAGTGTATTTTTCGGAGCTTTTGATACGACAAGTAGCGAGCAAAGCGGCGGCAAAAAGCTACTAAAAGGTACGGCGCTGCTAGCCTTTATCTACTCCGTCTTGCTGATCGTAGGCTCGTTTTCGGGCGCAAAATCGGCGCTAAATCCACTCGAGGGCTTTAAAAATACAGGCGGCGCAGGCGTAAATTTGAGTAAAAACGAGCCAAATTTTATCACAGTGTCAAATTTGACAGAGCTAGAAAATGCAATAAAAAGCTCGTCCAAACCTGTACTGATCGACTTTTATGCGACTTGGTGCGCTAGCTGCAACGAGCTTGACGAGATCACATTTAAAGACGAAGCCGTGCTTAATAAGTTAGCAAATTTCACTCTTTTGCGCATAGATGTGACAAAAAATAGTAATGACGATGCGCAGATAATGAGAAAATTCGGACTCATCGGACCGCCTGCAATCCTATTTTTCCGCACCAACAGCGACGCGCAAGATGAGCTAAAAAACGCGCGCCTCATCGGCTTTTATCCGCCCGAAAAATTTTTAGCCCATCTTGAAAAATTCGGGCTGTGAAATTTGCGTGGCGATTTTTGCGGTTTTATTCTTAAAATTTGAGATAATTAAAGCTGATTTAAATTTCGCTCGCTATAATTTCGCCTATCGTTACCCTGTAGTTTAGTGGTAGAACTGCTGACTCTGGATCAGCTAACAGAGGTTCGAATCCTTTCAGGGTAACCATCTAATCCTTTTAAATCCCCAAAATACGGTACTATTGATTTTTGTTAAAACTATACCACCAACGCTCTATTACGCCACCGGTTGGCATAGTTAGGTGATTGCAGTATTAAAGCTTGGCATGGTAGAATTGTCTATCAAACTTTAAGCCTCTCGTCGACCCTACTCCGCCGTTTTTGAAAAGGTAAATATCTTTTTAAGTTTTACAAGCCCGAGCTTCACGCCGCTATACCTCATTATCTTTGCCATCTGCGTCCATCTAGGCTTTTCATAGCACGGATGCGGACACTTGCGGCAGCTTGGCTTAACATCGTGCGAACAGGCCAAAAGCCGCTCGTGAGCGTAGAAAAACAGCTGTTCACACTCGGTGCAAAGCTGCGTTCGTACGCTATTATTTAAATTTTCGCCCTTATATGTTAGCTCCAAATCTATCTCTCGCTTCGGCTCTAGTGCGTGTTTATCAGTGCAATAAGTCTGCAAAAATTTCGCCAAAGTCGTGACCTGTTCGGTAAATTTCTCATTCGTCATGCATTTTTCCTTTGGGCAAATTTACCAAATTTCTGGGGTTTCGGCGTTAATCTAACTCAATGCCAAATTTCGCTCGCGCCCTTTGCAGATCCTCCTCGCAGTCGATACCGATGCTGTCGCTTTGCACTTCGAGCATGAGGATTTTCTCGCCGTTTGATAGAGCGCGCAGTTGCTCGAGCTTTTCGGTATTTTCGAGAGTCGACGGCGCAAATGAGCAAAATCTTTTTAAATTTACCGCGCCGTAGCCGTAGATGCCCAGATGCGCCTTGTATGCGTCAAACGGTGTGCGGTCAAACGGGATGCGCGAGCGCGAGAAATAAAGCGCGTAGCCAGCGTCGTCGGTCACTACTTTGACCAGGTTTTTATCGTCCGCTAGCTCGCCGCCGACAAATTTAAAACACGAAAACATAAATGCTCTCTCCGCGTTTTTCTCGCAAAATTCTCTAAATTTTACGATATTTTCAGGCTCGATAAAGGGCTCATCGGCCTGCACGTTTATGATGATTTCGCTATCTTTGACGCCGAGTATTCCCGCTGCTTCGTTGATACGGTCGGTTCCGCTTTGATGCGCCTGGCTCGTCATCACGGCTTTAAAGCCGAATTTTTGCGCGATCTCCGCCACGCCCTCGTCGTCTGCAGCGATCACGACCTCGTCAGCCGCGCTCACCCTGCGCGCTGTAGCGACAAACATCGGTACGCCGTTTATTTCGCGTAAAATTTTATTAGGCATTCGCGTCGAGGCAAGCCTTGCAGGGATGATGATCATCGCTCGATCCAAGCTAAAATTTTAGCTTCTATATCGCTTTTTGCGGCGATTTCGTTGTGTACGGCGGCTTTTGCAAATAGCGATCTTATCGCGACGGGCACTTCGTCGTTAAACTCTGCCGCCAAGGCCTCGAGCCCGCTTTTTTCGTCTTTTAGAGTTTCGTTTTTTAGCGCCTTAAACATACTCGGAGCAAATTTGACCCAGTGCGCGGTCGACGTTATCACGGCCTGGCGCATTAAATTTGCTGCTACTTTAAAGCACGTAGCCGTATGCGGATCGACTGCGACGTCTTTTGCCGCCCACTCTTTTATAAATTTCTCGCACTCCTCGTCGCTACAGAAATCAGCGTCAAAGTCCTCTTTTAGCGCGTTTAGTTCGCTGCTTGAAAGCTCGTAAAAACCATCGCTCGCGAGTTTGTCCATCAGCTCTTTGGTTCTCACGGCGCCGAATTTATCAAAAAGCAACCTCTCGACGTTTGATGAGACCAGGATATCCATCGCAGGGCTGATCGTCTTAACCAAACTTTTGCCGCGCAGATCGTATCGCCCCTGCGTAAAAAACTCGGTCAGGATGTTGTTTGCGTTTGAGACGATTTTGATTTTGCCGATTTTCGCGCCCATTTTTTTGGCGTAGTATGCGCCTAGTGCGTTGCCGAAGTTGCCGCTAGGCACGACGATGTCAAACTCGCCCTTTAGCTCGCCCGTTTTTAGCAGATAAACGTAGGCATAAACGTGATAGATGATCTGAAATAAAATTCGGCCGAAATTTACCGAATTTGCCGCCGAGAGCGATAGTCCGGCAGCGCTTAGGCGCTCTTTAAATTTCTCGCTAGCCAGCAGGCTTTTTAGCGCGCGCTGCGCATCGTCGAAGTTGCCCTCGATGCCGATTACTTTGAGGTTTTCGGCGTCAGCGTTTATCATTTGTAGGCGCTGTACCTCGCTCGTGCCGTCTTTTGGGTAGAGGCAGACGACTTTGACGCCCGGCGCGTTCGCGAATGTCTCTAGCGTCGCAGGTCCCGTGTCGCCGCTAGTCGCGCACATTATGAGGTATTTTTCGCCTCTTTTTGCGGCCAGCTCGCTAAGTAGCGCGCCAAACGGCTGTAGCGCCATATCCTTAAACGCGCGGGTAGGCCCGTGATAAAGCTCGTTTATGTAGAGGTTTTCGCCGATTTTTCGCACCTGCACGGGATTTTGCGGATCGTCAAATCTCTCGTACCGCTTCACCGCCCGCTCAAACATCGCCGCATCCGCGTCAAATCCAAATTTCTCTATGATCTTTAGAGCGATTTGCGCGTATGTTAAATTTACCGCCTCTGCAAAGAAATTTGCGTCCAGCTGCGGTAGCTGCGTCGGTGCGTATAGCCCGCCGTGAGCGGAGCTGGGGCTCAGTAGCGCCTGGATAAATTCCACACTTTTTAGGCTCTCGCCCTCGCTTGCTCTAGTTTGAAATAGCTTCATTTACTTTCCTTTTTTATCCATTTTTTGTATTTTTTGCTAGCTTTATCCGCCTTAAAAGCGACTATCTCAGGCAGATCGTAGTCGTGATGTTTCGCGATAAATTTAGCGACTTTTTTAAATTTGACCGCGGTTTTTACGAGCAAAACCCGCTCCTTTTCATCCTTTATCTCGCCGTCCCAAAAATAAACGCTATTTGCCTTAAAAACGCTGATGCAAGCGGCAAATTTAGCTTTTACGAGCTTTTTGGCTAGAGTTTTAGCCGCGGCCTTATCGGCGCAAGAAGTTAGTACGAATTTCATTAAAGCGTCCTAAAATTTTTAGGAGATTATAGAATTTTCTCTTTGATAATTCGTTTAAATTTATCCGCCAGCGTCGTTTTTAGCGCGATAACGGAGAGCGGCAGGCCAAACTCCTCCATCTTTACGGCATCTTTTCGCGTAACCAAAAGGGAGGTCGCGCCGTAGCGGGTTAGGATTTCTACCAGCTCATCCCGCGAAAACGCGTAGTGATCGGGATATATCTCGCACCCGATGCAAAGGCTAAAATAAGGCTCCAGGCGCTGCGGATTTGCGATAGCGGTGACCAAAACCATCTTTGGAGTCGGGTTTAAAATTTCGCTTGTGCGAGTAAAATCCTCGCCCTCTTTTACGACGTAGTCGGCTTTGGCGTAAAATTTGCTCGGGTAGCGATACGCGCCGCTAGGTAGGACGAAATCAAAATAAGGCTTTGAGGACGGGCGGATTAGGACGTTAAATTTTTTGATGTGAAATTTGCCAAAGCCATCATCGAGCAACACGTACTTTGTGCCTAAATTTAGGGCTTCTTTTATCGCGACGTCGCGGTTTTCGCTCACGATGACGTTTGCGTTTTTTACGCTTTTTGCGTACTCCATCGCCTCGTCGCCGCTAGCCGTGACGCCTACCAAAATTTCGCCCGAGATCGCGACCTTGACGAGGCCGCTTGAAGCTCTGCCGTAGCCTCGCAAAATAACGCAACCGCCCTCAAATTCGTTTAAGATAGCAATACCAAGCGGCGTCTTTCCGCTACCGCCTAGGGTTAAATTCCCGATGCTGATAATCGGGATGCCAAAATCTAAAGCTTTGCTAAATTTCGCCTTTAAAATCACGCCCGCGCAGTAAAGCACGCTCAAGGGCAAAAGCGCTATAGCTAGGCACTTTTGCCACAGATTCGGAGCGTAAAAATACTCCTGCGCGAAGGCGTAAATTTTCCTTTTAAACACGCGTTTTGGCTATCTCTCGCACGCTCTCGCAGATATAGGCGACCTCTTCGTCGCTAAGCGCGTTATAAACCGGCAGCGAAAGCACCTGCTGATATGTTTTTAGCGCATTCGGGAAGGAATTTACCTTAAGCCCGTATTTGCTTTTATAGTAGCTCAAAAGGTGCATCGGCTTATAGTGAAGCGCCGTGTGGATGCCGCGTTCTAGCAGCTCTTTAGCGAACCCGTCGCGGTTTTTATCGATCTTGATGATGTACTGGATGTAGACGTGATCGCGCTTTTTGATCGGTAGCGAGACGTGCGGGCAGTCTGCGAGCTCTTTGTCGTAGATAGCTGCGATCTGTCTGCGTCGAGCGATAAATTTATCCGTTTTTTCAAACTGAGCCACCGCATACGCCGCGCAAAGCCCGGTGAGGTCATACTTCACGCCGATATCGACGACGTCGTAGACGTAGCCTAGGTTGCCGTCTTTATCTATGCCGCCTTTTATGATCGCGTGGTTTCGTAGCAACCTAGCGCGCTCGGCGACCGCGTCGTCGTCGGTCAGCATAAAGCCGGCCGTCGCGATCGGGTTAGTTAGCTGCGAATGCACGTTAAAGCAAGAGATGAGCGAGCGGCTATCGGAGCCGATTTTAACTCCGTTATAGGTTAAACCGATGGACTTGCCCGCATCGTCTAGTACCTTTACGTCGTACTCCTGTGCGATAGCGTAAATTTCGTCCATATCAGAAGCCTGTCCCGCGACGTGGTTTACGAATATACCTTTTAGTTTTTTGTGATTGTGCACTTTTAGGGTATTTCGTAGCGACTCGGCATTCATATTAAAGTCGTCTTCGTTGATGTCGACGAATATCGGCTCGGCATCAAAGTGCCTGATCGCCTGCGCCACGCTCGGAGTGGAGTTTACCGAGCAGATGATCTTGTCGCCGCGTTTTAGATCCATCGAGCAAAGCGCCAAATGGTGGGCGGCGCTGTTGTTGTTTGTAGTGATGGCGTGCTTTACGCCAAAATACTCCGTAAGCTCGGACTCCAGCCTCTCCACGATCACCGATCCGTGGTCTTTTAGAGCCTCTTTGATGAGCGTGGTTTCGGCCTCGTCGATGGACGGTCGATAAAACGCTATCTCTTCCATTGTGCCTCCTTGTTTTTTATTTTTATCTTACCTTGAATTACGTTTCTTTTTTAAATTTGCTTTTGCGCCGATATTTGGACGGCTTTTATCTATATTTTAGCCAAGCTTGCCTCTGCTGCTTTTAGCAAACCTATCGCGACTTTGCCGTCAAATTTCGCCCTTTTCCCACAAAACCTCAGCTAAATTTATTGCCGTAGCAGTAAATTTAGCTCAAATTTTACTCGCCGTCCAAGCTAGCAACGGGCGGCAACGAGAGTTTAAATTTATTCGCTCTCATCCTTGAAAATATAGTCGCGACGAGTTTTGGATCAAATTCTTGCGCCAACTCGTCCTCGCTTTTGCTCTGAGCTAGACGCAAGACCTCATCTAGCCGCTCGTAGCTATAGCCTATGTCGGCCTCGTCGCTTTGCCCTTCCCAAAGGTCGGCGGACGGGGCTTTTGCGATGATTTTTTCATCGATGCCAAGCTCTTTAGCCAGCTCGTAAATTTCAGTCTTAAAGAGCTCGCCGATCGGATTTAGCGCGCACGCCATATCGCCGTAGATCGTGCCGTATCCAAGAAGGCGCTCGCTTTTGTTGCTAGTACCCACGACTAGCGCGTTTATCTTTGCCGAATAATCATATAGTAGGCACATCCTCGCCCTTGCGCTTAGATTTCCCATGCGCAAATTTGACGGCGGCTCGCCGATTTGCGCGGTAAAGCTATCTAAAATCGGCTGGATTTCGATGATTTTATGCGTTATTTTTAGATCTTCGCAAAGCTTTAGCGCGTCGTTTAAATTTCGCTCGTTCGAGTACTTCGTCGGCATCAAAAGCGCATGCGTTTCAATGCCCGTGCGTGCGCAAAGAGCGGCTACGACGGCAGAGTCTATGCCGCCGCTAACGCCCAGGACAAATCCTTTTGCGCCGCTTTTTTCGAGGTAACTCGCCAAAAACTCGGTTAGCTTCAGGCTGATCTGCGAATAATTTTTCATAACGATTATCACCGATAAATTTAAATTCCAAAATATTATACAATTTTTTTATAAAATTTAACTTTTAAGCTTAAAAAATATACAATTTATTTTAATTAAATTTTATAAAAGGACAAAGGTGAAAATTTTTTCAAAACCATGCGGAGATTATCAAACCAACTGCTACGTAGTATCCAAAAACGGGCGCGAGATTATTATTGATCCAGGTCAAGATTCATATGACTTTGTCGTAAAAAATTCACACGCGCCGCTCACTATTTTAAACACTCACGGACACTCCGATCACGTTCTTGACAATGTTAGCTTAAAAAATTTTTTTAATATCCCGGTATATATCCATAATAGCGATAATTTCATGCTTCACGAAGACCTTTGGGATGCCGGACAGCAGCCGATGTATGATGCGATCTGCGTAGGCGGAGCGAAATTTGAGGACGTTAAATTTAACATAGAAGACTTTGAGATCGAGTTTATGCACTTTCCCGGACATACGCCGGGATGCTGTATGGTACGCGTGGACGACGTGATCTTTAGCGGAGATTTTTTGTTTAGGGGCTCGATCGGACGCTATGATTTTCCGTTTTCAAACGCCGAGGATATGCGCCAAAGCTTGCTAAAATGCAAAAAAATACAGGGAGATTTTATACTACATCCTGGTCACGGCGAAAAAACGACACTAAAAGCCGAACGGGCGAATTTGGACTTTTGGATAGATATGATAGGCAAAGAGATGAGATTTTAACGGGTCAAATTTGATCTTTTAAAATTTCAAAATAACCGCGCCAAATTTTAAAAGGCAAATTTGACGGCGGCAGATTTGGCGTTAAATTTATGCAGGTTTTGCCAAAATGCCGTCCAAAAATACGGTGCAAAATAAAATTAAAAAGCAAAAGCGGCGCCAAATTTACCGCGCCGTCAGGTATGCTTTTAAATTTGAGCGATTTTACGCATTTTGCTTCGCCTCTTCTTTGCGTTTTTCTTCGTTTCGTCTTTGCGCGGCTTGTTTTTGCAGGTTGGTTTTGTAAATTTTAAAGATATGATCCTCTAAAATCACAACCTGAAAAGTCCCCTCAAACACCTTTATATCGTTTGTTTTGCCAGTTACTCGCACCTCGCGCTTCTTGCTCTCGTTAAAGTGCGAGCGCGCATCGAATTCGATCGCTTCGTTTAGCTTGGTCGGGGCAAAAAAATGTATCTTAGCCCCGATAACGACGCTAAAAGTCTCATTGACCGCCGCCATCGCCGCGTAGCTAGCCGCAGAGAAAACAAACCCGCTGTGTATAAGCCCCTCACTATCGGCAACCATGTCGCTCGTGGCGAAAAAACGCGTTTTAGCGTGATTTGGCTCGAGCTGCGTCACAGTACCGCTTAGGCCGATTTTTATATTCGGCGAGGTTTTTAGTTCGTTGCGAAACGGATTTTCGTCCTCGGGCAGAACAACCCCGTCGCTACTGTTGTCGTCGTAGATATTTTCGTCCATTTTTCACCTTTTTATACGCTTAGTTTTAGATAGACCCGTTTTGGCGCGGGATAGCCCTCGACCGTGCGCGTAGGGTCTGCAGGATCGAGGAAATCGCCCAAGCTCTGCCCCAAGATCCACTCTGTTTTTCGCTGCTCGTGCGCGTCCGTCGGCTTTGTAGCTAAAATTTGCGCATCTTTAAAATTCGCCCTCTCGCACCAGTTTAAAAGCGCGCCAACGGTCGGCACGAAGTAGATATTCGGTATCTTTGAGTAGGTATTTTTAGGGCTCAGGGCAAAATCGCCTTCCATATCAAGATACATCGTATCCAAAAAGAGCTCGCCGCCCGCATTTAGCGCGCCTTTTAGCTCTTTTAGCGTACGCACCGGATCGCTTCTGTGATAGAGCACGCCAAGACAAAATAGCGCGTCAAATTTGACGCCGTAGTGCGGCAGATGCTCCACGCCCAGCAGCTCATACTCTATACCCGAGCGCGCGAACGCATCGATAAATTTAAACTGCAAAAAGCTCATCACTCCGGGATCAAAACCGATTAGTTTTTTGGGGCGCTGGGGCAACATACGAAAGAGATAGTAGCCGTTGTTGCAGCCGATATCGCCCACGACTTTTTCCGCTAGATCCATGTGCGGTGCGAGTAGGTTAAATTTAACAAAACTCCTCCACTCGCTATCTATCAAGATATCGTCTATCTTAAACGGTCCCTTGCGCCACGAGCGTAAATTTAGCACCGTTTGCAGCGTCTCTTCGCGCTGGACGGGGTTTAAATTTGCATTTATCTCGACTATATCGTCAAATTTGAGCTCAAATTCGCGATCCTTAAATTTAGCCGCCAGCTCCTCTACCTCCCGCATCAAAGGCGCGTAGGTTTTGCCCGCCAGCTCCCTAGCCTTAGCCGCTCTAGCCGCTTCTAAGCTCATTACTCCGTCCAGTCGATGATGTTTTTAGGGCACTCTTTGTGATAGACGCCCGTCGCGTCGTAGTACTCCTTGCACTCGTTGTAGTACTTCGTCGTCACGCCGCGGTCGTTTAAAAACACGCAACCGCCAAGCATCGCCGCCAGAGCCGATAAAAGTAAAATTTGCGCTAGAGTTTTCATTTGAAAAATTTAGCGTGCTTTTTCTTCATGTATTCGACGACTTCGAGCACCTCGTCCACGCCCTCGGCATCCGAGTTTTCCAGCGCGTCGTCGATGCACTCGATGTAGGTCTCGGCAGCGTCCTCGAGCCTATCTTTTTTCACGCCGGCATAATACAGCATCGCCTCTAGCATCATCGAAAGCTCGTAGCTTAGCTCGTCTACGGTAGGTTCTATTTCTTTCATTTTCTATCCTTGTAAAATCGTTTTTTTGGTTATCAGATCGGTTATCTGCGCTTTTACGTTCTCATAGCTAAAGCTATCCTTAAAGCCCGCAAAAAGCCCACCGCTAGCATTCACGTGTCCGCCGCCGCCGACTAAATTTTTAGCCATTAAGCTCACGTCCGCCTTGCCGTTGGCGCGAAAGCTCAGCGTCTTTTTGCTCGTAACATCGATAAAAAAATCAATATCGGGGTTCGCGACTAAAAAATCATTACCGATAACCGAGGTGTTGCCGATATTGTAGGTCAAAATGCCGTTAAGATCGTTATATTTTATGCTAAATTTCTCTTTTTCCTCGCTTAGTTTTTTTACGACGAAGGCTGAAATCAGATTGCTTAGCGTATCGTTTTTATCCTTTTTAAAAAAGTCCTTTTTAAATCCGAAAATCGCCTCGTCAAGCCCGACGTAGTCGTCTCCCGCGTCAAAAAACTCCCGTGCTCGTTTGATTAGATAAAAAAGATATCGCGAGTTTTCTGCCTCAAACATCGTTTTATTTATCTCTTTTGCGTTTGCGACGAGTCCGAGTCCGACCTTGCCCATTTCAAAATTTACGTCGTCTTTTAGCCAGATATCAACCGCATTTACGACGTCGCTAAAGTGATTTAGGCTAGCATCGATCCCGTAAATTTTAGCGAAAAAATCATGCGTGATCTTAGTCGCGCACCTTGAGCTATCTAAAAAATACCAGCTAAATTTGCTCGCGCATTCGGCTCCGCTTTGGTGGTGATCGAGAAGTAAAATTTTAGCGTTTTTATTTGCGAGCGCCTTTTCGTAGGCTTCGCACTGCTCCACGGTCAAATTTAGATCCGTTATCAGGATAAGCGCTTTTTCATCGCTTTTAGCCACTTCGCCCTCGCCGCAATTTTCGGACGCGTTTTGCGAGTTACCATTTTGCTCGCCGCTTAAATTTGACTGCGTCTGGGCTATGCTTTTATCCGAAATTTGAGCCAAAATTTGATCAAATTTCTCATCAATCTCCTTGCCGTAGTTTGAGTTATAAAATTTAACGTTTTTAAAATAGTGATTCGTTATTACCTGCGCGCCGTATCCGTCCAGATCAGTGTGCGAGAGGTGATGGATGGTCATTTTATTCCTTACAAATTTGATATTTCTATCGTGCCTAGCGTCTCAAATGGCGTATTTGCCGCAACTTCGGCAAAGCTAAGCACCGTGATATCTATGGCGAAATTCGCGCAGATATCGGCGATAAATTTACGCAAGCTAGGCTCCACGCAAAGTATCATCGAGCCGTACTCAGAGATCGGCCGCTTCGCCCTCGCCTCGCGCAGAGCCTGCACGATCGCCGACGTCTGCGAGACGTTTATCATCAGGTGATACGCGCCGTCTTTATACTGCACGGCGTCGATCAGCTTTTGCTGCGCGGCGGGCTCCATCACGTAAAAATTTAACCGCCCGCCCTCATCGACGTAAAGCGAAGTGATAGCGCGAGCAAGCGCGGTGCGGACGTGCTCGACGATCATATCGAGGTTCTTGCTAACCTCGGCGATGTCGCTTAGCGCCTCTAGGATGCTTAGCATATCTTTTATCGGGATGTGGTCTTTTAACAGCGCTTTTAGCACCTTTTGGATCACTCCGATAGGCGCGATGCGCAGCGTATCCTCGACGATGACGGGGTATTCCGATTTTAGCTTGTCGAGCAAATTTTGCGTCTCTTGGCGAGTTAACAGCTCGGCGGCGTTTTGCTTTATCAGCTCGCTCATATGCGTGGAGATGACGCTCGCGGGATCTACGATCGTGTAGCCGCTTAGTATCGCGTCCTCCTTCACGCTCGCATCGATCCATAGCGCGTCTAGGCCAAACGCTGGCTCTTTAGTCGGGATACCTTCGATGTTGTCGCTAACTAGTCCGCTATCCATCGCGAGGAATTTATCCGCGTAAATTTCCCCCTGCCCGATCACGACGCCTTTTAGCTTAAAGCGGTATTCGTTGGGCGGTAGTTGGAGGTTGTCGCGGATACGGATCTTTGGCATCAAAAAACCAAGCTGTGCCGCGATATTTCGGCGCATCGCTCGTATGCGCTCGATGAGATCGGTCTCGGCGATCTTTAGAAGGCCGTAACCCAGATCAAGCTCTAAAATTTCAAGCTTTAAGATATCATTTATCTTAGCTTCCTCTTCGCGAGCGATCTCTTCTTCGCTTTTTTTAGGAGGTTTTGGTGCGGCCTGCCCTTCTTCTTCGCCTTGAGCAGAGCTTGCGCTTTGGGCCTTGGCGGTCAAATTTATCTTGCCCTCTTTTACCTCTTTCATTATAAAACCCATACTTAAAAACAGAAGCGAGATAAATCCGAGAGATAGCGTCGGAAGCCCGGGAACTAGAGCAAAGATAAATAGTATAAAGCCTACTATTAGAAGCGTTTTATATTCGCCTAGTAGCTGCGTTAGCGAGCCTTCGGCGAAATTTTCATCATCCTTGCTAGCTCGAGTGATGATAATCGCCGTAGCCGTCGACGTGATGAGGCCAGGTATCTGGCTCACTAAGCCGTCGCCGATCGTTAGGATCGTGTAGTTTTGCGCCGAAGTAGCCATATCTAGGCCGTACTGAAACGAGCCGATAAGAAAGCCGCCGACGATGTTTATGATAGTGATGATGATGCCCGCGACAGCATCGCCTTTTATAAATTTAGACGAACCATCCATCGCTCCGTAAAAATTCGCCTCGCTGATGATAGCTTCGCGGCGCTCTCTAGCGGTCTTTTCGTCGATTAGACCAGCGTTTAGGTCGGCGTCTATCGCCATTTGCTTACCCGGCATCGCATCGAGCGTAAATCTCGCCTGCACCTCGCTCACGCGCGTCGAACCTTTTGTAACGACCATGAAATTTATAAGAACTAGGATTGTAAAGACGATCACGCCGATGACGTAGTTGCCGCCTACGACGAACTGTCCGAAGCTCGAGATTATCTCGCTCACGGCATCGGGACCGTTGTGTCCTTCGCTCAAAATCATACGCGTGGTGGCTATGTTTAGCGAGAGTCTAAAAAGCGTGATGATGAGAATAAGCGTTGGAAACGTACTAAGGTCGGTAGGCTTTGGCACATAAACGGCGATCAGGATGATAAGCACCGAGATAGAGATGGAAAGCGCAAGAAAAAAGTCCAAAACCGCACTAGGAAGCGGCACGATGATGATCGCAAGGATGGCGATTATGACGCCGACGATCGTGAGCCCCTTAAACCTGACGACAGGCTCTAAAAACGGTGCGACCAGAGTTAGGATATTGCGCTTTTGTTTTGCCAAAATTTACTTCTTGATTATATTTGCTAACGTAATCGTATCTAAAAAATCGTCAATTTTAGACTGAAGCGCGCTAAACATCGGCCAAATTTGACACATTCCGCCCTTGCTGGAGGCACAGCTATCAGCCGAGATAGAGCACTCAAATACCGCCATTTTACGCTTTTCTGCGCTTTCGATTATCCTTTTTATGCTGATTTCTTCAGGTTTTTGCGCGAGCATAAATCCGCCGTTTGCGCCCTTAAACGAAACCAAAATGCCCTCTCTAGCTAAATTTTGCAAAATTTTGGCCAAAAAGCTTTTTGATATCTCAAGCTCGCCCGACATCGTATCGACGTCCGAGGGAGCGTCTTTTTGCGCTATGTAAATCAGCGAAAGCAGCGCGTATTCGCTTGCTTTTGTCAAAAGCATAAATTCCCCTTAAATTTTTTGCGGATATTTTATTAAATTTTATCTGCAAATTTGATTAAATCAATATTTTTTAAAACAGGCGCCGCATTTTTTGATTTTTATGATATAATCGCCTTTTTTAATCTCACCAATCAGGAGGTCATTATGGCTTTGGATTCGGCTAAAAAAGCAGAAATTGTTGCGAAATTCGCTAGAAAAGAGAAAGATACAGGTTCTCCGGAAGTTCAGATCGCATTGCTAACAGCAAGGGTCGAGGAGCTAACCGAGCACCTAAAAATCTACAAAAAAGATCACTCGTCTCGCCTCGGACTACTTAAAATAGTCGGCCGCAGAAAACGCTTGATGAAATATCTAAAAGCTAAAGATTACGCAGCTTACACAAAAGTTATCACTGAGCTAAATCTCAGAGATAAATAATCCTAAGCCCCAAATTCGGGGCTTTTCTTTCAAATTTTACTTCTTAATTTATTTTCAAAATTTAGCACATCAAATTTTAGATTCCTAAAAATTGAGCAAAAACCAAATTTACCATTCTCTTACATTAAATAGATTTAAATTTTCCCGCATACCGCTCATTTCACCCAAATTTTACCCTTCCGACATTGAGCCAGTTACACTCAGTTTACCTAAATAATTTTTTTTAACTATAGCACTTGACAATTATTCGCTCAATGTTGTATAATGCACCTAGCAATTTAAAGGAGAGAGTGCTAATATGATAAAGGTGAGCAAGCGAGATCTAATACTTGATTCTATCATTCAAGCTTATCTTAGCGACAACGCTCCGATCGGCTCTAGCGAGCTTGGTTCGCGTATGGCGATGTCGATCCCGGCCTCTACGATCAGGGTTTATTTTAAAAAGCTCTCCGACGAGGGTGCGATTACCCAGTTTCACGTTAGCGGCGGCAGGATACCGACGGCTGCGACGATGAGGGATTATTGGCGAGCTAGGTTAAATCTTGGCGAGACGCTAGATATCGCAAATCCTAGCCTACTAAAGTTGCTAAGCGATAAATTTGAAATTTACGCGATGGTTTTTGAAAGCAAAACCCAAACGCTAAATGAGGTCTTAAATTTAAACAATAGATTTTTGATTTTGAGCTTTAGCGAGGACGAGATCGCACTCAAATTTAACTCGAAAGTCGAGAAGTTTTTGAGTAATCTTATCGGCATAGACCTAGATAGACTCGAGCTTACCTGTATACAGGTGGGTCTAAACGAGCTAAGAAACAAAATAGCCGAACTAAAGCGCACTAAAATTCGCTTTTTAGAAAACGAAAAGATAGCGCTTGAAATTTTCGGAGAGAGTTTTAAAAACGCGCTAAGCCCTAGCTTTGAGATGGTTTTTGACTCAAATTTGGTATTTTTCGGCGAGAACTACCTAGGCATGAAGCTAGGCGTAAATTTTGACGGCAAAGAGGCTAAAATGCTTTGCGCGGGCAGTATTTACAATGATTATGAAAGATTTTTAAACAACCTAAAGGAGGCGGCATGAACGAGAATGAAAACGTGGAGCTTGAGCAGCAAATCCCGTCAAATTTCGACGAGAGTATCAGCTTTGAGGGCCTAGACGCGAAGTACGTCGAGCTTCAAAAGCAGCTTGAGGAGCTAACGGATAAGTATTATAGAGCCAATGCGGACTTTGAAAACATCAAAAGGCGTTTTGAAAAGGAAAAAGCGGACATCGCGACGTATGCGAACGAAAAATTCGCGCGAGATCTGCTTCCAGTGATAGACGCGCTTGAGATGGCGGTAAATTTTGAAACCGAAGGCGACGAATACGCGGCGAAAATCAAAGAAGGAATTTATATAACGATAGATCAGTTTAAAAAATGTTTCGAGAAAAACGGCATCACGGCGATCGAAGCGAACGAGGACTTTGACCCGAATTTCCACAACGCCATGCTCCAAGTAGAGAGCGAAGACGTGGAAAAAGGCAAGATCGTGCAAGTGATACAAAAAGGCTACCTCATCAACGGCAGGATTTTACGCCCTGCGATGGTGTCGATAGCAAAGTAAAATTTAAAATAAAAATTTAATAAAAAGGATAAACAATGGCAAAAGTAATAGGTATAGACCTAGGAACGACGAATTCATGCGTAAGCGTGTATGAGAGAGGCGAGAGCAAAGTAATCCCGAACAAAGAGGGCAAAAACACGACTCCTTCGGTCGTGGCGTTTACCGATAAGGGCGAAATTTTAGTAGGCGATAGTGCAAAACGCCAAGCCGTAACCAACCCTGAAAAAACCATCTACTCTATAAAAAGAATAATGGGTCTAATGAGCAACGAGAAAAACGCGCAGGAGGCTAAAGCTAGGCTACCGTACCACGTCGTAGATAGAAACGGCGCGTGCGCTATCGAGATCGCAGGCAAAGTCTACACTCCGCAAGAAATCTCGGCCAAAGTGCTAATGAAACTAAAAGAGGATGCGGAAAGCTATCTGGGCGAAACTGTCGTAGACGCCGTCATCACGGTGCCTGCGTACTTTAACGACAGCCAAAGAAAGGCAACTAAAGAAGCAGGAACCATCGCGGGACTAAACGTGCTTCGTATCATAAACGAGCCTACCGCGGCGGCTCTTGCTTACGGCCTAGATAAAAAAGAGTCCGAAAAGATCATGGTTTACGACCTAGGCGGCGGTACGTTTGACGTTACCGTACTAGAAACCGGCGACAACGTGGTCGAGGTTCTAGCTACCGGCGGTAATGCGTTTCTAGGCGGCGATGATTTCGATAACCGCCTAATCGACTGGCTAACGAGCGAATTTAAAAGCGACTCGGGCATCGATCTAAAAACCGACGTGATGGCTATGCAACGCCTAAAAGAGGCGGCCGAAACGGCTAAAAAAGAGCTAAGCTCGGCTCAAGAAACGACGATAAATTTACCGTTTATTACCGCCGACGCTACGGGTCCTAAACACCTTACAAAGACGCTAACTAGGGCTAAATTTGAAGGTATGATCGAGGATCTGGTCGCTCAAACAATCACCAAGATAAACGAGGTCGTAAAAGACGCCGGCCTAAGCAAATCCGATGTCAAAGAAATCGTCATGGTGGGCGGCTCGACGCGCGTGCCTTTAGTTCAAGAAGAGGTCAAAAAGGCGTTTGGCAAAGAGCTAAATAAAAGCGTAAATCCGGACGAGGTCGTAGCTATCGGCGCGGCGATCCAAGGCGCGGTAATCAAAGGCGACGTGAAGGACGTGTTGCTCCTAGACGTCACTCCGCTAAGCCTAGGCATCGAGACTCTAGGCGGCGTGATGACAAAAATCATCGAAAAAGGCACGACTATTCCGGTTAAGAAAAATCAGGTATTTTCAACCGCCGAGGATAACCAAAGCGCCGTCACGATCCACGTACTACAAGGCGAGCGCGAATTTGCCCGCGATAACAAGTCTTTGGGTCAGTTTAACCTAGAGGGCATCCCTGCCGCTCCTCGCGGAGTACCGCAGATCGAAGTAGAGTTTGACATCGACGCCAACGGCATCCTAACGGTTTCAGCTAAAGATAAGGCTACCGGTAAAGCCCAAAACATCACGATCTCAGGCTCAAGCGGCCTAAGCGAGGATGAGATTAACAACATGGTCAAAGACGCCGAGCTACACAAAGAGGACGATAAAAAACGCAAAGACGCGGTAGAGGCGCGCAACCAAGCCGACGCGCTAGCACACCAAACGCAAAAGAGCCTTGATGAGCTAGGCGAAAAGATCCCGGCCGAGGACAGAGAGCGCATCCAAAAGGCGCTTGACGAGCTAAAAGAGACGCTAAAAGACGAAAACGCTAGCAAAGAGCAGATCGACGCAAAGGTCAAAACTCTAAGCGAAGCCAGCCACAAGCTAGCCGAAGCGATGTATAAAAAAGACGGCGCCGCAGGCGAGCAAGCAAACGGCGGTAAGAAAAAAGACGACGACGTCATCGACGCCGAAGTAGAGTAAAATTTAGCCCTTGTTTTAGCAAGGGCTTCAAACGTAAATTTAAGGTTTTAGCGTTTTTACGCACCCTTAAATTTGCCCCGCCCGTTAAATTTGACGGGCGGTTTTTATAATTTTCTTTTAAATTTTACGCAATCCTAAATTTACAAATCTATTCAAATTTGACCTCATAAAGCTTTTTTACAAATTTGCCGCCTCGCCGATAAATTTAACCCTCTTCCGCGCAATCCTTAATCAAAATCATCCGTTTGGGCGGCTTATTTAAATATAATCAAACAAAAAGGCCTTAGATGTATCTATTTTTCCTGATCGTTCATATTTTGAGCGCCGTCGCCTTCGTCGGTTACGTGTTTTTTGACGTTTGTATATTTCCGTTTGCAAAAAAGCATATAGACGAGGATACGCTCGCTCGCGTCAAAAAGGCCTACACCAAAGGCAGCGCAAAGGTTTTCGGTACGGCGTTTTTGATGTTAATTATCAGCGGCATTTTTATGGCAAAGGAATATCTAGGCGGTGAAAATGGATGGTTTGGTAGCTCGTTTCAGATCTTGCTAATGGCAAAAATCGGCGTGCTGGGGCTAATGTGCCTAATCACGGCGATATCGCTCTTTTACGTCTATAAGCTCAAAAAGCCTGATCCTTTCGGTAAATACTCGCATGTCATTGCCCTTGTTTTGTGCGTCATAATGATAATTTTAGCTAAAGTGATGTGGAGAGTTTAGGTAAAATTTGCCGCGCCGAGCATTTGCTATATAAATATTTTAATCACAAAGCGTGAAAGCAACATTAAACGTGAAAGTAAAATTTGACCGATTGATTTAAGGCGCGATTAGATCGCAAAAGTCGGAGTAAAAACAAGGAGTAAAAACAAAAACATTTTAGCCGCCAAGGAGCGTAGCGGCTAAAATGTAAAGCAGTTAAATTTAGCCTAAAAGCCTGTTAAACTGGCTTTGCAAGCTTGCGGTATTGTGCGCTTGAGCAAGGATCGCGGCGTTTGCTTGCAGGTCGTTTTGCTTAAAAGCGCTTAGATTTTTAGCGATGTCGTTATTTTGTAGCTGCGACTCGCTTTGCCTTAGCGCGACGTTTTTGGTTAGGCTTGCGTTGATACCCGAGATTATGCCGTTTTGCGCAGCACCGATCTCGCCTCGCAGAGCGTTTATGCTACCGATAAATTTACTCACGCTATCGCCGTTGCTCACGTCTATACCGCTAAAATCAGGCGCATTTAAATTTACGCTCGCCGTGCCGTTGCCGGTTAGGAAGCTCATCTGCCCGCCAAATACGTTCTTACCGTTAAAACTCGCCTGCTGCGTACTCTCTCTCATCGCGCCCACGAGCGCATCCGCCTCGCTTTTTATCATCTTTTGCTGGTCAGCGTTTAGGATGCCGCCGTTATATCTGACCGATAGCTCGCTGATGCGGTCGGCGCTTTTCGTGATATTTGCTAGCGCGGAGTCTGCGATCTGCAGTATGCCGATAGCGTCGTTTGCGTTTGCGACGCCCTGCTCCAGCGTGGAGCTTTGAGAGCGTAGCGAGTCTGCGATAGCTAGATTTGCGCTGTCGATACCGCTTAGAGCGCGCTGTGCGGAGATGTTATTTATGGCTTTTGCGCTGTTATTTTGAGCTTGTTCTAGGTATTGATTGCTTAGGCTTGAGTTTGCGGAAAAATTTCCCAGTTTCATTTGCACTCCTTTTAAATTTGACCCGATTTTAGCGAAAATTTGATTAAAATTTGCTAGCGGCGAGCACAGCGTCAAATTTGGGCGTTTTAAGCAAATTTACAGTCTAAATTTTACCTTGCCGCGAGGTTTTGTCTCTGTTTCGTTTTCTACCGCTTTTGCGCGGCTTTTATATTCGTAGGCTTTGCCCGCAACCGCCGCTAAAATCGCAACCCCTAAAAATATCCAAAGATAATACCTCTCCACACCATCGTAGTTAGTAACCGCCTCAAAAACTAGCTCGCCTTGCGCCGGTACGAGCTGACCATCTTTTATCATCTTGCGGATATCCTCGCTGCCAAGATTTTTACCGCGCGGATCATACGGCCGCGTCAGGATCTCGATGACCTCAGTATCCGCGATCTCGTAGACGCTAGAGTCTATGAGCTGCCCAGTCCCCATCGCGTCAAAATAGTAAATTTTATCGCCGTTTGCGTAAACCGCGCCGTATACGCCGTTACGAACAAGGCCTATTTTGCGCCATTGCTCGCCAGTTTCAAGCCTAAAAAGCTCCGTATGACGCGAGCTTAACCGCCTGCCGCTCTTATTTCTGTGCCACACTTCGCGGCTCTGCACGAAATAAGTCTGAGCGCCGCTAATAAAAACACTACACGCAAGCGGCGAAATTTCACCCGTAAACGGATCCGCCGCGGCGCGTTTTAGCTCACCGCTTTCGCGCTCCCAAAAGTAAATCCCGCCCTTGCTGCGAAAAAGTAGATGATAGGCGTGCGCGCCGGAGACGCCAAAGGGTAGCGAATAAGGCGCAAATTCGGGCGCAAACTCATGCTCATCTGCATAAACCGCGCCGCTAGAGGGCTCCAAAAGATAGTGCGCGCCGTTAAAATATGCCGCCTCGTGTAGCTCTGCCGTAAATTTGACCGCAAGCCGCGAGCTTTTAAAATAGACGTTTCGCCCGTCCGTGACGTAAAAATCGCTAGTTCGTCCGCGCGCGTCTAGCACGTATCTTAGCGCCCTGGCGTCTGCGCCCTCTAGCTGCTTGCCCTCAAAATACACCCTGCCGCTTTCGCCGCCCAAAGCCGCTTTTTCCGCCGCAAAACCTAAATCTAAAATCGGGGCTAAATTTACGCTAGAAACGCGCTGGGTTTTATAGATATAGCTTTGCGGTTTATCAGCGCCCAGTATCGCGTATGCCATAGTTTGAGCCGCCTCGCTAAAGCCGCCTAGCTCGTAGTTTCTCTCGCCTACGTCGCTACAAAAATAGCTAATCTCGCCGTCCGTAAAATATCCGTTGCCAATCGCCCTAGCGCGAGATGGATCTAGTCCGGTCATGGGTAGATTGCCGCAGTAGACGGCGTTTTCGTCCATACCGACGTTTCGCCCGCGATAACCGCCGGGCGCAAGGACTTTAAATTTATCCGCCCGCACGCCTTTTAGCTCAAATTTGCCTCCGCTTGGGATGAGCGCGTAAATTTTACCCTGCGGCGTCGCGTAAAATTCGCTGCTACCTATCTGAGTAAATTCGTTCTCCTCCTCGTAGCTAGCGACGTAAACCATAAAAAATACCGTAAAAAGCACGGAAAAAAGCGCAAATAAGCAAAGTAATATAAATTTTTTATCTTTCAAAGTGCCGCCTATTTTTAAAAGCTCTTTTTTTACCGAGCTCAAATTTTATGCAAAATGCCTCAAAATTTTAAATTTAGACACGGTTGCTCTCACCGCGAGATAGCACGCCATGCAAAGTATAGCAAGCGTCGTAATATCGCCAAAGCCAAACTCTCCGCCGCTCGTAACAAGCGAGGTCGCTATCCCGCTAAATAGCAGCAAACTAATGCAAACAAAGCAAATAAAGGCAAAAATGTTTAAAAATTTCACGCTTTTGCTCGCGTTTTCGTTGTTTTTAGCAAGCGTCTCAAAGGTGAGAATTTTGTTCAAAAAGCCGTCTTTTTCATACTCTACTTTGACTAGATCGCCCGTTTCTAGATCAAATTTTTGCGGCGAAAACGTCGCGCTAAATCTCTGGCCGCCAACCTCAAAGCTAACGGCGACGGCCTCGTTTAGCTTGATCGTCCTCACATATAGCCCGCTAACCCTGCCGATTTTGGTAAATTTTTTCAAATTTGCTCCAAATTTTCGGCGATTTCCAAGACTTCAAAGTATTCGTTCTCTAGCGTTTCAAGCTCGTTTTTAGCCGCTTCTAGGTCGCTATAAAGCGCGGTTAGGCCGATTTGCTGATAGATTTTAGGATCGCTAAGGCCCGCATTTAGCTCTTTTATCTTAGCTTCCAGTGCGGCGATTTTTTCGGGGTGTAAGGATAAAATTTGCGTTTGTTTGTAGCTTAGCTTCGCGCTTGTTTTGCTCTTTTGCTTTTGCGCTTGCTCTGCCTCACTTGCTAGGCTTTCTTCAAATTTACCAAGCTCGGCTAATTCGTCTTCTAGCTCAAGATAGACGCTGTACTCTTGATGCAGCACCTCTATTTGAGTGCCCTCAAAGGCCCAGAGCTTGTGCGCGATCTTATCGACGAAGTAGCGGTCGTGACTCACGATGATGATAGCGCCTTCAAAGCTTTGCAGATAGTCCTCAAGGATGTTAATAGTGGCGATATCAAGGTCGTTTGTGGGCTCATCTAGCACGAGCACATCGTACTCTTTGCTAAAAAGCAGCGCGAGCGCCACGCGGTTTTTCTCACCGCCGCTTAGCACGCCGATGGGTTTATCGAGGAATTCTTTAGGAAATAGGAAATTTTTAAGGTAGCCGTAGACGTGCATATTTCGCCCGCGCACCATGACGTGATCGCCGCCGTTTGGGCAAAATGTCTCGATGAGGCTCTTATCGTCATCCAGCGCGCTTCGCGACTGATCAAAGTACCCCACGCGCACCTCGCCGCGCTTGATCTCGCCGCTGCTAGGCTTTTCAAACCCGAGTAAAATTTTAATAAGAGTGCTTTTGCCGCTGCCGTTTCGTCCAACTATCGCGATGCGCTCGCCTTGCAAAACGCGCGCGTTAAAATCCTTAAAAAGCTGTTTGCCGCCGATGTTTTTGCTTAGTTGCTTGATCTCAAATAGCATCTTTTTGCGGTTTACGCTTTGCGTCTGGTTAAAATTTTTGCTCGCCCGCTCAAGCTCCAGCCTGACGCGGCGTATCACGCCCGGATTTTTCTTCGCCTCTTCGCGCATGGCTAGCACTCGCTCTTTGCGACCTTCATTGCGCTTTAGACGCGCTTTGACGCCGCGGCGCAGCCACTCTTCTTCAGCCTTTAGCTGTTTTAACAGCGTTTCGTGAGATTTGGCTAGGCTGGCTAGGATTTCCTCTTTTTTAGCTAGATAGTTCGCATAACCGCCCTCAAACGACGCCAGCGCGCCCTCCTCGATCTCGGCGCTTCTAGTTGCTAGCGCGTCGATAAAGTAGCGATCATGCGAGATAAAAACTATCGTCTGACGCGAGCTTTTTAGCATATCTTCAAGAAACCTAACCATATAAACGTCAAGGTGATTGGTAGGCTCGTCAAGCAGCAAAACATCTGGCTTTTTAAGTATCAGCGCGCCCAGAGCTACGCGGCGTATCTCGCCTCCGCTAAGGCTAGAAACAGCGCGGTTTTCGTACTCTTTTAGCTTAAACTCCTCCAACACGCGCTCGATCTTGCGCTCGATTTGCCAGCCGTCTTTTGCCTCGATAAATTTGATTAGCTCGTCTTGCCTAGCGTTTAGTTCTTTGTTTTGCGCATCGCGTCCGAGCGCTTCTAGCACCGCGGCATACTCGTCCCTAGCGTCAAATATCTCTTTTAGCTCCAAATTTAGCGCGTCTTTTACGGTAGCCGCATCGTCAAATTTAGGATTTTGCGCGAGCATTTCTACTTTTATGCCGCCTTGCACGATACGCCTGCCGCTATCAGGCTCTAGCGCGCCCGCGACTAGCTTCATGAGCGTGCTTTTGCCGCTGCCGTTTTTACCGATGATAGCGATGCGCTCGCGTTCGTTTACGCTGAGGCTTACTTTGTTTAAAATTTCATTAGGGCCGAATTTTTTACTAACTTCGATTAGATCTATGAGTGCCACGCGCGCGCCCTAAAACGAGATATGCATGCTAAGCGCGATGATACAAAGCGTAAGCGCCATCGGCACGTAGATATATCTGCCGGCAAAATACCACAACGCGCCTTGCTTTTTTGCCGCGCCGGTATTTATCTCGTCCATGATCTCTTCTTTTTTGATGACCCAAAACCAAGAAACCGCGCCGATCACCGCGCCGATAGGGATGATGTAGATAGACACGAAGTCCATCCACGGCCCCCAGCTGGTTATGGCCTCCATATTTACGCCGATACCAAAGCATATTATGCAAAGCGCGATTAGTACGACGCCGCGCTTTAGGCTAGGAAATTTGTGCATTATCGACTCGGCGACGACTTCAAACATATTTTGTAGCGACGTCACGCCGCCAAAAATCACCGCCGTAAATAAAATAATCGCAAAAATTTGGCCTCCGACCATGTCTTGTAAAATTTTAGGCAGCGTTACGAAAAGTAACCCGGGCCCTGCCGCGGGATCCATGCCGTAGGCAAAGACCGCAGGCAGCATCACAAGCGCCGCCGTCATCGCTGCGATCGTATCAAAGATCGCCGTTTTTTGCGCGCTATCGACGATATCTTCGTCTTTATGCAAATACGCGCCGTAAACTATCATACCAGAACCCGTGATAGATAGCGAGAAAAATGCTTGCCCCATCGCCGATACCCAAACCATAGGATCGGCTAGCTTACCCCAGTCGCTGTGAAAGATAAATTTATACCCGCCAAACGCCCCGTCTAAAAACGCCACCCTAATCGCTAAAATAAAAAATAGAATAAAAAAAAGCGGCATCATGATTTTGCCCGTTTTTTCTATACTATGCGCGCCGAAAAATAGCGTAAATAGCGTGCCGGCAACGACGATAAAATGAAACGGCACGACCGAATAGGACGAAAACGCAAAGGAGTCAAACCAAGTGTTCGTATCCACGGTCATCAGCGAGCCCGTGATTGCCTGAAACAGCGCCTTTAAGACATACGCGATGATGACCGCGTAGCCGGTAGCTATACACATCGAGCCCGCTAACGGTATCCAGCCTAAAATTTTACCGAAAGTACCCCAGTTTCGGCTCTTCCAGGCGTATTCATAGGAGCCTAGCGTACCGGTTTTAGCGCGTCTACCGATAGCATACTCCGCAGATAGCCCGACGTAGGAAAATATCGCGATAAAAAGCACGTAAATAAGCAAAAATGCGCCGCCGCCGTTTGAGCCGACTTTATACGGGAAGCCCCAGACGTTTGCCATGCCCACGGCAGAGCCAACGCAGGCGATGATAAAGGCCCATCTAGAGGTAAAAGTTTTATGCATTTTGACGTCCGTTCGTAGTAGATTTTTTAAATTATACTTGATTAATCTAATAAAAAGATTATGCCCGCCGACCGAGCAAGCCCGCCGCACCGCCTTAAAACGCTTTAAATTTATATTTGGATATAATCGCGCGTTATTTAAAATCCACGTTACAAAAGAGAATTTATGAATTTATCGCTCAAAAAACTCACTATCCCGATATTTTTAGATATGTTTTTGCACTTCGTGACGCTCATCATAAACACATATATGGTGACTAAGGTTAGCGTCCATCTAGTCGGCGCCATGGGCGCGGGCAACCAGATAATGGATCTATTTATGACTATTTTTAGCTTCCTTAGCGTTGGCTGCTCGGTCGTGGTCGCGCAGGCTCTAGGCGCGCGAAATCACAACCTAGCTAAACGCGTCGTGCACGCTAGCATCACGTTTAACACGATCATTGGCCTTGGCAGCGCGGTTTTTATTTACTTTTTCGGATTTGAAATTTTAGAGCTTTTAAACGTCCCCGAGCAGCTTCGCGCACAGAGTTTTGGCTACCTGCATATGCTCGGTATCGCGCTAGCCTTTGACGGTATCGGCATGGTGCTAGCCGCCGTGCTTCGCGTTTATAACTTCGCCACCGCCGTCATGCTAGTATCCTTACTCATGAACGTCATCACCCTTTGTGGTAACGCCATCGCGCTTTTTGGCTGGCTGGGACTGCCAAACTACGGCCTCTACGGCGTCGCGGTATCGACGGTCGTGGGGCGCTTAGTGGGCGTTATCGTGCTATTTTTGATCCTGACCCGCTACGCGAAAGTTAATATTTTCTTTAAGCGTCTATTTAGCCTGCCGTTTGCGATCTTGCGTAAAATTTTATCCGTCGGGCTTCCAAGTGCCGGCGAAAATTTGCTCTGGATGGCGCAGTATATGGTGGCTTTCGGCTTTGTGGCAAGTATGGGCGAGGCTAGTCTAAACGTGCAGACCATTTACTTTCAGATCACGCTTTTAATCCTACTTTGCGGAGCCAGCATCAGCGTGGCAAACGAGGTCATCGTCGGCCACCTAGTCGGTGCGATGAGATTTGACGAGGCCTACTCGCGCACTTTCCGCGCGCTTCGCATCGGCTTTATCGCGACTCTAGCGGTCGTTTTGGCGGCGTATTTCGGCAAATTTGAGATCATGGAGCGATTAAATTTGACCGAGGAGCTAAAGGCCGTCATGCTGCCGCTTTTTACCCTTTCTATCGCGCTTGAGACGGGACGAACGTTTAACATCGTCATCGTAAACGCCCTGCGCGCAAGCGGCGATGCTAAATTTCCGCTAATGACGGGCGCTATTTTTATGTGGGGCGTGAGCCTGCCGCTGGGATACTATCTGGGCATCGTGCAGGGCATGGGGATCATCGGCGTTTGGATCGGATTTACCGCCGATGAGTGGCTACGCGGACTCGTAAACACCTGGCGCTGGAGAAGCAGAAAATGGCAGTCAAAACGCCTCGTGTAAAAACCGTTAGCGTAAAATGCGGCGAATTCGACGTCGCGCTAAATTTTAAAAAAGGCGTCAAAACAACCCGCCTAAAAGTCGCCAAATCAGGCGAAATCTCGGTCTCGCTGCCCTTTTACGCCGCGCAAAAATATGCGCTAGAGTTCGTGCAAAAACACTACGACTGGCTAAAATCGGCTCACGAAAAAACGCTAGCAAATTTACCGCGCGAGGACGAGTTTAGGCTACTAGGCGAGGTTTACCGCATCAAATTCGAACCGAATTTAAAGGGCGTAAATTTGATAAGGTTTGCAAGCGGCTCGGGAGTTTTTGACGGCTTAAATTTTAGCTCGGACGGGCTAGACCCGCACCTTTACGGCGCTAAATTTGACGATAAATTTGACTCTATCAAATTTGATCCATACCTTGATGAGGCTAAATTTACTAACGCGGACGGACGTAAATTTGACGGCGAAATTTACGCTGCGAGTTTAGCTGCGCTAGAAAATTACAAAAAAGCTTTTGCGAGGCGTATTTATGGGCATTTTATAGCTAAATTCGCTCCTACCGTAAACCGCAAAATAAACCGCGTCGTCGTGCGCAAAATAACCACGCGCTGGGGTAGCTGCAACTCGCGCAAAGGCTATATAAATTTAAGCCTAAATTTGATCGAAAAAGCTCCCGAACTAGTCGAATACGTCGTGCTTCACGAGCTTACCCACCTGATCTACCCCCACCATCAAAAAAGCTTCTATGACTTCATCGCTAAGCTCATGCCTGATTTCAAAACTCGGGAACAACGGCTAAACAAAAAATAATTTTAAATATGCTAAAATAGAATATTTTTAATTTAAAGGGAGATAATGAAAAAACTTCTAATGCTAGTTGCCGCGGTTTTTGCTTTGGGCGGCGATTTTGAGGACGGCGTCAAAGCCTACGAGAGCTCTAATTTCGTAACGGCTCGCGAAAAATTTGCGGCCGCCTGCGACGCTAACAACGGCCTAGCCTGCGCAAAACTAGGCGCGCTTTATCAGCTGGGCAAGGACATTTTGCCGGACGGTAAAAAGGCGCTTGAGCTATACGAAAAAGGCTGCGAACTAGGCTCAAAAGAGGCTTGCTCGGGTGCCGGCGGGATATACGTATCTAGCGACAAAGAAAAGGCGCGCGCGCTGCTAAATAAAGGCTGCGAGCTTGGCGACGGCTTTTCGTGCGCGACTGCGGGATCGTATCTGCTAGAGGAGAAAAAATTTAAAGAGGCTTACGCTCTTTTTGAAAAAGCGTGCAAGATAGGCGATAGCCTCGGATGCCAATTTGCAAGCGATCTAAAACGCTCAAAAAGACTTTGATTTTTCTTACTCGGGTTAAATTTAGCAATCAAATTTAACCCGATTTTATCTTTCTTTCCCACTACAACGCCAACTTAAATTTACAAAAAGCAAAACAAAAAACTAGGCTAAATTTTAAGAGATAGTAACGGTCGCAGAATAAAAAAGCGCAGGCTTTAAGCGCCTACGCCAACTCTCTTTTCCGCTTTATTTTGTATCCATTGAAATGCAAACAGCGCCGAGTAAAGCGAGACTCCGATCGCGTAAGAAACGTATTCGTTCGCGATAAAAGGGATATATTTAGCGCACATATTAGGCACCAAAGTTAGCGGCACTACGCATAAAAGCAGCGCGCGCTCGAGCATGCTTACGCGTTTAACGAAATACCCCTGAAGCGCCGAAGAAAAGGCAAACATGCCTACTAGCGCCGTGCCGAAAATCAGCGCCATCTCGAGCGGATTTGTTATCCACACTATGCCTTTGGCGTCGTTTGGATTGGCGGCGTTTACGCTCTCTATCAAAAGCAGCTTATTGTTAAACACGAACGAAAAAGGCAAAATCGTCGTGCGCAGGTCGTAGAAAAAGCCTTGCACGCCCACAGTTACCGGGTTTGCCTTGGCGATACCGGCCGCAGCGTATGCCGCGATACCCACAGGCGGCGTATCGTCTGCTAGGATACCAAAGTAAAAGACGAAAAGATGCACGGCGATAGCTGGAATAAGAAAGCCGTTTTTGTGCGCCAAAAACAAAATCACAGGCGCGACTAGCGAGCTAACGACGATGTAGTTTGCCGTCGTCGGCAAGCCCATGCCTAGTATGAGCGACATTATCGCAGTGAGAAAGAGGATGAGCACGATATTGTTGCCGGCTAAATTTTCCACAACTTCAGATAGCACCTGACCGACGCCAGTTAGCGAGATAGATCCCACGATAATGCCCGCTAGACCCGTAGCTATCGCGATCGTTGTCATGCTTTTAGCCGCCGTTACCATCGCCCAAAATATATCCGCAAAGCCGATAATGAAGTCCTCTTTACCGACGTCCTCGCCGTGAGCTATTTTTTTAACGGGTTCCTGAAAAAGGATAATCAAAAACAGCACGCAAATAGCGTTAAAAGCTGCTGAGATTGGTGATTCGTTTGCGATCAACAATGTATAAAGCAAAACCAAAATCGGGATAAGATAGTGCAGACCGCTCACGAAAATTTTAAGCTTAGATATGCCTGCGCCCTGCTCCATGCCTTTTAGCCCTAGCTTACAACTCTCAAGGTGCACGATGAAAAACAGCGACATATAGCACACAAATGCCGGAATCACGGCCGCGATCATGACATTTGTATAGCTAAGGCCCAAAAACTCGGCGATGATAAAGGCTGCTGCGCCCATGATAGGCGGCATCAGCTGACCGTTTACGCCTGCGGCCACCTCGATCGCGCCAGCTTTGGTGCTAGTTAGCCCCGCCTTTTTCATCAACGGGATCGTAAATGTACCCACCGTCACGACGTTTGCCGTGGAGCTGCCGCTCACCATGCCAGTAAGTCCGCTAGCTATAACAGAGGCCTTCGCCGGTCCACCGCGAAATTTGCCAAGCAGCGCAAAGGCTAAATTTATAAAGTACTGCCCCGCTCCCGCGCGCTCTAGTAGCGAACCAAATAAGACAAAAAGATAAATGAAACTCACGCTAACGCCAAGCGGCACGCCAAAAACGCCCTCGGTCGTAAGATACATGTGGCCGGCTAGCTTGTTTAGGCTAGCGCCCTGGTGCGCGATGATGTCGGGCATATACTGACCGAAATAATCATACACCAAAAATATCGCTGCGATGATAGGAAGTGCCGGACCGATGATCCTGCGACCCGCCTCAAACAGCACGACAACGGCGACACAGGATACGGCTATATCAAAGCTCGTGTAGTCTCCGGGACGCTGCGCTAGCGCGTAAAACTCTGTGAGCGGGTAGAGCGCGGCTAGCGTACCAACAACACAGAGCGCGATGTCGTAAAACGGCAGGCTGGAGTGGGCTTTTTTGTGAATTTTAAGCGGATAGAGCAAAAACAGCAGACAAATAGCAAACGCAAGGTGCGCCGAGCGCGACATCGTCGTGTTCATCGGAAAATACGCGATGTAAAGCTGAAAAACTGACCATGCAAAGCAGATGATGCTCGTAAAATATATATAAAAGTTCGAATTTATCTCGCGCGTCTTTACCTCGACGAACTCCTCCTTTTCCTGCGCCGGCTCGGTATTTGTTCGTGTTTCGTTTAAATTTGTATCCATATTTGCTCTTAACCTCTTAAATTTTCTTTTTATAAAATTTGGCGATTTCGCCCGTAAAATCGGGCTTTATTTTTAAATTTGACCTGTTTTTATGCTTTTTATTATCAGCAAATTTAACCTAGCACCATAAAGATACGGGTTTTGCAAACGGCAAGCAAAATCAGCCGTAAATTCGCGCATGAGCCAAATCTAAAATTTGACGCCTACAAGCGACTTAAAAACCGCCGCCAAAAAGCTAGCAAAGCGTCAAATTTTAAATCCTCAAAAAACTAAAACCAAGTCTAAATTTAACAAAAAACAAGCCGCACAGGTCAAATTTAACCCGCACGGCTTAGCTAGTTTATTTTATTATGCCGGCTTTTTTAAACTCAGCCTCGGCAGCAGGGTGCAAAGGCGCAGAAAGCCCCTCTACTAGGCTCTCTTTAGTAACAGCCGCGAGTGCGGGGTGCAGGCTCTTGTACTCGTCAAAGTTATCCAAAATAGCCTTCACGACCGCAGCCACGGCAGTATCGCTCATGCTTTTATCCGTGACTAGGACGGCTTTGACGCCGATGCTGTTTACGTCGTGATCCACACCCTCATAGGTGCCTTTTGGTATCGTGCCTTTAGCAAAATACGGCATCGCAGCCAGCATCTTATCTACTTGCTCGCCCTCGATGTTTACGATGTCGATAGGTAGCGAGTTTGCCGCGTCGGTGATGTTGGCCGTCGGGTGACCGACCATGTAGAAGTAGCCGTCGATTTTCTTATCTTTTAGCGCGTGCGGGCATTCGCCGGCAGTGAGCACGCCGTGATGTTTTAGCTTTTTCTCGTCGAAACCAAACGCCTTAAACACGCCAAGCGCGGTCATTTCGTTACCGCTACCGGGATTGCCGACGTTGATCGCTTTGCCTTCTAGGTCGTTTATAGAGCCGATACCGCTTGATTTTGATACGACGAACGCGAGAAGCTCAGGGTAGATCGATACGACGGCGCGCAGATTTTGATCGCCGTTGCCTTCAAATTTGCCCACGCCGTTAAATTTATCATAAACCACGTCGCTTTGGACGAAACCGAAATTTAGCTCTTTTTTTAGCACGTTATTTACGTTGTAGACCGAGCCGCCGGTTGATTGCACCGAGCATTTCATCTGCGGGTCTTTATTTACGAGGCGACATATCGCTCCGCCCACCGGATAATACGTACCAGTCATCGCTCCCGTACCGATAGATACGAACTCCTTTGCGCCCAGCGCAGACGCGAAAAGCAAGCCGGCTAATGCCAAAGATGTAGTTTTCATTTAACTTCCTTTCAAAGAATTTTTCTGATTTTACTCTCAAAATCCGCATTTTGCGTATAAATTTCACTCTTTTTGCGAGCTTTTTCAAAAATTTGCGACTATTTTACACACTTTAGCCTTAGAAAAATATTTCTTAAGGTAAAATTTATATATTTTTTACAAGCGAAGCGAAAATCATATTTTTACGTGGAGGTTTTTAAAATTTACGCACCGAGACCTGCATCTTTAAGACACTGAATTTGGATTAGTTAAATTTGATATTGCCGTTTGGGTTTCTTTGTACAGAGGCCTTAAATTTTAGCATTTTCGGGGTGTGGGTCTCGGCGGCTCAAATTTGAAGCCGGAATTTGTAAATTTGACTGCAAATTTGAGCGTAAAACGATAAGGCGAAGTATCGTGAGATGATTTTTTGGGGTTGTGCGGTAAATTTTTGGCGAAGATAGAACGCGTAGTTCATCGAGCCAAAATTTTACAAACTCCACAAAAAGCACTCGCGAGGCAAGCCGTTAAATTTCTTACTTAAACGCGACAAACGTCGCAAAATTCGCCCATCTAAACATACACTCCACGTTTCTAAACCCCACATTAAGCGCCAAATTTCTATTTTCCGCTTCAGTGTATGGTATAAGCACGTTTTCTAGCGCCTCGCGTTTTTGCGAGATCTCGTAGCGCGAGTAGCCTTGTTCGAGCTTGTATTTTTCGTAGATTTCGATCATATTTTTGCTTAGCATCTTGTCCTCAAAAATGAGCTTCTCGCTAAAAACAAACACGCCGCCGTCATTTATCGCGCGGTAAATTTTAGCTACGAAATCCTGACGCTTAGGCGGGCGGATAAACTGCAGCGTATAGTTCATCAAAACGGCGCCCTGCGCGTCAAATCCGCACTCTAAAATGTCCGCTAGCTCAAGCTCGATCCTAGCGCCGTAGGCCTCTATCTTGGCGCGCGCGTTTTGCAGCATGGCAGGCGCGTTATCCACGCCTTTTAGCGCGAGATCGCTTCTTTTGCTCCAAAGGGCTAGCAGCGTCGAGGCCGTCGAGCAGCCAAGGTCTATCGCGCTTGCTCCTTGCGGTAAAATTTGCGCTAAAAAATCGGCGATCAGCTTTTGCGAAGCCTCGTAATACGGCACCGAGCGCCCGATCATATCGTCAAACACCGACGCCACGCTCGCGTCAAATTCAAACTGCTTTTTTATCGGCTCTTTAAAGATTTCATCCTTCACGCTTTACTCCTTTGAGGCGTAGCGTCGCCCACGACGTAGAGATCGCACACGCCGACGAACTCCATCGCCTGCTTGATGTCGATACCAATTTGCTCTTTTAGCTCCTCTAGGCTTTCAAATTTTCGGTTATCGCGCAGCCGTTTGATAAAGCAAACCGCGACGTCGCGGGCACCCTCGATATTTTCGTTTAGCACGTGCGTCTCGACGCTAAAGTTGCCGTCCGTGCTCACGCGGTTGCCGATAAAGGTAACCGAGCCGTAGGTCTTGTATCCGATGCGGGTCCTCGTCGCATATACGCCCTCGCGCGGCAAAAGGTAGTTTTTGATATCCAAATTTAGCGTCGGTACGAGCTCGCGCGACCCGATGCCCTGCCCCTTTATCACGCAACCTTCGATAGAGTATTCGCGGCCTAGCAGGCGGTTTGCCTTGTAGATCTCGCCCTGCTTGATATACTCGCGTATAGCCGAGCTATGCACGCCCATACCGTCAAAGCAAACCTCGTCTACTACGACCACCTCGCCGTCAAAAATGCGCCGCAAATCATGCTTGTCCCACGCCCTGTTTCGCCCGAAACGAAAATCAAATCCCACGACGATTTTTTGCAGATTTTTAAAATCCCGCTTCAAAAGCGCGATAAACTCGTCGCCGCCAAGCCCCTTTATACTTTCAAAATCATACAAAAAACACGGATAGCTCGAGTACTCGGCGCGCTTTAGCTTTGGCGTGATGTTGGCCTTGTTTTTGTCGATCACGACTAGTCCGCCGTACTCGCCCAGCTGCTTTAAAAGCTGCTTGTGGCCGCGATGCACGCCGTCAAAGTGCCCGATCGCGACGGAAGTGATATTATCTTTTGTTAAAAGCGTAGAAAAATTCGGCATTTCCTTCCTTTCCTTTTACCTCGCATTCGAGCATTTGGCGCATTATCCAGCCCAAATTTGCCGCCGCAAGCTCAAATTTCGCCCTCGCCTCGCGCACGGCTTTTGCGTCCGTTACGACGCCTTTTTTATTTCGCTTGGCCGTCCTGCCGACCTCAAACTGCGGCTTAAAAAGCAGGATAATATCGCAGTTTTCGCCTGCTAGAGCGTCGATGGAGGGCAAAATTTCTTTAAGCGAGATAAAACTCACGTCGCAGGTGATGAGATCAAATTTGCGTGCGAGGTTTTTGGCGGCGCGGGAGTCAAATTTTGCATTTTGGTTTTTTGCTGCGAAATCTACGTCAGTCAAATTTGACTCGTCCGTCCTAGCTCCAGCCTGCGTTAAATTTGACGGCGAAAAAGCCGGTTCGCATGGCTCGCTTAAAAATCCGTCCCGCTCGGCAAAATTTAATTTGCCTAGATTAAAATTCGGCTCGATTTGGTTTTTTAAATTTTGCTCTGTGCCGTTAAATTTACCGTCTTTGGCCAAGCTTTGACACCCCGCCGCAAACTCGCGCACATCGGTATTCTCAGCCACTTTCACGCGCGCATCGGCTCTCAGGCTTTTATCCAGCTGCGAGCTGCCCACATCTAGCGCCATAACGCTTTTTACGCCGTTTTGCAGCAAAATTTGCACGAATCCGCCCGTGCTCGATCCGACGTCTAGGGCGTTTTTGCCTTTGACTTCTAGCGGATAAGCCGCTAAAAAGCTTTTTAACTTTAGCGCGCCGCGTCCGACGTAGATTTCGCCGACGAGCTCGATCTTTGCGCCGTTTGAGTTTAAATTTAGCTCGCCGTTACGAGCTTTTTCGCACGCAGTCTCGGGGGCGTCCGCTAAATTTACGCCACGTAAATTTTTAGTTTCCGCTACCGCGCCCTTTTTGGCGCCGCCATTTTTGCCATCACTCAAATTTACGCTTACCGTAACGTCTAAATTTAGTCCGTCTGAGCCGTCAAATTTATCAAATTCGCCCACCTCAAAGCTGGGCTTAGAACAAATTTTGCCGTTAAGCAAAATTTTTCCGTTTTTTATGAGCTCGGCGGCTTTGTTTCGGCTGATATTTAGGCGGCTTGCGACAAATAGATCAAATCTCAATCATCCGCCTTAGCTCATCTTCTGTTATCGTCGCGACACCAAGCTCACGCGCTTTCTCCAGCTTGCCGCCCGCCTCATCGCCGTAGAGGACGAAGTCCGTTTTATTACTCACCGAGCCGCTTACTTTCGCGCCGTTTGCTTCCAAAATAGCCTTAAATTCATCCCTGCCCTTGCTAAGCGTGCCCGTTATCACAAACGTCTTGCCGCTTATCGCGCTTTGCTTTGTCTCAAAACTCTGCGCTTGCGGGCTAACAAAACGCAAAATTTCATCTAAATTTTGCCTATTTACCTGCATAAACTCGGCATAGCTCTCCGCCATCGCCTCGCCGAATCCCTCTATCGCGGCGACCTCGCCAAAGCTTAGCTCGCGCCAGTTTTGCGGGTAAATTTGCGCTATCTTTTTGGCGGCTACCTCGCCGATATGCTCGATGCCAAGGCTCGCTATAAAGCTGTGCAAAGCGGGTGTGCGGCTAGCCTCGATGGCGCCGAGCAGATTTGCGATCTTTTTATCTTTAAAGCCCTCGAGCTTCACCAAATCCTGCGCCGTAAGCTCGTAAATGTCGGCGATTTTAGCGACCAAGCCCGCTTCAAAAAGCTGATTTACGATTGCTTCGCCAAGACCGTCGATATTTAGGCACTTTTTGCTCGCAAAATGTATGAGCGAATTTATCACGCGAGCCTTGCACTCGATGTTTTGACACTTTACAAAAACTCCCTCGTCTAGTAGCATCGACCCGCATACGGGACACTCGCGCGGCCTCTCTATCGGGGTTTGCGAGCCGTCTCTGCGCTGTTTAAACACGCCCGTGATCTTTGGTATCACGTCGCCTGAGCGGATAATGCTGATAAAATCGCCCTTTTGTACGCCTAGACGCTCGATTTCGTCGAAGTTGTGCAGCGTGGCGGACTTTACGATCGCGCCGTCGATATTTACGGGCTCTAGCACGCCCACCGGAGTCACGACGCCGCTGCGCCCGACCTGAAACGCCACGTCAAGCAGCAGCGTGGTCTTTTCGATCGCGGGAAATTTATACGCGACCATAAATTTAGGAAATTTCTCCGTGTAGCCCAGCTCCTCGCTAGCCGCGATACTCTGCACGCGCACCACGAGGCCGTCCATCATAAAGGGCTTGCTATCTCGCTGCGCTACGAGTTGCTTATATGCTTCCTCGATCTGCTCGGCAGTGCGGCAAATTTTAAAAAACTCCTCGCGCTCAAAGCCCTGCGAATAAATAAAATCCATCATCTGCGAGTAGGTTTCAAGGCCCAAATTTTGCTCGCCGTAGCCCCAAGGCTTAAACCTCAGCCTGCGCGACGCCGTCACGGCGCTATCTAGCTGGCGCAGACTGCCGGCGGCCGCATTTCTAGGATTTGATAGCTGCGGCTCGCCCTTTTGCGCGCGGGCGAAATTTATCTCGTCAAAGTCGTTTTTAGCGATCACGACCTCGCCGCGGATCTCGATCCTGCCGTTATAGGCGATTTGTAGCGGGATATTTTTGATAACTTTTGCGTTGCTTGTTACGTCCTCGCCCGTTATGCCGTCGCCGCGCGTGATGGCTCGCACGAGAGCGCCGTTTTCGTAGAGTAAATTTAAGCTCGCGCCGTCAAATTTAGGCTGAAGCGCAAACTCCAGCCCCTCTTTGTCGCCGCGCTTTAGCCACGCTAGCAGCTCATCAAAACTAAAAATATCCTCCATCGACCACATGCGCGCGCCGTGGCGAGCCTTGACAAAGCCCTCGCTAACCTCGCCGCCCACGCGCTTTGTCGGGCTAAATATCGAGATATCGCCTGGATTTGTCCTCTCAAAATCAAGTACTTTACGATAAAGCTCGTCGTACTCCTCGTCGGTGGCTATGGGCGCGTCGTCGGTGTAGTAGGCCTTCGCCCACGCGTTTAGCGTATCTACAGCCTCTAAATACTCTTTTTTATCCATTTTTCCTCGTTAAATTTGCTTTACTTACCACGCCGCGAGCTTTCTCATCGCGTTTTCCAGCCTAAACATCTGCGCATGCTCGGCCACATCGTGAGTGCGGATGATCTGTGCGCCGTTTCTAAAGGCCTCAAGATGCAGATAGAGGCTGCCCGGCAAGCGGTCTTTTATCTCGCTGGGGCTATAAAAATTTATGACCGATTTTCTGCTAGCGCCCGCTAAGATCGGTAAACCGAAGCGTAAAAAGTGCTCCAAATTTTTTATCAAAACCATATTTTGCTCCGCCGTCTTGCCAAAGCCGATTCCCACGTCTAGCACGATATCGCGGCATCCAAGATCCTGCGCCGCGGCGATCTTAGCCTCAAAAAACGCGTCTATCTCGCCTAACAAATCATCATAATGCGGGTTATCTTGCATATTTTCTGGGCTATTTTGCATGTGCATGAGACAGTAGCTCGCGCCGTACCGCGCAGCTAGAGAGCAGAGGCTAACGTCGCCCGTGATATCGTTTATCATCTTAAAGCCGTGATTTAGCGCGTACTCTAGGCAATACGCATCAAAGCTATCCAGGCTAAATATCGCCTTTTCATGCAAATTTAGGCGGTAAATTTCGGCTACTATCTTTTCAAGCCTGGCAAATTCGACCTCGCGTCCGACGTATTTGCTGCCGGGACGCGAGCTAACTGCGCCCACGTCGATATACTCGGCGCCCTGCTCGATCATCGCTTCGATCTTTTCGATACCGCTTTTTTCGTTCACGCGGCTTGCGGTGTTAAAGCTATCCTCATTTACGTTTACGACGCCCATTATCTGCGCGCGCTGCGGTTTTTTAAACGGAGATTTTAAAAATTTGGCCAAATTTTTTAGACCAAAATCCTGCGCGGACTCTTTTTTGGCAAGTGCATGCACTTGCGCATCGGTAGCCATCAAAAGCGCGACCGAGTTTGCACCGTTTAAAATCACGTCGCGGTTAGTCACGAGTTCCGCGCCTACACTTAGTGCGTCTTGTTTTAGTATATTTGCGGCAGGCGAGCGCAAATCTTTAATCAAAAAAAAGTTGATCGCCGACTTTTTTTTCATCAAATTTCGCCCCTCGTCGCTAGGACGGATAATCTCGCAAATCTCGTTAAAGTCGGTCTGCGGATTGATTTTAAAAATTTTCATCTAAGCCCTTTTTCGTAAATCATAAGAAGTATCGGCGTAAGAAGCGCGTGGGTCTTGGTGTTTAGCTCAGCTAGGCGCACAGCTTTGAAAAAATACTCAAGCTCTTCGGCGCTAAATTTGACCCCCTGCGCCGTAGCCTCGAGAGCTATGGCGGCGATTAGCTCTTTTAGATCGTTTTTGCCGAGCTTTTCGGAGCGCTCGAGTGCTGATTTTTCATCGATAAACGCGCAAATTTCTTTTAGCTCGAGACGTTTGTAATCTAACCCCGTTTTTTCGCGCTGCTTTTTTTCGAGCCTGTTTTCGGTGACTAGGCGCGAGCGAACGGTCGGCAGGAGCATATTTTTCGACTCGCAGGCTATGATAAAAAAGATATTTTTAGGCGGTTCCTCGATGATTTTTAGTAGAGAGTTTTGAGCCTCGACGCGGAAATTTTTAGCGCCTAAAACTAGTAGCTTAGGCTCGCTCTCCGCGATGTAGGCCTCGGCGACGACCTCTTTTGCGTTTTCTAGCAAAAAGTCCTCGGCGAAAAAAAATCTAACCGAATTTACGCCGTAAAGCCCTAAAATTTCCTCTTTTAAGGCTTCAAAATCGCTCGTGATTACGATTTTGCTTCGCATAGACTAAAGCGTTACTTTCGCAAATAATGCAGCGTCTATGCTCTTATCAAAGAGCCTAAACAGCGACAAAAGCTTAATATCTAGCGCGCCGTCGGAGGAGCTTAGATAAAAGCTATTTTGCGCCTGCTCGTCAAAAAGCCACATGTAGCTATCGTCCTTGCCTTTGGCGATCTGCGAGCTTTTTTCCGCGCTTTTGCCGACGTAAAAAAACACGTAACCGTTTGGAAAAGCAAGGCTAAGCATGTCTAAAAGCAGCGAGACTTCCTCTTTTGAGCCGATATTTTCAAAAGACGGATAAAGCGCCTTTAGCGAGAAAAAAGGCAGCACCGGGCGAGCGTTCGTAGGTTTGTTTATATTTTTTAAAAAATACTCCTCGAACCAGCCGCGCTCGCTATCGGTTATCAAGATAAACGCGCGCCCTTCGAGTAAAAATTTAAGCTTCGAGGCGAGCAAGGGCGTCCACTCGGTGCGCCTCTCCTCCATCCAGCTCATCAGCGAACCCTCCTCGCGGATGGCTTCTAGCGTCCATTTTATAAAATCGCTCATTTATCGAGTTTATAAGCTTCGTGTAGTGCGCGAACGGCTAGCTCGCCGTATTTTTGATCGACGATCATCGAGATTTTTATCTCGCTGGTCGAGATCATTTGGATATTTATACCTTCGTTTGCTAGCGTTTGAAAGGCTAGAGACGCCACTCCGGTGTGGCTTTTCATACCTACGCCCACGACCGAGACCTTAACTATCTCGTCGTTGTATAAAATTTCCCTCGACGCGCTTAATTTATCCATGCACTCTTTTGCGACGTGAAGTTCGTTTTGCGGTACGGTAAAGCCGAGATTCGTCGTGCCGTCCTGGCCTACGTTTTGGATTATCATATCCACGTTTATGTTTTTTTCTGCAAGCGCGGTGAAAATTTCAGCCGCGATGCCCGGCTTATCGACCACGCCTCTTAAAGTTACTCTAGCTTGGTTTTTATCTAGCGCGATACCGCTTACTAGCACTGCTTCCATACTCTCTTCCTTTGTTATTAGTGTTCCTTCGTTGTGATTAAAGCTGCTTCTGGTGACTAAATTTACGTTTAGCTTTTTAGCTAGCTCGACTGAGCGGTTTTGCAGCACCTTTGCGCCTAGGCTCGCAAGCTCTAGCATCTCGTCGTAGCTGATTTTATCTAGCTTTTTGGCCTTTGGCTCGATGCGAGGATCGGTTGTATAAACTCCGTCTACGTCGGTGTAAATCTCACAAAGATCCGCATTTAGCGCGCCTGCGATCGCCACTGCGCTAAGGTCGCTACCGCCTCGTCCCAGAGTTGTCGCGTCGCCCTTTTCGTCTATACCCTGAAAGCCCGCTACGACGACGATCTTGCCTGCCTTTAGCTCCTCTTTCATACGCTTAGTATCTATCGCCTCGATCCTAGCCTTGGTATGCACGCTATCTGTTATGATGCCCGCTAGCCTACCGCTTAGACCTACCGCCGGGTAGCCTAAATTTATCAGCGCTATCGTTAAAAGCGCGCAGGTAACGCGCTCGCCAGAGCTAAGCAGCATATCCATCGCCACGCCGTCGGGAGCCTTCGTATAATGCTCGGCGTACTCCACCAGCTGATTAGTCACGCCGCTCATAGCCGAGACCACGACTACGACGTCCGCGCCGCTTTTTTTAGTCTCTATGACTCTCGCGGCGACGTTTTCTATCCTCTCAAGCGTCCCAACGCTCGTGCCGCCGTATTTTTGGACGATTAACATTAAATAAATCCTTTCTCTTTAAAGTAGCCGATAACCTTACCGTAGATCGGCTTTTTGAAGTGGTTTACGTCGCTCAAAACCTCGCTTGAGTTTATAAATCTATATTCGTCAAATTCGGGCTTTTTAGTGTTTATATTTATTTTCGCGCTAGGCCTTAGCCGCACCAAAAAATACTTTTGCGTCTGCCCGTCAAAGTTATAAAATTTCCTACTCGTCGTACCCTCAGGGAAGTCGTAGCTAAGCCACTGCGGATACTCGCTAAGCACGTCCACGTCGTCCGTGCCTATCTCCTCTTTAAGCTCCCTTTTTAGAGCCTCGCGCGGCGTCTCTCCCTCGTCTATGCCGCCCTGCGGGAACTGCCAGATACCCGTCATATCGCACCTTTGCGCGATAAATATCCTGCAATCAAACGGATAAGAGGGCGCAAGTATGACCGCCGCGACGTTTGGTCTATATTTCTTTTCCATCTTTTTTTCCGAGAATTTTTAATTGTGGATTTTAACGAAAAATAGTTAAGATATAGCTAAATATCGCGAGGTTAGCGGAAAAATTTGACGCTTAGGCTTAAAATTTTTATTTAAATTTTTAAACTACGAATTTTACTTTTTGCGGCGCGGTAAAATTTGCGCGTTTTGCTTGGTTATCCATCAAATTTTACCGCCTTGATAGCTAAATTTAAGCCGCCTATTTTAGCTCCAGTATCGCCCGCACCTCTTCGTCGGTAAACAGACTCGCGCTTTCGTGCTTTTTGCGCTCAAGCGCGGCTTTGGGCTCGGCGCGCGATGTCAAATTTTGCCCAGACTCGTTAAAATCAAACAACGCAGCCTGCGCAGAATCATCCGAAACCGCCGTTTTTGCGGCTTGGTTTGAGGTAGCCGTTTTGCCAAACGAAGCCGTTTGAGTAGCTCCGCCAAAGATAGAAACTTCTTGCGCAGCGGTAGTTTGCGTGCTCTCAGTTAGAATCGTGGTTTTAGGCGCTTCGCTCAAAGAGCCGGTTTGCAAGATAACCTTTTCCTTGCGGCTGCCGTCTTGATACGGCGTAGCGTTCTGCATTTCTTGCAAATTTTGCTCCTGCGCAAAAGCGATTTTTCGCTCGCTCTTAGGCATTAAATTTTGCTCAAATTCGGCGCCGTCAATCGCCTGGCGCGCATTTTCAAATTTAACGTTTTCATCAAATTTAACCGCCGTAGCCTCGCCGCTCTCGTCAAATTTCTCATCCTGCAAAAACAAAGATTCGTCCGATAAAAGCTCGTCCCGCTCGTCTTGCCGCGCAAAAAGTTCGCTTACGTTGATAGCGTCCTTGTTATCCGCGTCTTCGCCCGGCGCCTCCTTGACGTTTTGACCGAGCTCCTCGATGCCCATTATACGCAGGCTCGGCATCACGGCCTTAAAGCTTTGCAAAATCGGCAAAAAAGAGCCGTCAAATCCATCTAAAATCACTCGCATATTTAGCCTTTTTCAGTTTTTTCGAGCGATTTTATCAAATTTATCTTTTGAGCCGTTTTAAGCTCATCCAAAAGCCGCTTATAACGAAAAACAAAACCGATGCCGAAGCTAAACAAAATATAAATTTACCAACCTCGCCCAAAAAATATCCCGAATGCAAGCTTAAAACCGCTTTATGAATCGCAAAAGGCCTTGGCATCGAGCTTTTAGCGTCGTCAAACCTCGCATGCCTAGCAATTTGCCCCTTGGCGGCGTTTATCGTCATCGTATTTACCTTATCGTCCTCTTCCAGCCCTTTGTCAAAGTAAAATATCATAAAATTTTCGCCGTCTTCTTGCGTGATGACATTAAAAAGCTCGTAATCACCTCTATCTCGTTTAAAAATATTTATCGCGGCCTCTAAATTTGCTATCTTAGCCTCGTCCTCCAGCGAAAATCCCCTCACTTGCGTAAAGCTCTTTTTTCTAAAAATTTCTTTTTCGCCAAGCGCGTTATTTACGAGCTTTGCCGCCCAGTCGTACGACCAGTAAAGCCCCGTAACGCTCATAAAGGCTAAAAATAAACAAAGATAAACGCCGGCAAATCCGTGCAGGCTGTACAAAAACGCATAGCCTCTGGCCTTGATTTTTAGAGCAAACGCGCGCATAAATTTAGTTTTAAAACTAGGATAATAGATTATCAATCCAGATATAACCAGAACAACTAGAACAATACTGCAAACTGCAACGATATGCTTACCGATAAGCCGTAGCGTCTCGTTTTCGCTAAGCCCAAGGCCTAAGTTAGTATGAAAATTTAACATTAGTCCGATAAATTTATCGCCGAAATTTTCACCCGTTATCTCGCCCGTGTATTGGTTTATAAAATACGACTTAAACTCGCCTTTAGCATTCGTGCCAGATACGCCTATAGCGTGATTTGCGTCCGAGTTAATCTTGTAGTAGCTAAGCGTAAAATTTGGTTCCCTAGCTTTAAAAATATCTAAAATTTCTCTCGCGCTAAGCTCTTTTTCGCCTCGCTCGACGAAGGTTTTTTGCGAGTTTGCAAGGTCTATAATCTCGTCGTGATAGGATATGACCGCGCCGCTAAGAGCGACGATAAGCAGCGGCAAAACACAGGCTAGGCTTAAAATCAAATGGACGTTAAACCAAAATTTCTTTTTCTTTAAAAACGGCATCTTTCTCCTTAAATTTAAGCTCAAATTTTAAAAACCGGTAGCAGGGCGGCGATCGCTACGCACCGCCCCCGCTTAAATACGGCTAAATTTAAAAATTTACGTTAAATCCGAGTCTATATTTGATCCCGTCGGCGATTAAAATTTCGTAGCGTCCGGATTTTGTCGTTACGTATTCGTTAAAGATATTATAAACGCTAAAATTTACGCTCGCGTTTTTAGTTAGCTTGTAGCTTGCGCCCGCGTCAAATAGCGTATAATCCTTTATCTCCTCGTCACCCGGTAGGCCGTAAACGGCTCTGGTTTTGCCCAGATAGTTCATCTGCGTCCAAAAATTTAGATCGGGCGTCGCGTCGTAATCAAGCCCTATTTTTACGGTATGAACGGGTAGATTGTTTAGAGATTTGCCCTCGTACGCGCCCGATTTTTGCTTTGATCTAGTGTAAACGTAGCTTGAGTGCAGGGCTAAATTTGATAAAATCTGCCAGTCTGAGGCGAGTTCGACACCCTTTACTTCGGCTTTGCCGATATTTACGCTCTCCCAGATACCGCGCCTATAGGTCTTGCCGTTATGCACGCAAGGAACGCCCGGGCGTGCGACGCAAACCGGCTTAGTGCCTAGACCGTCTTTTATCCGCGTATAAAACGCCATCGCCGAGACGTTAAGGCTCTCGTCCCCATATGCGACGCCGGCCTCGTAGTTTAGGCTGGATTCGGGCTTTAGGTCGCTTTTACCCAGCTGTGCTCCCATACCGCCGGCAAAAGGCAGAGCAAGCCCGTCGGTTCGCATCTTGATATCAGGCGTCGAGTAGCCTGCCGATACGCCGCCTTTTAACGATAAATTTTCGCTTAGATGATATACGGCATAGCCGCGCGGAGATACGTGTCCGCCGTAGTCTTTATCGTGATTATACCTTAGACCCGCAGTTAGCGTGAGCGCGTCGGTCACGTCAAAATCGTCCTCGCCGTAGAGCGAAAAATCATACCTTTTTACGTTTGCGGCGTCGGCCGTCGTTGCTTTTTCGTTTAGCCTTTCTCTTCTGTATTCAGCCCCAAGGCTCAGCGTGTTGTTATCAAAAAAATACGTTCCCTTGGTATTTAGCGTCGTCGTTTTTAGCTTGAGATCTTGTTGTCCGCTTTCTTTCATATGATCGTGGGTTAAAAAGCTTTCAAGCAGCAGTTTGTCGTATTTGCCCGTATGCGAGAGCGAGGCGGTATATCCGCTCATCTTTTCAAACGCAACGCTCGTATTATCGCCGGTAGCTCTTCTTAGCGTCTTGCCCTCGGTGCGCTCGTATTTATTTACTACGCGGCGTAGATCCAGAGCTATTTCGTCGTTTTCGGTGGCGTTATACATGATTTTCGCGCCGAAATTTACATCCTCGTTTTTGCGGTTCGTAAAGACTCGCTCGTCTTCGAATTTATGAAAGTACCGCCCGTAAAGCGCGATGCCTAACACGTCCGGGATCACTGCGCCGTTTACGTAAAAGCCGGTTTGGTAGTCATCGTTTATCCCGCTTTTTCCCGCAAGCGTGTAGTAGCCGTTTACGTTTCCGCTAAATTCGTTTGAAAAGCCCTTGGTGATGATGTTTATGACACCTCCCATTGCGTCCGAGCCGTATAGCGAGCTCATCGGGCCTCGCACGATTTCGATACGCTCGATCGTGTTTGCCGGCGGGAGGAAATTTTGAGCGCTACCGACCGCGCGAAGCCCTCTATATGCACTATCGCTGGTCGCAGGACGGCCGTCTATTAAAATTTTAGTGTATTTTTGACCAAGTCCTCTCATCGTGATACCGCGTCTGCTAGCAGCTCCCAGCGTCGCTCCAAACACGCCCGGAGCGTCTTTTACGACGCTTTCTATATCTTGATGGTTGCGCCTAGCTATCTCTTTTTGCGAGATTACCGAAACGGAAGCAGGCGCGTCTTTGATATTTTGCTCAAAACCCGTCGCGCTAGTTACGGTAACTTCGTTTAGTTTTACTTCATCGGCCGCCTGCGCGCAAGATAGTGCTAGGCAAGCTAGCATAGAAATTTTAGGCATACTTTTCATCTTTAAACTCCTTATTTAAATTTAAACCCTATTTTACTATAATCAGATAATTATTATCAATACTCTGATAAACGGTAGAAGGATTTTTTGTTAACGCTAAAAGGATAAAAGCAAATGAAAGTCGAATTTAAAGATATTTTACGCGCAAACGAGCAAGAAATCGCGCAAAATTCGGCGCGCTACGGACAAAGCGCGTGGCAAGAGCAAGATAGAAAATGCAAGGTCGAGTTTTTTAAAGGCACAAGCGGCGCAAGCTACTGCAAGAGCGAAATAATCTGCAATAAAAGCGTAAAAAGACGGCTTGAAAGGAGCACTGGATACTGCTTTTTGCTCTTTAACGACGCAAGAAAGGACGCCGGGCTTAAGGCGGGTAAAAAAACTTTTTGCCTAAAGGCCGGAGAGTTTTGGACGGGGCGCGTGGATAGCGGATTTGAGGGCATTTGCGAGTATCAAAGCAGCAGCTACGCCGGGCGATGCATCGTGCTAAAAAATGAGTTAGCCAGCGAGTTAGCGGCTTTTAAAAATCTAGGCGAAGAAAACGAAATCTGTATCCAAACGGCTAAGATAAATTTAGCCCAAAGCCTGATTTTACGAGAGCTTTTAGCCGTGAGCGAGTTTGAGGGTAAGATGCGCGAAATCTTTATGGAAGCTAAAATTTTAGAACTAATCTATAAAAGCCTAGGCGCGCCCAAAACGCCCGAAGCCGATGAAAAAAAGCGCGATTTTAGCGACGAATACGTAAAAATTTTAAATAAAGCGAGGCAAATTTTACTAAGCGACGTCCAAAATCCGCCCAGCATAAAAGAGCTAGCTAGAGCGTGCGCGACGAATGAATTTAAGCTAAAAACGGGCTTTAAAAGCTACTTTGGCGATACGATCTACGGGCTGCTAGCAAGCGAGCGGCTAAACGCGGCGAAAAAACTTTTAGAGCGCGGAGACGTCTGCGTGAGCGAAGCCGCAAAAATCGTAGGATACGCCAGCGCTCCGCACTTTGCAAAGATTTTTAGAGAAAAATTCGGCGTTTTGCCGACGCAAATTTTAAAACAAAAGAAATTTTATACGTAAATTTAACGCTCTTGTAAGGCTTTGCGGGCGTTAAATTAAAATCAAAATTAAACGTATCGGCGCGACTTTTTAAATTTAACGGGCGGCAAAAACGGCGGTAAATTTTAAAATTTAAAAGCTTCAAATAGCTTACCGGAGTCGGTTTTGCGCCTAAATTCGGCCTAATTTTACCGTAAACCGGCACGCAAGCTTGCACAAAAGCAAAATATCAAACGTCGCGCAATAAAGCCGTAAAATCTGCTAAAATACGGCAAAAACAAAGGTCAAAATGCTTCTTTACGTCCACATCCCTTTTTGCGAGAGCAAATGCCCATACTGCGCCTTTGGCTCGGTGGTGGGCAAACGAAATTTAACGAGCGCGTATTTTGACGCGATGGTTGCGGATTTTAGGGAGCAAATTTTAAAATTTGACGTAAAAAAGGGCGAGATCGAGACGGTTTTTATCGGAGGAGGGACGCCAAGCGCCGTGGATGGGGGCTACTATGAGCGGCTATTTGAAGCAGTCGCGCCATATCTTGCGGCAAACGCCGAGATCACGACGGAGGCAAATCCAAACTCGGCAAGCCTAGCGTGGCTATCGCAGATGAAATCATACGGCGTAAATCGCGTAAGCTTCGGTGCTCAAAGCTTTTTTGAAGATAAGCTGAAATTTCTCGGGCGTATCCACGACGCGAGGCAGATCTACGAAGCGGTCTCAAATGCCAAAACCGCGGGGCTAGAAAACATAAACGTCGACCTCATCTACAGCACGAAGCTAGACACCAAAAAACGCCTCGAGCAAGAGGCGCAAAATATCCGAAATTTGGGCGTTTCGCACGTGTCGGCGTACTCGCTAACGCTTGAGGAAAATACACCCTTTGCCGGCAAGATAAACTACGCAAAAGATAGTCCGAGGCTAGCTAAATTTATGATAGATCGCATCGAAGAAACCGGACTAAAACAGTACGAAATCTCAAATTTCGGTCAAATTTGCAGGCATAATCTTGGCTACTGGCAGGGCAAATTCTACCTTGCCATCGGCGCTTACGCAGTCGGATTTTGGCGCGATCATCGCTTTTATAACGCTTCAAATTTAAACGCCTACGTCAAAAATCCGCACGCTAAAAAAATAGAAAATTTAAGCGCGGACGAGCTAAATTTAGAGCGTATATTTTTAGGCGCTAGAAGCATCGTGGGCATCGATCAAAATAGCCTAAACGCCGAGCAAGAGCAAAGAGCGCGGCTGCTAAAAAATAGCGGAAAATTAAAATTTAAAAACGGGCGATATTACGCCAAAAAATTCCTTACTGCGGATGAAATTTCTTTATTTATCGCAGGCTGATTTATGCAAATTTGAGATAAAAAACGCTAAAATGAGCGCTTTAAATAAAAATTTAGGATAAAAAATGTTTGGCATGAGCTTACCCGAGATCATCGTCATAGCCGTCATTGCGGTGCTATTTTTGGGCCCTGATAAGCTTCCTAGCGCGATGGTCGAGATAGCGAAATTTTTTAAAACCGTTAAAAAAACGGTCAATGACGCAAAAAGCAGCTTCGATCAAGAGATAAAAATCCAAGAACTCAAAGAGGACGCGAAAAAATACAAAGAAAGCATCGCAAAAACAACTGAAACGGTGCGAAAAAAACTCACCTTTGAGGAGCTAGACGAGCTCAAAAAGGGCGTAAACGACGTCACTAGCGGCATCACAGACGGCATAAACGACGTAAAAAAGAGCGTCGAAGCGGTCAAAAACCCGGGCGAAGCCGTCAAAAACGCCGTACTGGGCGATAACGAGAAAAAAGAGGCGTAATGTTTGAAGAGCTAAAACCGCATTTAGTAGAACTTAGAAAAAGGCTTTTCATCAGCGTCATGACCGTGATCGTGATGTTTGTAGTGTGCTTTAGCTTTTGGAATCAAATTTTAGACTTTATCATCGCGCCACTGCAAAACACTCTGCCCGATAACCAAAAAATGGTCTTTCTCGAGGTGCAAGAGCCCTTTTTCGTAGCGATGAAGGTGGCGTTTTTCACCGGTTTTTTGTTTTCGTTGCCGATTATTTTTTGGCAGTTTTGGCTGTTTGTAGCACCCGGGCTTTACGAAAACGAGAAAAAATACGTCATACCGTTCGTGATCTCGGCGACCTTTATGTTTCTCGTTGGCGCGGCGTTTTGCTACTACGTCGTCGTTCCTATCGGTTTTGCTTTCCTTATAAATTTCGGCCAACAGCTCTTTTCTGCGATGCTAAATATCGGCGGCTACGTCGGCTTTTTTACGAAACTAGTCATTGCATTCGGTATCGCGTTTGAGCTTCCCGTTATCACCTTTTTCCTCGCCAAACTCGGCCTAGTCGATGACAAGATGCTTAAAAACTCTTTCCGCTACGCTATCGTCGTGATTTTTATATTTGCCGCGATCATGACGCCTCCGGATATCCTCAGCCAGTTTTTGATGGCTGTGCCTCTTATCGGTCTTTACGGGCTTTCTATCTTTATAGCCGCCCGCGTAAATCCGGCTAAAAACGAAGAGCCAGAGCAGGAAACCGGCGAAGAAAAAGAGGACGAATAATCATGAAATCAAGTAGGCTAGCCAAATGAGTCAAATTTTAAATCCAAACTCGCTTGACGCCTACGACTACGAGCTACCGCTGGAGCTAATAGCAAATTTCCCGACCTTTCCCAAAGAGGACGCGAGACTACTAGTTTACGAGCGGGCTAGCAAAAAAATCTCTCATCTAAAATTCGGCGACTTGCCTGAAATTTTACCTCCTTGCGATATTATTTTTAACGACACTAAAGTCGTAAAGGCTAGAATTTTCGGTAAAAAACAAAGCGGCGGCGAAACGGAGCTTTTACTAAACTCTCCGCTTGCGGACGGTAAATTTAGCGTCTATATAAAAGGCAAGGTTCGCGCAGGCAGCGTTTTAAATTTTGGCGAAAATTTGACCGCCGAGGTCTGCGAGCTCTTTGGCGACGGCTCGCGCACGGTCAAATTTAGCCAAAATGACCAGCTTTTGGACACGGCCGCGCTTTATAAAATCCTATCTCACATCGGCCACGTGCCTCTGCCGCCATATATCAAGCGAAGTGACACCAAAGACGATGAGAGCTGGTACCAAAGCGTGTTTGCTAAAAACGAGGGCGCAGTGGCGGCTCCGACGGCGAGCTTGCACTTTAGTGACGAGATGATTGCGCGCCTAGCCAAAGGCCGCGAGATAGCCTACCTCACGCTGCATGTGGGCGCTGGGACGTTTAAGGGCGTGGAGAGCGAGGATATCACGCAGCACAAGATGCACGCGGAGTTTTACGATATCCCGCAAGATACGCAAAATTTAATCAACTCAAACAGACCGATCCTAGGCGTAGGCACGACAGTAACGCGCTGTGTGGAGGAGTTTGCTAGAAGCGGCAGATCTAGCGGCGAGTGCAGACTGTTTTTAAATTTAAACAACAAACCCATCCGCCAAAACTACCTTCTTACAAATTTTCACCTGCCAAAATCAACGCTAATCATGCTAGTAACCAGCTTTATCGGACTTGAGCAGACTATGCGGATTTACAAAACCGCCGTGGAGCAAAAATACAAATTTTACTCCTACGGCGACGCGATGCTGGTTGTATAGCCGTGAGTTTCGCGTATATTTTTCTGATTTTTGCCGCATTTTATCTAGCGGTTTTGGGCGGTTGCTATTTTATGGATAAATTTAGAAGGTCAAACGGAGTGATAAAAAAAGAAACGACGCAAAAAAACGGTACGAGCGAGACCAGCAAATCTAGCGAGGCAGACACGCTACCCAAAGTCGATATTGCAGGCGGTTTGCTGTTTTTAGCCTCCTCACTCAACGAGGATGCGCAAAAAAACACGAACTACGTGCTGCTAGACTACGACATCGCCTATCCTAGGCTATTTTACGCAGATATTGCAGCCCTTGCAAAGCTCATAGATGCGATGGCGCAAACTTTCCTTTTAAACGTCTCAAACTCGACCGTTACGATCAAATTTTTGCTCTCAAACTACTACAAAAATAACATCAAATTTACCCTTAGCGTCCACTGCGATCACGACTTTTTTACGGTCAAAAGCGCGCCTCGAGTAAACATGAACGCTCAAAGCCGCAAATACTATGAAACAGCGATGGCGCTAGCCGAGCAAAACGGCTCAAGCATTAGATTTGAGTTTGATCACGGCGTGCGCATTAGCACCGAGATTTCGCTGCGTCTTTGCGACGATAAGCTCGATCTCATGCAAAGCTTTAAAATAAAAAATCCAAAAAATTTTAGCGCCCTCGTCGCCGAGCCAAACCCGCACTCGTTTAATATCATCAAAAAAGATCTCGAGTTTATCGGCATCGACGTGAAGCCGAGCAACGAGTGGAGTATCGTAAAACGCCACATAGAGGATATGATATTTCGCCCAAACGTCGTCTTTATCGAGGAGAGCCTGCTACGCGAGATAGATGGCGCTCTATCTACGCTTTTGATAGAAAAAAAGATCGCGCTAGTCGTGCTAAAAACCACGAACGCAGCGGTAAATTTAAACCCGAAAATCCGCGCCTGGACGCTAGTTCAGCCCTATCTATCCGACACTCTCGTGCGTATCTTAAATGAAGCTTACGAATTTGAGATGCAAAACGGGGATAAAATTTAGCTTTTTGAAATTTTACTCGCATTTTTTAAAGCCCGCACAACCGCCGATTTTGTTTATTAACGTCAAATTTGATCCAAAACCTCTAGCTCCAAAATGATATAATAAACCAAAATATCGGAGGCGCAAATGAATAAAATAACCTGCATCTGCCTGGGCGTGCGAAGCATGCAAAGGGCGCTCAAATTTTACCACGACGGCCTGGGATTTCAGACGGATCGCAAAGACGACGACCCGCCCAGAGGCAGCGGATTTGGCGGCATCACGCTAGCCTACAACGCAAAAAACAAAGAGGACGTAGCTAGCGTCATAGAGCTAGTAAAAAAGGCGGGCGGCACCATCGTCAAGGAGCCCCAAGATACGTTTTGGGGCGGATATCACGCGTATTTTGCCGATCCAGAGGGATACTACTGGGGGGGCCCGGTTTTAAATTTGACGAGGACGGGCTGCTCAAATTTAACTAGTTGCGGCGTCAAAGCGCTTTTATTTTAGCTGCTTGCCCGCCGCAAAAAGGCAAAATCATGAAAGATATAGTCGTATACATACACGGAAAAAATGGAAGCGCGGCAGAAGCAGCCCGCTACCGACGGCTTTTTGCAGATAGCGACGTGCTTGGATTTGATTACGAAGCGCGCACGCCATGGGAGGCGAAAGAGGAATTTGCGCCGTATTTTGAGTCCATCCTTAAAAGCCGCAAATCCGTGACGATCGTAGCAAACAGTATCGGCGCGTTTTTTGCCATGCACGCCTTGCGGGACATGCGTATAAAAAAGGCGTATTTTATCTCCCCTATCGTAAATATGGAAAATTTGATCCTAAACATGATGTCGCAGGCAAACGCGAGCGAGGAGGAGCTGCGAGATAAGGGCGAACTGAGCACAAAATTCGGAGAAAAACTTTCGTGGAGATATCTTTGCTACGCTAGAGAACATCCTACCCTCTGGACTGTGCCGACGCATATTTTATACGGCGAAAACGACGATCTAACATCTTTTGAAACGATTTGCGAGTTTGCAAACCAAGTCGGCGCAACGCTTACCGTCATGAAAAACGGCGAGCATAGATTTAGTACGGCGGAGCAAATGCGGTTTCTGGATGATTGGATACGGCACTATAGCCGGTAGCGGCGCCTAACTGGGCTTGGAGGAGCTTTTATGCCGAGTCCATACGGTCAAATTTGACTCAATATCCGCCGCTCAAGCCGCTCTTAAATTTTACGCAAAAGCCTCAATTAAATTTACCGCGGAGGCGAAAATTTAGCTCAAATTTTACTCGACCTCCGCGCTAGCAACGACCGGCCAAGACCCCCCCCGACATAGCCTAGCATAAAACTCAAATTTACCGCCGTTTTACCGCGCGTCAAATTTGCTCAAAGCCCCAAATACCGCTTTAAAATAATCATCGCCGCGATACTATCCAGCCGTCCGTCGCGTCTGTCCTCGACGTAAATTTCGCTCGCCTCAAAGCTACTCATCGCCTCGTCCTGATAGACCACTTCGCCGTCAAATTCCAGTAGCGACACGAAGTGTGCGATCCGCCGTCGCATCTCATCCTCGCTGGATCCCCCAAGCGGCACGCCCACGACCAGCTTTTTTGCTCCGTATTCGCGCAAAACGGCGCTAACGTCGCGCGCGGCTTGATTGCGATTTTTACGCAGTACGGGCGTTTGCGGCATCACGGTTTGCCCGACGGCTAGCGCCACGCCGATACGTTTTAGCCCCACGTCGATGGCCATTATGCTCATTTTCGTCCTTTAGATTTTGATTTTTGCGCCTGATTTTGGTTATTTGCAGGCAAATTTATATCAAAAAATCGCTGCCGTTTGCCGATTTTTGCGAGACATTAAATTTATATTACAACAAATCCGCGCAAAGTGAAATTACCGAAACAATTAAACCCGCCGCAAACAAATTTGCCGTAAAATTTATCGCGAAAATTTGCCTAATCTTAGCAAACATAGTCCGCTAGAAATGTTACTCCAAGCAAGCTCGAGCAAATTTAAAAAACCGCAAAAACGAGCGAGCGAATTTCACTCTCGCATGCCAAAAAATTTACGTAATCCTAAAATTTAAAAATCGCCTGCAAACCGCACGAATTTAAACTAAAAACTGCTTAAATTTGCCGCCGTTTAGCTTGGTCTTTTAAAATTTAAACCACTCGTCTGGCGCAAAATTTAAATCTACGTCCTTGCAAAACAGATAGAGCAAATTTACTCCGCAAATACCGTAAGCCCAGATATTCGCACTTTGCCTTCCAGTTCGTATTCGTAAATTTTATCGCCGAATTTCGCCAAGGCCGTATCGAGACTCGCGCCGTTTTTGCAAAATTTTATCACCTCGTCGTCTTGCGCAGACGCAGGTTTGCCGCCGAAACGAAGCGCAAATTCGTCAAAATCGTTTATCAAATTTGCCGCGCCGCTAGCGACCAGCTCGTTCGTCCCGTCGCTCTCGCCTAGGCGCTGAGGCAGCGTAAATATCGGCACGCCAAGCTCCTTTGCCATGCGCGCGCTTTGCATTGAGCCACTTCTGGTATCGGCCTGCGCCACGACCAGGGCCTGCGAGAGCGCGACCACGATGCGGTTTCGCTCCAAAAATCTATATGCAAGCGGCGGTTCGCCTGGTTCATACTCGCTAAGAGCCAGCGCATTTTGGTAGATTTCTTTGATGATTTTGGCGTTGCTTTGCGGGTAGATTTTATTTAGTCCGTTGCCAAAAACGGCGACCGTATGCGGATACGCGCCCTTGTGCGCGGCGATATCCACGCCGATAGCCGCACCGCTAACTACGCAAACGCCGCTGTTTGCCAGCGTCCTAGCCAGCGCCTCTACGCACTGCCTGGTGTAGGCGCTTGCCTTTCTTGAACCCACGATCGAGACCATCGGGCGCTCAAGCAGAGCCAAATTTCCCTCGAAATAGAGCTTTTTCGGCGGCTTTTTAAGACGCAAAAGACCGCTAGGAAGCTCGGCTAAGACGTTCAAAAAAGATCCTTTAGATAGACGACCTCGACCTCTTGCAGGAGTTTGGCGCTTTCTTGCAGGACCTCGATCGTGTTTTTGTGCGGATGGCCGATCGCGATGGCGTATGAGCGCTTTTTAGCTAGCTCGACGGCGTATTTTAGCTGCTTTCGCACCGCTGCTTTTGAGCCGTCGTGATCCAAAAATACGTCGCGCGCGATGTAGGGCATAGAGTATTTTTTCGCCGCGCCGTAAACCTTGGTCGGCGAGGTCGTCTTACTATCGACGAAGATCAAATTTTCGTCCCGCATCGCTCGCATCAGCCTATCCATCGCGGCCGCATCGCTAGTAAAGCGACTGCCTGTGTGGTTGTTGATGTATTTTAGATCCGGAAAATCTCGCTTGATGCTTTGCAGTTTTTTAGCGATCTTTTCGTAGTCGTCGTTTACCGTCAGAGTGCCGATCTCAGCGCCATTAAAGCCGCCTAGAGCCTGCATAGGCAGGTGGATCATATAAAAGCTAAAACGCCGCGCCAAAACAGGCGTCTCCGGGTGGGCGGAGGTTGCCGGGAAAAAGGACGGCGTGAGCTTTAGATTTACCGATTTTATCGCGTCTGTTTGGTGCTTATACGCCACGTCGTCGATGATGATGACTAGACGCGGTTTGTAGCCCGCTTTTACGGCGGCCTTTACCTCGTTTGGCTCGGGCGCGGTTTTTTTATCCGTTTTTTGCGAGTTTGTGAATTTGGCTTTTTCGTCCTTTTTAGGCTTTTCTTTTTCGATCTTTTCTTGCTCGTTTTGCTCGGAGTTTTGCGGCGCGTTTTCTGCGTCAAATTTCGCCTCGACCTGCCCCCCCTGATCGTTTGCGTCGCTAAATTCGATATGGATTTTTTCTTTTTTTAGCGCTTGCTCGAGGGAGTTATTTTGCGCCTGCGGCATAGGCGTATCGTCAAAGATTACGGCTTCGGAATTTGCAAAAATATGCGTTCTTTGAGGCGCTCGAGAGCCATCAAATTTAACGGTATCGCCGTTACTTTGAGCGGATTTAGGGGGTTCGCTTTTAGAGCTTAAATTTGTCAAATTTAATTCGCCGACTTTTTTAGCGCTCGCCCCGTCAAGCTCGGATGTATCGCGGGAGGCTAAATTTCCGCCCTCAGGCGAGATTTTATCCTTTATCCTCTGCGCGTTCTGTCCGTCTTTATCAAATTTAGCTTGCTCGTTTGGCGAATTTAAACCGCTTGTTCCCTCTGCCTTAGCTTTTTCGTCGCCGATTTTTGCTTTACCTTTAGCTTCTGCTTCGTCAAAAAGCGCCTTTATATCGGTCAAATTTGCTCTCGAGTGCACGCCCGATGCGGCTTGCGCGTCTTTTATGGTGACTTTTTCGGAGCCGTTTGAGGCCGAAAGGCTTGGCTTGTGGCTTAAATTTTGCTTTTGATCAGGCTCGCTTTTATCGCCGAAATACCGCTCGATTTTAGCGATCAGCGCATTATCGCTTTTAACTTTTACCCTGACGTCCAGCAAATAAAACGCCCCGACAAGCAAGATACAGGCGATGAGAAAAGCGAAAAGTAGTAGCTTTAGGCCGCCGCGCGAGCGCCCCTTTTTGGAGCGCCTTTTCGCGGCCTTTTTTCTAGGTTTCGAGTTCAATTAGTTTTTGCTTTGATCTATGAGTTTGCCGGCACTGATCCAAGGCATCATGGAGCGTAGTTTTTTGCCGGTTTGATTTAGTAGGCCTCTTTCGGCGATACCGCGCTCTGCGTTCATGCGGACGTATCCGGCCTTGCGTTCTAGGATGAAGTCTTTTGCAAATTTACCGTTTTGGATCTCTTTTAAAATTTCTTTCATCGCTTTTTTGCTGTCTTCGCCGATGACGCGCGGTCCGCTCACGTAGTCGCCGTACTCTGCGGTGTTTGAGATAGAGTAGCGCATATCCGCCATACCGCCTTGATACATTAGATCCACGATTAGTTTTAGCTCGTGCAAGCACTCGAAATACGCCATCTCAGGCTCGTATCCGGCATCGACTAAAGTCTCAAAGCCCGCGTTTACTAGTGCGCAAAGCCCGCCGCAAAGCACCGCCTGCTCGCCGAAAAGATCGGTCTCGGTCTCGTCTTTAAAGGTTGTCTCAATGATGCCTGTTCTGCCGCCGCCGATCGCGCTAGCGTAGCTTAGAGCTAGCTCTTTAGCCTTTCCGCTTGCGTTTTGCTCTACGGCGATTAGATCAGGGATGCCGCCGCCTCGCACAAATTCGCTTCTTACCGTATGGCCGGGCGCTTTTGGGGCGATCATGATGACGTCGATGCCTTCAGGAGCTTTGATCTGTCCGAAATGCACGTTAAAACCGTGTCCAAAAGCTATCGCGTCGCCCTCGTTTAAATTCGGCTTTATATCTCGCTCGAAAATTTCGGCTTGAAGCTCGTCGGGAGTCAGTATCATTATGACGTTTGCGGCCTTTGCGGCTTCGGCTACGGTTTTTACCTCAAAGCCCTTCGCTTCGGCCTTCGCCCAGCTTTTACCGCCCTTTGCAAGACCCACGATCACCTTTACGCCGCTATCGCGCAAATTTTCAGCGTGCGCGTGTCCTTGCGAGCCAAAACCTATCATCGCCACGGTTTTGCTTCTAATCAAGCTTAAATCGCAATCTTTGTCATAGTAAATACTTACTGCCATATTCTCTCCTCTTAAAAAATTTGTGAGATTATACTACCTAAACACTGAAACAAACTTGACTTTAAGTTTTTTAAAAAGCCTTTTAGTGTAGAATTAGCGATTATAAAATCTCGATATGAAGTGGGAAAAATGAACGAATCAATCTATAAACATATAAAAGCTCTTCCGCCGCTTGACGACACGGTCGTAAAAATTCAAGCCATTTGCAGAAACGAAAATAGCTCAATGAACGATCTATCCCAAGTCGTCGAAAAAGACCCGATGCTAACGGCAAACGTCTTACGCTCCGCAAACTCTCCGCTTTACGGATTTAGTAGGGAGATAACGACCGTTTCTAGAGCGGTGGCGCTGTTTGGCATGGCGACGGTTCGCGGTTTCGCCCTATCAAGCGCGGTCAAAAAAAGCTTTAAGATAAATTTGGATCCTTACGGCATCACAAACCAAGATTTCTTAAATATATCCATGATACAAAACGCATTGATGTACAACTGGTACTCGAAAATAAACGCTAGCGATCTTGCGATTTTAAGCCCCGCTTCGTTTATGCTCGAAGTCGGTAAAATCGTCATCTCTAACGAGCTAAATGAATCCGGCAAAGCGGCCGAATTTAAGGCAAATTTGAAAAACATTTCAAATCCTTTCGACCTATCTGAGCTTGAAAACAAAATCGTCGAGATTTCAAACGAAACCGTAACGGCTAAAATTTTCGAGCAGTGGAATCTAGAGTCTGAGCTAGTCGATGCGATTTTGTATTCAAACAACCCAGACGACGCGCCGGAGCACATAAAAAGCTATTCAAAAGCGCTTAAAGTCGTAAAAAGCGCGGTAAATATATTCAACCAGCTAAACGACGATAATCTACAAAACACGCTAATGCATCTCGACGAATACGGCTTTGCGCAAGATAAATTCCTAGAAGCCGTCGCAAAAGTCAAAGCGAATTTGTGAAAGAATTTTTAACCAAACTACTTGACGGAGTGAGCGAAAAGGAAGTCGCCTCCTCCGATAAAGAAATCCTACGAAATTTACTAAATTTAAACGCCGTAAGCCAGCACAAAGATCGCTACTATCTAAATAACGGCTTTGTCTGCGGCAAACTCGATATAAGCGCGAACGGCACGGGCTTTTTGGCGCCTTACGACAAACGCTTCAAGCAAGATATAATAATAGAAAATAAAAATTTAAACGCCTCGCACTACGGCGACATCGTACTGGCAAAGCTCCTGCCGCTAAAGAAAAAACGCCAAAGCGCCAAAGTCGTAATGACGCTAAAACTCGCCAACGAAACGAGCGTAGTCTATACCAAACAAATAGGCTCGGTAATCCTTGGCGTAAACGTAAAAACCGCGCTTAGCTCGCCACTAAAAGCGTCGCAAAAATCTCTAAAAATGTTGCCGCCAGGCACGCTACTAAAAATCGGCAATCTAAATAACGAAATAGTCGAAGTCATCGGCAATATAAACGACCCACTTAGCGACGAGAAAATCTCGCTCGCCGTATTTAACAAAAACGACGAATTTAACGAGGAGTGCGAAGCCGAAGCGCTCGCGTGGGGCGATGAGGTCGATGCCGCGATGTATCCGCAAAGGGTAGATTTAAGGGAACTGCCTTTTTGTACGATCGATCCCGTCGATGCCAAAGACTTTGACGACGCGATATATTTTGACGAGAAAAAGCGAGAAATTTACGTCGCGATCGCAGACGTTAGCGAATACGTCACTCCCTACTCTCCGATAGATGCAGAGGCCAAAACGCGCGGATTTTCGATATATTTTCCGCATAAAGCCGTGCCGATGCTGCCACGAAATTTGAGCGAAAATATCTGCTCGCTTAAGCCAAATACCGCGCGCCTTGCGTTTTGTTTCAAAATCACGCTAGATGAAAACTGCGAAGTTGTAAAAGAAGAGCTCTTAGAAGCCGTTATCGTCTCACAAAGACGCTTTAACTACGACGAGGTCGATCAAATCTTACGCGGCGAACGCGAGGACGAGACCGGCTGGATCAAGCCTCTTTTCGCGCTCACTTCGAGTCTGCGCAAAAAACGCCTGAAAAACGCGTTTGACTTTAGAACCCAGGAGCTTCGTATGAGCCTTGACGCAGACGGCGGGCTTGCCTCTACAAGATTTGAGACCGACACCGACTCGCACAGACTCGTCGAGGACTGCATGCTGCTAGCCAACGTCGCTGCGGCAAAACGCATCGGTAAAGGCATTTTTAGAAATCACGGCTCGCCGGATCTGCGAAAAATCCAAATTTTGCTCGAAGACCTCAGCGCTCTGGGCTTTGACTTCGTTTATGAGAGCGATATCGCAAATTTGGTTCGCAAAATCCAAGCGCAGGCCGACGCCGTAGGCAACCGCGAGGAGATCGACAAACTCATCATCAAATCGCAAAAAAAGGCCGAATACGGCGCGCAAAATTTAGGCCACTTCGGACTGGGATTTGAGCGCTACACGCACTTTACGAGCCCGATCCGCCGCTACTCCGACCTTACGTTGCACCGCCTTTTAAAGGCCAAACTGCGCAACGACGAGAAATTTTTCAACTACCTGCTTTTAAATATCGAAGCGACTTGCTCAAATTTAAGCGAACTCGAGCGCGAAGCCGACAGGGTCGCGTTTGACTTTATGGATAGAAAATTCGCGCGCTGGGCAAAAGAGCGCATCGGACAGCGATTTAACGCCTATATCAGCGAAAATCAAAACGTCGCGATCGCCAGGCTTGACGACGAGATAAAAGGCGCTAGGATATTTTTGGGCGCGTACGGCGCAAATTTACTACAAAAAGTCATCGTCGAAATCACGGACGCAAATATCGCAACAGCCGAAATTTTCGGCAAGGTCGTAAAGAAAATCGATGTATAGAAAAGAGCTTGAGGCCGCGCTAAATTCGGCTAAATTTCCAAATTATTTTTTGCTTTACGGTGCGGACGAATACCAAATCGAGCTTTTTGCGAAGGAAATTTTAGCCAAATTTAAAGATTTTGAAATTTTGAGCCTTTACTACGACGAGTACGATTTTGACGTAGCGCGCGCGCACCTTTGCGAACCTTCGCTATTTGGCGGCAGCCCGCTTTTGCACGTAAAAAGCGATAAAAAAATCCCCGCAAAAGAGCTAAAAATCCTGATAGACGGTTGCAAAAACGGCGGCGCATTCGTTTTTGAGCTTTTTGAATCCGACGCCAAAGCCGTTTTTGATACACAAAAGGCTTTCGGGGTAAATTTTGCGAGATTTTTTAAACCGGGCTCGCCCGAAGAAGCCGTAAATTTACTCGGCAGACAAGCCGCAAAAATGAACCTAAATATTACAAAAAACGCGCTTTTTGAACTCTACCGCATACATAACGAAAATTTATATTTAGCTGCAAGCGAGCTAAATAAACTAGCCTCTCTAAACGAGCCAATAAACGAAAATATCGTAAGAAGCTTGGTCTTTTCGCTATCAAGCGTGAGTTTTGACGATTTTTTCGATAAATTTATCGCGCTAAAAGATATCAGGGCCGATTTTTTCTCCTACGCGGACGATGGAAATTTTAATGAAATTTTATTTATAAACTCGCTTTACCGCGCGTTTTTTAGGCTCTTTAAACTACATGCCGGCATCAAGATAACAGGAAAATTCGACATCAAAGAAACGCTCGGCTATGCGCCGCCGCCAAACGTCGCAAACGAACTAAAAAGGCAGTGTCTGGCAGTAAATTTAAAAGCGTATAAAGAAATATTTACCGAGTTAAATTTGGCGGAATTTGAACTAAAGGCAAACTCTGCGCTCGATAAAAAAACTTTTTTACTCTCCTGCGTACTCGGCCTACAAAATCTTATCGGTAAAAACAGCAAATATTAAGTAAAAAAAAGATAAAATCAGCTCTTGTCGAAAGACTTCCTTGCCCGTTTGCAACCGCGCAAACGAGCTTAATACCCACAAGGAGAATCAATGAAGCACTACGAGCTTTTATTTATTTTGAAGCCTACTTTGACGGAAGAAGAAGTAAGCGCAAAAGTTGATTTCGTTAAAGAAATCCTAACCAAAAACAGCGCAAATATCGCGTCTGTGCAGTCTATGGGCACTAGAAAACTAGCCTATACCGTAAAAAAATACGAGCGCGGAACGTATTTCGTCGTGTATTTCGAGGCTCCGACCCAAGCTATCGCCGAAGTCGAGCGTATCATCAGAATCACCGAAGAGATCATCAAATTCTTAACAGTCAAATTTGAAAACAAAAAAGAGATCGCCGCTTGGGAAAAGATGAGCAAGGGCATCAAACTAAACAAAAAAGAACCGAAAGTCAAAGCAGAAGAAGCTCCAGCAGCGCAAGAATAAGGACGAAAAATGTTTAATAGAGTCGTTTTAGTAGGAAATTTAACACGAGATATCGAGCTTAGATATACGACTGCGGGCGCAGCCATAGGCAACAGCGCCATCGCCGTAACGAGAAAATTTAACGTAAACGGCGAAAAACGCGAAGAAACGTGCTTTATTGATATAACATTTTTCGGAAAACAAGCGGAAATAGCAAATCAATATCTTTCCAAAGGCTCAAAGCTTCTAGTAGAAGGCCGCTTAAAATTCGACCAGTGGACGGACAATAACGGACAAAATAGAAGCAAACACACGATCAGCGTGGAAAATATGGAGATGCTAGGCGGAGGACAACAGCAAGGCGGATATAATCAAAATAGTAATCAAGGCTATCAGCAAGGCGGTTACCAAAATAACGGCTACGGCGGCGGCTATCAAGGCGGACAAAATCAGCAAAATAGCTATGCTCAAAGCAGCGCACAAAGGCAAAATTTTAATAAACCGCAGCAACAAAAGCAACAGCCAAAAGACGAATACTACGGCGATAACGTCCGAGAAATAGATATAGATGCCGACAAATACGATGACGGCGACGAAACCATACCATTTTAATTAAGGAAAAAACGATGGCTGAAAAAAGAAAATATTCACGCAAATACTGCAAATTTACAGAGGCAAAGATAGATTTTATCGACTACAAGGACACTTCGCTTTTGAAGTACTGCTTGTCAGAGAGATTTAAAATCATGCCAAGACGCCTAACCGGCACTTCTAAAAAGTACCAAGAGATGGTAGAAAAGGCTATCAAGCGTGCTCGCCAAGCAGCTTTGATACCTTACGTAGTCGATCGCGACGACGTAGTAACTAATCCTTTTGAAGGACTATAATTTTTAAGCCCTTTTTAGGGCTTATCTTTTCTTTTCAAATTTTCTAAATTTTACACTCTTCGCTTTTCTCAGGCTCAATTCCAATACAAATATTTTTACTTAAAATAAGTATAGTGGTATTGGCACTAACGAGATTAAATTTTATAACTTAGCATCATAAACCCACACAGAAAACATCATATGCTAAATTTTAGATCGATTGATGGCACATATTTTATAAATTCATACCAAAGTAGCATATGTTGCAAGATTATGCATACGGAATGCAAGAATGTTGTTTGCAAATTTGAAGTATCGAGATCCAAGCTAATTTATATAAATAAATCAGTGCTCAAATTTTATGGGTAACCAAAAATTTATACACCCTATCCAGCCGATTTTAGATACTTATCATATTAAAAAAGAATTTCAAAACATAAAATTTATTCAAATAAATTTAAGGATATTAAAGTAGAAATTTAGCCCCGTGATCGAGGCCAAATTTAATCAAATTTTGTAGTTATTTTGCGACGAACGCATTTTTTAGAACATCTTCGATGACGTCCACAGGGATGATTTGCATATCGTTTTTGACGTCTTGCGGGATGTCGCCCAGATCTCGTTCATAGTTTTTGCGCGGTATCAGAGCGGTTTTGATGCCGGCCTTATGCGCGGCAATGAGCTTTTCTTTTAGCCCGCCGATAGGTAGCACGCGGCCGCTGAGCGTAATCTCGCCCGTCATCGCCACGTCGCTTCGCACTTTTGTATCCGTTAGGATCGAAGCAATCGCCGTCACCATCGTGATACCGGCACTCGGACCGTCTTTTGGCGTAGCACCCTCAGGTACGTGGATGTGCAGATCGTAGCGACGATACACTTCGCTAGGGCTCGGCTCTTTTTTTACGCCGTCTTTGACGTCATCAGGCAAGCCCGGGATGATTTTGGCCGGTACTTTTATCTTTTTTGCATCGATCAGTACTTTAACGAGACTAAATGCTATATACGCGCTCTCCTTCATCACGTCGCCCAAAGACCCGGTTATCTGCAGGCCGCCCTTGCCCTGTATGCGTATGGCTTCGATCTTTAGCACGTCGCCGCCCACGCTCGTCCACGCCAGCCCGTTTACTTGACCGATCTGCGGCTTTTTATCGGCGTGCTCGATCTCAAAGACCTTTTTTTCTAAAAATTCGTTCAAATTTTTAGTCGTCACGGTTATCTTTTGTGCTTCGCCCCCCAGCAGCCTTTTTGCCGCCTTTCTAAAGATATCGGCCAGTCGGCGGCGCAGGTTTCGCACCCCGCTTTCTCGTGTGTAGTCTGAGATGATGAGGCTTAGCACGTCTTTGCCTAGGGTCACTTCGCCGGGCTTTAGGCCGTGCTTTTTGAGCTCTTGGGGGATTAGATATTTTTTAGCGATCTCAAATTTTTCCTGCGGGGTGTATGAGCTAAGCTCGATAAACTCCATCCTATCGCGAAGCGCGGGCGGTATGGCGCTCACGTCGTTTGCCGTCGCGACGAAAACTACCTTACTCAGATCGATATTAAAATTTAAATAATAATCCCTAAATTTGTTATTTTGCTCAGGATCCAGGATCTCCAGCAGTACCGCCGTCGGATCGCCGCGAAAGCTCCTGCCGACCTTGTCGATCTCGTCTAGCACCACGACGGGATTCATCTGCCTTGCTTCGATTAGCCCCTGCACGATACGGCCCGGCATCGCGCCTATGTAGGTGCGGCGATGTCCGCGCAGCTCGTTTACGTCCTCAAGACCACCCAAAGCCACGCGCACTAGCTCGCGCTTTAGCGCCTTTGCGATGGAGTTTGCCAGACTCGTTTTACCAACGCCCGGAGGCCCCGCAAAGCACAAGATCGCACCGTTGTTTACCTTGCCCGCTACGCCTCGCAGTTGCAAAAGCTCGCGCAGAGCAAAATACTCCTCTATCCTATCCTTTGGCCTCTCAAGCCCGTAGTGATCGGCATTTAACTGCTTTGCAACCTCTTGCACGCTTAGTTTTTTGTTGGCCAGGTTTTCAAACGGCACCTCCACGACCCAGTCGAGGTAGCTTTGCGTCGTGTTGGCGTCGGCGGAGTCCGGATGCATGCGCGATAGTTTGTCGATTTGCTTTTTTATCTCCTTATACGCGTCCTCGCCCATAAATTTTTTCTTAGCTTCCAGCTTCTTGCGGTACTCCTCGATCTCCTCTTCGCGGCTCGTATCGGAGCCGAGCTCTTGCTGGATCTGCTTTAGCTGCTCTTTTAGAAAATACTCCTTATTTACCTTATCGATCCTTGAGTGGACTTTGTTTTTTATCTCGCGCTGAAGCTTGTTCGCCTCGATTTCCTCGATGACGTAGTCGATGAGTTTTAGTAGCTTTTGCTCCAAATTTTCCTCGATAAAAAACTCGTACGCCGTCTTTTTCTTTAGCCTTAGTGAGCTTAAAATCAGATCGCAAACGCGGCTAGGTTCGGCGCTCTCCTCTATAGTTTTTAAAAGATCGGGCGGGAAAAAGTGGCTAAGCGCGGCCAGATCTCGCACCTTTTCGCGAAGTACGGTTAGTAGCGCGTCACTTTTGGTGTTTTCGGGTCTTTTTTCATGTAGTACGTCTACGATGGCTTGCAGCGGCTTTGAGGATACTTTTGAGACTATGCGTCCCTTGCTCGTTCCTTGAAATAAAATTTTTACTCTACCGTCCGGTAGCGGTACTCGCCTCATCACGGTGCCGATGACGCCTGCGTCGTAGATAGAGTCAAATTCTCGTGCGCCTTCGTTTTGCGCTTTCGTCGGTACGACTAGGATGGGACTCTGCGACTCGAGAGCCAAATTTAGCGCTTCGATATTTTCCTCGTCGCTCAAAAAAAGCGGCGTGATCATAAAAGGATATAAAAATAGCTCGTCCTCCACGATGACGGGTAGCTGCGCCGGGAACATTTTTGATTCGTAAATTTGCAAATTTAGCTCCTATTCAAACATTTTTCTATACCAAGGAAGCTGCGGAAGCACGATATTTGCGTCGTTTAGCGGCGATGCTTGCACCTTTTCTTTATAAATTTGCGCCGACTCATCCCTGCCAGTGCGCTCATACAGATCGGCTATCTGCACGTCTAGGTTGTAGATTGCGAGCTTAAATTTAACCAGCATAGTTTCTATCAGCGGGCGATACTGGGTGTTTGGATAGATGTAGAGAAATTTTTCTATCTCGGCGATGCTGTCTTGCATTAGCTTTTGGTTTCGATTGGGCTGCGAGAATGAATCAAAATTCGCCTTTATCTTTAGATACTGCGCAAATTCGCTCCTAGGGCCGCTATCGCCGTATCTTTTAAGGTATTCGTCTAGGTAAAAATTCGCCATCAAGTACTCTTCGTCGTTGGCGTGAGCTTGGGCTAGGATTAGTAGCATTTGCTCCAAAAGCGGACTAGCTACGTGCTCGCTAGACATCGCCGTGTAGTGTTTGTCGGCGCTTTCTAGGTCGCGATTTTTGATATCGCCGATGATCTCGGAATACCACTGATCCGGCGTTAGATTATAAAGTTCCGTGTATTTGTCGGCACAACCGCCGATTAAACAAACAAAAAATACCGCAGATAAAAATTTGATCAAATTTTTCATACGTTCCCTTAAATTTAAATTTTTTAAATGGGTTATTTTACCATTGTTTTTGTTGCTTTTTGGTAAATTTTTGTTTTATTTATGCTTAAAAATAGAAAAATTTGGGTACAATTCGCGTAAAAGGTAAATGTATAATTAAGGAGATGTATATGGTTTTTCAAGTCAAAAGTCCGATTTTAGGCTTTGAGCATATCAAAAGTTACGAACTAAAAGAGCTAGATCAATTTTTCGTAAAGCTTCAAAGCAAGGACGATGAGACGTCTTTTACCGCGATAAACCCGTACGCCTTGAGAAATTACGAATTTGATATACCGACGTACTACCAGGAGCTGATGGACATAAACGACAAAAGCGAGCTAAGGATCTACAACATCATGGTCGTAAGCACCCCAATCGAGACCTCGACGGTAAATTTCATCGCTCCTATCGTTTGCAATATGACAAACATGACACTCTCTCAAATAGTGCTTGACGCGTGGGCATATCCGATGTATAAACAGGCCGAAAAAATTTCGGATTTTATAGAAAAATAAATTGCTTCTCAGCAAGAGGAAAAATTGAAATGAAAAACATTAAATTTGCGCTAATTGCGCTTGTGACTTTATCTAGCGGACTTTTTGCCTTTGAGCATGACGGACTGGAACACCCAATAGTATGGAAACAAACCGGCGCCACTAACGATATCGGAGTATATACAGACATAAAAGAGGGTATGGTAAGAAGGTCTATAGTAGGCAAAGACGGCAAAGAAATGAAACGCATATACGGCGATATGGATATCATAGGCGCAACCATATCCGTACCGACAAACGGCGGATACAATTATGTGCCGGTAACTGGTACATTATGGAAGGGAACGCTTACTAATATTAAGGGTATTGACGATGCAAACTATAGATCGCAATGCACGCAATGGGACAGAAATAATGGTAAATGTACTTTAGACTATTTTAACTCGTCCTATTCTACCTTTGATTTTTCAAACAAGCCTACCGAACTAGAAAGAAATCACATAGATGGCAGTAAAGTTATATATGCTAGGCTTTACTGGGCGGGCGGTCTCTCAAATCCATGGAATGACCATCCGGCAAGTAACGTTGCAGGACTCAGAAATAAATATCTAAATGGAATTAGCGGCTTTAAATATGTAAGATTTGGTACGCCAGACGGAAAAATGCACCGCCTTACCGCAAATCCGGGAGATGTTTATTGGTGGGGAGCTTATGCATGGTACAATACTGCTTATCAAGGCGGAATGTATTTCATGTACCAAGCTAGCGTCGATGTAACTGATCTTGTTAAAGCAAGCCTAACAAAAGACAAAAGAACCTTTAGCGCCGGAGGCATAAGAACGTCATCCAGCTTAGATGACAACAACTGGATGTCGATGTACAGAGACGGCGACTTCAAATCAAGTAGATACTATTTGCCTCCACATTATGGAGGTTGGGCGCTTTTAATAGTTTATGATTTTGGTGAAGACGAAAGTGAAAACATAAAACCAAAAAGCGTTAATATTTATGATGGACTTAGAGTTTTAGATCCGTCGGTTAGAACCAATCCAGGCTCCGTAAGCAAAAATTTGGAATTAAAATTTGAGGGATTCTATACCCCACCTAGTGGCAATGTGAATTCAACTCTTGCCGTTATGAGCTTTGGCGGTAAATACGAAACCGGAAGCGAAGATATACAAGTTTGGGACAAGAATAATAGGAGATATGAATCCGTCACCTCCGGTCAAAATGGAAGCGGAAAACAGTTTAACAGCACTATAACAAAATTTGGATCAAATATTAACTCTGGAAAAACATACAATAACCAAATGGATTTGGATGTTTTTGACATCAGCGGAAAAATAGGAAACGCACAAACTGACGCCTGGATAAACTTAATAGCAAAATCTGAGTGGAACAGCGGCATATTGTACTCCGAAAGAGCAAACGTCGGCTTGGTGGCTTTTTCTACTGAGCTTTATTCTCCAGAGGTATGCTATGAAGAAACTTTGTTTACAAAAGGCAAAGATGCTCCAGATAGCGAATTTAGAGAAGTAAGTACAAACAAAAACTCGTATACCAAGGTGGAAAAAGACAGTATACTAAGAGCACAAATTGCAATAAAAAACAAAGGAAACGAGTCGGCCCAGAAACTAACGCTCACCTCAAGCCTAGAGCAAAAAGGCTCCGAGTATAAGCCAAATACCACATATATAGTAACAAGCGAGCCTATAACTACGACAAAATTTAAAGTAGGCCCACACAATCCAGACAACACAGCCTTTCAAACATCGTCTAAAAACCTACTTACTTTTGCTCTCGGAAGCGGGGCGGGTCATATAGGCAGCGCAAATCAAGGCGGTACGATAGATCAAACAAATCAAGCCTTTATACAATACGATGCAACCTTAAAACAAATAGAAAAATTTCAAGCAAACATATACAGAGCATCCTTTACTAACACAGCTTTAAATTTAAGCTTTGAAGGAAAAATAAAAAGATGCGACAATAAAGAATACTATCTTAGCGTCATAGACGTACCTGACGTTAACAACTTTAGAGCTGTAAATAAGAACTTTACCAAGGACGGAGATTCGCAAAATCTTTATACTCAAATAGCCAACCGCAAATTTGACATAAAAATAGCCCATTTTGGTAAAGAGACGGCATCTGGCAATCAGCTATCTAAAACAAATATCGATACAACGGTAGGAGTAGATATAGTAACCACTTGCGCTGCAGGCGGCGTTTCGGTAACACAGCCAATGCAAGTAGAATTTAAAAAAGGAGAAAACGGTAAGTCTATAGTGGAACTCAAAGACGTACTAATAGAAAAGGCTTATTCAAATTTATACGTACGACTATCTTTTAAAGACCCGATATCCAACCAAATCAAAACTAGTTGCGCCTCCGATACGTTTACCGTTAGGCCTAAAGAGTTTAAAATTTATGATACTTCATCAAAAAATATAGTAAATAACCTTAATTTAATCGGGGGAAGAAAATATCCTAATTTTAGCGCCTTGGCTACAAATGATACAGGCAAACAAGCCGGCGGCTATACAACCATGCTTCCGGACAGCACAGGCACAAGCTATGCCAGATTTGAACCGACGATACCGCCGACTTGCACTGCCGTTACAAGCCTGCCGATTACTTGGTTTATGACTAAATTTACAGATGGTGTAGCTAAGCTTGAAAGATATCATGAGGGTGCAACCGCTATCAAAGATAATAGGGACTTCGTATATAATGAAGTAGGCAATGCGAAGCTAGTAATACTTGATAACAAATGGACTACGGCAAGCAACGACCAAGCAAATAGCGACTGCATAGCAAATAGCCATAGCAATACCGAATCCAACGGAAAAGTCGGTTGTAATATCAGATCAGAATTCGACTTTACATTTGACCCACAAGATATCCATATCGACAGCCTCAGGATAAGCGGCTTTAACGGCGGTCCTATGAGCTATATGTCAAATGACATAGCAATGCCCGCAATAGCTACATTTAATGTACAAGCCAGGCTAGGAGATGCCTCGCGCACTATAGCAAGGATGTATACGGCGGGTTGTTATTCTAAAGATACGCAGTTTACAATGGGAGTAGATACGGGCATAGCTGACCTAAACGATCGAAATAACGTCAAAACTCCGCTACCTGCCGCCGCAAGTGCTCGGATTTTATTTTTTAACGATGGCGACAATCCGCAAGTAGTAAAAAGAGATGGCGCAAATAATAACTCGGGAGTCTATAACGTACCTAGTAATGCATTTACAAATGGTCAATTGATAGGCGGGCAAGTTAAATTTAATTTCGCTAGAGTAGTAACGGATCCGATAAATCCATTTACCGTAAATAGCAATATATTTACCTTCACAAATGTAAGGGAGCAAGTAAATACCGCTGCCGTGCCTAATACCTATGTCAAACCGCTAGCAGCCAATGAGACGGCTACTCAGTTCTACTACGGAATGGTATATGCGCCGTACTATGAAGGCCCTAGACGAGGCTTTAATGCCAATGTATATTTTGGCGTGTATTGCAATGCGTGCGATAAAACTATCTACACATTAGCAAACGGTCAGACATTGCCATCCGTCACAAACTGGTTTACAAACGAATCCCATATCGATAACACGTATGGACAAGTAAACGCATATGTTCAGAGTTCAGGTGCCGGCACTGTTACCATAACGCCTCAAACCATAGCAAATGGCGTTCAGATTTTAACCCTATCTGATACCCAAGCCGAGCTTGTGGATATAGATATGCAGGCGTCAAGTTGGCTCATCTACAACAAAACAAATGCAGCTGCGACGGTTAATAGATTTCAAGTAAATTTCTTCGATAGGCCTAGATGGGGCGGTCAAGCCCTGGGACAAAAAGGAGATAATCTTAATGGCCCCGGCAATGTACTAGATACTGAAGACGGTTCGTTAAATTACTCCATAAAGACCAATAAAAGGTCGGATTGGTAAAACATGAGAAGAGGCTTTTCGCTAATAGAATTAATTTTATCTATAGTCGTAGTTGGGATATCTGTAATAGCTATCCCAAAAGTTTTATCGCAGACGACAAGCAATAATCAACGCGGATTAATGCAGCAAAGCGTAATGGATACCAAAACAAGAATGGCGCTAGTATTAAAATCACCCTATGCTTGCGTAGGCAACTTATTGTCTATTACTAGTGACAAAACTCCTATTTTTGGCAATACGGTCGGGATACCGGGCAATAATTTTTATACCATAAACGGCATCGTAGCAGATGTAGGCACTAGACGCCAATTTGGAAACTACAAAACAAACGCAGCTATAGCCCCTCAACCATGCACTGATCCAAATGATGTAAGCGTAAATTCATTTAATACCAATGTAGACGGCGTAGAACCGATCAAAATACAAACATCTCAGCTATACGGTAGCCGAGATAACATAATTAGCTCAACCATCAACACGACAACACAACAAAGAGACATGCAAGGTGCGGCAGATAGTGATATAACCGAGATAATTATGACTACCACGACGGCTATGGGCAACGATATTCAAAATATAATCTTAAGAGCATATGCTGCAAATATAGGCGATAGTCCCAACATACTATCAAGGTCTTGGTGATATGATATGAAAAAAGCCTTTACATTGATAGAGCTTATTCTTGTAATAGTTATATTGGGAATATTGTCTTTTGCGGGTATTAATATAATAAAAAATTTGTATGAAAACTATCTACAAGCAAGATCCGTAAACACTCTAGAAACGCAAACAGAACTTGTTTTAGAACAAATTTCAAAAAGACTTGCAGTTAGAGTAAAAGGCTCAACAATAGGAAGACAAGCATCTACTGGTAATTTCGTATCGACAAGAGATCCTGCCCTTAATGTCCAATATAACATATTAGAGTGGATAACATATAGCTACGAGAGCTTTCAAAACGGAGGTTGGAGCGGCTTTGTGGATTTAGACGATCCCGCCACAGTAGCCAATGCCGCAAGAAATGGCGGAAATTTGGCAACTCATGGAAGCACGCTAAATAGTGCAAATTTAGATATATCTGATTTAACAAACGGACGTGCTACGCTCAATAACAACCAAGTTGGATTATTTTTCAAAGGTCGACCAACTAACATAAATACCGACTTTGGATTTAATACTGCTACAAACCAAGCAAATGCGATAGCTATAGCTACGCAAAACGGAAATGATGTATTAACTATCGCCAACTATGCATCCACGGATATTTTTGAACAATATTATTTATTACATACCGCCTACGCAGTTGTTCCGACCGTTAGCCTTAATCCGGGCGGCACAAGCGGTACGGATCTTGATCTATGGCTACACTATAACTACAGACCGTGGGCCGGTCAGGACTACAATGACAATGGCACAAGCAGGGATTTGCTTGCCAGAAACGTGACTAGGTTTAACTTCACGGAAGACAATGGCGTCATAGTTATAAAACTATGCATAAGAGACGCCGGAAGATCGTTGGGGCCGACTAGAGCCGAAACAACGGTGTGTAAAACAAAGGCGGTGTATTAATGAGAAAAGGTTTTAGTTTAATCACGGCGATAATTTTTATGGTTTTGATAGCAACTTTATCTATGTTTGCGCTAAATATCTCCTCTCTGACCTCAAAACAAACAACCGACGTATTTTTAAGAGAGCAGGCAGAGCTTTTAGCTCAAAGCGCCACAGAGGTAGCTATCCTCAATCTTTTAAGGATGAATTTTAGCACAAATTGCCCGTTAAATTTACCCAATAGAAATATAGTAAATACCTCATTTCCAAACAACGCTACGCCGATGTTTCGAGTTACGGTAACACTAGAAAGGTTATTTGGTACCTTTGGAGCTTGCAATCAACCAAATGCCGCAAACCCGGCCCTTAACCATGCTGCATCTGCAGGAACGGTAATATTAGACGTAGTAGTTACTCAAGCAAACGCAAATATGCCGCCGATAAGAATTCACAGACGCACGATTCAAAAACTCTAAAATAATACTTTATATGCTATAATGTTAGCACTTTAACGCAAAGGAGAGATGATGAATCTAAGCATCGTAGGTAAACAATTCAACCTAACGGACCCAATCAAACAGCACATAGAAAACGCATTTGATGCGCTTAACAAATACGGACTGGATATAATTTCAGGTCGCTGCGTAGTTTCAGCGGACGAAAAAAACGGTAAAAAGGGTTTTAGCGTAGAGTTTGCGCTAAATTTAGCAAAAAAAGACACGATCGTAATCCACCACAAAGATAAAGATCTGTACGCTGCGGTAGATCTTGCGCTTGAGCGCGCATCAAAGGTGCTTCGCCGCGAGCACGACAAAAACACAACCATGAAAAATAAAGACGACGGCAAAGCTGTTAGAGCTGCGATCGCCGACGAACACCACATAAACGACGGCGAAGTAGATGAGATAATCCCTATGGAGCTTGAGCTATACAAGCCGCTAGAGATCGAGGAGGCTATGCAAAAGCTAAAAGATAGCGATGCGCAGTTTTATGTATTTAACGATATGGATGCCAAAATGCGCGTAATCTATAAACGCTCTGACGGTAAATTCGGACTTTATTAATTAAATTTAGGCGAGATAAATTCTCGCCTTCTTACTTTTTAATCTACAAAACTATCAATCAAAATCCAATCGTTCTTGTTACCGACTTCATCTTAAATTGCTTAAATTTTATGAAATAAATCTCAAATTTCAAAAACTACTAACGATAAAGAAATTTATATAATGCAGGTAAACCGTTCATAATGGAAAAGTTTTAAGTAAGATCGAAATTTGAAAGATATTTTTAGATTTAATAATTCGCAATAAAACAATTTTTTACTACTTTGTTTTTGAAGGCTAGTTTGTAAAATTATCTAAAAATTTACTTTAAATCATACAAGTTTTAATATATTGCCGATTTAGTCTCGGCGAGATTTTAAGGCTTTGATTGTTGATTAAATTCAAATTTCATGCCGACTCGCCGCGACTTAAAACTACGCCAAATTTATACGATACCTAAAACCGTGCCCAGCATTGACGGATTTTTATTTTGTAAGGCTTGCTGCTTTTCTAGCAAGGAGTTGCTTTGCAAGCTAGCTCGAAGCTCTTTTTCATATTTGGTCAAAAGATCGTCCAGTACGGCTTCAAGCTCATCTCTTAGGCTTTTTTTCATATCGGTATTTAGTCCTAGAGCCTCCATCAGCTCCTCTTTTTTGACCCTTAGTTTTTCCTGTATTTTTTGTTCGTTCATCTGCGATAAAAATCCAGCCGCGCCAAGCTCGGTAAGGGTTCTTTTAAACCCCTCTACGTCAGGCTCTTTGGAGGTTTTTACCTGCACGGTAGCTTTTTTGAGCTCCTGTTCAAAGTCGCTCTCTTTTGCCCCTTTTGCGCTCTTTTCTGCAGCTTTTTGCGCAAGCTCGGCCAAAATCTTTTGGATAAATTTTTGCTCTTCGATCGTCATTTCGCATCCTTTATAAAAGATACACTATCGCAAGCAAATTTTATTCCTTAGCTCTATCTGCGATAAATTTAGCAAATTTATCATCGTCGTTTGGGCAGGCTACGACGTCGTAAAAATTAAATTTTAGCTCGTCCGCGATATGGCGAAACTCCTTTGATAGCTCAAAAACGGTTTCGGAGTTATCGATACAAAACGAGATCGGATAAACGAGCGCTTTTTTATCTTTTATCTCGGCTAGCGCTTGATTTAGCGAGGGTTCGAGCCATTTTACAGGCCCTAACTTCGACTGGTATGCGAGCAAAATCTGCTTAAATTTAACCCCTCGCTTCTCCAAAATTTCGGTTAAAATTTGAACGTGCCGCTTGACGTGCTCCTCGTAGATATCGCCCGCATCGATCATTTTTTGCGGCAAAGAGTGCGCCGAAAACACCAGCGTTATCTCATCTGCATTTAGATCGCGCGCGCTTTTTTCGATGCCGTCCACTATGATCTCGTTATATCTCTCATCCTCGAAAAACGGCTCGACGATTTTTACTTTCGCCTTTAAATTTAGCTCGGCACGTGCCTTTTCAAAGTCGCTTATACTAGACGATACGGTCGTAAACGAGTGATGCGGGTATAGCGGGAAAACGACGATCTCCGAGACCTCCGTAAACTCGGCCAAAACGTCTTTCGCAAAAGGCGGCGTATAGTTCATCGCAAAGGCTACCGCCGTATCATCGTCTAAAAAATGCGAAATTTTACCGCACAGTCTTGCCGTAAGCTCGCAGATAGGCGACTTGCCGCCGATTTGGCGGTAGTTATTTTGCGCGGTTTTTAGGCGCGAGCTAGTTATCATAAACGCCACGAATTTACGCAAAATCGGGCTTTTTATCCCCAAGATATATGGGTCGTTAAACATATTTTTTAAAAAAACTCCAACCTCGCTAAGGTCGTTCGGTCCGCCCATATTTAGTAGTAAAATAAGTCTCATTCGCAAATCTCCTGAGCCTTTAGGGCATCTTCGAGCGTGCTTAGATCGCTTTTTGCGCCGCAGCAGGCTTGATAAAACTCGTCAAGCATCGCTTTAACCGGCGAAACATCGCTATAAACTTTCAAATTTTGCTGCCCGTCAAGCGTGTATTTGTTTAGCTTAAGACCCAGCATATCTCCGAAATAAACTCCACCGCTCGTGGCAAATTCGATCGTAAATCGCTCCGCTTTAAAACGCTTTGAGTTATGGATACTAGCTAGAGTCTGGTTTTTAAATTTAAGCTGAAAAAGCGAGTCGGTTTCGCTTCTTTTATCGTCGTTTTGGATTGAAATTTTATTGCTAAAGATTATTTCGCTACCCGTTATAAACCTTGCGACATCAATGTTTTGTAAAATTTCAAGCTGCAAATTTACGCCTTTATTAAAGCCGCGAGCGATATTTATCGAAAAAGTTTCCTTCTCTTTGACAAGCTCTTTTTTTACCGAGGCGATTACGGGATTAAACCTATCGATAAAAGCCATATAAGCGCTGATATTTTGGGATTTAAAGCAGTATTTTAGCTCCCTTATCTCGCCTGATTTGCAAAGCCAAGGATCAAGCAAGATAAATTTTATAAAATTTAAGCACTTAGGTATCAAATTTAGATATTTATGCGTGTCGGTGACGATAAGGGCGTCGATACGCACCGACTCCAAAAGGTCGTTTATATTATCGTAAAAAGGAATCCGTCCGCAAATTTCGCTATTTTTAACTCCGTCAAAAATCGCCGCCAGCTCGAAGTGCTCTGAGCGGCGAAGCTCGTTATAGTAGTGTTTGGCGTCGTTTCCAAAACCTATTATCGCAACTCTTTTTTTCATAATCTTTTTCCAAAATTTTAATGTTTTTAAGGCAATTATAGTCAAAAATAGTAATTAAACGGCTAATGCGAGCGATTTTTTAAAATTTAGCCGATGCCTTTTATAGCGGGCCTCAAACAAGTTTTATCAAATTTATGCTAAAATCAGCCCTATTTTAAAACTTTAATCAGGAAAAAACGATGGATATTAGAGAGGCTTATTTAAATTTTTTTGCAAGCAAAGGTCATGAGATCATCCCGTCCGCGCCGCTAGTGCCAAACGACGCTACGCTGCTTTTTACAAATGCGGGCATGGTGCCGTTTAAAAGCATTTTCACCGGCGAAGTACCGCGCCCTACCCCGCCGATCCGCACGAGCTGTCAGACATGCATCCGCGCAGGCGGCAAGCACAACGACCTAGACAACGTCGGCTACACCGCGCGCCACCACACGTTTTTTGAGATGCTGGGAAATTTTAGCTTCGGCGAGTACTTCAAAAAAGACGCGATCGCGTATGCGTGGGAGTTTGTAACGCAGGTGCTAAAACTACCAAAAGACCGCCTCTACGTCACCGTTCACGAGAGCGACGACGAGGCGTTTGCGCTATGGGAGCAGCACATCGCAAAGGAGCGCATTTATAGATTCGGCGATCACGACAACTTCTGGCAGATGGGCGATACGGGACCGTGCGGACCATGCTCGGAGATCTTTTACGACCAAGGCGGCGAACACTTTAACACACCTGAGGACTACATGGGCGGCGACGGCGATAGATTTCTTGAAATTTGGAACCTAGTCTTCATGCAGTACGAACGCAGCAGCGACGGCAAACTAACTCCGCTGCCAAAACCGAGCATCGACACGGGCATGGGTCTTGAGCGCGTCACGGCGATAATGGAAGGCAAATTTAGCAACTACGATAGCTCGCTTTTTATGCCTCTTATCGAGGAAGTCGCAAAGCTTTGCGGCAAGCCTTACACTTACGAGAGCGGCGCTAGCTATCGCGTCATCAGCGATCACATCCGCTCGGTAACTTTCCTGCTAGCCCAGGGCACTACATTTGACAAAGAGGGTCGCGGCTACGTGCTTCGCCGCATCCTTCGCCGCGCGATACGCCACGGATATCTACTAGGCATAAAAGAGCCCTTCATGTACCGTCTCGTCGATAAAGTCTGCGAGCTAATGGGCGGCCACTACGCCTACCTAAACGAGAAAAAAGCGGCGGTAAAAGAGCAAATCAGGCTGGAAGAAGAGAGATTTTTGGCCACGATAGCAAGCGGACTCGAGCTTTTTGAGAGCGAGCTAGCGCGCACGAAAGATATTTTTAGCGGCGAGGCTGCGTTTAAGCTTTACGATACGTTCGGATTTCCGCTTGATCTCACGGCCGACATGCTACGCGAAAAGGGACTCAAAGTAGACGAAGCAAAATTTGACGAGCTGATGAGCGAGCAAAAAGCGCGCGCTAAAGCCGCTTGGAAAGGCAGCGGCGACAAGAGCGCAAAGGGCGACTTTAAGGCGCTTTTAGAGAAATTCGGCGAAAATAAATTTAGCGGCTACGAGGAGCTTGAGCGCACGAGCAAGATTTTAGCGCTGCTTGACGAGGACTTTAAAGAAACTCAAATTTTAAAAGCGGGCGAGCAAGGCTGGGCGATGTTTGACGTGACGCCTTTTTACGCACAAAGCGGCGGCCAGGCAGGCGATAGCGGCGAGATCGTAGGCGCGGCAGACGTACTAGATACGCAGAAATTTTTCGGACTAAATTTATCAAACGTCGCGGTTAAAAAAGAGCTTAAAATCGGCGATACCGTAAAGCTAAAAGTAAGCGAGCAAAGAGCCGAGATCGCGCGCCATCACAGCGCTACGCACCTGCTCCACTCTGCGCTTAGAAGCGTTCTAGGAACGCATATCGCGCAGGCCGGATCTAGCGTCGAGGCAAACAGACTCAGGTTTGACTTCTCGCATCCAAAGGCAGTGACGGCGGAAGAGCTAACGAAGATCGAAAATTTCGTCAATGCCGCGATTAGCAAAAATATAGAAGCAAAAACGGAGATAATGGACGTCGAGGACGCCAAAAATAGCGGCGCGATCGCGCTATTTGGCGAGAAATACGCCGACAAGGTGCGCGTGCTAAGCTTCGGCGAGGTTAGCAAGGAGCTTTGCGGCGGTACGCACGTGGCAAATTTAAGCCAAATTGGTGCATTTTTCATCACTAAAGAAGGCGGCGTGAGCGCGGGCGTCCGCAGGATCGAGGCTGTGTGCTCTAAGGCTGCGCTAAATCTAGCAAAAGCCTGGCGCGGCGAGATCGAAGAGCTAAAAACCGAGCTAAAAAGCGCCGAGCCGATGAATGCTGTAAAAAAACTAAAAGCCGAGATAAAAAGCCTAAAAGATAAAACCAAGCAGGCAAAAGACGCGCACGCGCTGGCGGTAGTGAACGTAAACGAGACAAAGCTTTGCGTCGCTGTGCTTGACAGCGGCGACATAAAAGCCACGATAGACGAGTTTAAAAACGAGAACGAAAAGGCAGCGATCCTGCTCGTGCAAGTAAACGAAGATGGCAAAATCGCTCTGGCCGCCGGCGTGAAAAATGCGGCTTTGAAAGCTGGCGAATGGGTCAAATTTACGGCGCAAATTTTAGGCGGAAACGGCGGCGGCAAGGACGACTTCGCAACCGCAGGCGGTAAAAACGTACTAGCGATCGAGGATGCGGTTAGGCAGGCGTTAGAGTTTGCTAAAACGAGGCTTGAAAAATAATCTCGCGTCGGTCAAATTTAAGAAAACGGCTTAAATTTGACCGCGGTTTTGCGGCGTGAAATTTAAAAGCGAATTTGAGCCGGTTGCGGCAAGATCAAATTTGACGCCGTAAAGTAAATTTAGAAATTTGTTTTTGCGAGCCGAGATAAAATTTAAAGGAAAATATAAGTTTATGAGTTTATTTTATTCGCGCATTTTGGCGTCAAATTTTGTCGCCGTCCAAGTAACTTTAGCGCGAGAAAATTTTAGATCAAAGGGGACAAATGCCCGAATTTAACATAGCTTTTGCAAAGATTAGCAACGCCCTACCCTTTATCCACATCCTCTCCGTGGTCGTTTTTATCGGATTTCAAGCAAATTTTTTACTCATCGCTAAATTTTTTATGAAAAATATCGAAGGCGACACGCAAAAATACCAAACGATAATCTCCATGCTAAAGCGCCTGGGCTACGCGATCTACGGCTCGATCGCCGTAATAGGCGTAACCGGCGCGATACTAGCCAAGCAAAACGCGATCAAAAACGCCGATCCGATGTTAAATACGATTTTGACAACCAAATGGGCGATCTGGGGGTTTTTGTTCCTAAACGTCATTTACGTCACCTACCGCCTAAACAAAGCCGCAAAATCCCTGCAAAATAGCGAATACGTCGAGCTTCACGAAAACCTCATAGTTACGATTTATTATTTCATCCCGCTAAACGTCGCGTTTGCGCTGCTGGCTGCGTATCTGGGCGTATCTTACAGGGAGTTTTGATGATTATTTTGGCTTCGAGCTCGGTTACTAGAGCTAAGGTTTTGCAAGATCACGGCGTTAAATTTGAGCAGGTTTTCTTCGACTACGACGAGAGCGGCGTAGATAAAAATTTACCGCCACACGTTTACGTTCAAAAGATCGTAGCGGCAAAAAAAGAGCAGTTTTTAAAGGCAAGCGACGGCGTAAAAAACGTCGTTTTCGCAGATAGCGTCGTAGTGTGCAACGGCAAAATTTTAGGCAAAGCAAAAGACGAAAAAGAAGCGCTAAAAATGCTAAAAATGCAAAGCGGCAACACAGCCAGGATCGTAACCGCGATGATATTTTTAGGCGAGAAATTCGAGCTTTTTAACGTCAGCTTTGCCGAGTATAAATTTGCTAAATTTGACGAAGCCGACCTGCAAAACTACCTATCGGGCGATCTTTGGCAAGGCAAAGCAGGAGCCATGACGATAGAAAATTTCAACAAAAAATACATCCTAAGCCAAAACGGCGAAACTAGCACCGCAATGGGGCTAAACGTGAAAATTTTAAAGGCCTTTTTATGAGAATTTTAGCTTCGATTTTGTTTATTATCTTTGTTTCGCTGAGTGCGGCGTTTGTTTATCTTTATTCGCAAGTCACCTTTGACGCGTCAAACATCATCGATTTTAAGCCAAAGCTCACGACTCAAATTTATGATAGAAACGGCGAGCTCATCGCAAATATCTTTGACGAAAACAGGATCTACGTCAAGTACGAAGATATCCCGCCGCGCGTCATCGAGGCGCTGGTAGCCATCGAGGATACGAGCTTTTTCGAGCACGGCGGCGTAAACCCCGAGGCCATCACGCGAGCTATCGTTAAGGACATAAAGGCCGGCAAACTAGTCGAGGGCGCAAGTACGCTCACGCAGCAGCTCGTTAAAAACATGGTGCTAACTAGGGAAAAAAAGCTAACTCGCAAGGTCAAAGAGATGATCATCTCGATGAAACTGGAAAACGAGCTAACCAAAGAGCAAATTTTAGAGCGCTATCTAAATCACGTCTATCTAGGACACGGTTATCATGGCATAAAAACCGCGGCGAAGGGATACTTTAGAAAGGAGCTTGACGAACTCACGCTAAAAGAGATCGCTATCCTAGTGGGCTTACCAAAAGCGCCTAGCACCTACGATCCGACCCGCCACCTAGATCTATCGCTTAGCCGCGCAAACAACGTCATAGCAAGGATGAACGCGCTAGGTTGGATCAGCGACGCAGAGTACAAAGCCGCGCTAGTCGAGCAGCCCGTAGTTTTTGACGATACTCTCACGCAAAACAAAGCCCCGTATATCGTAGACGAGGTGCTAAAAGAGGCCTCAAAGCGCTTTGAGGATATAAAAACCGGCGGCTATGTCATCGAAACCAGCGTCGATTTAAAGGTGCAAGATATGGCGTCCGAGGCGCTAAAATACGGCTACAACGAGATACTAAAACGCAACAAAGACGCAAACGCCAGTATCCTAAACGGCGCTATCGTCGTTACGCTACCCAAAACGGGCGAGATCCTCGCTCTAGTAGGCGGCGTAGACTACGCCAAAAGCAGCTACAACCGCGCTACGCAGAGTATGCGCCAACCGGGATCTAGCTTTAAGCCCTTTATCTATCAAATAGCCCTAGACATGGGCTACTCGCCGATGAGCAAGGCTGCTGATATATCAAGGGTTTTTAACGAAGGCAGCCAGTACGAGTGGCGTCCGAAAAACTACAGCGGCGGCTTCCAGGGCTATATCACGCTGAGAGAGGCTCTGCGTCAGTCGCGCAACCTCGCCACGATAAATTTACTCGACGAGATCGGGCTTGATACGGCTTACAAAAAGCTAACCGAAATGGGCTTTAAAAACATCCCTAAAAACCTCTCCATCGCGCTTGGTAGCTTCGGTATCTCGCCGTTAGAGTTTGCCAAATTTTACTCGATGTTTCCAAACGGCGGCGAGATCGTGGAGCCAAGCCTCATCAAACGCATCATAAACTATCAAAATTTAGAAGCGGTTTTCGAGCCTGAGCGGACGTTCGTCACCGAGCCAGAGCAGGCCTATCTGATGACCGATATGATGAAAACGGTCGTGGAGCGCGGCACCGGACAAAGCGCCAGGCTAAACGGCGTGCAAGTCGCGGGCAAGACGGGCACGACGAACAATAACATCGACGCGTGGTTTTGCGGATTTACGCCTGAGGTCGAGGTGGTCGTGTGGTACGGCAACGACGACAACACGCCGATGAGAAAGGTTGAGGGCGGCGGACGCACGGCGGCTCCGGTGTTTAAGAAATTTATGGAAAGCTATATGAAGGATTATCCGCTAAAACAAAAAACCTTCATCGAGCCAGAAGGCGTCTTTCACACCGCGTACGAGGGCTTGATCGAAGTCTATACGAAGATCTCGCCGGTACCTAAGCAGGACGCGCAAGATACTCTAATCAAACAAGACGACGAGGGACTGATTTTTTAATTTGCTCAAAATATCGGCCAAATTTAAGCTTTTACTGTTTAAATTTGGCCGCCACTTCGTCAAATTTGCCCCCGCTTGCCAAAAAGCTACGACAGCCTAAATCTTGCCTCAAATTTAGGCCCTGTTTTGTTGGTCTAATTTCATTTTTCTCGTGGATGTAAGGCAAATTTGAGCTCGCTTTATGGTTTAGTCGCGTTAAATTTAACGGTTATTTTTACATCTCCAGGATAAAACTTAAGAAACAAAAACAGCAACGTTTTAAAATTTAAATACTACGTTTTACCGCCGCTTGGCAAATTTAATCAGACAAAAAGTAAATTTAACGTCAAACAGCTTTAAATTTAACCCGTTTGCCGTAAAATATCTGCAGATAAAAAGATAGCGCCGCATCCTGCACTAGCCTAGGCCCGGCACAAAGCCAAAAGTACGGCGATCAAACCCAAATTTAACCCGAGCTTCCCGGCTAAATTTGAGCGGGTTTCAAAAGTAAGAGAATAAGTTACTCCACGAGCTTTATCTGCTCGGCGCAGATAGCCTTCCACGAGCTTTGCGGATTTGAGCCGACGCACTCTTGCAGATACGGCTTTGCTTCGCTTTCGCGTTTTAGCTTGATGTAGATTTCCGAGATCTGAGCTAGCGCGCGTAGTCTGTTTTCGGGATCTAGGCGCGTATCTACGAGCTCCTGCGCGGCCTGCAACGCCTCGTCCAGCCTATCTAGCTTACTTAGCGAGCCGATGTATTCAAAGTCGATTTTCGGGCTAAAGGTGGCGATATGCAGGCGTTTTTGTAGGTCGATCGCCTTTTTGGCGTAAACCGACGCGTTTAAAAAGTCGTTCGCGCCGTATGTCGCCTCGGCCATGCGGTCGTAGAGTTCGATGACCTTAAAGTCGTTTTTGCGTAGTGTCTCGACGGCCGTTATCGTCGCGGCGGCGTCGGTGAGCCTGCCTAGCCCCATCAGCGCCTCAAATCTATAAAAAAGCACGGGCGAGACGTCGGCATACTCCTGCCTAGACGCGATAGCCAGAGCCTCGTCGGCCACGCGCAAGGCGTCGTTATACTTCTCCGTCTTTATCAACACGGAGGCTAGTTTGATGAGCCACTCCACGCGGTCGAGCATATCGGGCGTCGAGATATTTTGCGAGGCGAGCTCGTGCGCGGCGGCAAAACGAGAGAGGCGCATATAGCAGTCAAAGAGCTTAAATTTAGCCCCGATTTTCTCGCTTACGCCGTAGTTTTCGGTCAAATTTACAGCCGTAACGCAGTCGTTTTGACGGATGGCTTCACTCGCTAAATTTAGCGCCGCCTGATCCAAGACGGCGCTAGCGTCCGTATCGTTTAGATCGCGCACAGCCTGGGTATAGCGCAGGACGGAGTCAAATTTACGCTCTTTTAGATAGAGCGCGACCTGCTCTTTTAGCGCCTTAGCACCGACATCCGTTTTGCCGTACTTGTCGATGAGCGCGTCGTAGTGATCGTGTAGCTTGGTCGCATTACTCTCGTCGTTTCTAGCGAAAAATAGCTTATCTAGCGCATTTTGCACGATGGCGGCATACTGTCCGTCCGCAAACTCGCTTTGGTATCTTTTTAGGTATTCGTAGGCCTTTTGCGTGTCCGGCGTGCCTGTTAGCGCGATGCCTAGATTTTTTAGCACGGTTTCGTACTCGTCGTCGTTTTTATTTAAGCGGGCGAGCAGGATTTCATATATCCTCGCAGCGATATCGTCCATATTTTTTTCGTTAAATATCCCGGCCAGCGTCGTTAGCTTAGACGCGTCGTTTAGCAGGTACTCTTGATTTCTGTTTAAAATTTTGAGCATAAAGTCCTTGGCGCGGTCGAATTTCGCCTTGTCGATACTGCCCTGCACGAGACTCAGGGCCGCGCGGCTAGCGACGTCTAGCGTCTGCGCCGAGTACAGCACGTCCTCGTACATCCTCACGGCCTCGTCCTGCCTGCCCGTGACATAGAGTCTGTCAGCAAACTCAAGTACGGCTAGCTTGGTAAAATTTGAGTTTGGATGCTCGTTCATAAGGATATCTAGCGTATAGTTCGCGTCGCTAACTAGCTCCTGTCTGAGGTAGGCTTTGGTCACGAGATAGAGCACCTCTGGGTAGTTTTCGTCCGACACGAACCGCCTCATCCACGCGCGCCCCTCACTTGCTACATCCGCCGCGCCAAGACCTTCGAAGCTATTTTGCGAGTCTAAAATTTTATCCAAAGCGCGTAGTCTATAGAGCAAAAACTCGCTGGCAAAGATGCTATTTGGATAACGCCTTAGCGCCGTCTGGATCGTGGCTATCGTGTCGTCGTAGCGTTTGGCGTCGTAGCTTTTTTTCACATCCAGGTACATGTTTATGTCGTTGCTATCGCCGCTTTCTATCGGGGCCTTGTTTAAATCGAGCGGTCCGACGCTAGGCGCAGTCATCTGTTCAAATATCGGGGCGAAATTTATCCCCGCGTTTGTTTGTTTTTTAAATTCGCTTAAATTTTGATCTATCACGATAGCGTGGCGTTTGGCTGCGCCGCCGTTTTTACTAAACGGCACTGCGGACGCGCCGTAAAGAGGCTCGCTAGACGAGATCAAACGCGAGCTCGCGCGCGGTACGACGTAGATACGCATACCGCCCTTTTCCTCGCGAAATCTCACCTCCGCAAGAGCCAAAATTTTATCCTCGACCTTCGGCAGCGCACCACTAGCGACGTCGCAAAAATAAAGCTTACGGTCGTAGGCGAGGATTTCCTCTTTGCAGACGAATTCCTTCTCGTCGCTGATGTTTATCACGGTGTAGGGCCTGCCGTCCTCTGCGCCCGAATTTACGCTCAGGCTAAAAGAAAACGCCAAAATCGGTAAAAAAAGTAAAAAATATTTTCTCATGCGGCCATTATACCCTTTTTCGTTTAAAAAGCGCTATAAAAGCGAATATAACGCGCTTTTGAAGCGATTTTTTTACTAAATTTCGCGCATTTGGATAAAATTTTATTTAGCCTAAATTTAACTTTGGCATAGAGGAGAAATTTGGGTTTTGAAGTAGCGAGGTTGCGGGTAAATTTACTCGCCTCACGCCAAAAAGCTCCGCCCGCTCCGTCAAATTTGACGTAACAAGCCCGGCTTATGGGATTAAATTTATAAAATTTGGCCGCCTCGGCAGATAAATCTATGTGTCAAATTTGACCGATTGCCGCTACGCCTCTTTTGAGATCTTAACGAGCTTAAACGCGTATCCGCTAAATTTAGCCCTGCAAAGCGCGACCGTACCCTTCATCTGCGGTTCTAGCTTAAATTTGGCCTTTGCCTCTACGCCCTTAGCCTGCACGCTCACCATATCGCCGTCTTTTACCTTTGCGGCCGCGGCAAACGACGCCGAGCCGATTAGCTCCTTTACCTCGCCGCTCAAATTTGACCCGTCCGCTTCCTCCATAAAAAACACGACGCTACCGTCAAAGTTCTCGGGCTCTTTTAGCGGCGTTAGCTTGCCGTCCGCTTTAAACTCGCCCTGCGCGCCGTCAGCTAAAACGACGTTTTTGCCGAGCATTTGCAAAAACTCGAATATATTTTTCGCGTCCGCATGCGCCAAAAATGAGCTGTCGATCACGATATTTTCGCACCCACTCAAAAACTCCGCGATCTGCTCGAACTCCTCCTCGCCGACGTTGCACTCGCCGCTTAGGTATCCTTCGTCAAGCCCTTCAAAATATTCGCGCGTTTGCTCGTCAAATTTAGCCGCGTCAAGCGAGTATTTACAAAGCAAAGCCAGCACGTAGCTAGCCGATCCGATCTCGCAGCGAACGAGATTTTCAGTGCCTAAAATTTTATCCTCAAAGCAAGAAATATATAAAAATTCATTTTGCTTTATCTGCTCCGCTAGCTGCGGATTTTGCTCGCAGAGCAGGCTTGCCAGGCTCAAAGTTTTTGCATTTTTAAATTCGCCAAATTTCATCGTTTTATCCTTTAAATTTAGCTTGGATTTTATAAAAATTTGTTTTAAGAGGGGGTAAATTTGCGCCGATTAGACGCAAATTTGATTATTTTTCTAGGCCAAATTTAACGGCTGCTTTAGCAAGCTCGAGGGTAGCGTCTACGAATTTATCTTTTTTCATCGCGTACGGCAAAAATAGCGGTATCTCCGTGCAAGCCGCGATATACGCATCAGCCTCGATGGCTGCGATCGTATCGTTAAAGAGACCCACGTACTCCTTTAGTTTGTTTGCCTTTGCGCCCTTGTAGATGCAGTCCATGATGTTTGTCATCAAATTTTCCGGGATTTTTACGCACTCTAGGCCTGCGGCGATCAGCTCGTTTTCGTAAATTTTAGCCGCGGTCGTGCCGGTAGTGGCGATGACGGCGATCTTTTTAGCGTGTGGGAAATTCGACTTTATCGACGAAGTCGCGATTTTAGCGATGTGCAGGATATTTACGCCGCACTCATCCGTTAGTCGCTTGGCAAAATAGTGAGCCGTGTTGCAAGCTATGCAGATAGCCTCGCAGCCGGCGTTTTTTAGCCTAGTTGCAGACTCTTTCATAAAAGGAAACGGATCCTCGCCTCCGTGCAGGATATACGCCGTGCGGTCCGGGATCTGCGGGTGGTTATCGATGACGATAGGGATGTTGTCCTGATCTTTTGCGGCGTTTGTGAGTTCTACGATCTTAGCGTATAGATCTATCGTAGCTAGCGGTCCCATGCCGCCTAAAATTCCGATTCGTTTCATGAAAAAGTCCTTAAATTTAAAAAAGCCGAGAGCAAAGTCTCGGCTAAATTTGGCTCAAAATTCTTAGAGAAGAACAGGAGCGATGAGGAATGCTAGCGCAACCGAAAGAGCAACCATGATGGTGCCAGGCACGAAGAATGAGTGGTTAAATACGAATTTACCGACTCTAGTCGTTCCCGTATCGTCCATAGCGATAGCGCCCAAAGTCGTAGGATACGTAGGAAGTACGAATAGTCCTGAAACAGCGGCAAATGAAGCTACTAGGATCCAAATTTGACCCGAGTTTTCAGGCGTAGTCATACCTAGCGCAGCAGCGACTGCAGGCATCATGACGCGAGTAGTTGCAGCTTGAGAGTATAGCAAGCAGCTTAGGAAATATAGCGCGACGGCTAATATGAACGGATACTGCGTAACGATATTTTTAGCTACCTCTTTGATGCTATCGATGTGGCCGTTTACAAAAGTAGTGCCTAGCCATGCGATACCGATGACGCATATGCACGCGTTCATACCGCTTTGGAAAGTGCTGGTTGAAAGCAATTTGCTAGTGTCGACCTTACAAAGCGTAGCGATAAGGAAGCCAATAGTAAGCATAAAGCTGATGATCGCAGCATCTCTAGAAAGGATAGGTTTTGCCACGATGCCAAGGCTCTTAGAAATAACAAGCGCATAGCAAACGACGACTAAAACGCCGACGGCAAATATCGCAACCGATCTTTTTGCATAAGGTTTTAGCGCTTGATACTCTACCTCTTTTATCTCCGCAACCGCGCCTCTAGCAAGTCTGTCTTGATAGATAGGGTCTTTTGAGAGGTCAAGATCGTAAAATTTATTTACGATGAAGGCCGTAATAATCATAGCTACGAAAGTAGTAGATATGCAGATGAAAAGTAGCATCGGATAGCTAACGCCAAGAGGCTCGCAAACGCCCGTCATCGCAACGAAAGCCGCAGATATAGGGCTGGCGGTGATCGCTACTTGAGATGAAACGACCGAGAGCGCAAGAGGCGCGCTAGGTTTGATGTTTTGCGTTTTAGCAACCTCTACGATAACAGGGATCATAGAAAACGCAGTGTGACCTGTACCCGCTAGTATCGTAAGTAGATACGTAACTATAGGTGCTAGGTAGTTGATTTGTTTTGGGTTCTTGCGCAAAATTTTAGATGCAACCTGAACCAAATAATCAAGTCCGCCCGCGACTTGCATCGCAGTGATGGCCGAAATAACGGACGCGATGATTAAAATAACGTCCATCGGGATATCTTTCATATCCACTTTCATACCAAGCATCGCCAAAACGACTACGCCAAGACCGCCGGCGTAACCTACGCCCATTCCGCCTAGCCTAACGCCTAGGTAGATACCTCCGAGTAGGACTATAATCTGTAAAATCAGCATTATATCCATAGGAAAACTCCTTGTATTAGATTTTGTTTTTCACTTACTAAATTTAAAAGGCGCCGAATTTTACCTCGGCGCTTTAAGACTTTTGCTCAGTTATTTGCCCATGTGAGGGTTTAGCATATTTTTAGGCTCTAGGATCTTGTCTATCTCCTCTTTTTTCAAATATCCTCTCTCCAAGCAGATATCACCTACGGCTTTGCCTGTTTGCAACGCTTCTTTAGCGATGCTTGCAGATTTTTCGTAGCCGATGTACGGGTTAAACGCAGTTACGATACCGACTGAGCCGAGTACTGATTTTAAGCATGCTTCAGGATTTGCGGTTAGTTTTCTGATAGCTTTTTCGGCTAGGGTTTTCATCGCATTTTCAAGGATGAAGATCGAGTTAAATAGCGCGTAAGCGATACCAGGCTCAAATGCGTTTAGCTCAAATTCGCCTCTCTCGCTGCAAAGCATTATGGTTACGTCGTTGCCGATTACCTCGTAGCATGCCTCGCCTACGACCTCTGCGATGACCGGGTTTACTTTACCAGGCATGATAGAGCTACCAGGCTGCATCTGAGGTAAATTTATCTCGCCAAGACCGCATCTTGGGCCTGAGTTCATTAATCTTAAGTCGTTTGCAATCTTGCTTAGGCGAACGGCAGCCGTTTTTAGCGCGCCGCTAACGTGAACAAAATCTGCAGTGTCTTGAGTAGCTGCGATGAAATCATCGGCAGGCTTAAAGTTTACGCCTGTAATTTGGCTTAAAATTTTATGAACGGCCGCTTTATAATCAGGATGGCAGTTGATGCCCGTTCCGATCGCGGTCGCACCCATGTTTAGCACAGCCATAGACTCTCTTGCGGCGGTGATTTTTTCGATATCGCTTTTGATGTAGCTTGCAAATGCGTTAAACGTGTTGCCAAGCGTCGTAGGAACGGCGTCTTCTAGCTCGGTTCTACCCATTTTGATGATATCTTTAAAGTCTTTTGCCTTGACTTCTAGCTCGTTTTTAAGTAGCTCCATAGCCTTTAAAAGATCGGTTAGTTTGGCGTATGTAGCGACTTTGATCGAGCTTGGATAAGTGTCGTTGGTGCTTTGGCCCAAATTCGTATGGTCGTTTGGATGCAGATACTGATACTCGCCTTTTTTGTGTCCTAGGCTTTCAAGCGCGACGTTCGTTATAACTTCGTTTGTGTTCATATTGGTGCTAGTTCCGGCACCGCCTTGGATCATATCTACTACGAATTGATCTAAATATTTACCCGCGATTAGCTCGTCGCACGCTTTTGCGATTGCGTCGGCTTTTTGCGCGTCTAGAACTCCAACTTCTTTGTTGGCTAAGGCCGCAGCCTTTTTGATTTGAGCAAATGCCTTTACGAAATACGGATAATCTTTAAGCGGTCGTCCGCTCATGTGGAAATTCTCAAGCGCCCTGAATGTTTGCACGCCGTAATATACATCATCAGCTATCTCTAGCTCACCTATGAAGTCGTGTTCTCTTCTGGTTCCCATAATGGTACTCCTTGTGATGAAATTGAATAGTGAAACTATAGCGCAATTAAACTGATATTTAAATTAAAAGTTTAATTTTTTATTTATTTTTTTATTACTATTTTGTTATTTTTATATATCCAAGTGAACTTAATTTATCTTTAAAATAGCCTAAACAACGCAATACTTTTTGCTTTTAAATATTATATATTTTTTAAATACGAGTAATAAATGTATGAGATAGTGTCTCTAAAATTTAAATTATTAACTTTTTGTTTTACTATTTTATACTTATAATAAAGCTTAACTTAAAATGTTATATTAATTTTTCTTGAAAGAGGTTGATGGTTTAAATTTTGATTTTTTTGAGTAGTTTGACGGCTATAAATTTTATATGTTTTTAAATTCGTATTTTTTGTTGAAGTATGACGAAAATTTAGTTTTTTATAATTTAAGAAATTTTCGGGCATTAAATTTAAATCTACTTATTTTTATATATCTAGTTTTTACTTTGTTTTTTAGGTCAACGCTAATAAATTTGATAAAATCGCTTCTGGTTTACGCACCATAGTCTAAATTTTATAAAATTTAAAGTTAAACCTTATGAAGATTAATAACTTCACCACTGCCACTCAGAGGCAAACTATGCAAAATCACATATTAAAAAAGCTTAAAAGCCTTATGAAGCGATGCCAGTACGGTAAAATTCAAATTACCACAATAGGCAACCCCGCCAAAGCCTCTAGCATAGTTACCTATCTTAAGCTCTTTTTATTGTTGCTTTGGTACAAAAAATTAACGTAGATCCTTACGTGGCGCTACTAAAACCATTCTACAGACCAATATTTATCGGTGGCTTTATAGCAAAGCCACAAAAACAAAGACTAAGGCTTTAAAACCCCAAAAACTCTACTTACATCGTCATTTTTGCTCAAGCTAAGTCTTACGATGCTATTTTCCAAAGCAACCAAGGCATGTACTACGTTTGGCTCGAGCGTAACCATATCAAGCGCATCCAAGATAACATTGTTTTCTCCAACGCTAAAATCTATCTTGCCGCTTAAAACCTGCACCATGATAGCGCCAGGAGCCTTATGTTCCTTCATTTGGGCACCTTTTTCTAAATTTATGCGTATTTCTTTACTGTTCGGTCCATCAAAAAGCTTAGCTACAGTAACGCCGTTAAATACGTCATTTTGCCATACAATTTTTTCCATTTATAACCTTTATTATAAAATAATAACAGGATTGTAACTCTAATTTTAGATAAAATGATTGATTTTAATTAAGCGTTTTTAAAATTTAAGAATACAGAAAGAAGGCAAAAGCCTAAAACTAGACTTTTGCAAGGAGTAAAACTATTTTTTAAGCTCTTTAATACGAGCGGCTTTACCGCGTCTATCACGTAGATAAAATAGCTTAGCACGGCGAACGCGACCTTGTCTTAGAACGGTTATGCTCTCTAGACTTTCGCTATAGATAGGGAAAATTCTCTCTACGCCTACGCTATTTGCGCCTATTTTTCTGATGATAAATGTTTCGCCAGTTCCGCTTCCGCGTCTTGCTATGCAAATACCTTCAAAATTTTGAATTCTTGCTTTATCGCCCTCTTTGATGCGGATAGCTATACGTAAAGTATCTCCAGCACGAAAATCAGGCACAGACTTTTGGGCTATTTGAGTTTGTTCAAACGCCTCGATATACTTGTTTCTCATATTTTTTCCTTAGTCGGCGGCTCAAATTTTTGGTATAAATCCGGACGAAAAAACCTAGTTTTTAAGAACGCCATATTATTTTTCAAAGCTCTGATTTTAGCATGGTCTCCCTTTAAAAACGCTGAAACTACACCAGAACCTTTGTAATCACTGGGTTTTGTAAAAGACGGAGCCTCAAGTAAATCACCTTCAAAACTTTCAACTTCAAGACTTTGATTATTTCCTAAAACGCCTTCAATATTGCGAGAAATCGCATCGGCAATACAAAGCCCCGCCAGCTCCCCTCCAGTCATCACAAAGTCGCCGATACAAAAAATTTCATCTGCGTATTTTTCTACCATTCGCTCATCTATGCCCTCATACCTACCGCAAACCAGACAAATATGTTCTTTTTTTGCCAGGCGCCTAGCATCGTTTTGGGTAAATTTTTTCCCGGCGGGCGCAAGAAAAATAGTATGAGATTTTGGCTTATTTTTTAGTAAAAATTTTAAAGCATCATCAAGAGGCTGACATGTCATGAGTAATCCTGCGCCGCCTCCAACCATATAGTCATCTACCTTTTTATGCTTATCTGCGCTAAAATCCCGAGGATTTAAAAAATCAATTGAGATAAGTTTATCTTTTACCGCACGACCCAAAATACTATCTTCAAAATAAGGTCGCACAAGGCTTTCAAAAAGCGTAACAAAGGTAAATTTCATCAGGAATTTTCTAAAATTAAGATAGCATTTTTGGTGTAAATTTTTTTATTTTCCACATCGACTTTTTCTATATAAACGTCGATATAAGGAATGTAAAAACTTTTTTCCAACCCTTTGGCAATCAAATTTTCATCGGTTTTTACTAAAAATAGATGATTTGCGCCGACTTCGTCTATATCCTCTACTTCGCCGAGTCTTTGGTTATTCTCATAAATTTCGCAACCGATGACATCAAAATAGAAAAATTCGCCCTTTTTTAGTTTGCAGTTTTTTCTAGTTTCTTCTTTTGTAGTGTAGATTGTTTTATTTGTAAGAGTTTTTGCGCTATCTATATCTTCAAAACCGTAAAAAGAGATCGTATTATTTGTATGATTGTAGTTTTTTACGACGAGTTCTTTACCGTCTTTGTCGAAAAATGTAGCATTTTTTTTAAACTGGTTAGGAAAGTCGCCTTTATTATGAAGCTTGACAAACCCCTTTAATCCTATCGTTTTGCCAAGCAATGCGACTTCTACAAGCTCACTCAAGAGGCTTTACCGTAACGCGGTATGATGTCGCATCTTTGGCTTTATAGCCCACGATTACGGTCTTTATCGCGTTTATCATCCTGCCGTCTTTGCCGATAAGCTTGCCTGTATCGACTTTATCGGCGTAGATTATCAACTCGGCAAAATTTTCGCCAAGCTCAACTCGCTCAAGTTTCACTTTATCTGGAAAATCAGCGATGAGCTTAGCGTATTCAAGTAAAAAATTTTCTACCATTTTTTAATTATTTGCTAGTTATTTTTGCAACCCTGTCACTAAGTTTCGCACCGACGCCTTTCCAATAAGCCAAACGCTCAGCGTCAAATTTTACCACCTCAGGCTCAACCATAGGGTTGTAGTATCCGATCGACTCTATCCAGCCGCCGTCTCTTCTTTTTCTGCTATCCGTTACGACTATACGATAAAAAGGTTTTTTCTTGCGTCCCATTCTCGTTAGTCTTACTACTGTTGCCATTATATTTCTCCTTCTGTTTTTTAAATAGGCTTAAATTTGGCCACGCTCGTAGCCAAATTTAAGCCCTTTAATTAGGGCGAGTGTTTTTAGCTTGGTTTAGTAAATTTCCAAGCCCTTTCAGACCTTCTTTACCAGAAAACCTCTTTGCTATTTTTGATGCGTTTTCAAACTGCTTCAAAAAGCGATTTACCTCTACTTGAGATAGTCCAGATCCCGCAGCCAAACGTCTTTTTCGGCTATTGTTTAGCAAATCAGGATTTTCACGCTCTTTTTGCGTCATCGAATTTATCATAGCTTTTATATGTAAAATTTCCTTCGAGTTATCAAGGTCGATATCTTTTATCTGATTTGCGACGCTTGATAGACCAGGTATCATACCGATTAAGCTTTTCATATTTCCGAGCTTTTTGACGCTTTCCATTTGCGATAAAAAGTCGTTAAAGTTAAACTGCCCTTTTTTGATCTTTTTATTTATTCTTTTTGCTTCTTGCTCGTCTATCACGGCGCTAGTTTTTTCAACCAACGTCGTCAAATCGCCCTCGCCCATTATGCGGCTCACGATACGCTCAGGGATAAAGCTCTCCATATCGCCGACTTTTTCGCCGATACCAACGAATCTAAGCGGTATATTTAGCTGCTTGGCTATGCCGATAGCTACGCCGCCTTTGCTGTCCGAGTCAAATTTGCTTAGCACCACGCCGCTCATTTTTAGCGCATCGTTAAACGTGCTTGCGGTTTTTACGCCGTCTTGTCCGCTCATAGCGTCGGCTACGTAAAAAATTTCATGCGGCTGGAGCGCTGATTTGATATCTTTTATCTGCTTCATCAAAGCTTCGTCTATCGCTAGACGTCCCGCCGTATCGACCAAAAGTACGTCGTAAAGACCGCTTTTTGCTTTAGCTAGCGCTTGTTTAGCTACGTTTAGAGGATCGGTTTCGTTTTCTATGCTAAAAAGCTCTATCTCGTTTGCTTCACAAAGCTGACGAAGCTGCTCGACGGCCGCCAAACGCTGCAAATCGCACGCCGCGACCAAAACTTTTTTCTTTCTAAGTTTTAGATAATTAGCTAGCTTTATCGTCGTAGTGGTTTTTCCGCTACCTTGCAAGCCTGCCATCAGCACGATCGTAGGAGCTACGGGCGCAAAGACAAAACCCTGGTTGCCCGGCGCGGTTAAAACCTTCGTCAAATTTGACTTGATAGCGTCTAAAAACTGCTTTTGACCTATCCCGCTTTGCTTTAGGTCGGCCTCTATGAGAGCTAGCAATTCTTTGGTAACTTTGTGATGAACATCGGCTTTTAGTAATGCTTTTTTAAGCACGTCAAGCGCGTTATTTAGCGCTTTTTCATCGTCTACGAAACGAATTTTACTAACGGCTAAACGAAACGACTCGCTGATTTGTTCAAACACATTCTACCTTTTATTTACATTTATAGCTAAAGCGCGTATTTTATTAAATTTAAGCTTTATCGCTCTTTAAATCTCAAAATTTCTTGAAATTTCAAAACCGAGCCTGTTAAAATCACTGCTCAAATTTGACCTAAATTTATATCCTAAAAGCTCGATTTTATAAGCGTGCAGATACATTCTTGCGGATTTATTTTTAGCGTATTTTTCATCGCCGACGATCCCGTATCCCGCGTGATTTAGATGCACTCTGATTTGGTGAGTTCTGCCGGTTTTTATCTCGACTTTTACGAGGCTTTTTTTGCCTGCGACCATAACCGGCGTCACATGCGAAAACGCCTCTTTGCCGTTTGGCGATATCTTAGAAAACGCTCCGCCTTTGTTTTTTAGCGTGATTATTGGTTCGTTTACGCTAAATTCCTCGCTCACGATACCTTTTACCGCTGCGACGTACTCTTTTTTTACGCGGCAGTTTTTAAACTCCTCGATCGCTTTTTTTTGAAATTCCTCGTTTTTCACGAGTAAAAGCACGCCGCTAGTTTCCTTATCAAGCCTGTGAAGCAACGGAAATTTATAAGTTTCGCTCACTTTTTCCGACGTTAAAAATGCCGGTTTATCAACCGCGATCAGGTTTTCATCCTCGAAAATCACGCTTGGGCGCGGCAGCTTTTGCACGTTAAATTTAGTCGCCGCGCTCATCATCGCGCGCGCCACAGCGATCTTCTGTCCTTTGGCGCTAACCAGCCCCGCATCGATCAGTTCCTTTGCCTCGTTGTTTGAGATACCTTCCTGGATCGCCAGCAGTTTATAGGCTTTTTCTTCTTTCATAAATTTTCCTCAATATCTTTTAAAATCTCGCTCGCATCGCCTTTGGCGACTATTTTTGTTTTTGGTAAATTTTGCTTTAAAAGCGAACTTATCTCGCCCGCTTTTGCAATTTTTATGCCGTCAACCGCGCTATATAGGGCCTTTTGGTTAAATACAAACTCCCCGCTTATCACCGCGTTTTCAAACTGCGCCGCCTCGATCGGATTGTGTCCGCCGACATTTGGCACGAAGCTACCGCCTAGCACTACGACGTCGCTAAATTTATAAATATTTACCAGCTCGCCCATCGCATCGACCAGCATACACTGTGCGTCAAAGTTTTTAGTTTCGCTAAATTTAGCAAAACTAAGTCCATTTTTTACGGCAAATTTAACCAAAATCTCGCCCGCCTCGCAAAATCTCTCAGGATGACGCGGCACTAAAATCAGCTTATCGTTTGCGCTCAAATTTAACTCTCGCAAGATCAGCTCCTCTTCGCCCGCATGAGTGCTTGCTAGCACAATCACGCGCTCTTTTGGTTTGGCGTAAATTTTACTCGGGCTTGGTAAAAAGGCTGATTTTATATTGCCGCTAACGACGATATTTTTAGCGCCGAGCCGCTGCAGGCGCTGTTTATCCAGATCGCTTTGAGCGTAAATTTTATCTATAAATTTAAACAAATACCTGTAAAAAAAGCTAAATTTTAGATAGCTTTTGTAGCTCCTATCAGAAATCCTAGCGTTTACCAAAATGACGCGAGAACCTTTAAATTTAGCCCAAAAAACAAGCCCTAGCCAAAGCTCGGCCTCAAAAATAACCGTTATTTTAGCGGGCTTTAGCCAAAACGGTAAAAATATCTCAAACGGCAAAAAGCGCGTATTTTGCGTGATCTTTTTCGCCTCGTCAAATCCTGTTTTGGTTACGACCGAGACTGCGGCCGCGTCTTTAAATCTACCAACTAGCGGCGCGATAGAACGCACCTCGCCGAAACTGCACGCGTGAAAATGCACGCGCGAGGCGTCAAATTTGGGATTTTTAAACAAAAAAAATCTAGCGGGGATCGAGGCTCTGTACTTTTTCTTAAAAGCTAAAATCGCAAGCGGTAAAGCCCCCAAGGCAAACGCCGCGAGGACTAAAACGTAATAAATTATTATCAAATTTAAAGGCTAGTTCGCCGCTTCTTTGTATAAAATTCGGCCGCAGTGAGGGCAGGTCACGATATCTTCGCCTTTGATGACGGCAGAATAAGTCTTGTCGTTTATCTGCATAAAGCAGCCGTAGCAGGCCTGTTTTTTGACCGGCACGACGGCGGTGTTGTGCGCCCATTTACGGATTTTCTCGTAAAAGGTCAAGATTTTTTGATTCATCTGGCCGACTAGCTTATTTTTTTTAGCGTATATTTCGTTTCTTTGCTGCTCGATGGCGCCTACCTCAGCCGAGATTTCGCTCTCGATTTTGGTCAAATTTTCGCCAAGCTCCGCAGCCTTTGTCTCAAGCTCGCTTTTTAGCGCATTTTTGCTATCTATGATTTTTTCTAGTCTTTCGATCTCTTCATTTGCGGCCTCTAGCTGTTCTTTAGCTAGCTCGTCTTCTAGTTGAAGAGCTTTTATCTCTTTTTCGGTTTTTGCAGCGCCGCTCTTTTTAGCGACGTCTTTTATCTTCGCGCTAAATTCGGCTATGTGCGCGTTTGTTTGAGATTTTTGATTTTTTAGCTCGGTCACGCTCGTAGCCGCTTCCTCGATCTGTGCCAAAATCGCCGCCTGCTCGTCCTTAGTCGCTTTTAAAACGCTTTGAACCTTCTCAAGGCGCGGAGTAAAATCGTCGATGTCTTTATCGATAGCTGAGAGCTCGACTAGCTGTTCTAAATATTTATTCATCTTTTTCCTTTAACTGTATGAAAACGGGTTTTTTGAGTTGGATATTATAGTAGGAATCGGCAAAATTTGCAAATATTTTGCAAGCGACTCCCCAAAATACCGCTCGCTCTCGAAGTGTCCGATGTCTAGCATAGTAAGATTATTTTGTGCGGCGCTCATGGCTTGATGATACTTCAGATCCCCGGTTAAAAACACATCCGCTTTAACGATATCAATCAAATCGCCGCCGCTTCCCGTGCAAAAGGCAAGGCGCTTTACCGGCGCATTGGGGTCAAATTTTCGCCCTTTGCAAACCCTTAAATGGCTCAAATTTAGCTTTGCTTTTACCCTCTCGCAAAGCTCGTCAAAGCTCAAATTTACATCCGCATAAAGCAAAAATCCATCGCGTTCCTTTGGCGTAAAGCCCAAAATTTCGCTTACCACGTACTCATTTAGATGGCTTAGATCATAGTTCGTGTGCATCGCAATCAGGCTTAAATTTTTAGCCATCATCTTTGCGATTAGGATGCTTGGATATTTGTCCAAATTTAGGGATTTTAGCCCTTTAAAAATGAGCGGATGATGCGTGATGATGAGCGAGTTTGGCTGCACCTCGTCTAAAAGCCCATCATCAACGTCAAGGCTAAGATAAACGCGCTGCGCGCTAGCCTCAAAGGAGCCCACTAGCAGTCCGCTGTTATCCCACTCCTCTTGACTCTCAAACGGGCTAATCTCGTCTAAAATTTTATAAATTTCGCCGATTTTCATCAAATTTTATTCGCCCTTCGCGTCGTTTTGGGCTGCGGCGTCGATGCTGGCTTTATACGTCAGCGCGCACTCTTTGGCCAGCTCGCGGATTTTTAGGATATAGTCTTGCCTTTGCGTTACGCTGATAGCTCCGCGCGCGTCAAGGACGTTAAACGTATGCGCCGCAAGCATGCAATAATCGTACGCAGGCAGCGAAATTTTAGCCTCTAGGCAGCGTTTGCACTCGCCGAATGCATTTTCAAACTGGCGAAATAGCATATCTACGTCTGCGATTTCAAAGTTATATTTGCTCCACTCAAATTCGCCCTGCTTATGCACGTCGGCGTAGGTCACGATATTGCCGCCCCTATCGTCCCAAACGATATCATAGACGCTATTTACGTCCTGCAGATACATCGCAAGGCGCTCAAGGCCGTAAGTGATCTCGGCCGAAACCAGCTCGCACGCGATGCCGCCAACTTGTTGAAAATACGTAAACTGCGTCACCTCCATACCGTCTAACCAGACCTCCCAGCCTAGCCCCCAAGCTCCCAGCGTCGGGCTCTCCCAGTTATCCTCGACGAAGCGGATGTCGTGATTTTTCAAATTTAACCCGAGCTTTTCAAGGCTTTTTAGATAAAGCTCCTGTATATTTTCCGGACTTGGTTTAATGAGTACCTGAAACTGATAATATGCACCCAGGCGGTTTGGGTTTTCGCCGTATCTACCGTCGGTCGGGCGGCGAGAAGGCGCTACGTACGCCGTCGCCCACGGCTTTGGCCCCAGGCTCCTTAAAAAAGTCGCCTGATGATAGGTGCCAGCACCCGCAGGCATATCGTATGGCTGCAGTATCACGCAACCCTGCTCGCGCCAGTAGTTTTGCAACGTCAAAATAATCTCTGAAAACGTCATTTTTCTTCCTTTTTAAAATTTTATTTTAGATAATGTATATCCGCGCCCGGCCCCAAAGGTAGGTCAAAAGCGTACCAAACCGATATTAGCGCCGCCCACGAGATCAAAAACGCGACCGTGTAAGGCAGCATTATCGAGACTACAGAGCCGATTTTTAGCCCCTTGTCGTAGCGCTGCATAAACGCCACTATCAGCACGAAAAACGGCATCAAAGGCGTGATGATATTCGTCGTCGAGTCGCCTATCCTAAACGCGGCTTGCGTTAGCTCGGGCGAGAGGCCTAGGTTCATAAACATTGGCACGAAAATAGGCGCCATCATCGCCCATTTAGCCGAATCCACAGCGATAAATAAATTTATAAACGCGATCACGACTATAAAAACGATGATAAGGCTAAGCCCGGTTAGACCGATATCTTTTAAGAAAACCGAGCCTTTTATCGATAGCACCAGCCCTATGTTCGAGGCGTTAAATAGATAAGTAAACTGAGCCGCAAAAAATATCAAAACCAAAAATCCCGATAGCTCGGCGACGGCTTGCTCCATAAATTTAACCGCATCGCCGCTGTTTTTTATCGTACCAGCTCCGACGCCGTAAGCTGCGCCCGCCACTATAAAAAATAGCATCATAAAAATGATGATAGAGTGCATGAAAACGGACTTCGTAAAGCTCTCGCCCTCTTTTGCGCCAAAGAGCGAATTTGACGGTAAAAGCGCCGCTAGCAAAAGGACCATAAAAATAACCGACGCGATGAGGGCAAATTTTAGCCCGCGTCTTTGCTCTGCGCTTATCTCGCCGCGCTCGTCTAAATTTAGCACGCCTTCAAAGCTAAATTTACCCAGCCTAGGCTCGACGATCCTATCGGTTACAAACGAGCCAACGATCACGATCAAAAAGGTCGATGCGATCATAAAATACCAATTTGCCGTAGCTAAAACGACGTAGTCGGGATTTAGCACGCTAGCCGCCTGCGTAGAAAACGCCGCGAACATCGGATCGTTCGTGCCGATTAGCAGATTTGCCGACCAGCCGCCGCTAACGCCGGCAAAAGCCGCCGCAAGCCCCGCGATAGGATGGCGCCCAAATCCCGCAAATAAAATAGCTCCAAGCGGTATCAGCACGACGTATCCGACCGATGAGGCGACGTTGGACATCACGCCCAAAAAGATCACGATAGGAGTTACCCATTTTCTGGACGAATTTAGGGCGATTTTTTTAACTAGCGCCGATAAAAGCCCAGCCTTATCCGCCACGCCGATACCTAAAATGATCGCAAAAACCACGCCAAGAGGATAAAAACCGGTAAAGTTTTTAAGGACGGACGAAACAAAAGTCCTGATACTATCAGCCGAGAGCAAATTTACGACGTTTGCGCTTAGCTGCGAGATCTGCCCGTCCTTGATAGCCTGGTAGCTGACGCCAACTCCGAGCCTCTCTAGCGCAAACGACAGCAAAATCGTGATAACAGAAAGATAGACGAAAAGCATGGTAGGATTAGGCAGCTTGTTGCCGAATTTTTCGATAAAACCTAAGATCGATCCGCTATTTTTGTTATCCATTTTTTCCTAATCTAAAACCGAGATATAAATTTTTATCTCGTCGCCGCCGTAAAACTCAAAGTCCGTCTCGTAGGCTCTTTTTAGTTTCGAGCCTTCAAAATATTTCCAAATTTTTTCCCAAAATTTCGCTACGTTTTGCGGCTCGCTCGGAAAGCTAAAAACGGCGTATTTGCCGCTTTTTATCTCTAAAATTTCACCGCCAGGGCAAAGCGACTTCGTACCGATAAATAAATCATAAAGCCCGTTTGCGCCGTTTTCGTAACTACAATAAACGCCGTAAATTTCGCTTTTGCCGTCATAAAAATCTTTTGTAAATTTAGCCCACAAGGCCGGGATTTTACCGTCGCCATTAATCTCGTCGGCATTTTTGGTGCGAATTCTTAGTCCATAAATTTTAAAACCCTCTACCGCTAAAATTTCCATGACTACTCCTTGTCGCCTTTGAAATTTTCAACCGCTTTGTTCCACATGAGTTTGTATTTTCGCTTTAAAAACTCGACTTCATCTTGCGAATTTTTTAGCTGCTTTGTGAGCGTCTCGACCGTGCGGCGATCCTCGTCGTAGAGCTCCTGCATCGAGATTAGCGCCTCTTTTAAAAACTTATTTTCGTTGCGCAGGGTCTCTAGCGTCTCGTCTTTGGCATCTAGCACCTTTTCGTGCAAATTCAGTATCGTACCGATCGTCTTTTCTACGAAGCTAAAGCCATCCGCGCCGATCTGGGGCGCAGGTACGGCCACGACGCTAGGCACCACACTCATCGTGCCCTGGCTGGCTTCTATGAGGATTTCGCCGTCTTCTTCTTTCGTATTTAGCACGCCTCGGTTTATCATCCCCTCGATCACCTCGCGCTCTAGGTGCACGAGCTTACAAAATTCGTCTATATTTAGGTATGTCTGCATCTTTGCTCCTTTAGGCGAGTAAAACTTCCACCTTCGCCGAGTCGTCCTCCACCTGCTTGGCTTTAGCTGCTCGGTCGGCCTTTAGCATTTCGTCTAGATTTTGGTCGTTTAGGGCTAAAATTTGTAGCGCCAGATAGGCTGCGTTTACCGCGCCGGCCTTGCCGATAGCGACTGTACCCACAGGCATACCGCCTGGCATCTGCACGGTCGAATAAAGCGCGTCCACGCCGCTAAGCGCGGAGCCTGCCATCGGTATGCCGATCACGGGGCGAGTGGTGTTTGCTGCGATAGCGCCCGCTAGATGCGCCGCCATGCCGGCTGCCGCGATAAATACCTGCGCACCCTTTTCCTCGGCTGCGGCGACGTATTCGCTAGTTCGCTTCGGGCTTCTGTGCGCGGAGCTTATGATTAGCTCGTAAGGGACGTTAAATTTCTCAAGCGTTTTCGCCGCCTCGCTAACTACGTCGTAGTCGCTCTTGCTTCCCATTATTATAGATACGAATTTCATTTTATTTCCTCTCTTAAAAAGCTAAATTTAGGCAACTTCGCGCCCAAATTTACTTCGTTTTCGTTGCCGCTGTGGATTTCTGCTATTTCCTTGCCTTTTTTGGTTACGAGCTTTTTAAATTTGATAAATTTCTTGCCGTCGCGACCAAAAATTTGCGAGATTTCGCTCTCGCCCTCATCTATCTGAGCGCCCAGTGGAGCCACTATCTCATACTCGTTGCCCGGGAAAATTTTATATTTGCATTTAAAAAACTCGCCGTCTAAAGTCATGGCGTTTACCTGATGGGTGCCCTCCTCTAGGCTGCTGGCGTGATTTTGCGTATCAGCCTTTTCAAACGGGCGATTTACCAGGTAGCCGTCGGTAAAACCGCGATTTTTTAGCGTATTTAGCTCGCCGGCGTAAATTTGCGCGTCAAATTTGCCAGCCACTGCGTCATCTACGGCCATGCGATAGGCTCTAGTTGCACAGGCGGCGTAGTATTCGCTTTTCGTGCGGCCTTCGATCTTTAGGCTATCGACCGCGCCGCTTTCGATGATGTCTTTGATGTGAGCGGATAGATTTAAATCCTTAGAGTTCATTATGTGCGTACCGCTTTCGTCCTCCTCGAGACGAAACAGCACACCACTCTCCTCACTCTTTGCGTAGAGTTCGTATTTAAACCTGCAGTCGTTGGCGCAGCTACCGCGGTTTGACTGGCGGCCGCTTTGCACGGAGCTGACCAAACAGCGCCCAGAATACGCAAAACACATCGAGCCGTGCACGAAAATTTCGATATCCAGCGTCGGGATTTGCTCTTTTATCTTCACGACGTCTTTTAGGCTCATTTCGCGCGCCACGACGATGCGTTTTGCGCCCATTTCGTGGTAAATTTTGGCATCCAGAGCATTCATGACGTTTGCCTGCGTCGAGAGATGGATCTCGATGTCGGGGGCTATTTCTTTTGCCAGGCTCATGACGCCAGGAGTCGCGATGATAAAGGCATCTGGCTTCATCGCCGATATCGTTTGCAAGTGGCGTTTTAGCGGCTCGATTTGCGAGCTAAAAGGAAACGCGTTTACCGTCGCGTAAAATTTCTTGCCTTTTGCGTGCGTGTATTCGATAGCTTCTTTAAAGGTTTCAAGGTTAAATTCGCGCGCCGAACGAGTGCGAAGCGAAAAGCTCGCCACCGATGCATAAACCGCGTCTGCGCCGTACTCTAGAGCTATTTTTAGCTTGGTTAAATTCCCCGCGGGAGATAAAAGCTCAGGCTTTAGCACTATTTTTTGCCCAAACTTTCTATCAGAGCTTCGATATCGTCGTTACTGACGAGGTTTTCGGTGTGCGTATCGCCAGCGATATGCACGGCCGAAGATACGCGCTTCTCGTCGTCGATCTTGCCCTCAAACAAACTGCTCATATACTTGCTAAGCGCGCGCATGACGTTGATGACGCGCTCGATCTTCTGGCGGTGGATGTCTTGATACTGCATCATATCCATCGCCATCATGATCTCGTCTTCAGCCATCCTGACGTTATCTAGCGTCATTTCGGCGGAGCTTTTTAGGGCGTTATTTTTCTCTAGCGCCTCGGAAAAAGCGGCGATATTCGGGAATTTTTCGTGTAGTTTCGTAAAAATTTCGATATTAGCCTCGATACCGCCGATAATCTCGCTAAGTCCGCTCTCCGCGTCCATAGAAAAGTTATTGATCGCATCAAGCTTGTCAAACATCTGCGTGGCTTTTTCCTCGCTATCCTTTGTGACGTCGTCTAGCTGATGAACCATCTTGTGATCGTCCGTCGGTGGAGGCGGAGGCCACGGCATGTTCGAGGATATACGCATCTCGGTGCCCTCGTAGTTTATTATCTGTTCACTCGGCGCCGGATCGGTTTTTTTCGCGCTCTCTTCCGCAGGCGGCGCAATTTCTTCCGCTGTTTCCTCGCCGATCTCTTCATCTTCAAAATCGCCCGCCATCAAGGCGTCAAGTTCTTCTTGCGTCATAAAATCTCCTATTTAAATTTGGGCTGATTATATAGAAAATTAACGAAATATAAGTTTAAAAACCCAAACTTTATCCTTAAATTTATTAAATTTTAGGTAGCATTTGCAAAATATTTAAGGATAAAAATGAGAGTCGATCTGCACAACCACACGCCGCTTTGCAAACACGCCGTAGATGAGCCTAGAGAGTATGTTTTAAGCGCGATAAATTCAAACTGCGAGTATTTTGGCTTTAGCGATCACGCGCCGATGAAATTTGACGAGGCGTACCGTATGGAATTTTCGCAAATACCCTCTTACGAGAGCGAAATTTTGCGCCTCAGAGACGAATTTGACGGGCGGATTAAAATTTTGCTGGGATACGAAGTCGATTTTTTAGAGGGCTTTATGGACGAGCGGGTTTTAGGGCGCAAGGTCGATTACCTCATCGGTTCGGTGCATTTTTTGGGCGGCTGGGGCTTTGACAATCCCGAATTTATCGGCGAATACAAAAAACGCGACATAGATCAAATTTGGCGGGATTATTTTTACTGCGTCGAAAAGATGGCAAAGTCGGGTAAATTTGACATAGTCGGGCATTTGGATTTGCTAAAGGTATTTAAATTTATGCCAAAAACTGACGTTAGACTCCTCGCCAAAGACGCAATCGAGGCTATAAAAAAGGCAAATTTGACGGTGGAGATAAATGCGGCCGGCTTTAGAAAACCGGTCGGAGAGCAGTATCCGAGCGTAAATTTACTAGAAATGATCGCCGAAAAAAAAATCCCTATCACGTTTGGCTCGGACGCGCACACTAAGGACCAAGTCGGTCTAAACGGCGAAAAATGCGAGCAAATCGCTAGAAATTTAGGCTTTAGCAAGTGTGCGGTATTTCAAAACCGCGATAGAGAATTTGTAAAATTTTAGATCGGGTAGAAAAAATTATTTAAATTAATCTTAAAAGTAAAATTTTATGATAAAATTACAAAATCAATAAACACAGGAGCGAAAAATGGGAAAATTCGTAAAAAGTGTCGATCATTTTTTTGATTTTTGCAAAGAACACGAGGTCAAATTCGTGGATTTTAGATTTACCGATATGAACGGCGCTTGGCACAGCATATCTTATAACATAAAATTCGTAGAAAAAGATCACTTCGTAAACGGCATACCGATGGATGCGAGCTCGCTAGGAGGATGGCAACCGATCGAAAGAAGCGATATGCTGATGTGCCCCGAGGCAACTAGCGCCTTTTTAGATCCATTTACCGCCGACGTTACGGTCGTGGTTTTTGCCGATATTTACGACATTTACAAGGGTCAAATTTACGAAAAATGCCCGCGCTCGATAGCCAAAAAAGCTATGGCCTACGTCAAAGAAAGCGGCATGGGCGATGTGGCGTATTTTGGGCCGGAGAATGAGTTTTTTATATTTGATAACGTAAAAATAGTAGACAGCCCAAACTGTGCGATGTTTGAAGTAGATAGCGAAGAAGGCGAGTGGAACGATGCTAGAGACTTTAAAGACAGCTACAACACCGGCCACCGCCCAAGAAGAAAAGGCGGCTATCTAATGACGCAACCGACCGACAGCATGGTTGATCTGCGCGCCGAGATGATGCAGGTTTTAGAGCAAGTCGGCCTTGAAGTCATGCTAGGACACCACGAGGTCGCGCAAGGACAAGGCGAGCTGGGGGTTAAATTCGGGACCCTTCTTGAAGCGGCCGATAACGTGCAAATTTACAAATACGTCGTCAAAATGGTCGCCCACCTAAACGGCAAAACGGCGACATTTATGCCAAAACCGCTCTACGGCGATAACGGTAGCGGCATGCACGTGCATCAGTCGGTGTGGAAAGACGGCAAAAATTTATTCTACGGCGAAGGAAAATACGCAAATTTGAGCGATTTTGCGCGCTGGTACATCGGCGGAATCTTAAAACACGCAAGGAGCGTCGCGGCCTTTACAAACCCTAGCACAAACAGCTACAAACGCTTGATCCCGGGCTTTGAGGCGCCGTCAATCCTAACGTATTCTAGCCAAAACCGCTCCGCCTCGATCCGTATCCCATACGGCTCTGGAGAAAAATCGGTCCGCGCCGAAATGCGCTTCCCCGACGGTACGGCAAACCCGTATTTGGCCTTTTCAGCGATGCTGATGGCGGGACTTGACGGCGTAAAAAATAAGATGGAACCGGTCGGTCCGATGGATGAAAATTTATTTAAACTACACCTAGATGAGATCCGCGAACGCGGTATCGAGCAGCTCCCACACACGTTAAGAGGTAGCCTAGAGGCGCTAATTCGCGATAACGAATACCTTCATCCGATCATGACTCCGACGTTTATAAATGCGTATCAGCATTATAAATTCGAGAGTCAAGTATGGCCGTACGAAGCGCGACCTACTCCATACGAGTTTAAAACCTGCTTTTCTTGCTAAATTTAAGGGATTGCAAAATCCCTTTTTGGTTTTTCAGTCAAATTTTGCCTTTTTAAATTTGGGTCAAATTTGATTTTTTTCGTGATTTTAATGAACGCAAAATTTGTTAAATTAAATCAAATTTGCGGCTAAATTTAAAAAACAGCGGCTTTTTGTCTTGACAAATCAGCCTTTTTTATATATAATCACGTTTCGTTTTTTGAAAAATGTCTTGTTAGCTCAGTCGGTAGAGCATTTCACTTTTAATGAAGGGGTCGCTGGTTCGAGTCCAGCACAGGACACCATTTTTTTACATAGACCCTTTCGTCTAGTGGCCCAGGACTCTACTCTCTCAGTGTAGCAACAGAGGTTCAAATCCTTTAAGGGTCGCCACGATTTAGTCTTTTTGGTCGCTTAGCTCAGTTGGTAGAGCGCCACCCTTACAAGGTGGATGTCATAAGTTCGAGTCTTATAGCGACCACCATTTTAGGTGCAGCGGTAGTTCAGATGGTTAGAATGCCGCCCTGTCACGGCGGAGGTCGCGGGTTCGAGCCCCGTCCGCTGCGCCATTTGTCTTGTTAGCTCAGTCGGTAGAGCATTTCACTTTTAATGAAGGGGTCGCTGGTTCGAGTCCAGCACAGGACACCATTTATTTTTTTGTTAAATTTGGGTCGCTTAGCTCAGTTGGTAGAGCGCCACCCTTACAAGGTGGATGTCATAAGTTCGAGTCTTATAGCGACCACCATTTTAGGTGCAGCGGTAGTTCAGATGGTTAGAATGCCGCCCTGTCACGGCGGAGGTCGCGGGTTCGAGCCCCGTCCGCTGCGCCATTTGCCTCGTTAGCTCAGTTGGTAGAGCATATCACTCTTAATGATGGGGTCGTAGGTTCGAGCCCTACACGGGGCACCACGATTTATTTTATCATTGTTGGCCCTTTCGTCTAGCGGTTAGGACACCAGCCTCTCACGTTGGTAACACGAGTTCGATTCTCGTAAGGGTCACCAATCCGCTTTTAAATTTACTACTTCGCTTTTTAAGTTGCCTTGCATAAAAACCATATTTCAATATGAGCGCAAATTAGTAATCTCTAGCTTTTATAAAAAGTCACAACCGCAAGCATTTAATTTCATGCCAATTCTCTTTTTAATAATCCGCAAAAAAGCAATAATAAACCATGCAATCACGGGAGCTTTAATTGGGTTAAAAACACTCCAAAAAACTATCTGTAAATTTGTTTCAAGTAAATTTTAAAAATCATAAAATTCTGAACGCAATTTTTTACCGATTTTATTTCAAATTTAAAAATAAACAGAGAAATACTCAAGCAAGCAGCCAAATTTTGCCGACTCAACGGCAAATTTAGCTAAATCCCAAGCCTATCCTTCGCCGCTTGCGTGATCTCCTCTTCGTAGTCGTAGTATTCAAACGTCGCACCGTGCTGAAACGCGCCATTTAGGATGTCGCCGCTTTGGCGATTTTTAAGGTCTATCTCGGCGATCTTAAAGCCATCCAGCGTCTCGCAAAACTCCCTCAGGCGCGACGGCGGATTTTTAAGCTTTGTAAACAAAAAGCAAAATCCGCTCCCGCCGTTTCGCCCCACTCGTCCGCGCAGCTGATGCAGGCTTGCTAGACCAAGCCTCTCCGCGCCCACGATCACGATCGTGCTAAGCCTTGGCAGCGAGATGCCGACCTCGACCACCGTAGTCGATAGCAGCACGTCTCCGCTCTCGCGAAATTCGCGCAACACTTGCTCTTTTTCTTTGTCCTTGCCGTGCGTGACGTAAACGTTTGCAAAATTTGCCCGCCAAAACCCCTGCGCCTCCTCTAGCCCCTGATAGTTCGAGCTTTCGCTGCCCTCCACGAGCGGGTATATCACGGCGACTTGCTTGCCTTTAGCGATTTGCGATTTGATATGCGCCAGTAACTCGCCAAAGTCCGCGCTTTGTAAAATTTGCGTGTGGATGTGCTTTTCAAAAGGCATCTGCCGCAGGAAACTAAACTCCGCGAAACTACTTTGTATCATGCTTAGCGTGCGCGGGATCGGCGTTGCCGAAAACTGCACCACGTGAGCCTTAGTCTCGTTCGCCGCTTTTGTTTGCTTATTTCTTTTTTCGGGCTCGGTTGCGGTCAAATTTGCCTGCTCGCTACCGTCAAATTTACCGCTAGATTCGCCCTCAGCCCCGCCAGGTTGCGTCTCTTGCCCAAGCCCTCCGCTAGCTAGAGCGTTGATTTTCTCGCGTTGATTTGAGCCGAAACGGTGCTGCTCGTCTATCATCACCAAAGGCGCTGTGGGTAAGCTTTGATAAAGCAAAACATGCGTGCCTACGATGAGATTTACCCCGTCAAATTCAGGCTTGTCGCCGCTTTTAACAAGCAAAACGCGCATAAAATCAGGCAGCAAACGCGCCGCCTCGGCGTAAATTTGCTCGGCTAATATCGACGTGGGCGCCATAATGAGCGCAGGGCCGGGATAGACGCTAAGCGCGGCGGCTAGCATAACAAGCGTCTTGCCGCTGCCCACATCGCCCATCACGACGCGTCGCACCGCCTCTTCGCCGCTAAAGTCCGCGCGCAGATCGGCGATAGCATTTAGCTGATCGGTTGTCGGCGCAAACGGTAAATTTTTAAGCCACTCCGAGATATCAAAAAGATTGATTTTAGGCGCCTTAAAGCGAGTTTTTTTAGCGTTTAGCTTTTTTAGATAGTTGTAAATTTCTACGAATTTTAGCACCTCCGCGCCCGCTTTTTCGCGAACGAGTGCGTCCAGCATCGCGACGCTTTTTTCGTCTCCTCGGTGCAGGCCTAGCAAAAACTCAGCCTCCCTAGGCGCGAGTCCCGCCTCAATCAAATTGGGCAAATTTACGTATCTTTGGATCAAATTTTTAAACGAATCGTCTCTGAGAGAGAGCTTGTATTTGGGTATGATTTCGTTTACTTTTGTGACGATTTTGGGATTGGTTAGCTGCCACGAGCCGTAGGCGTAGGCGCATTTGCCGCTCACAAACACGCTTTTGCCGACCTTAAATGCGCCGTGATGCCAAGGCTTGGCGTTAAAAATCACGATTTTGACGTTTTGCTCCCACGCTTCGCACCAGCATACGGCGTGCAGCATTCCGCCTTGGCGATACGCGCTTTTTATCTCTACTGCGACGCTCACGTGCCCGTCTTTTGGCGCGGCGGCCAGGCTCGTATCTTCAAAGCTTTTAGGAAGCTTTAGCGCTAGATCGAGCAGAGTGGTTACGCCGATTTTTTTTAGATTTATTCTGTCTTTTTCATCAAATTTCATTGTAAAGCACGGCAAAACTGAGCTTTTCTATCTCCGCATGCTCCGCGATAAACGCGTTTAGCTCGGCAAGCTTTAGCTTCGAGATTTTTTCTAGCTCGTCTTTAAAATTTCCTAGTTTAAAGCCGTTATAAAACTCGCTCTGAGCGATGTTTAAGCGGTTAAAAAGCGTCTCTTGGCGTAGCGGCTGCGAGCCTAACAAAAATCTTTTAGCCTGCGCTAGCTCGCCGGCTTTCACGCCGTTTTTGACGAATTTTGCAAATTCGTCTTTCACGACCGCGACCGCCTCGCTCCTGCTTTCGTTTTTGGTTTGTAGATAGCCCCAAATTTGAGAATGGCTGAGCGCAAATTCGCTCCTAGCATACGCCGAATACGCCAACCCTCGCTTTACGCGGATCTCCTCCATCAGTCTACTGCCAAAGCCGCCTTCGCCCAAAATAAACGTCGCGACCTTAGCCTTATATCGCTCCTCGCGGGAAACGTCAAAAGGCGCGCCAAAGTAAATATAGGCTTGCTCGCTAGGCTTGATGATGGCTTTTTCGCCGCATTTTTCATCGGTTTTAAAAAGCTTTAGCTCGCGCACTTCGCCATGCTTTAGCGAGCTTAAAATCTCGTCTAAATTTAGCTCCCCCGGCGTCACTTCGCCGCCCAGCACTACGAATAAATTTGCCAGATCAAGCTTGCTAGCGATGAAATTTTTAACGTCCTCTAGCGTGATGCTCTCCACGCTTTGCTTCGTGCCGATGCTTGGGCGCGCTAGATTCGTACCAGGATACAGCAGCCCGTTTAGCGCGACTCTAGCTAGATAGTCGTAGTCGCTCTCGTTGCTAGATATCTCGCCTAGAGTCAGAGTTCGCACTTTCTCAAAGCTTTTTTGGCTTAAATTGGGCTCCTCCAAAAGCTCTTTTAGTTTGGCAAGCGCAAAAGAAAAGTGCTCCTTTAGACAGTTTAGCTCAAACGTAAAGGTCTCAAATCCAGCACTCGCGTAAAGGCTAATCGCGCGCGTTTCAAGCTCTTTGGCAAAGCCCGCCGCGCCTTTGTTTAGCGTGCCTTCGTCAAAAATTTTAGCGACAAATTTAGCAAGCCCCGCTTTTTCCTCCGCGCAAGCTCCCGCGACCTTGAAAATAAGCTTTAGGCTCACCGCGGGCAGGGTTTTGCTCGCCTCGTAAACGGTAGGGATTTGTAAATTTGCGGCTTTTAAATTTATGATTTTCATCAATAAAACCTTTCTAAAATATCGTAATTGGTATTGCGTTTGGCGGGTTTTTCGCCGATGTCTTTGATGAGGCGTATCATCTCGTCTTGATTCATACGGTAGCTAGCGCCCGCGGCCTTGACGACGTTTTCCTCCATCATCGTGCTACCTAAATCGTTTGCGCCAAACAGTAACGCCAGCTGCCCGATGTAGCTGCCCTGCGTGACCCAGCTGCTTTGGATGTTAGGTACGTTGTCTAAAAACAGCCTAGAGACCGCAAGCAGGCGCAAATAGCGATTCGAGCTTTGCTTTTTGATCTCTGGACGTTCGGCGGCTAGGCGCGTGTTTAGCCCCTGAAAGCTCCATAAGATAAACGCTCTAAAGCCGCCAGTCTCATCCTGCAAGCTCCTGATATGCTCCCAGTGCTCCACGATCTCGCGCGTTGTTTCGACGGTACCAAACATCATCGTAGCCGTCGTCTTTAGCCCCTCCTCATGCGCCTCGCGGTGGATCCGCAGCCAGGTCTGCACGTCGCATTTTTTAGGCGCGATCACGTCTCGGACGCGGTCGCTAAGTATCTCTGCTCCGGCTCCGGGCATCGAGTAGAGCCCCTTTTCTCGCAGACGGCGTAGCGCCTCCCTGGTGCTTATGCGCGAGATCCTCGCGATATAGTCGATCTCGACCGCCGAAAATCCGTGAATCGTGATGCTTGGGTAGTTTTTCGCGATAAACTCCACGAGATCCTCGTACCACTCGATTTTTAGCTTCGGGTGTACGCCGCCTTGAAATAAAATTTGCGTCCCGCCGATAGCGATGAGCTCCTCGATCTTTTGCCCAATCTCCTCAAAGCTAAGAACGTAGGCGTCCTCGTCCTTATGATCGCGGTAAAACGCGCAAAATTTACAGTCCACCCAGCACGCGTTCGTGTAGTTGATGTTTCTATCCACGATAAATGTCGTGACGCCGTCAGAGTGCAGCTCGCGTTTGCGCGCTAGAGCCATCGCTCCAAGCTCGTTTAGCTCGGCGTTTTCTATCAAATTTACCGCCTCGTCCACGCTTAGTCTATTCAAATTTTTCCTTTAAATTTTTTACGCGAGTTTAGCAAAAAACGCTTTTATCTTTGATAAATTCACGTTTTTTTAACGTCTTGCGGATATCGTTTCGCGCCTCAACGCAAAGGAAAAAGAAATGATTTTAAAATCCGTAAGAAACGCGGCCAAGCTAAGAAATTTAGCCCTTTTGGCGCTAGACGGGGCATCAAATTTGCCGCGGCATTTAAATTTAACCCATTTTTGCCGTCCGCTCAAATTTAACCAGATTTATAAAGCTTAAATTTGATAAAATCGCGAGACATTTTATCAAAGGAGAAAAGATGAAAAATTTAGTTTTAGCTGCGATTTTGGCGCTGTTTTTTGCAGGCTGCGCAGCAAACAAACCAGCTCCCGCCGAACAAAACGCGCAGGAGTATCGCCACGCTACGCAGATAAAAGACGCTAGCTGCCCGCATCACGGCATGGCAAACGCTAGCTGCGCACAGTCTCACACAGCGATGAAAGAGTGTCCTCATCACGGAAATCACGGAGCGGGCAAAAGTCACGGCTGTAGCGGCGAGAGCGCCAAATCAAAGCCATGCCCAAAATGCGACGCAAAAGCGCAAGGCTGCGCGCAGCATAAAGAGTGCCCTCATCATGACAAAAGCCGCGCAAGCGACGAAGCGCACGCCTGTCCTCATCACAAACACTAAAATTTAATGCGGTCAAGGTCAAATTTGATCGCATTTCCTCATCAAAGTTACGCCTGCCGGCAACATCAAAATCAAGTTAAATTTCACAACAAAGTAGTTAAATTTCGGTTTTAGTCTCGTCGTCTAAAATTTTAAGCAAGCTAGGCATCCTAAACTCGCCGCTCATCCCCTTTACTAGCCGCGCCGCTTCGTCTACATCCATGCCGATCGCGCTAATAAAAAGCGGCCTTTTGCTACCGCCTCTGCAAATTTCTCTTACAAATTTACAGCTACCTTTAAAAGGCGATTTAGCTACGCCCACGACCTGCACTCTGCGCTCCAAGCACTCGTATAAATGCCCGCCCAGACCGTATCCGCCCTCGTCGTCAAGATAAACAAAACCGTCGATCACGATGAGCGAGATATCCCGTACATCCAAATCCTGCAAAAGCGAGACGATGCACGGCAGCTCCCTTTTATAAAAGCTTCCGCTCTCATAGGGCGCTACGTTGCCAACTACCTTTGAGATGATTTTGAGCGGCTTTTCGTCGCTAAAGTTTTCAAACAAAACCCCTACGACTTTAGCCTTATTTCCAGTATAGTACGCATCTGCGGCAAGTTTCATCGACATCTTTTAAATTTGAGCGGTAAAAGGCGGCTTAGATTTAAAACACTCGGCCGCCTCAAAAGCTCAAATTTAATCCCACTGTAAAACGACCTTATTGCCTTTAGTGCCAAGCACGCGCACCTTTGCACCCTCGGCTAAATTTCCGTCGTAGCGCCACAAAGTACCTTTAAAATAAACCATACCCTCTCTGATCTCGCCCTCGCCGCTCTCGTTTAAAAAATCATCCTTAACTTCGCTTTCGTGCTGGTTAAATTTGGCCTTTAGCGGCTTTCTGAGCGCAAAAAGCAGGACTAGCGAGACGATAGCGATGAGTAAAATTTGATACTCCCAAGCGATATCGACGAAAAACCCCAAAACTCCGACCGCCAAAAATCCAAGTCCGAAAAATAGCACGAAAAAGCTGCCCAGCATAAACTCGAGCATGATTAGCCCCACGCCCGCAGCCAGCATCAAGTACGCGGGTATCATTTCGCCGCCCTAGCGCCCAAAAAGTCCTTTAAGACGCTTAGAGAGCCTATGAGCTCGGTCGCTTCGTAAGGGACTAAAATTTTATCTTTCGAGCCGTTTTTGGCTAGCTCGTTAAAGGCTCCGACGCGGTCGCGCGCGAGCAGGAACTCGGCTGCTTTGGCGTTTTGCGCCATGCTTTCGTTTATCATATCCATCGCCTCTTTTTGAGCCGTGGCTAGCGCGATTTGCTCGTATTTTTTCGCATCAGCCATACGCTCGATGGCTTCGGCTTGCAGGACTTTTTCTTGCTTTAGCGCCTCGGCGTTGCGGATGAGCGCCTCTTTTTCAGCCTGCGCTTTTAGCTCGATCGCGCGTTTTTCGCGCTCGGCTTTCATTTGTAGATTCATCGCCTCTTCGATGCCGTGCGGGACGGAGATCTCGGAAATCTCGACGCGCATGATCTTTACGCCCCAGTTATCGGCGGCGTCTCCGAGCGCTCTTTGTAGCGCGGAGTTTAGGCGGTCGCGCGAGCTAAGCGTATCATCAAGATTCATCGCGCCGATCTCGCCGCGCAGCGTCGTCATGGCTAAATTTGCGATCGCGCGCTTATAGCTATCGACGTTATACAGAGCCATTTTGCCGTCTACGACCTTTAAAAACACGATGCCGTCGACGCTGATATTTACGTTATCTTTAGTGATGACTTGCTGCTTCGTGATATCTACTAGCTGTTCTCTTACAGTGATCACGGCGCGGATCTGGTCGACAAAGGGGATGATAATGTGAAATCCGCCGTCAAGCACCTTGTGAAATTTACCCAAACGCTCGACGATGTAAATATCAGACTGCGAGATAATCTTGATACCGGCTTTTAAAAACAAGACCGCAAAGGCCAGCACGACCACGGCAAATACGATAAACGGGATACTCTCTTCCATGACTACTCCTTAAAATATTTTTTATGATTTTAGCCGCTTTTTGCTAAAATTTCGCCATTTTGGCGGAAAATTTTTAGTATAATTAGCCAAAATTTTAAGGATAAATCATGAAAAATATTTTATTTTTAGCCGCGGCTGCGATGATATTTGCGGGCTGTGCGACCGGCGGAAGCGCCGTAAATAACAAAAAATGCGGCGGCACGGAGGTTTTTGAAACGTGCGGCACCGAGGTAGATAAGGAAAATTTGATCGGCGTTTACGAGGCTAAGGTGTTTTGCGACGGTTGCGGCGAAAACTCAAAAAGTACGCTAACGCTCAACGCGGACGGTACGTTTAAAATCGACACCGTTTATCAAAAAAAGATCGCGCAAAGAGAGCTACAAAATGGCAAATACGAGATAGAGGGCAACACCCTAAGAGTGACAAATCAATACCGCGAAAAGCTAAATTTCGAGATTAACGGCGATACATTGCGCCAGATCAGCAACCAAAACAGCTTTATCAAAGAAAATTTCGCCCAGGAGCGCATCTATAAAAAGCTAGAAGCCAACTAAACGGCAAATTTAGCGCTCAAATTTGACCCGAAGCCAAAATGAATAAATTTATCGACCTACTAAAAACGCAACCCGTTTTCGCGCGCCTCTCGCTCATACAGCTGATTTGCTATTTTGGCGTTTGGTTCTCGCACACGGGCATTTTTACGCTACTTATCGAGCTTGACGCGCCCGTTTGGGCTATCACGGCGGCGGCTGCGTTAGCTTTCGTGCCGGGCGTGCTGCTATCGCCTTTTAGCGGTATCGTGGTGGATAAATTTAGCCCAAAACCTATGCTAATAGCGCTCACGGTCGTAGAGATGGTGACGGTTTTTATGCTCGTTTTTATCGACAAACTCTCCTTGATGTGGCTGCTATTTATGATAATATTTATCAGAGTCGGGGCCGGCGGAACGTATTTTCAGGTCGAGATGAGCCTTTTCCCCAAAATTTTAAACAAAGACGACCTAAAAACCGCAAACGAAATCCACTCGCTCATCTGGGCCTTTTCATACACCGCAGGCATGGGGCTGGCAGGCATTTATATTCATTTTTTCGGGATAAAAAGCGCCTTTTTGCTAGACTGCGCTCTTTACGGCGTAGCACTCATCGTCCTGCTTGAAACAGATATCACCGTGCGAGCTAAAAAAGGCGGCGAAAAAGTCCGCGAGATGCTAAAAAACGGCCTAAAATACGTAAAACAAAACCCCCTCATCGCGCATCTCATCATGCTGCACGCGGTTGTAGGCGTGACCAGCTACGACGCGCTCGTGGCGCTGCTAGCCGACTATCCGTACGCGGGCCTGCTCTCGGCATCTCTCATCATCGGCTACATCAACGCCTGCCGCGCCGTCGCCCTCATCGTCGGTCCGCTAGTGCTTAGCAAATTTGTCTCAAACGCAAATCTCGTCTATATCTACGTCGGGCATGGGCTTGGCGTCATAGCGTGGAGCGCGCTGCAGTTTAACTTTTATATCGGATTTATCGGGATTTTTTGCGCGGGATTTTTCACCTCGACGCTTTGGAGCTACACCTACACGCTCATCCAGCAAAAGTGCGATCCGGCGTTTTACGGCCGTATCATAGCCTATAACGACATGGTTTACCTGGGCGTCGCGGCGGTGATTTCTAGCGGCATAGGACTTCTTTTTGAGCTAGGGCTTAGCCTCTCGCTAATCACGGCGCTGATAGGCTGTATGTTTTTTGCCGGAGCGATTTACTGGCTATTCGTGCGTAAAATTTACAAAGACGAGCTAGCGTAAATTTGCTCTGCGGCGCGGGCCTAGCAAGGCAAAATTAAACGCACAAATTTACCGTCCGCGTCAAAAAACGTAGCCGTCCGCTCGCGTCAAATTTAAGCAAACTTGAGCCGAATTTGACCTCAAATTTATCTCGCTCAGGCCTTAGCATAATAAGTCGTTCCGTTTGAAATATGCTTTTTATAAAGCGTCGTAAACGGCACCAGATCGGCATGTCCGACGTAGAGCCTGCCGTGATCGCTCAAAATTTTATGAAAGCGCTCGACCGTTTTTAGCTTAAATTCCTCGTTAAAATAAATCATCATATTTCGCGAGAAAATGATGTCGAATTTGCCGAGCTTAAAGATCGCGTCGTCAAAGATATTTGCCACGCTAAACTCGCATCTAGGCAGCATCTCGCGCTTGATTTCGTACTTGCCGTCGCGTTTTGTGAAGTAGATATTTTTTTGATTGTCGTTTAAGCGGTGCAATGAACGCTCGTTATAAACGCCTTTTTTACAGCTATCGATAGCCTCCGAGTTTATGTCGATACCAACGATACTAACGCGGTTTACGTCGAGCAAATTTGAGTGCGCGAGCATACCTAGCGAGTACGCCTCATCGCCCGTCGAGCACGGCGCGCACAGTATCCGCACGCTATCAAGCTCCTCTCTGGCGTAGTAGATCGCGGCTTGTAGCTGCGGCAACTCTCTGTAAAAATAAGTCTCGTTCGTGGTGATCAAATTTACGATCTCTTGCCTCATAAAGCGGTCTACGACGACTTTTGAGCTTAGAGCTTCAAAGCTCGGGATTCGGTTTGCTTGGCAGAAATTTATTAGGCGCTGCTTTATCATGTCCTTTTTGGACTCCAGATCCACGCCGCACATATTTTTGATAACTTCGACGAATTTATTCAGCCCCGCCGCATCGCTAGGAGCGGGCGTCAAATTTGCATTTTCAACCATGTAAAAACCTTTCCAGTTCCGCTCTTATACCGCCGATGGGTAGCGACTTTAAATTTGCGTTGATTTCTTTCGCGCGTTTTGGCATGCCGTAGACGATCGCGCTCTCCTCGTTTTCGGCGACGCATTTAGCGCCGGCTTTGTATAGCTCGTTTAGCCCGCGCGCACCGTCGTCGCCGATGCCAGTTAGCAGGATCGCCATGACGTCGGCAAACTTACAAGCCTGCACGCCGGAGTGAAAAAGCACGTCTACGTTGGGGTTATACGTGGTCTCCTTTGCCGGCGAGCACATGCCGGCCATGAGGGGGCTAGCAGAGATTATCTCCGAGTTTTTTTCGCAGATATATATCGCGCTTTTTAGCTGCACGGGCGTGCCCAGCATAACCACCTCCGCCGCACACTCCTTGTCAAACTGCGAGATAAAACTCGGGATAAAAGCTAGGCTCATATGCTGCGCGATAACGACGCTAGCTCCGTTTAGATCAAGCCCCTTAAAAAGCCTTTTTAAATGTCCCGGACCGCCCGTCGAGGCGCCGACTAAGACCAGTTTTTGTTTCAAAATTTATTCCGTTTTTTGAGTTAATTTTACGGCTATTTTATCTTTATTTATATTAAATTTAGCTATAAGGTAAAATACATAAAATAGTGCAAATAATTTTATGATAACTGGATGCTGCGGTAAATTTTGGATGATATTTTAATGCCTGCGGCGGCGGCGGAATAGTCGTCAAATTTTACTTTAAACTCGGCGTTTTTACCTAAATTTTATGCATTTTCTTGTATTTATCTTCAAATTTACGGCTTTTTGCTACGAGATTTCCGCCAAATTTTACTTTATAGCAGGCGGTTTTATCTTCTTTAGATGAGGCTCTTTTTTATCGTGCGTTACCGTTTTTTCTAGCGCGTGTTTCGGATAGTTTGCGCCTTTTGAAGCATTACCGCTAGCAAAAACTAGAGCCGAAAATAAGATCAACAAAGGCAAGGCTAAAATCGCTATTATCCCGACCGTCTTTTTCATTTAAATTTCCTAGTTCGCGCTCAAATTTACGCTTGCAATCAGCCTGCTCTCGCTTCTATTTTGCCGTAGGCACCCTATTTTTTATTCGTCATTTGATACAAAAAGCTAAAGATTTCGGCGACTGCTTTATAGAGATTTGGCGGGACTTCCTCGTTTAGATCGACCTTGCTTAGAACCTCGATTAGATCGGCGTCCTCTTTGATCGGAATGTCGTGAGATTTGGCTAGATTTATGATATTTTTCGCCACTTCGCCAGAACCCGTCGCCAGCACCTTGGGCGCGTTATCTTTTTGGCGATTGTAGCCAAGAGCCACGGCTTTTTTAGTTTTTTGTACTTTTGCCAAATTTACGCCTTTTTATCAAAGCCCATATCAAGCTTATCTAGACCGCCGTAAACGCCGCTAAGGCGCAGTTTAGGCATAGTTTTTAGGCTAAAATTCGACACTATCAAGCCCTGCTCGCCGATAGCCCTTTTTAGCTCCTTCGCGCCGCTTAAAATCAGCTCCTTAAACTCCTCTTTTTGCGTCGCGATCGCAAGGTCGATGTATTTGTTTTCGCTAAGCGCCACCATGATGTTGATTTGGCCGAAATTTTGAAAATTTAGGTCGATTTGCGCGTAGTGCTTTTGCTTTTTACCCTGCTTAAACCTGATATTTCCGCCCTCTACGCCCTCCCATACGTAGGGCAGATAGGTCTGCACGCCGCCTGCGACCGCGGAGGCTAGCTGGTGCATCTCGATTTGAGCGAGCAGTTTTGAGGCGGCGTCTTTTACGGGGCTAGCATCAGGAGACTTTGACTGCATGTTTAAAAGCGCGCTTTTTACATCGTTTTGTAACACCTTTGCCGTCTCTTCGGCGCTTTTTGGCGTTACGGCGCCAAGCTCGGCGCGAGCGATGTTTTGCTGTTTGATTAGCTTGCCGACCTCATCTAGGCTATTTTTTGCTTCAAAGCCCGCTTTATCGGCGATTTGCAGGGCGAAATTTAGCTTTCTAGCCGCATTTTGCAGCTTGTCTTGCAGCGTCGCGCCCTCGCTCCCATCCGCGCCGTCTCGGACGATTTTTTGCGCGAAATCGTTAAATTTATCCTGCGAGCCCGCAAGCGCGCCAAGCTCGTCCATTAGCTCTTTTAGCGCGTTTTTTAGCTCGGCGAAATTTAAAGCAAAGCCCCTGTTTTGACTTAGCTTTTCGCTGTTTAAATTTTGCATTTTTTCGCCCACGTTTGCCAGTAGTTGCGAGATTTTATTTAGCTCATTGTTTAGCGTTTTTTCGTTTAGGCTTAGCCCGCTACCGCTCATGGCGTTTGCCTGTTTATCCATAAATTTAGCCGCGTTTTCTAGCTTGGCAGAGGTCTCAAAAAGCTGCTTAAACGGCGATCCCGCTAGCGTATCTTTGGCTGCGGTTTTAACGTTTTGTAAAATTTGATCAAGCTTAGCAAAGCTTTCGTTCGTACTTAGGCTGTCATCCTTAGCTAGAGCTGAAATTTGCTCCAAAAGCTGCTGATTCGAGAGATTTTTTATATCGCCAAACAGCTTATTTATCGCGCTAGGTAGGTTAAATTTGCCGTTTAGCGCGTCTTTTAAATTTGCCTCCAGCATGATGCCTGAGTTTTTTATCTGCTCGTTTAGCGGCGCGTTTTTTAGATCCGCGACTGGTTTTAAAAACTCCTTTAGTTTAAGCGCAAATTCCTTTAGATCGGGCTCGTTTTCGGCAAGCGCGACGAGGCTTTTCATATCTTTTGCGAGATTTGGCGAGAGCTGGAGATTTTTAGCCTGCGCGGCTAGCTCTTTGGCCTGCGTCGGGCTTGATTTTAGCTCGTTTAGAAGCTTATTTACGAGCCTATCTAGATCCTTTACGGCGTTATCCGCGGCCTCGGAGCCTAAATTTTGCGAGGGCGCGGGCTGATTTTTAAAAATATTTTTGGTTTCGCCCGCCTGCCCCGTTTGTCCGGCGTTTGCGCCGCCTACGCCGCCTGTTTTGGGTAGCGCGCCGCCGACTGCGGCCTGGGTCGCGATTTGCGAGCTTATAGCGTTATTTACTGATTCCATACGGCTATATCGTCAAATTTGAGATTTTCATTAGCTATTTGCCATCGTGCCGGGGCTATGCTCAAAGTCGCTTCTGCTTTCAAGCGGAACGGTCTTTTGCGTGAGGCAAAACGCGATGAGAAACGCAAGCAACGCTATGTAAACCCACATAAAGCCGTCAAAGCCTAAAATTTTCATACTAGCGCCCATTATCACGGACGAAAGAAGCGAACCGAAAGAGTAGCTAAAAAGCACCGCGCGCCCTACTTCGATACCTTGATTTTTCTGTTTTAAATTTAAAACGTCGTTGGCGCGAGCAAGCGATAGCGCGTAGAGGCAAAAGGCTCCCGAGCCTAGAAAAAACGACAAGACGTACTGCGCGTAGATAGAGGGTTTAAGCGCCAAAAAGCAAATAGCGGCGCACAGCGAGACGGCTGAACATACCATTATCGCTGGACGGCGGCCGAATTTATCCGAGACGCTACCGATAAACGAGTGCGCGATAAAGCCTCCAGCCATCGCTATCGTCATAAAAAACGAAACCTCGACCGCTCCGTATCCCTGGAGCAAAACATAAACGCTGCCCATCGTGAAGAAGCCGTTTGTAAGGATACCCGCGACGATGCTAGTAATCAGCGCCAAAGGCACGAGCGCAAAGACCTTCGGGATCGAGACGCTCTTTTTTTCGGGGATCGGCGGCTCTTTGATGCGTATCAAATTTAACGGAATGCTCGAAAACAAAATAAGCGCCGCGCTAAGCAAAAGCACGTGCGAAGTGGATAAATTTAGCGATAGCACGAGGATGCCCAGCCCAAAGCAGACGTAAAACGTGACCTCGTAAAAGGCCAGTACTCGCGAGCGCACTTCGTTTCTAGCGCGCGCGTTGAGCCAGCTTTCGATTATCATCAAGATCGAGTAGTAGCAAAATCCTAAACATCCGCGTAAAAACGCCCAAAAATAGAGATTTTGGCTAAAAACGTGAAACATCGCCGCGATACCGAAAAGCGACGCAAAAATCCCAAAGCTCCTGATATGGCCGACTTTTGAGACGATTTTATGCGAAAATATCGTAGCCGCCATAGCTCCAACGAAAAATACCGCGATAACAAATCCCGTCTCCAGCTCGTCCGCGCCCATTTTTTTTAGCTCGACGCCCGCAGAACTGATGATAAGGCCGTTTCCCACGAACAAAAACGCCATCCCTACAAATAGCGCAAACATCGATCTGATCGTTATTATAGAGCTATTTCTCATTGCTTTTTACTCCGTATATCAAAGCGCCCGCAGGCATCGCCGCAAGCGCGATCAAAAACGCGGCTATATCAAGATTGTCTTGTCTTTTTAGCGCCAAAAATCCGACGACTAAAACCGCATACGCGATCAGCCGAAAAGGCACGAAAGCGGTGAAGTAGTTGGGCGAATTTTGCTTTAAATTACGCGCGAAATTTTGCTTTTTTGAGGGCTTAGTTTCGCTGCTTTGATTTGATTTGCTCAAATTTGACTCGTTTGCCAGGCTTAAATTTGGCCCGCCGCTTTGGCTTGCGTCGTTTAAATTTTGCTCGCCAAATTTAACCCACTCGTTTTCGTCTTTTAAATTTAGCTGCGCGTCCGTTTTTGCGTAGTCCTCCGAATTTAACGCGTCTGGGCGCTTAGCATCTTCGCGGTGCGGGTCATGCCCGTCAAATTTAGCCTCCGCCGGGCGATCGGGAAACTCCTCGTGATTTTCGCCCCACTCGTCTATATCGTCATCCGCGGAGGCGTCATAGTCTCGCACGCCGTTTTCTACGCGTTTTTTGTAGGCTCTAAATGTAGCAGCCAGCACCAAAAGCGAGCCCGCAAACGCGACCTGCGAGCTGTAAAACCACGCGCGGCCAAATGCCGCCGAGCCCAGCAAGAGCAAAGCCTCAAACGCGCCGTAAACGGCAAGGAGCTTAAAATTCACTCATCGTCCTCGTCGTCGTCTTTTGCGGGTTTAAATTTATCTTTGTCTTTTAGTTCGTCGAGACTTTTTATCTGCGCGTCGTAGGCCTTTTTGACGTTTAGCGCGGCTGCGGCGATACCGACGGCGACGCCCGCAAACAGCGTCCACGTCCAGCCCGTTTCCTTCATCACCCAGTAGCCAAACCCGGCCCCGATAGCAAGCGCTACGACGATAGATATGCCCAGGCTTAGCTGCTCGGCGCCCTTTACGACGTCGCCCAAATTTATCTTTGCCATTAGGCAAATCCCCAGCTATTTTTCATGCGCTCTTGTATCGCTTCGCGCTCTTTTCTAGCCTCTTTTAGACGCTCTTCCAGATCGGCGATCCTTGCTTTTACCTCGCGCATCTCCTCGTTCTCGCTAGCGCTCTCCGCAGCTATCTCGGCAAAGCTCTCGTCCGCGGCCTTAACGGCAAATTTGATATCGTCCTCGCTCATCGCGTCGCAGATGAAGCCCGTCTCAAACTGGCTAGGCGCTAGATAAACGCCTTTTTTAAGCATTTTGGCGTGAAATTTAGCGTAAAGTTTAACGTCGCTTTTTAGCGCGTCGTCGTAGTTTTTGACCTCGTTTGCCGTAAAGAAAAATCCAAACATCGAGCCTCTCACCGTCGTTTGCAGAGCGATGCCGTGCTTCGTGGCGACGCTTTTTAGTCCGTGAGCAAATAGCACGGCTAGCTTGTTTAGGCGGTCATAAAGCTCGTTGTCGGCAAAAATTTTACTTAGGCTTGCGATGCCTGCGGCCATGGCTACGGGATTGCCGCTTAGCGTACCGGCCTGATATACGGCGCCTTCGGGACTTAGGCAGTCCATGATCGCAGCCTTTCCGCCAAACGCAGCCGCCGGGCAGCCTCCGCCGATAACTTTACCAAACGTCACTAGATCGGCCTCGATACCGTTAAATTCGAACGATCCGTGTCTGCTCGCGCGAAATCCGCTCATGACCTCGTCAAAAATTAACACCGCGCCGTTTTCGTCGCAAAGGCGTCTAATCTCGCTTAAAAACTCGTTATCGGCAGGCACTAGTCCCATATTTCCGGCGATCGGCTCGATTATCAGCGCGCCGATTTTGCCTCTATTTGCCTCAAATATCGCTCTCACGCTTTCTATATCGTTGTAGCGCGCTAGATAGGTGTTTTTCACCACGTCCGCAGGCACTCCGCCGCTTGAAGCATTGCCGTAGGTGGTCGCGCCGCTACCGGCTTTTACCAAAAGCGCGTCGCTGTGCCCGTGGTAGCAGCCTTCAAATTTTATCAGTCCGTCCTTGCCGCTAAAGCCGCGCGCTACGCGTATCGCGCTCATCGTAGCCTCGGTGCCCGAGCTTACGAAACGCACCTTTTCTACGTTTTTAAACTCGTCGCAGATTAGTTTAGCTAGCCTCGTTTCTAAATTTGACGGAGCGCCAAAGCTTAGTCCCTTTTTAGCCGTCGCTATCACCGCATTCTCGATATCCGGGTCGCAGTGCCCGAAGATAAGCGGCCCCCAGCTCTGGATGAAGTCCAGATAGCGGTTTCCCTCGATATCGACTAGATACGCGCCCTCGCCGCGATCTACTACAAAAGGCTCGCCGCCGACGCTGCCAAACGCGCGAACGGGCGAATCTACGCCGCCCGGGATATAAATTTTCGCCAGTCCAAAAGCTTCTTTGTTCGTCATTTTTTATCCTTGTTGAAATTTATAACGTATTCGTAAAGTAAATTTATCTCTTCGTCGGTAAGAAAGTAGCTAGGCATCACGCTTTTTGCGCTTAGTACGCCCTCTTTAAACGTCTCAAAATCAAGATTGTTTATCCGAGGAGCTCTTAGCTCGTCGTCGATGACCTGCTTCGTTTTTTTATCAAAATGTCTATATTTTGATATGAGCGAACCCTCGCCGCCCTTGCCGTGACACTTGTCGCAGCCGATGCCGCGCGGGTTTTGATAGAGCATCTTCGCGTATTCGTTTTTCGTGATAAAATCGCTCGCAAACGCTACGCCGCAAAGTAGCCCTAAAATCAGCCAAATTTTCATAAATTCTTTCGCTTTTTCGTAAATTTAATCTAAAATTAGCTATCATACAATCTTTGCGATTAAAAAGTAATAAAGGACGAAAATGACGATATTAGACGGCAAAAACGTAAGCGCACAGGTGAAAGAAAGAGTAAAAAACGAAGCGCTAAATTTGAAAAATCAAGGCATAGAGCCTGCACTCGCGGTGATACTAGTGGGCGAAGATAAAGCCAGCCAAACCTACGTCGCGGCAAAAGAAAAAGCCTGCATAGCCTGCGAGATAAAAAGCGTAATGCACCGCTTGCCCGAATCTACGACGCAAAGCGAGCTAATCGCGCTAATAGACGTGCTAAATTTAGACGACGGCATCGACGGCATCCTAGTTCAGTTGCCGCTACCAAAGCATATAGATACGAATAAAATTTTAGAAACTATTAGCCCCGCAAAAGACGTGGACGGCTTTGCCGCGATAAACGTCGGCAAGCTAGCTAGCGGACTTGACGGCTTCGTGCCGTGCACGCCGCTAGGCATAATGGAAATTTTTAAAGCCTACGATATAAATTTAGAGGGCAAAAAGGCCGTCGTGATCGGACGCAGCAACATCGTGGGCAAACCGATGGCAAATCTACTACTAAACGCCAACGCGACCGTAACCGTGACGCATAGCAAAACGCGAAATTTAAAAGAAATTTGCGCGGACGCCGATATCCTAGTGGCCGCTATCGGTAGGGCGGATTTCGTAACGGCCGATATGGTAAAAGAGGGTGCGGTAGTGATCGACGTAGGCATAAACCGCATGGACGACGGCAAGCTAAAAGGCGACGTCAAATTTGACGAGGTAGCGCCCAAATGCTCGTTTATAACTCCAGTTCCGGGAGGCGTAGGCCCGATGACCATCGCGATGCTGCTATCAAACACCATAAAATCAGCCAAAAACCGCGCGAAAAAGGCATAAATTTTGAAAAAAGCGTTTAATAAATTTTTAGATTTTTCAAACAGCTGGACGGGCACGGTCGTCATCGTCTTGCTCGTGATTTTCTTTGTCGCGCAGGCCTTCGTGATACCGTCTGGTTCGATGAAGGACACGCTTTTAGTCGGCGATCATCTTTTTGTTAAAAAATTTAGCTACGGCATCTCGACACCGCGCATCCCGTGGATAGAGGTCAAGGTTTTGCCCGATTTTAACGGTAACGGCCACCTCATCGAAGGAGCCAAACCGCAGCGCGGCGATATCGTGGTTTTTCGCTATCCGCACGATGAAAAAATCCACTACGTCAAGCGAAATTTCGCAGTCGGCGGCGATGAAGTGATATTTACGGAAAAAGCGCTATTTTTGCACCCGCACGAGGGCGAGGAGTTTATAAAGGCAAATTTTGACGAAAAAGATATCGTTAAATTCGGCGGCAAACTTTTCGTCAAAGAGCCCTATAAATTCGGCGGCATCCACTATGACGAGAAGGTAAATTTATTTGAACTAGCCGTAAACTACCTAAACGCGAGCAAATTCGCTATGCAACCGGTTATCGTAAACGAACTACCCAGCGTAGGTAACTATCCGTTTAACGCATTTTATTTTCAGGTTCCAGAGGGCGAGTTTTTCATGATCGGCGATAACCGCGACCACTCAAACGACAGCCGTTTTTGGGGGCCGGTAGCCTATAAAAACATAGTCGGCAAGCCGTGGTTTGTCTATTTTAGCTGGGACGACGAATACAAAATCAGATGGAACAGAGTCGGTAAGAGCGTGGATTTTATACAAAACTCGCCCGAGCTGCTAGATGCCGCCAGAGTAGAAGCTAAAAACGACGGAAATAAGATCGAATGAACCTTGACAACATCGACTTCGCTCAGGTAGCGATCCTAGTCGCCGTGCTCGTTATCTCCGTCGTCGGGCACGAGATCGCGCACGGATACGCCGCATACAGATACGGCGACCTAACCGCTAAAAATTTGGGGCGGCTCAGCATAAATCCCATAAAACACGTCGATCCGCTAGGCACTATCTTAGTGCCCGCGCTCATGTATCTTAGCACCGGAGTGACGTTTGGTTGGGCTAAACCGGTACCTATAAATTTACGCACCGTGCTCTATAACGGCGGCTACAAGGCAGCTATAGTCGTCGCGCTTGCGGGCATCGCATACAACCTAGTCCTTTTTGCGTTAGCGTTTTGCGCGTTTAAATTTATAGGTTTTGACGGTTTTTTTGACGGCGCGGTAGCGGAGTTTGTTTTCATGCTCGCAGCCGTAAATTTAGTCCTAGCTCTCTTTAACCTCTACCCTATCCCGCCTCTTGACGGTTCGAAAGCGCTTGAGTATCTTTTGCGTATTTTCGGGCTTCACGGCGCGGCAAACCGGCTAAACAGTATGCAAAGATACGGATTTATCGCGCTAGTTATCATCGTGATCTCGCCGCTAAAAGATTATTTTTTCGAGCCGATACGATACGCCGCTACGATCATGAGGATGTTTTTGTAAACGGCAAATTTTAAAATTTAGCCCAAATTTCGCTCCTAAAGGCTCGCGGCGAAATTTTACTTTAATGCTTTTTTGCTATAATTAAGCATTTTTTAGCTTATGGAAATTTCATGAAAATAGACAAAATTTTTATCGCGAGCGACCACGCGGGCTTTGATCTTAAGGCGCAAATTTGCGAGCTTTTAAAAAACGAAGGTTTTGACGTATTCGACCTAGGAACGCATAGTAAAGATAGCGTTGATTATCCCGATTTTGCCGAGCTTATGGCGCAAAATTTACGCGGCAGTAACGAATACGGCGTGCTAATTTGCGGCACGGGTATCGGCATCAGTATCGCGGCTAACCGCCATGCGCACGTTCGTTGCGCGCTTTGTCACGACGTCACCACGGCAAAACTAGCCCGCGAGCACAACGACGCAAACGTACTAGCCATGGGCGCTAGAACGATCGGCGACGCGGTCGCGGCAGATATGATAAAGGCCTTTTTCGCTACCGAATTTGCCGGCGGCAGACACGAAAGACGCGTGAAAAAGCTAGGAGGCGAGAAATGACCGATTGGCTCGTACTTACGGTTTTGATCTGCATTTGTATCTATCTCACCGTTATGGTGTTTTACTTTAAGACCTTGCTTAAAAAAGAGCGCACGACGCGCGATTTTATGAAAAACAATCTCCAAGATACCGAAGTCGTCATCCGCAAGCTGCAAGTCCAGCTCCAGCGCGGTCTGGGTAACATCGACATCCTCACCGACGAACTAAACAAAGTCAAAAACGATGCCAACGCCCTTCGCACTAGAAACTCGCAGTACCGCCTGGAAAACGACAAACTCCGTCAGCGCATCCGCGAGCTAGAGGGCAAAATCGAAGCGCTGCTATAAATCAAATTTAAAGGCAAAAAAATGAAAGAACTAGACAAAGCGGGGAAGGAATTTTTATTAAATTCCATCCGATGTATAAACGATTTTCCAAAACCGGGCATAGTATTTCGAGACATCACGACGCTGCTAAACAACAAAGAGGCGTTTAATTTTTTAATCGATCACCTCGCAGCTCGCTACGAGAACGCCAATATCGATTTTATCGCGGGTATCGAGTCGCGCGGATTTATATTCGCAGCGGCTTTGGCGGCTAGGCTGCGGCTGCCTTTCGTACCGATTAGAAAGCCTAAAAAACTGCCATACATCACGATCTCGCAAAAATACAGCCTAGAGTACGGCGTAGACGAAGTGCAAATTCACGTCGACGCATTCGGCGAAAAAGCGGGCGCAAAAGTACTTTTAATCGACGATCTAATCGCTACTGGGGGCACGGCCAAAGCCTCAGTAGAGCTAATCAATCAAACAAACGCCGTTTGCGTAGAGGCCTGCTTTTTGATAGATTTAAAGGAGCTTGGCGGTAGCAAAAATTTACGCCCTCTAACCAAAATTTACAGCATACTTGAGATCTGAGATGGAAGAATTTTTCATAAAACTACTCACCGAGTACGGCTACATCATACTTTTTTTATGGTGCATAATGGAAGGCGAGATGGCGCTCATAATGGCCGGCATCCTGGCTCACACGACGCACATACATATCGTGCCGGCCATCTTTATCGCGGGTCTTGGCGGCTTCGTCGGAGATCAAATTTACTTTTATCTAGGCCGCTACAACAAAAAATATATCGCCAAAAAACTACACACGCAGCGCCGTAAATTCGCCATCGCGCACATAATGCTGAAAAAATACGGCTGGCCGATCATCTTTATACAGCGCTATATGTACGGCTTTCGCGTCATCATCCCGATGTGTATCGGTCTAACGGGCTACAGCGCGAAAAAATACGCCTTTATAAATTTAATCAGCGCGTGGTGCTGGGCCACGATCACGATAATTCCTGCATGGATTTTAGGCGAGCACATACTCGATATCCTGCACAAGGCAAAAGAGCATTGGTACGTAGCCGTACCGGTAGTAGCGCTATTTTTGGGCATTTTGCTTTGGGGCTTTAGGCGCATAGAAAATAAAATTTTAAACGATAGGAGACACAGAAGTGCGATTTCAAATAACCAATAAAAAACTAAGCGAAATCAAGGCTGATTTGGAGCTGATTTTCGTCGTAGATAAAAACCTAAAACATAAATTTATAAAAGACGAAAAGGCGTTTAAATTTGCCAACTACAAAGGCGAGAGCGTCTTGCTTTTGCTAGAAAGCGGCAGGATCTACGTACCACTCGGCAAGCTTGGCTACGACGAACTTCGCATAGCTGCGGCAAAAGCCTATAACGCCGTAAAATCGCTAAACGTCAAAAGCCTAAAACTAGCCTCATACGTCGCAGGCTGCCAAAAAATGAGCTTTCAGGCTCTAACCGAAGGCTTTTTGTTGGGCGCTTACGAATTTAACAAATACAAAGAAAAAAAAGAAAAATACGCGCTAAAAGATATTATTTTTAGCAGCGAAGAATTTAGCGGCGAGATCGTGCGCGAAAACGATGCGCAAGACGGCTTTGCCCACGGCGAGATAATCGCTTCGGCGACAAATTTCACCAAAGACGTCGTAAACGAAATACCTGAAATCTACACCCCGCAAAAGATGGCGGAAGAGGCTCAAAATCTAGCTAAAAACTATCCAAATTTAAGCTGCAAAATTTACGACGAAAAATTCCTCGAAAAAGAAAAGATGAACGCATTTTTAGCAGTAAACAGAGCCAGCGTCCATCCGCCTCGCCTCATCCATCTTATCTATAAGCCAAAAGGCGCGAAAAAGCGTATAATCTTCGTCGGCAAGGGACTAACCTACGATAGCGGCGGGCTTAGCTTAAAGCCGGCTGATTTTATGCTAACCATGAAAGCCGATAAAAGCGGCGCAGCTGCGGCGATGGGTATAATTAAAGGCGCGGCGGAGCTAAATTTGCCGTTTGAAATTCACGCGATTTTAGGCGCGACCGAAAATATGATCGGCGGCAACGCCTATAAACCCGACGACGTGCTGATCTCTCGCAGCGGCGTTAGTATCGAGGTGCGAAATACCGACGCCGAGGGTCGTTTGGTACTCGCAGACTGCCTTAGCTATGCGCAGGATTTTAAGCCCGACATCCTCATCGACATGGCGACGCTAACGGGCGCTTGCGTGGTCGGGCTTGGAGAATACACAAGCGGCATAATGGGCAACAACGAGGAGCTAAAGGCGGAATTTAAAGCAAAAGCGGCAAAAAGCGGCGAGCTAAATACGATTTTAGAGTTTAATCCGCACCTGCGCGAGCTGATCAAAAGCCAGATCGCAGACGTCAGCAACACGGCGTCCAGTCGCTACGGCGGCGCGATCACGGCGGGCATTTTCCTAGACAAATTTATAAAAGACGAATTTAAAGACAAGTGGATACACCAAGATATCGCAGGCCCCGCATACACCGAAAAAGCTTGGGGATATAACCAGGCAGGCGCGACGGGAGCGGGCGTGCGAATGAATCTTTATTATCTATGCGCTATGGCAAAGGAGCTGTAATGGGACTAGCAGTAGGTATCGTAGGTTTGCCAAACGTCGGCAAATCAACCACATTTAACGCGCTAACCAAAGCGCAAAACGCCGAGAGCGCGAACTATCCGTTCTGCACGATCGAGCCCAATAAAGCCGTCGTGCCAGTGCCCGATAAGCGACTAGGCGAGCTAGCAAAAATCGTAAATCCAAACAAAATCCAATACTCCACGATCGAATTCGTCGATATAGCGGGACTCGTAAAGGGCGCAAGCGCTGGCGAGGGGCTGGGAAATAAATTTCTCTCAAACATCCGCGAAACCGAGGTGATACTGCACATCGTGCGCTGCTTTGAGGACGAAAACATCACGCACGTAGAGGGCGGCGTCGATCCCGTCAGGGACGTCGAGATCATCGAGACCGAGCTCATCCTCGCCGACATCGAGCAGCTAAATAAAAAAATCGAGCGCCTAACCCGCGAAGCCAAAGCAAACGCAAAAGGCGCGAAAGAGGCGCTAGAGACGGCAAACGCGCTGCTAGCTCACCTAAACGACGGCAAAAGTGCGAGCAGCTTCGGCGGCAAGGACGACGACGCGTTTATAAATTTAAACAAAGAACTAAGACTACTCAGCGCAAAAGAGGTCGTCTACGGCGCAAATGTGGGTGAGGACGGTATCTCGGAGGATAACAAATACATACAGGCGCTTCGCGAATTTGCCGCGCGCTCGGGGCACGAGGTCATCAAGCTTTGCGCCAAGATCGAAGAGGAGCTAGTAGGCCTTAGCGACGAAGAGGCGCATGAGTTTTTAAGCTCGCTAGGCACGAACGAGAGTGGCCTAGAAAAGATCATCAAAACGGCGTTTGCGAAGCTAAATTTGATAAGCTATTTTACCGCGGGCGTCGTCGAGGTGCGCGCATGGACGATCGTAAAAGGCTGGAAAGCGCCAAAAGCCGCCAGCGTCATCCACAACGACTTTGAGCGAGGATTTATCAGAGCCGAGGTCATCGGCTACGAGGACTACATCGCGTGCGGCGGCGAAAACCCGGCCAAAGAGGCGGGCAAAATGCGCCTAGAAGGCAAGGACTACGTCGTTCAAGACGGCGACGTGATGCATTTTAGATTTAACGTTTAAGCGCAAATCGGTCAAATTTGGCTTTGCTAGCCGAGCGGTTCTTGGCTAAATTTGACCGCCTTTTCTTTATTGACGCGCGATTTACAAACCTAAGCGCAGGCAAGATAAATTTTTGCGTCGGAGTCTTGGCTACTCTAATAACCGCTCCATAAAATTTTAGTCTTTAAAGATGCGGTTAAATTTGGCTCGGCGCGGGTTTTGTAGCTCAAATTTGACTCGCGCTAAATTTAAGGAAAAATTTGAAAAAGATCATAGCCGTTTGCGTAACTGTATCAAATTTACTCCATACACAAATAATATTCAAGGACACCAAGATTGCGTAGTTTTAGCGCATCGTCGCACTACTTAGGCATCGCGCCCAGATGTTACCGACCTATCGACAGCAGTATGCAAACTCTACAAAGAAACAAAATAGGTTAAATTTGAGAAAAATAAAGCTAATAAAATTTAACAAAGGAGCGCGATGATAAAACAGCTCTTGCTACTGCTTCTTGCTCTAAATTTCGCCCTCGCAAATTTGACGAACGAAGCTCAAACCGCCTACGACGCGGGCGATGAACAAACGGCGGCAAAAATTTGGCAAAAAGCGTGCGAATCAGGCGAGGCGCGCGGATGCGTAAGGCTTGGATTTTTATACCAAAGCGGCAGAGGCGTAAAGCAAGATGACGCAAAAGCCGGTAAATTTTACCAAAAAGCTTGCGACGCGGGCGAGCTAAGAGGCTGCGACAGCCTAGCCTTGCTACACCAAAACAGCGGTGAACATGCTAAAGCCGCCGCGATTTTTGAGCAAGCCTGCGAAAAAGGATTTGGTTTAAGCTGCTATAATCTAGCTCAAATTTACGAAGCGGGCAGCGGCGTCGCGCCGGATGAAAGCAAAGCGCTAGATCTCTACGTAAAGGCCTGCGAGCGCGGATACGCCGTAGTTTGCTACTATCTAGGCGGCATATACGCGGACGGTGCAATGGGCGCAAACGACGAAGCCGCGAAAAACTCGAAAAACGCACTCAAATTTTACTCGCTTGCGTGCGATGGTAAAATTTACGAAGCGTGCGAAGCTTTGGGCAGGCTTTACGAGGACGGCGAGGCGGGTTTTGCGCAGGATATCAAGGCCGCTAGATCCTACTACGACAAGGCCTGCGCCGCAAATGCCTACAAATGCAGCGGCAGCGAGCGTCTAGACGAGCTACAGGGCGGCTGGACGCAGTATCAAAGCGGGCAGTTTGAGTCGGCCTACGAGCTCGGCAAAGAGGCGTGCGATAGAGGCGTAGTAAACGGCTGCGCGGCGCTAGGAGAGCTCTACGCAAAGGGGCTCGGCGGAGCGCGGCAAGATAGCGAGCTGGCGGTCAAATTTCACGAGAAAGCCTGCGAAGGCGGCTTTGGAGCTTCTTGCGCCGAGCTTGGCGAGATGCTATCTCAGGGACGCGGCGCAAAAAAGGACGTTCCGCGCGCGCTAGAGCTTTTTGAAAAGGCCTGCTTGCTTTGGCGGTTGGATGCCTGCGAGAGCCTAGCGGACGCGTATTTTGAGGGCACGAACGCGCCGCAAGATATAGCAAAAGCCTTTAACTTTTACGGAATCGCCTGCCATAACAGGCTAAAACCGGCCTGCACGAACCTGGGCGCGATCTACGAAAGAGGCGTAGGCGAAGCGATAAAAGCGGACGAAAACGAGGCCGAGAGCCTTTTTCGCGAGGCTTGCGAGGCCGGCGACGCGCGCGGGTGTCTAAATCTAGCGCGCCGTCTTGAAAGTAGCGATAAAAAGCAAGCCACCGCACTACGCCAAAAGGCGCAAAAGCTGCACGAAAAAGAGTGCGAGGCGGGGCTAGCTAAAAAGTGCATGGAGTTTAAAAAATCAACCAATAAAGGAGAAAAACATGAGTTTTAAAAAAGTTTCGCTTGCCGCCGTTGCGGCCGTTTGTTTATTTTTAGGCGGCTGCACCCAGCCTAGAACCGCGCAGATAGAGCTGCCAAAAAGCGCGCTAGATAGCGTAAATCTACCAAACGAGGTAGCCATAGACGGCGAAAAATTCGTCTTAAAGCAAAAAAACGCAAGAACGGCGGAATTTTATCTACCTAATGAAAAAGTGGGCTTTAAATGGACCAAGCTAGTGAGCGTCACCGTCGATGAAAACGCCGACATCAACGAATACCAAAGGACCTTTATGACCGCGCTAAAAAGCGGGCAGTTCGGCAAAGCGGAGTATGATTTTAAGTCTATAAACGACAAAGAGTATCAAGCTTACACGATCTACTATCCGATCGCGGGCAATCCGGATTTTGACAACTACGAGATCAATCTAATCAACGTAAAAAGCCTTAACTGCGGGCTTAGAGTCACGCACTACGCGCTAAAGTTTCTAAATATCGCGGATAGAAGCAAATTTCATACGCTAATCAAGCAAAAAATGCCGATATTTTTAGCGCAGATGCCGCAGGTCGAGTGCAAATAATTTTAATTTCGGGCGTTTTTTTAGTTTTTGCTAAATTTAACGCCATTTTTGCGGACTAATTTTAAAATTTAGCCCGCAAACTACAACAAATTTGACGCTTTACTTGCGCCGATGGTTAAATTTGACGAACGTAACGGCTACAAATTTAACGCCGCCTGGTTTTGGGCGGCAAATTTTACGCTTCACGCCTGCTTAAACGTTAGATAAAACTACCCAAAGGAAAAACATGGAAAACGGCGGACTGGCTGTGTATTTCGGAGAAAATTTAGCGCAAATTTTATCGCAAAAGATAAAGGCGGTTTATCCCAAATTTGACGCGCAGAGCTACTGCGGGCGAATCGCGGCGAGCACGCCGAATTTCGGCTATTCGCAAAGGATTTTGGCACACGCAAACGCGCTAAATGAACTCTTGCCCCCGGATTTTAAGCGCGCGGCGGAGATTTTGGTCGCGATTTTAGGCGAAGAAAACCCGAACGAAACGGGTATGTTTAAACGCTTTTACTGGACTTTGCCGCTTGCCAAATACGTCGAAATTTACGGTCTAGACGACTTTGAAGTCTCGATGGGCGCGATTGGGGAAATCACGAAGCGCGGCACGGGCGAGTATGCGGTGCGCGCCTTTATCAAAAAATATCCGCAAGACTCGCTAAAAACCATGACGCAGTGGGCGCGCTCGTCAAATTTCCACCTTCGTAGGCTAGCGTCCGAGGGTCTGCGACCAAAGCTGCCGTGGGCTAGCAAACTAGAGCTTTTCATCAGCGATCCGAGCCCGGTTTTTGCGGTGCTGGAGATCCTTAAAGAGGATGAGGTGCGCTTTGTACAGCGCTCGGTCGCAAACAACGTCGCCGACTATTTAAAGGTAAATTTCGCCGCCGCAAAGGAGCTGCTCGTGCGCTGGCAAAGCTCGCAAAACAAAAACATGCAGCAAATCATCCGTCACGCGACGAGAAAGATCAAAATTTAGCTTTTGTGCAGACACGCAAGCTAGCGGCGAGCAAATTTGGGCTTTAAGTTTTTATAAAATTTAAGAAGCAAACGCGCTTGACGTAATGCGCAAAAAGTAGATGCAAGCTTAATGGTCGGCGCGCCAAAATATAAGGTCAAATTTACTAACGCCGCCAGAGATCAAATTTGACCCAACCACGTAACGATACGCAAATTTTACAAGCGGTCGCGCTTAAATTTGAAGCCAGGCGCCCAAATTTAGCGCAGCATAAAAACGGGTCGGCGCGCAGGCATCGCAAGCGGCCGAGCCTAAAACCAAATCTATCCCGCAAAAATCCTAAACACTATCCAAACCGCTAAAGCACCGATCAAAACGCCGCCCGCAAATGCCGAAGCGACGTAGATTTTCTGCTTTTTTCTGATCTGCTCAAATTTCTTTTCGTGATGCTTTTTCACACCCTCAAAGGTCAAATTTAAGATCTTTTCATTCGTTTGATTTAGCGCATCGGCAAAGCTCTTTATCTGCTCGTCGTTGATATATCGCATGGTCTTGCGCGTCGCGTTAGCCAGGCGCTCGTAGTCCTCGCTGTTTTCCCAGAGCTCGACGACGGTGTTATTTTCGATGCGCTCTTTTAGTTCTAGTGTCTCTTTTAGCTCGTTTTGTTCGACCAGCTGCGTTCCCATTGCGCCTCCTTAGTTGATAGTTCCTATTTTGTCGCCGTATTTTAGCTTTTGCTCGGCCACTAGATCAAATTTGACCGCGCCCTGCTCGCTAAGGATGAGGATCGTAGAGCCCAGCTCAAACATCCCTAGCTGCTCGCCCTTTTTCGCGCTTAAATTTTCGTATTCGTAAAGCGCGACGTTGCCGGCGTAGGCGTTAGTCTGTATGCGCGCGTCAAAGTCGAATTTCATCTTGCCCACGTTTAGCGCGCCGACGAAGACCAGCCACATCTTTTTGCCGTTTGCAAGCTCGCATTTTAGCACCACGCGCTCGTTTTTGGCGTATAGATTAGGTACCTTTAGCAGCGCGCTAACGGCCACGCTATATAGCTCGCCCGGCACGTAAAGCGCGGATAAAATTCTCATATCGCAAGGCGCGTGGTAGCGGTGATAATCGCGCGGGCTTAGGTAGATGTTTACGTACTCTAGCTCGGCGTCTTGCTCTCTGCGCTCCATACTATCGCCTAGGAGTTCTGCTATACCGTACTCGTGCCCCTTGACGCTTATCGCTTTTAGCTCCTTGCTAACTCCGTGCTCCAGGCACGTGCCGTCGCTAGGACTAATGAAAGCCTGGGGCGAAACGTCGAAATTTCGCGGACGCTGTAGCTCGCGGGTAAAAAGCGCCGTCAGGCTCTCGTACTCCTTTGGCTCTTTAAACTCGCTCATGTCGATCTTAAAGCCGCTTACGTATTTTTCATTGATAAATGTTTGCAAAAATCTCGGAAATTTAACCGCCGCAACAAACCCCAATATCCTAGAGATAAGTCCCCTCATACAACTCCTTTTAGTCTTAATAACGAAATCTCGCTAGGCGCCATCACGCGCACCGGCGGCCCCCAAAACCCGGTGCCGCAGCTAACGTAAATTTGCGTATTTTTGTTCGCGCGGTATAGCCCGGCGACGTATTTTTGATCTAACCTTACTAGCAGCGAAAACGGAAAAATCTGTCCGCCGTGCGTATGTCCGCTCACCACTAGATCCACGGGCGCGCTTTCGTCCATGTATTTTAAAAATTTAGGCTGATGAGCGAGCAAAACGGTTGGCAAATTTACGTCGCGACCATCCAGAGCCGCGACCAGATCGGGCTCGTACGCTTTAAATCTTAAACCGATGATATCATAAACGCCGGCTAAATTTACTCCGCCGACTCGCGCGTTTTCGTTGCCTAAAATTTTAAAATTCGTCGTCTCGCGGATAACTTTTATCGTGCCGTCGATGCCGTTATAGTACTCGTGGTTGCCCGGCACGTAAAAGGTGCCGTATTTGCTCTTTAGCTCGTTAAATGGCGCGATAAACTCGGCCAAACGGTGCGGCTTCACGTCGGCGATATCGCCCACTATCGCGACCGCGTCGGCGTCCAGCTCACTTACGCGTCTAGTTACCGCCCGCGCAAAGTCCGCTCCTAAAAAATCGCCTAGATGAATATCTGTTAAAACCGCGATTTTTAGCTCGCCATTTAGTCCCTTTAGCTCGATATCTTGGGCTTTTACTTCAGGCAATTTTACGGCGTTAAAGATACCTCTAAAAAAGTAGCTAAACGCCAAGATAAGTATCGTGACGTCAAGATAAAGGCGCAAAAATTTACGCCTGCTCTCGCTAAACGCGCGCTTGGTTACGGGGCGAGCGGCAAAAGCGACGACGTTCGTAAAAAGTACGAACGAAAAGATAATAAACGTCAGCGCCAGCATCAGCGAACAGGCGATACGAAGGCTAGGTCCCAAAAAGTTAAACCGCAGCGAAAAAGCAAGCGCGACGCCGCCCATAGCAAGCGTCAGGAAAAACAGCCCAAGCGCCCTTTTATGCACGGCAAGCGGCTTGAGCGCAGCATCCGCAAAAAGCCCGCGATAAGAAACGTAATTCATAAAAATAATGACTAAAGACGATAAAACATAAAACATTTCGTAAATTTAGCCAAAATTATTAAATATCTAACCACTGCGCGCGGCAAATTTGAGGAAATTTAAACGCAGAGGCAAAGCGTACGCTAGAAACGTCTTTTTTACGCGGCAATATCCGTGCGGACGGAGGGTAAATTTGATAGCTTGTTTGAACGAATTTAGCGCTTAACGCCGCGTTGATTCACGACGTCAAAATGCAAATTTGATTTTACGGGCTGCTTAAAACGCATTTTAGCAGGCAGCTAATCCAAATTTTATCGCCGCTCTTAGCTTTACGCTTGGCATGACCCGCACCTTTACGAAGCTACCGAGATTTTGCCTATTCTTCGCCCGCTTCCTCCGTTCGTACGATGAGGCTCTTTGGCAGGTTAAATTTCTCGATCACCTCGCACTCTTTGGCCCTCATCTCACCCGCGTCGCTCTCATGATCGTAGCCCAGCACGTGAAGCAGCCCGTGCGTGAAAAGCAGCGCCGTCTCGTCATCCTCGCCGTGGCCCAGCTCGGCGGCTTTGGCGGCGACTAGCTCGGTGTTTATCACGATACAGCCAAGCGGCGCGTGCAGCTGCATCTCAAGCGGGAAACTCAGCACGTCCGTAGTCTCATAAATGCCGCGCTGGCGGACGTTTATCTCCTTCATCTCCTCGGCGTCAACAAAGCTAAGCTCCACCTCACCCGCGGTCAAATAGTCGCAAATTTGATCCAAAATCCTAGGATAATCGTCCTCGCAAAGTATCATTTTTGGCTTTCCTTTAGTAAAATTTGAGTATGATTTTAGCGAAAATTTCGGTCGAATTTAATAAAGCCAAATTTGCAACAAACGACATCGGCGTCAAATTTGAGGTTGAAATTTATAAATTTGAACGTAAGACGATAAGGCGAAGTATCGCGAGATGATTTTTCGAGTTTTGAAGCAAAATTTAAGCGTGCGCTAGGCATATAGCCTGCGGAGCGAAAATTTTGCGAAATCTCGGAAAAGCACTCGCGAGACGAGCCGACTAAAAAGGAGAAAAAGTGAAAAAAGCGGTTTGCATAATGAGCGGCGGCATGGACAGCACCCTGTGTGCCGTCCTCGCCAAACGCGCAGGCTACGAGATCATTGCGCTGCATTTTGACTACGGGCAGCGCACGATGAAGCGCGAAAAGCTAGCGTTTGAGCAGATCTGCGAGCGTATCGGAGCGCTAAAAAAGGTAAATTTAGACGCTAGTTTCATAGCAAGCATCGGCGGCAACGCGCTAACGGACGAGAGCCTAGCCATCCGTAAAGACGGCGCCAAACCAGACACCCCTAGCACCTACGTGCCGTTTCGCAACGGCATCTTTATCTCTATCGCCGCCGCACTAGCCGAAAAAGAAGGCGCGCAGGCGCTATATATCGGCATCGTCGAGGAGGACGGCTCGGGCTACCCCGACTGCACGGCGGATTTTATCGACAAGATAGAAAGCGCCGTAAATGCTGGCACCTCAAAGGACTTTAGCCTGCGCATCGTCACTCCGCTAGTAAATTTAAGCAAAGCTGACATCGTGCGAAAGTCGCTCGAGGCGGGCTCTCCGCTGGAGCTAACCTGGAGCTGCTACGAGCGCGAGGACGAGGCTTGCGGCGAATGCGACAGCTGCCGCCTAAGACTGCGAGGATTTGAGCTTGCGGGCGAAAAAGATAGGATAAAATACGTAAATTTAAAGTAAAATTTCTAAAAATCGGCATGGACCCGTCCGCAAATTTAGCGCGAAATAAATTTATCCGCCGAAATACTACGACTGCCCTGTCGCCGTTTTTGTTCGGCAAATTGGGTTGCAACGTCGGTTTTTACGGATTTTAGACGGTAGGTATTTGGCAATATCCGCTTTAAGGACGGAAAACAAAACGCCTCCTTTAAATGTTCTCGCATCTGCACCGCTACTCCAGCCGCCTGCGCAAAGTCCGCGGTATGCCTCGCAATGGAAGCACTATTTAGACGCTTTACTTAAAAACTCGCAGGGCAAGCTCTGCCGATTTACGCATTTTTCCGTCAAATTTATCGGCAAATTTGCGGCTAGAAAGCAAATGGTTTTTAAGGATTAGATCAAATTTGTAACAGATAAAGGCGAAAATACGCGCTAAATTTGAGATTTTTATAAAATTTCGCCGAACAAATCAGGCTCTGGCGTGGCTAAATTTAGCATCGCTTCAAGCTCCTCTTTTTGGCATTTAACGAGCGCATAGTGAAAATTTGAAAGATTTTTTAGCTCGGCAAGATCCCTAAATCTCATCGTAGCGGCCGCACTTCCAGCAAAGTCCTCCGGCACGCAGATCTCGATACCGCCGCTAAAATTTCGCGATAGAAACGCCGCCTCCATATCAAAAAGCTCGTCGTCGCTCTCTGCGATAAAGGCCTGAGAGCTCGCACCAAAAGGTACAACGCGAAAATTTTTATTTATAAAAACTGGCTCGAAATGCCCCAAATTTCGCGTGTCGCCAAGCTTGAAAGAAAAGCCCGCGCGGATCAGATACTTTAAAAGTCCGCAAAGATAGTGCGTGAAAACTTTTGGAAAATTTAAGTTTGGATAGTAAACGCCCTCGCAAACGACGCTAGAGGCAAATAGCGAACCGCCCTGCGCGCAAACCGCGTCCACGTCGCTAAAAACGGTGTCGTATAGCGGCGCGATCTTGGATAAAATTTTAAGATCGTCCGTGAAAAATAGATCCCCCGCGCTTGCTTTCATTATCTTTATAAAAAGCCGCGTCGCATCCTCGGGCAGCAAACTAGCTGCATTGCCGCCGGCGTTTTTGCCTAGGCTCATACGCGCGAGCAGGGCCTTTTGCACGGGATTAACAGAGCAAAATTTGAGATTTTTGTAGCTGGCCTCAAAGCGCATCAGCCGCATAAGCGCGGCGCTCAGGCTATCGACCTTGATAAAAGCGACTTCAGGATCGATAACCTCGCATCTTTGCTCGACGAGCACGGCATAAGCGCCGTTTGCGACGGCTGCAGCTATCTCGTCCGCGCCCGCGCCAAGCCCGATGTAGGCGTAGCCTTGGCGCACGTTTTTACTCTCAAACGCAAAGCCCTCCACGGCGCTGACGCTCGGTTTATTTAGCGCTTCGCCGTTGATGAGGCGCCTTAGGTTTTCGATATTCACGCTGTTTTAGCCTATTTCTGAGCCGTTTTTGACCGCAGCCATCGGCGCGATGAGGCACAGCGATCCGTCCTCTGCGCTAAGGATCATGCCCTCTGATATATGGCCGAAAATTTTAGCAGGTTTTAGGTTTGCTAGCACGCAGACCTGCTTGCCGACGAGACCCTCAGGAGCGTAAAATTTGGCTATGCCCGATAAAATTTGACGCGGCTGCTCTTCGCCCAGATCAATCTTAAATTTAAGCAGCTTCTCGCTGCCTTCGATGTTTGAGCACTCAAGTACGGTACCTACTTTTATGGCGCACTTTTTAAAGTCGTCGATTTTTATTTTCGCGTCCGATTTTTCTTGCGGCACGGCGGCGGTTTTGGCAGGTTCGCTTACGCTCGGCACCGCAGTCGCCATCAGCTCTTTTTCGATTTTCGGGAAAAGCGGCTGCGTTTTTTGCGCTTTAAAGTCCAAGATTTCGTTGTTTAAGATGATTTTTTCGTAAGTCGCCGTCGAGATCTCAAAGCCAAGCGTCTGCGCGATCTTTTCGCAGGTTCTTGGCATCGCGGGGCTTAGCAGGACGGCCACGCGAGCCAGCAGGTTAGCGCATAGCGATACGAGCGCGTTTGCTTCGTCTTTTTTGCCGTTTTTTATTAGATTCCACGGCTCAAATTTAGCTATGCTCGCGTTTGCGAGCGTTAGCGCCTTAAAGAGCTCCTCGAGGTAGCGGTTCGTGGCGAAACTCTCTAAATTTTTGATAGCGTTTTGCAGGTATTCGTTGCCGCTATCTAAAACCTCGCCGTAAAATTTACGTAAATTTTCGCTCTTTATCTCAAAGTCCGAGTATTTCTCGCTCATGCCGACTATACGGCTTAAAAGATTGCCCAGATCGTTGCTAAGCTCGGAGTTTATGCGCTCGATCATCGCCTTTTGCGAGAAGTCTCCGTCCTGCCCAAACGGCACTTCGCGTAGCATAAAGTAGCGGAAATTTTCCAGTCCGTACGCGTCTGCGACCTCGCTTGGATTTATGACGTTGCCCTTGCTTTTGCTCATCTTTTCGCCGTCTCTCGTCCACCAGCCGTGAGCTGCGATGCAGCGAGGCAGCGGCAGATCAAGACTCATCAAAAACGCCGGCCAGTACACCGCGTGAAAGCGCAAAATGTCCTTACCTACGACATGCGTAGCGCCATTCCAGTAGTTCATCTTATCATCGCCGCGGGTGTAGCCTAGAGTGCTAAGGTAATTTATAAGCGCATCCAGCCAGACATACATCACGTGCCTTGGTTCGTTTAGGCTCGCAGGCAGCTTGATGCCCCACTCAAAGCTCGTGCGCGTGATCGATAGATCGCGCAGGCCGCCTTTTACGAAGCTCACGACCTCGTTTTTCTTGCCGCGCGGCACGATACAGTCCTCGTTCTCCTCATACCATTTTAGTAGTGCGTCTTGGTATTTTGAAAGTTTGAAAAAATAGCTCTCCTCTTTCACCAAATTCGTCGGCCTACCGCAGTCAGGACACCTCTCGTCCTCCAAAAGCTGCGTCTGCGTAAAAAAGCTCTCGCAGCTAACGCAGTAGTATCCCTCGTATTCGCCCTTGTAGATATCGCCTTTTTGATACATTTTCAGAAATGCGTTTTGCGCCGTGAGCTTGTGATAGTCGTCGGTCGTGCGGATAAAATGGTCGTAGCTGATCTCAAATTTATCCCACAGCTCCCTAAATTTCGCGCTTATCTCATCGGCGTAGGCTTGCGGCGTGTAGCCCTTTTTTGCGGCGGCTTGCTCGATCTTTTGCCCGTGCTCGTCGGTACCCGTCATAAAGTACGTATCATCGCCCTTTAGCCTCGCAAATCTCGCTACCGTGTCGGCGATCACGGTCGTGTAGGCGTGTCCGATGTGCGGCACGTCGTTTACGTAATAAATCGGAGTCGTAATATAAGTCGTGTTCATATCTTTCCTTTTTAAATTTAAAAATCAAATCCGCCGCCGTCGCCTTTGGACATCGAGCTATATACGGCATCTACGTAGTTTTTGCGGGTTTTGCACTCAAACATCGCCTCGCAGGCAAAGCACGAGTTTAGCCCTTTTTCGCTCTGGCAAGCTTGTAAAATTTCTCTTTGGCGATCAAGCTCCAGCTCAAATTCGTCCTTTTGAGCCGTTTGCGCTGCATGCTCGCTCATTTCGCGCTTCCGTAAAATTTATGCAGTAAATTTATCTCGTCTTTGGAGCCAAAAAAACAAGGCGTGGTTTGGTGGATTTTTTCTACATTCATATCAAAAAGCGTTGCCGAGTATCCGTCGCTAGTCGCCCCGCCGGCGCGCTCGTAGATAAATGCAAACGGCAGCACCTCAAATAGCGCTCTTAGCTTACCCTTTGGCGCGTCGGTCGTGGCAGGATAGCTAAAAAGCCCGCCGCCTTTTAGCAAAATTTGATGCAAATCGCTCACCATAGCGCCCGAGTATCTGAGGCGATACCCCTGCAAAAACAGCTCGCGGATAAATTTAGCATGAGTTTCGCTCCAGCCTTTTTGCGTCGCGCCCGTGGCGTTTGGCTTGCCTTTTTGCGCGAGCGCTAGATTTTTGATAAATTTAAACTCGCCGTCCCTGCCTAGGCGGTAAAGCGCGGGAGCCGTCTCGCCCTCGCAAAGCACGAGCTCTAAGCGCGGGCCGTAAACGACGTAGGCGGCGGCTTTTAGATTTTGCGGAGTTAGTTCGTTTTCGTAAATGCCGAAAATCGAGCCGATAGAAAAATTTACGTCCACTAGGCTAGAGCCGTCTAACGGATCGTAGGCGACGATAAATTTTGCATTCTCGTTTAGCGCCAGCATATCCTCTTTTTCTTCACTAACGAGCGCTTTTACGCAGGCTAAATTTGCAAACTCGGCCGTGATGATCTCGTCGCTTCTCACGTCTAGTTTTAGCTGCGTGTCGCCCGTGGCGTTGGCGTGATCCGTGTAGCCTAGGTCGGCGTACTTTATCTCCTCGCCGATTTTTACGGCGATCTTTTTAATCGTTTCGAAAATTTCGTTCATTTTAAAACCTTTGCGTTTTTTAGTATCCACTCGCAGATAGCCTGCGTATCATCTAGATCGAAATTTGGCTTATCGATCTCGTAGTCTTTTTTATAGCTTGCGATCGCGTTTGAAAAGCTAAGATAATCCTCGTTTATCTCGTCCTTAAATACGCTAATGCGCGGCAGCGGTAGGGTCTTTAGCCCCTCTACTAGCAGTAGGTCAAACTCTCCCGCCATCGCTACGACGTCCTCTACGCTCTTGCTCTCTTGCGAGAAAAAAGTCGTGCGCGTCGGACTCATGACCGCTACCTCGGCGCCTATTTGGCTAAATTTATAGCTATCCTTGCCCTCGACGTCAAATCTCGCCTTGTCGCCCGGGTCGTGCTTGATGATCACGACTTTTAGCCCGTCATCGATAAATTTTTTGGCGACCTTTAAAATAAGCGTGGTTTTGCCGCTATTTGAAGGTCCTGAAAACGCCATCGCCGCTTTCTTCATTTTTCTCCGAATTTTTGAAATTTACGCGGATTATAGCAAATTTAGGCTTTTTAAAAGCAAAATTTATCTAAAATAAGGCCAAATTTAGCGAGGTTTTTAAAATGAAAAAGAGCATATTTTTTTTAAGTTTTATTTTGACGCTAGCCGGATGCGCGGATAAAAAATATATCCACGAACCGCTAAAAAACGAGCTTTTAGCGTATACGAGCAAATCTGAGATCATAGATGCCGATACGAATATCCTAATCGTCGCGACCTATCTAAATCCGATCTATAACGAGCTGATCGATGAGCAAAAAAGAGAGAAATTCGTAGTGGCCGTACATCCCAAAGAAGCTAAAATTTTAGACGAGAGCTTCACGGCAAACGGCTCGCAGCGAGGCATCCTAGTTAGACGCCTGGCCGCAGACGATCCGCTTTTAGAAAAAGTTAGCTTTGAGGTTCCGTGGGCTCAGTACTTTGAGGTCAGCACCCCGGAAATCTCAAACGACAAAATCAATCTTGATTTCGAAATTTATCCGTCAAAGAAGGCGTCTTTAAGCTTTCAAAAAGTGTCGAAATCGATGTACTGGAACGGACAATCCCTAGGTAAATAACATAGTTTGCAAGTACCTTTTTGCCGTAGTCGCGACTCTCGGCAAAGGGTACGAGCTCCATGGATAAAAACGGCTCATACTCGCCCTCGTTAAAAAGGTCGCCTCGCTGAAGCATTTTCTTAGTAAAGCCGATACCGCCGTTATACGCGTAAGCGACGAAAAGCGGGTGGCAGAGGTATTTCTCTAAATAATTTAGATGATGATCCGCAAATTTTAACGCAAGACGCGGGTCAAACATATCGTCCTGATCGAAATTTGGGATTTGCAGCTCTTTTTTGCCGATATGGTTAGCCAAAAACGGCATAAATTGCATCATACCAAGCGCATAAGAAGTCGAGATGACGGCTGGGATAAAGCGGCTTTCTTGCCTGCCGATCGCGTAAAGAAGCGCTTTTCTAGTCGCGTTTACATCCTCTAGCTCATCAGCAAACGGCATAACGAAGTAACTATCCTTGTAGCCGCTTGCTTTTTCCATCAGATAGGCATACTGACCTAGCGTCTCTTTGGTGTTAAAAGTCTCGGAGTGCTTTGCGGCGTCCTGCGCGCTCATCTCTTTTATCATTTTAAAGGTTTTTTGCCACAAAAACGGATCTTTTATATCGTAGTCCGCTACCTTTTCTTTCGTAGGCGTCGGCGTGACGATATTTACGGCCGGACTTGCTCCCGTTAGCTCGTTTGCGTAGAGGGTATAGATATTTACGTCGCGGCTTTGATTTAGCTTCTCAAGATAACTTCTGTTCTTACTTAGCAGATATAGCCAAAATACGGCATTATCCTTGCGGTCTTGCCTCTCAAAGGCCGCCTCAGCTCTAGTAAAAAACCTAGCCGCGTCTTTTGGAGAATTTAACAAAATCGCATTGACGCCGAGCATAAAGGCGTCCTTGCCGGCAAGCTCGGTTTCCTTTATAGCGAGAAAATTTTTCCTAAATTTAGCATACTTTTTATCGATTATCAGATTGTTTGCCAGAGTATGAAACTCTTTTTTAGCCGCGAGTAAATTTATAAAATTTGCATCAAATATCTTATCAAATTTATCCTTGTGCGAGGACTGGTTAAAATAAACCAAAAACGCGTCCGTATCGCTAAATTTGGCAAATTCGTCCTCGGGGTGCTTCTCGTTTAGCGAGCTCAAGCGCCGATAAAGAAGCAGATCGGAGTCTTTAAATTTATCCGCTAGCTTTTGCCTCGTTTCCTTTTTTAGCTTCATCATAAAAGGCACTCTGAGGCGCTGTTTTTGGCAGGTTACGTTTGCGTCTAGGATATTTTTCGCGCTTACGCTATCGCAGTTTCCTTTGGTCTTTTTAGGCGGCAAAATTTCGGCCAGCTTCTTTGCCAGTACGCCCGCTCGGCGAAAGACGTCAGTGCTCAAAATTTGCGCCTGCTCCTTGGTGTAGTCGCCTTCGGTTAAAAGACGGTAAAAGTAGTAATCCTTAGCAAGCCCCTTAGGCTCGTCTTTTATCTCCTCAAAGCTCTTAACTCCGCCAAACGCCGCCGCCGCAAAAATCGCAGGCAGGATAAATTTAAGCAGCGTACGCAAACATGAGCCTTACAAAAAATCTATCTATAAACTGAAGCGACAAAAGCACGATAATAGGCGCTATATCTATACCGCCGAAAACCGTCGGTATCACGCGGCGGATAGCGCCGTAAACGGGCTCGGTGAGACGGTAGAGTAGCTGCACGATAGGATTATATGGATCAGGGCGCACCCAGCTTATGATCGCTGCGCCTATGATGATCCACGTGTAGGCGCTGATAACGATATGCAGGATACTGCCGACTGCTTCTAAAAATACCGAAAATATCATCGTAAAATTTCCTTTAGATACGGTTTGATGAGCGGATATAGCTCGCTAAGCTCGGGGCCGTGCTCGGCCCCCGTGAGTAAAATCCTAAGCGGCATAAAAAAGCCTTTGCCTTTTAGCCCCGTGGCGTCCATGAGAGCTTTTTTTAGCTCGTTAAATTCGCCAAACTCGCTCAAATTTAACGAAGCGGCGGCGGCTTTTATAGCCTCGCAACCCGCCTTAAACTCATCCGGGATAAATTTGGTCGCAAAAATCGCATCGACCTTGGCTTTTATCTCGGTTAGCAGGCTGCTTTCTTGAGTATAAAATCTAGCAAGCGGGGCAAATTCGGGCTTTATGCCCATTAGTGCGGCTAGTCTTGCATCGCTTGCTCTTTTGATGTGTTCGCGGTTGATGTGCTCAAGCTGCTTGACGTCAAATTTAGCCGGAGACGCCGAAACCTTCGAGATATCAAACCACTGCGCGGCTTCTTCTATCGTAAAGATTTCAACCGGCGCCTTGTAACCAAGAGAAACGATGTAGTTTGCGATGGCTTCTGGCATAAAGCCTTGCGAGAGCAGCCATTTTACGCTACTTTCGTTCTCGCGTTTGCTCATTTTTTTACCCTCGACGTTTAGGATAATAGGCAGGTGGGCGTAGTTTATCTTTTGCGTATAGCCTAGTCCTTCGCGGATGAGGTCTTGCTTTGGCGTGTTGCTGACGTGATCCTCGCCGCGGATTACGAAGGTGACGCCCTCTAGCATATCATCGACCGCGCAGGCGAAGTTATAAGTCGGCGTAAAATCAGCCCGCATAATCACGAAGCTATCGACGTTTTCAGGCTCAAAGCTGATCTCGCCCTTTATCGCGTCTTTAAATTTCATCGTGCCTAGCGGCTTTTTCATGCGCACGACGAAAGGTTTTTGGTTATTTAGCACTTCATTGTCGCTTAGATGCTCGCACGTTCCGTCGTAGCGGTAAGCTTCGCCTCTAGCCTTGGCGGCTTCTTTTTTAGCTTCTAGCTCGCTTTCGGTGCAAAAGCACGAAAACGCCTTTTTATCTATCAAAAGCTTTGCTGCAAATTCGCGGTGAAATTTCAAATTTTTACTTTGATAATAAAGCGTGTCCCATTTGATACCGAAAAGCTCCAAAATTTCTAAAATTTCCTTGTCTTTTCCGGGGATATTGCGCTCCTTGTCGGTATCCTCGATGCGGATGATGAAGCCGCTTTTATCCTGAAGCGAACAGACGTAGTTTAGGATCGCAACCCTTAAATTTCCCAGATGCATATCGCCTGTCGGCGACGGCGCAAAACGATACATTTTTGTTTCCTTATTGATTTTTAGGGGCGATTATAGCATTTTAAGCATTTAACTTGGCTTTTTTATCTTTTGTGAAGCTAAAATAAATATAATTGATATCTAATTTTAAAATGCAAAGGAAAAACATGAGTTTCGTTAAGGAATTTAAAGAATTCGCGATGCGCGGTAACGTCATCGACATGGCCGTGGGCGTCGTGATCGGAGGGGCTTTCGGTAAGATCGTTAGCTCGCTAGTGGGCGACGTGATCATGCCGATAGTCGGCGTACTGACGGGCGGCGTAAATTTTACGGATTTAAAATTTACGCTAAAAGACGCGGTCGGTGATACGGCTGCCGTAACCGTAAACTACGGCTCGTTTATACAAACGATGGTCGATTTTACGATTATCGCGTTTTGTATTTTCTGCGTCGTTAAGGCTATAAATTCGCTCAAAAAACCAAAAGCGGAGGAGCCAAAAGCCCAGGAGCCTGCGCCGGTGCCTGAGGATATAGCGCTTCTAACCGAAATCAGAGATCTTTTAAAAAATAAATAAGAACGCAAATGCTAGAGCAAATCCCGTTTTTTCAGGAGCTAAACGAGGCTGAACTAAAAAGACTAGAAAATATCAGCATCCTAAAAAAATATAAAAAAGGCGAGTTTTTATTTATGGAGGGCGAGGAGTCAAAGTGGCTCCACCTCCTCATAAAAGGCTCTCTCAAGCTCTATAAAATCGGCCCTAAAGGCAAAGAGATTTTTATGCATCAGTTTAACGGGATTAGCTTCGTAGCCGAGCTTGCCAACTTTGAAAATATCAAATTTCCGGCGACGGCGATATTTTTAACCGGCGGCGAGGTACTAAAAATCGACTACGATAAATTTTACGCCGAGTTTTTATCAAACCCGCGCGTATCGCTACAAATAATCAAATCGCTCTCGCAAAAGCTAAAAATCGCAAGCGAGCTGATACACCAAGAACTTGTGCTAAACTCCGAGGCCAAGGTCGCGAGCTTTCTCGTTAACCACGCCGATCTTTTTAACGAGCTAAAACACATCAAAATCGCTTCCATCCTCAACATCACTCCGGAAACGTTTTCAAGGATATTGGCGAAATTTAAAACCCAAAATTTGATTGAACTAGACGCAAATAATAAAATCGTAAATATCGCTACAAGCGAACTTTTGGAGATGTTTGAGGGATAAATTCGGCTTGCCGATTTCATAAATTTAACTCAAATTTTACTTCGCAACCAATCCGCTAGAATTTTAGAAATTTGATCAAATTTGACGGCATTTAACGCCGAATTTAAACGCGGAATTTTAATTTTTCTTCTTTTGTGCAGCCTCGGTATCTGCTAGCGAGGTGATTTCGTATTTTTTATCGATATAGCCCATTTCTAGTAGCTTATTAAAGATTTTAGCCGTGAGAGGTCCGGCAGCCAGACCGCCGTGTCCGCCGTGCTCGATGATAACGGTAACGGCATAACGAGGCTCCTCGTATGGTCCGTAAGTCGTGACCCATGCGTGCGAGCGGCGTAGATACTCCATATCCTCTTCTTTCATACGCTTTTTTTCAGCCTGTGAGATGCCCACGACCTGCGCGGTACCCGTTTTTGCCGCTAGCGTTATCTTTGCCTCTTTAAAATATTTATGCGCGGTGCCTTTTTTATGATTTACGACCTCATACATCGCCTTTTGGATGTACGGGAGTTGCTTTTTCTCAAACGGCGTAAGGATATCGTCCTCCGGCTCAAATTTAACCTCCTCGCCGTTTACGCTGCGTAAAAAATGCGGGACGATATTTTTCCCCGTAGCCAGGATGCCCGTATAGCGCACCACCTGCATCGGCGTCACGAGGAAGTTGCCCTGTCCGATCGAGGTGATTAGCGTCTCGCCCTGATACCACGGCTGAGCGTATTTTTGCATCTTCCACTCGCGTCCTGGCACGATACCGACAAATTCGTTAGGTAGATCCACTCCGCTTTTTTGCCCAAAACCCAACCGCTCTAAAACCGGGGTTATAGCGTCGATACCGACCTTTAAGCTGCCTTTATAAAAATAATCGTCGCAGCTCTCTCGGATGGCCGAGTTCATATCCATAAAACCGTGTCCATAGACGTTCCAGCAGCGGAAATTTCGTCCTCCAAGCTCAAATGAGCCAGAGCAAAAATACCCATCGGAGCGGCTCATCTTGCCGGTGTCTAAAAACGCCATCGCCACGCCCATTTTTATAACCGAGCCCGGCGGATAAAGGCCGTTTACGAGCTTGTTCGTAAAGGGATGATCGATACTTTTAACAAGCTCGTCCCATTTAGCCTGCGATAACCCCGTAACAAACGGATTTAGATCATACTCGGGGAAGCTGCCAGCAGCCAGTATCGAGCCGTCTTTCACGTCCATAACGATGATGACGCCCGCGTTATCGCCGAAAATTTCCTCGATGTATTTTTGCATCTCAAGGTCGATCGTAAGCGATATATCCGAGCTTTGCGGGTAGCTCACGGATATCTCCTCGACCTCCTGATTTAGCGCGTTTACTTTTACCTTTCGCACGCCCTCTTGCCCCTGCAAGACGGAGTTATAAAAGCGCTCCGTGCCGCTTCTACCCGTGTGATTGGTTAGCTTTGCGACAGGGTCGGACTCGACGTCTTGCTGGTTTGCGCGGCCGACGTAGCCGATGATGTGCGAGGCTAAATTTGCATAAGGATAGTGGCGCTTGGATGCCGGTTTAACCTCTAAATTTTCTCGCAGAGAAAGCTCGGCTATACGCGGTATCATCTTGTCATAATCCATAAAATCGATAATCTGAATAAAATCTTGATTATAAGGCGAGTCGGCCTTGACGTATTCGCGCTTTAGTTTCGTGACGTTTAAGTCCTCAAACAAATTTTGTAAATTTGCAAGCTCGGCGTCTAAAATCTCCGCCCTCTTGCCGCTTAGATGCGGCTTTAACGCGACGGAAAAACCGAGGCGATTTACTGCCATCGGACGGCCTTTGGCGTCCAAAATCAGTCCTCTAACGGGAGCTAGATACTGCGTTTTTACCGCATTTTGCTCGGCGATCTCTTCGTAAAAGTCGTTTGATTTGACGCTAAGATAATAAACGCGCACCAGCAAAAGCACCCAGACGCTAAATATGATGCCAAACACTATACGCATCCTCATAAGCGCCCCTTAAACAAAACTACCGCTAAAACGGACTCTACGCCGACGTAGATCAGGTACTCGTAGTCAAATTTTAGCATCGGCAAATTTGCCGCGTAAGAGATAAAAGAGCTGGTGGCACAAGTCCAAACATAACCGCTAGCGACGAATCCGACAGTCAAAAGCTCTCTTGATTTTAGCGTAACGATGAGCCAATCAGACATCAAATAATAAAAAAGCATAAACGCAATCACCGCCGAAAACAGAGCAAATCCGTGCGCCTGCTCGGCAAAAGTGAGGTAAAATAGACAAAAATACCACTCCTTGCCAAACTCCTTGAGCGTCTTTTGTTTTTGCAAGGTTAGCATGATCATGTAAGTAAAAAATATCCCTATAAGAGGCGGCAGATGCGTAAATACGGTCGTTATGCTCTGATAAAACACAAGAAAAGCAACCCAAGCAAGCTGCTTTAAAAACCGCTTCTCCGCGCCAAGTCTTCGCATCGCCGCACTCGTTCGCATCGTTATAGGTTTTTAGCTAAATTTGCAAATTTAGCTAGGAAATTTGATGGTAAAAATGCCAAAATTTGCCTGCGGCTTTTTGATTTCATTACAGCCCCAGCGCGTTTAGATATATAAGCCCATTTGCCTTTTCTACGCCCGTTTTTTTAAGCGCCGAAACGAAATGCGCGCCCGGATAGACTTTTAAAACCGCACTTTTTTGGCTTTGATTTAGCTTGTCTGATTTTGTGAGAAAATTTAAAATTTTTTGATCGGGGCGCAGGAAGCTTTGCAGATAATCATTCACGTCCCTATCGATTTGCATATCAAACTGGCGCGAGTCGATGAGATGCACGAAAAGCTTGATGTTGGCTCTAAATTTTAAATATTCGTCAAGGTTTTTTTTCCACTGCGCGTGCATGCTTTTAGCCACTTTGGCGTATCCAAAGCCCGGCAGATCGACGAAGGTCAAATTTGCCCTCTCCTCGCTTAGTTCGCCTTGCTCGTTTTTGATACCGCGCGCATACTCGACCTCGAAAAAATTTATGAGGCGCGTTTTGCCCGGCGTCGAGCTGCTTTTGGCTAGGCCTTTTTGATTAACCAGGGCGTTTATGAGGCTGCTTTTACCGACGTTTGAGCGCCCCAAAAACGCTACTTCGCTAGAATTTGCAGGCGGAGCCAGCGAGATGTCGGGCGCTGAAACGAGAAATTTTGCGTTTAAAACGCGGATCACTTTTTGTCCTCGACCTGGAATATAAATTTAACCGGCTCTTTTTTGCCGCTGTTTACGTTATACGTTCCGCTGTTTTGATTGACGGTGATCTTTTCGCCGTAGACTTTTTTATCGGTTTCTATCTCGTGTAAAAATCCGTTGCCGTTTATCGTATATAAATTCGGCGCAGGCTCGTAAATAAGCTCGCTACCGCTACCGTCGTATGTTTTATTTTTGATAAATACTCTAAATTTGGCGTTGCCCGAGGCTACGTATTTGGTTGGATTTTTCTTGGAATCAAAATAAATAATAACCTTGTCCGCCGTCAATACGTCTTTACCTTTGGTGATTTTTACTTTGCCGCTAAATTCGCCCATAAATTTACTCTCGTCGGCAAAAAAATTATCGGCATTAACCTCTACCTGCTCGGCAAATAACGGCAGAAAGCAAAATACCAGCAGAGTTCCTATCGCCTTTCTTGCTCTATCCATCCTTGAAATCCTTTTATTTTAGTTGTTTTTAAATTCAAATCATAAATTAAACTATTGCCGGTAATTTTATCCCCGTTTTGAGTCATAACGAACGGGGTATTACTGATGGCTATTTTTTTCTTTATATCATAAGTGGCTTCATTAGACACAAATTTAAGGTTTTCGTTGTTTATATATCTAACATTATTTTTAAATTTTAATAAATCTTCTTGATAAATCGCCTCATCCGAACTGATATTGTGCTCCTTGTCGCCCATTATCGCCACGCCTTTAAATTTTAAACACTCGTCTCTATCTTTATATCTATTGCACGTATCGGCTTCATATCTGGCGTTTACTGCAGTGGCGTTCATCTCGTAGTCCGTGACCACGCTCATCTGCATGCTCGCGCTCACCTCGCCGCCGCTTAAAAGATCGCTATAGTAAGGCTCCTCAATCGCCAAATAAACCATCGCCACGCTAAAAACGCTAACGACTAGGTAAAAAATCCTTATAACCAACGTTTAGCCCACTCTTGCATTAGGCCCTCGCTACGGATAAGTATCTCTATCATCTCGCGCACCGCGCCGTTGCCGCCTTTGTAGTTTAGTTTCGTTCTTACTTCAAGCTCTTTGATTGCGTTTTTTGGCTTAAAGCTCCATCCGACGCTTTTTAGCAGCTTGTAGTCGTTATAATCATCGCCTATAGCTGCAGCGCTTTCAAACTCCAGCCCTTCAAATTCTAGTATCTGTTTTGCGACTTCAAGCTTATCGCTAACGCCTTGATAGACGTGCGTTATCTTTAAATCCTGCGCCCTTTTTTCGACGATAGGCGAGCTTCTGCCCGTGATGATCGCGACTTTTTTCCCGAGCTTTAGCCAGCTCTCGATAGCATATCCGTCCTTGACGTCAAAAAATTTAAGCTCGTCGCCGTTTGGGCTATAGACGATCTTGCCGTCGGTTAGGCAACCATCGACGTCTAAAAATATAATCTCTATCATAGCACGCCTTTCGTGCTAGGTACGCCGACTCTGGAGTTTTTGGCCAGAGCCCTTCTTAGCGCGACGGCGCAGGCCTTAAAGCTAGCCTCCAAAATATGATGAGAGTTTCGTCCGCGGATTTTAGAGATATGCAGCGTAATCGCGGCATTAAAAGCCAGAGCCTGGAAAAATTCGTTTGTCAGCTCTACGTCAAATTCGCCGACTTTGCCCTCGTTTATACTTTCATATACCAAAAACGGGCGATTTGAGAGGTCAAGGGCACAGTTTACCGCTGCCTCATCCATAACCACCGTTGCTTCGCCAAATCTCTCGACTCCGCTAAGCGGATAAATTTTCTCGCGCAAAGCCTGCCCGATGACGATACCCACATCCTCTACGCTATGATGAAAATCCACGTGCAAATCGCCCCTGCAGACAAGCTTCATATCAAAAAGAGCGTGCTTGCAAAAAGCCTCGAGCATATGATCGAAAAATCCTATGCCTGTGTTTATCTCGGCTTTACCGCTACCGTAAATTTCAAGCTCTAGGCTAATATCCGTCTCTTTTGTCTTTCTTTGCATTTTATTCCCTCACGAAAAATGCGCCAGAGATGTGCCCTGCGCTTATGAAGTCTTTTGCTTCCTCTTCGCTTCTAAAGCCGCTTATAAATACTCTGTAAATTTTACCGCCGTCAAGCTCGTAGGACTTTATAACGGTATCATAAGCGCCATTGCCGTATTGCCCCGCATGCTGCTGCTTAAAGGCATTTGCGCCGCTTAAATTTTTAAATGCACCGATTTGCACCATGAAAATACCGCCAACAAAAGTTTGTTGTTGCTGTTGTTGCGGCTGCGACTTAGTCTGAGCGCTCGGTTTTTGCGAGCTAGGTTGTTTTGAGCTAGGCTGCGACGATGCTACGACCGCTGCTCCGCCGACATTGCCGTTAAAGCCGACGACCTCTAGTAAAACCGGAGCCGTACCGGCGTTAAACACGTCAAGTTTCACCGCACCCGTTTTTGACAGGTCTATCACGCGCCCTGCAACGAAAGGTCCGCGGTCGTTGATACGTACGATGATATTTTTACCGTTTTTTATATTCGTCACGCGCACCATCGTGTTCATCGGCAGAGTCTTGTGCGCCGCCGTCATAGCGTGCATATCATAGGTCTCGCCGTTTGACGTCTTTTTACCGTGAAAATCCGGACCGTACCAGCTGGCTATACCGCTAGCTCTATCGCCGACTTTTACGACGGTTGGATAGTAGGTTTTACCGTTTATGGTGTATGGGCGCATGGTTGCTTCATGCATGCCCTTTGAGCTATTTATCTTGCCGCTTTTTTTTGAGCCGCCGCTACCGGTTATCCCGCCAAACGGCGAAGTCAAGAACGAACAGCCGCTCATAAAAAATACGAAAAATAGACTAAAAAATATAAATTTAGCCCTACTCGGTTGCGGCAAGTTTGGCTCCGATCGAGCTGTTTGAGCTCATAAGCGTATTAGCTTCTTTTAAATCCTCAAGCGCTACGTCAAATTTCTGCGAAACCTCCCCGAGCGTATCGCCGCTTTTAACCATGTACTCGGCTAGGTAGTTGACGTTTTGCTCGCTTGGTATGACTAGCTTTTGATTAGGCTTGATCTCATTTGAGGCAAGGTCGTTATACTCTTTTATGATTTTATGATTTACGCCAGTTTTTTTAGCTATAGTTAGCAACGTGTCGCTTTCTTTGACGGTATAAATCTCAAATTTTCTATTTTGCGCCGCCTCGAAGTTATCGCTAAACATTTTCTTTTTGTTTGATGGGATATAAAGATAATAAGGCTTTTCCGTCGGCGGAGTGTAGACGAATTTTAGATGCATATTGTATTCTTTCATCTTTTTTAGGCTAAGCCCTATGCTGTCTCCGACCTCCATTAGCGTTGTGCCGCCCGGAACGTCTATTTTTGATAATTCTATGCCATTCGTACCGCTTAGAGCCTGCGTTTTAGCTAGTAAATTTTCCTGCTCTTTGGCTATGTGCGCGATAGTTAAAATTTTCTTTACGAATCTTTTCGTCTCTTTTGGGATGTAGCTTTTTTTATCGTCTAGCAATGTAGCTAGATCAGTGGTTCCGGCTTTTCTGATGCCCTCTCTTAACCTTGCTTCGCCGCAGTTATAGGCCATCATCGCAAGATACCATTTGCCAAAGTCGTTTTTTAGGCTTTGTAGATATTTTGTAGCTGCGGCGGTGGCTGCCATCGGGTCTTTTCGCTCGTCGGTGTACTTATCGACTCTAAGGCCGTAAAGCTTCGCCGTAGACTCCATAAACTGCCAAATTCCGATAGCTTTTTTACTGGAAACTATATTATTTGAAAACCCGGACTCAGTCATAGCAAGATATAAAAACGACTCCGGTATACCTGAGTCTTTTATGATCTTTTGAAGCATCGGGATGTGTTTGTAGCCGTTTTTGACGGTATCGGTAAACTCTTTTCTCTTACCGTCCTTGATGGAATTTTTTATAGAAGCGTAGTGAGAGCTTTGTAAAAATTTAGCGTCTATGTCGAATTCTTTTAATATCATCTTTTGGGTTTGCTCTGCGTCGTTGCTAGCCGCGGTCGCGAAAAGCCACCCCGTACATGCTAGACACAGCATTATTACTCTAAAGATTTTCATTTTTCTCCTTGATTACGTGTTAAATTTCATAAAGATTTTCTTCGCGTTTTTCGTTGTTATTTCCATTACCTCTTCTTCTTTTAAATTTAAAATCTCGGCCATCTTTGTTGCGACAAGACGCGCAAAGGCAGGCTCGTTTCTACGGCCCCCCCTAAAGGGCTCAGGCGTCAGATACGGCGCGTCGGTTTCAAGTAGCAACCTATCTCGCGGAATTTGGGGCAAAATTTGAACCAAATTTTTCGCGTTTTTAAAGGTCAAAACCCCGCCGATACCAAAGTAAAACTCGCCCATCTTTGCAAGCTCTAGAAGCAAAGGCGAAGCGTTATAGCAATGCAAAACCGCTCCGACCAGCCTGCTTGCATACTCTTTTAAGATATTAAAACTATCTTCGTTTGCATCTCTAATATGCAAAATGACCGGCAAATTTAACTCTACCGCCATATCAAGCTGCGCTCTAAACACGCGCTTTTGTTCCGCTTTTTCAAGCTCTTTTTCATTTTCGTCTTTAGGCAAGCGGAAGTAATCAAGCCCGCACTCGCCCACGGCAACGCACTTTTCGTCTTTTGCAAATTTATAAAGAACGTCCTTGTTAAATCCATCCTTATCATACGGATGAACTCCGACGGCAAAAAATACATTTTCAAATTCGCGGGTTATTTTAGCCGCTTTTGGTAAATCATTAATATCAGCACCAGGTATCAGCACCCCGCCGACGCCGTTTTCTCGGGCATTTGCTATAACTTTTACCAGATCGCTATCAAAGCTTTCATCGTCCAAATGACAGTGAGTGTCTATTATCATCAGGCTATTTCTACCCTATTTCGCCCGTTTTCTTTTGCTCTATAAAGAGCCTCGTCGGCAAGCTCTAAAAGCTCATCTAATCTATAATCGCTTCTACTAAAGGCCACTCCGATAGAGACGGTAAATTTTATCTGCTCTTTTTTTAGTCGCACTTTGCAGTTTGCGATGCTAGCTCTTAAATTTACGAAAAATTTAACCGCCTCTTCGTTTGAGACATTTTTTAGTACGATACAAAATTCTTCCCCGCCGAATCTCGCTACCAAATCGCCTTTTTTGGTCTCGTCGATCAGCTTTTTAGCTAACGTCTTTAACGCCCTGTCGCCGCCGTCGTGACCGTAAGTATCGTTTATCTGTTTAAAATGATCGATATCCAGCATCGCCACCGCATAAGGCTCGGCACGCTCCTCGGCATAGGCCAAGTATTCGTTCATATCGTCGTAAAAATACCTTCTATTATAAACGCCCGTCAGGAAGTCCTTGTTCGCAAAATCGGCGATTTGATTTATGTTTTCCATCGCTTCGATTAGATTATTTACCCTACAAATAAGCTCTTCTTTTACAAAGGGCTTAGCGATAAAATCATTCGCTCCGTTTTTCAAAAATATCGCGCCGTTTACGTTTTCGCTCGGACTCGTCATCATTAAAACGCCGATTTGATTTTTATCGCCCGCAGCTCTTATCTCTTTTAGCACCTCAAGGCCGTCTTTTACGGGCATCCTATAGTCGCAAACGACAAGTTTCATGTCGGGGTTATCGGCAAAATAACTCATCGCTTCCTCGCCGTGAGCGGCGGTAAACACCTGAAACTGAAGGCTAGTTAGGATTTTTTTAAGATTATTTCTAAAAGGCGCCGAGTCCTCGGCAACCATTACCTTATATTGTCTATTTTTGCTTAGGCGATTTATGATCTTAAATATATAATTTATATCGTCCATATTGCCTTTATAGACGTAGTCTACGATGTCTTTATGGATGAAGCTCTCTCTGGTGGCATCATCCATACTACCCGTTAGCACGATGCTAGGCAGTCCTTTTGAGATGACGTAGTCCACGATTTCGCCGTTTGGAGCGTCGGGTAAATTTAGATCAAGCAGCGCGATAAAATACTCTTTTGGATCGCTTAAAAAAGCTTGCGCTTCAGCCATAGTGTACGCCACATCGATCTCCATCTCGACCTTATCTTCCATCTTTTTGGCGATCAGTCTAGCCAGCGCTTTGTTGTCTTCTACTATTAAAATTTTATTTTTTTCCATCTATTCTCGTTCAAAATTTTTTTCAAATATACCATTACTTTTCTTTTTTCAACCTAAATTTTAAGCCAAACTTAAACAACCAAAAGTTGACGGGCGAAATTTATCGCTTCCTCAGTTATGCGTTCGCCGCTTATCATACGGGCCAGCTCGTTTACGCGCTCCTCGTTTTTTAGCTCCCTTACGTTCGAGGTTTCGCCGCGCTTTTCGACTAGAAAATGCGAATCGGCTTTAGAGCTTAACTGCGGCTGATGCGAGATAGCGAAAATTTGATAAAATTTGGCCAAGCTTAGCAGCACGTTTGCGATACTCATCGCCTCTTTTCCGCTTAGATTCGCGTCTATTTCATCTAGGATTATGACGCCCTCGCCGCCTCCGGTGATCTTGCTTTCGCTCGCTATAAAAGCTAGCCTTAAGCGGTTTAGCTCGCCCGAGCTTAGATTTTTTAGCGCCGTCTCGTTTAGGCTCAAATTTACCTCGTCCCTGCCGGCGGCGTCTAGGGTTTTACTATTTATCTTTAATGAAATCTCGCTCATATAAAGCTCTTTTAGAAACGAATTTATGAGCGCTTCAAGCTCCTTTAAATTTGCCACGCGAGCTTGGCTGATTTTGTCCGCCAGCGCATTTACCGCGGCTTCGTTTTGCTTAAATTTACGCTCCAGCTCGCTCTTTTCAAAGCTTATATTTTCGTATCTTGCTAGCTCGGCTTTGCGCGTTTTTAGCGTCTGGAGCGCCTCCTCCTCGCCGCCATAGCGACGCACGAGCGAGTTTATCGCCTCGATGCGGTCTAGCACGCCCTCGATATCTACGTCTTCTAGCTCGTCCATGTTTAGATTTTCGCGCGCTACTCGCAGCTCGTTCATCGCCTCTTCAAAGAAGCTACTATCGATATCGCTGATATTTAGCGCGTCCGTCACGGCCTGCTCGAAATTAAAAATTTGCTCCGCCCTATTCCACGCTTCTAAAATTTTATCCTTTTTACTAAGGCGTTTTTTTAGCTCCATTAGCTCGTCAAATTCGCCGATTTTGGGACTCACGCTTTCTATTTTATTGATTTCAAAAGAGGCAAATTCCTTTAGCTCCTCCACCCTTTTTTCTTCGTCGATTATTTTTTTCAGCTCGCGCGAGATCTGGCTAAATTCCTCAAATTTGAGCCTAAATTCGCTCAAAATTTCGTTAAATTTAGCGTCTTTTTTGGCTTGCAAGCTATCAAGCAAATTTAAAAATCTCTCGTTTTCAAATTCGTTTATTTCCTTTGCGGATAGGTATTTGACGTGCTCTTTTGCGATGCTGGCGAGATTTTTCTTAGAAACGGCTTGCGAGTTTATAAAGTAGCGCGTCGTTTTGTCGCGAAAAAGCTTAAAGGTATTTATTTCCTCGCTCTCAAGACCGAATTCCTCAAGGTTAAATTTATGCGAGACGTCGGCCTCTATCAGCTTTGCTTCGCTATCTTTTAGCCCCAAAACCGCCATTATCGAACCCATCAAGACCGATTTGCCCGCGCCGCTCACGCCCGTAAATACGCTAAGTCCGCGCCCGAAATTTAACTCGACGTTTTCAAAACTCAAATTTTGCTTTATCAAAATCCGCTCAATCATTATAACCCCAATGCAGTTTTTCTTTTAAAATTTGAAAATAATCTCTCCCGACGTGGCGGATTAGCCTCGCCGTACTCGCGCTTAGCGTCATGCTCACGCTCTCAAGCTCGCTCATCTTATACCTATCCTGCCCGTCGATAACCAGCACTGCCGCGCTTGAAGTTTTAAATTTGATCTCAAATCCGCGCGGAAGCACGACCGGGCGCTGCGTGAGCGAGTGCGAGCAAACGGGCGTAACCAAAAACACCTCGCTCAAAGGATAGGTTATCGCCCCGCCCGCGCTCATGTTGTATCCGGTTGAACCCACGGGTGTAGAGACGATGACGCCGTCGCCAAAATACGCGTTAAAGTATTTTTCGTTCCAAAAAGCCTCCACGTGCGTCATAGAACCCACCTTTTCGCCCACGATTACGGCGTCGTTAAATGCGATTTTATGCAAAATTTCCCCACTTTTTTTGTGCAAAAAAACGTCAAGCATAAAAGGGGTTTCGACCTCAAATTTACCCGCAAAAAACTCGGCGAAAAATTTCTCGCATTCATTCATCGTGATATCGGTCAAAAATCCTAGCCTGCCCGCGTGGATGCCCAGCACGAAGGGTGAAATCTCGGCTGCATTTCTACAAAGCGAGATGATCGTGCCGTCGCCTCCGAGCGAGATCAAAAAATCGCACTTTTTAGCCAGCTCGCGCACCTCAAATCCTTGCAAATTCGAGCCCTCTTTTAAATTTAGATGTTTAGCGAGCGCGTTTTCAAACAAAATTTGAACGCCGTACCTAGCCAAAATTTCGCGCAAAATTCGCGCGTTTTTGACCGCGTCGCCGTTGATTTTCGCGACTAATCCGACCGTTTTTATCTCGGAAGGAAGCAATAAATTCTCTTTTTTCATAGGGCGGATTTTATCACATTTTGTTTTAAAAAAGCTGGGAGCAAGCAAAATTCTAGTATAATCGGCGCGTTAAAAACAGCAAAAGGAGTGAAAATGCGTAGCCATTACTGCACTGATTTAAGCAGTGCCGACATAGGCAAAGAAGTTACGCTTTGCGGCTGGGTAAATACCTACCGCGACCACGGTGGCGTTATATTTTTGGACCTGCGCGATCGCACGGGACTGATCCAGATCGTCTGCGATCCGGCAGATAGCAAGAGCTCTCACGAGGCCGCATCGCACGTTCGCGACGAGTACGTGCTAAGGATAAAAGGTAAAGTCCGCGCTCGCGGCGAAGGCCTGGTAAATCCGCGCCTAAAAACGGGCGAGATCGAAGTAGTCGCAAACGAAGTGATAGTAGAAAACCCGAGCGAGCCGCTGCCTTTCGTCATCGGCGACGAGAGCGTAAACGAGGACATCAGACTAAAATACAGATTTTTAGACCTTAGAAACGAGAAACTTCAAAATATCTTTAAAATGCGCTCAAAAGCGGCGATCGCGGCTAGAAACAGCCTAGATAAAATGGGCTTTATCGAGTTTGAAACGCCGATTTTAACCCGCGCGACGCCGGAAGGCGCAAGAGACTATCTAGTGCCTAGCCGCGTATATCCGGGTCAGTTTTACGCCCTACCGCAAAGCCCGCAGCTTTTTAAACAGCTTTTGATGTGCTCTGGCTTTGATAAATATTTCCAGATCGCAAAATGCTTCCGCGACGAGGACTTGCGCGCGGATAGACAACCTGAATTTACGCAGATAGATATCGAGATGAGCTTCATCGAGCAAGAAGACATCCTAAATATGGCCGAAACCATGCTAAAAGACGTCTTTGCCGCCTGCGGATACGACATCCAAATACCTTTCCGCCGAATGAGCTACAAAGAGGCTACCGAGACCTACGGCAGCGACAAACCCGATCTGCGCTACGATCTAAAGATGATCGACGTTATCGACATTTTTGCGCGCTCGTCAAATGAAATATTTAGCAAGATCGCGAGCGAGCCTAAGAAAAACCGCGTCAAAGCGCTAAAAGTGCCAAACGGCGATAATATCTTTAGTAAGCGCGAGATGAACCGCTTTGAGGAATTCGTCCGTAAATTCGGCGCTCAAGGCCTTGGCTACTTCCAGATGAAAGAGGATGGGCTAAAAGGACCGCTTTGCAAATTTTTCGAGCAAAGCGACCTTGACGAGATTGTAGCTCGCTGCGAGCTAAAAGTCGGCGACGTCGTATTTTTCGGCGCCGGCAAGAAAAAAGTCGTGCTTGACTACATGGGTCGATTTAGGATTTTCCTCGCCGAGCAAATGGGCATCATCGACCAAAACAAAATGGAGTTTTTATGGGTGCTTGACTTCCCGATGTTTGAGCAAAACGACGACGGCAGCTACTCAGCCATGCACCATCCGTTTACCATGCCTAAAAACATCGACGAGCCCGATCTCGAGGACATCCTTTCGGTCGCTCACGACGTAGTGCTTAACGGCTATGAGCTTGGCGGCGGTAGCGTGAGGATACACAAAAACGACGTTCAGCAAAAGGTATTTAAGCTACTAGGCATCGACGAGGCCGAGCAACGCGAGAAATTCGGCTTCTTGCTTGACGCGTTAAGCTTCGGTGCGCCTCCGCACGGCGGTATCGCGATCGGCTTTGACAGGCTAAATATGCTAGTAAACAAAACCGGCTCGATCCGCGACGTCATCGCCTTCCCTAAAACCCAGCGCGCTCAGTGCCCGCTAACTAAGGCGCCTAGCGAAGCTAGCGGCGAGCAGCTAAGGGAGTTGGGGTTAAGGCTGCGAGAAAAAGAAAAATAAGCTTGAAAGCGTCGTCTCGCCGCGCTATACGTCGTTGGTTTTAAAATTTGGCGCTCCGCAGGCTATACGCCTAGCGCACGCTTAAATTTTAAAACCGCCTAGTCTAGCTTGGCGATACTTCCGCTACAAATTTAGTTGATTTTATTTTTTATTGAAAGAAAAAGCAAAGCATTAAAATCGTCGTACGATATTTCTGCTTTAACTTTTTATAACAAAAATGAAGGTGAAGCATTTTTCGCTTAGACGAGGCGGATTTTAAATTTTAAGCGCAGATAGAACATGTAGTTCATCGAGCTTAAAATTTAAAATCCAACGAAGTATAAGTAGAAAAAGACAAGCCGTTTTAAAGGAAATTTTATGAAAAAACTATTTTTAATCATCGGCGCTCCAGGCTCCGGCAAAACCACCGACGCATCGCTAATCGCGCAAGAAGATACCAAATTTGCGCACTTCTCGACCGGTGATCTGCTTCGTGCAGAGGTTGCCAGCGGTTCAGAGCTTGGCAAACTAATCGACGGCTTTATCTCAAAGGGCAACCTAGTCCCGCTTGATGTCGTCGTAAACGCGATCGTCTCGGCGATCAAAAGCTCAGATAAATCAAACGTCATCATCGACGGTTACCCGCGCAGCGTCGAGCAGATGACCGAGCTAGACAAGGTTCTAGCCGCGCAAAACGAGATCGCATTAAAAGGCGTGATCGAAGTGGACGTTAGCGAAGCCGTCGCACGCGAGAGAGTACTCGGACGAGCACGCGGAGCCGACGACAACAACGAGGTTTTCAACAACCGCATGAAGGTTTATCTAGAGCCGATCGAGGCGATACGCAAATTTTACAAAGAAAAAGGCCTGCTCTACGTCGTAAACGGCGAGCGTGCGATCGAGCCTATTGTAGCCGACGTCGAAGCTCTCGTAAATAACCTATAAACATTATTTTAGAGCCTCAAGCTAGGCTCTAAATTTAAACTTTCCATAAATCCAAATTAACAAAAAATTCACGAAATATCATTAAAATTCGCCCTATGATTTCACGAAAATCACATCAAATTTAAAGGATGCGTAATGTTTAAAAAAATAGTTTTATCAGCGGCTCTTGCAAGCGCTATGTTTGCTGCGGGCGGATTTACGGGCGTTAGCTCAAATGCGCAAAGTACGACAAATAAAGGCGGCTTCGTCGGCAAGGGAGCCATGAGCGCAAGCACGGTAAAACAAGCCATAGCGCTACCGGATGACGCTCGCGTCGTGCTTGAGGGCAAGATCGTCTCCGAGTTTCGCCCCGAGCACTACCAGTTCGTCGATAAAAACGGCGACACGATCGAAGTCGAGATTGATCACAAAGACTGGAGAGGCGTAACCGTCGATGAAAACACGCCCGTGCGTATCTACGGCGAGGTTGATAAGGACTTTATGAAAACCTCTATCGACGTAAAAACTATCGAAATAATCAAATAATTTTAGGGCGGTTCGCCGCCTTAAATTTCCTCTAATTTTAAGTTTTCCAACCCTACTTTGCTGATAAGCGAATTTTGCGCTCTAGCTTCAAATTTGCCGTAGTAAGACCCATCAAATTTTAGCTCGCAAAAGTTCTCGTTTTACTCCAAATTTAGCCGAGATTTTATATAATCCCTTACTTAAATTTCAAGGCAATTATCTCAAAATCTTTTGGCGAGATAGGGGCTTTACAAAGGATTAAAATGGACGTTTCAAAAATCAAAGCAGGCTCAAACCCGGACAAAATCAACGCCGTGATCGAGATCCCATACGGCTCGAACATCAAATACGAGATCGACAAAGATAGCGGCGCGGTCGTAGTCGATCGCGTGCTCTACTCGGCGATGTTCTACCCGGCAAACTACGGCTTCGTACCAAACACGCTCGCAGCAGACGGCGATCCTGCCGATATCTTGGTGCTAAACGAATATCCGCTGCAAGCAGGTAGCGTGATCCAGTGCCGCCTGATCGGCGTGCTCGTGATGGAGGACGAAGCAGGTATGGACGAGAAGCTACTGGCCGTACCGGTAACCAAGATCGACCCGAGATTTGACGGGATCAAGAGCTACAAAGACCTACCTGAAGCCACTCTAAATAAGGTCAAAAACTTCTTTGAAACTTATAAAATTTTAGAGCCTAACAAATGGGTCAAGGTTAAAGAATTTAAAGACGCCGATGCCGCGAAAGAGATCCTGGACGCGGCAATAAAAAATTATAAATAAGCCGCTCTCCCGGCTTGCTTGGCCACCGTTTCGTTCAACTCAAACAAGCGGCGGCCGAGTTTAAACTATCGAAAAATCAAAAGGATAAAAATGGATATATTAAAGTTACTTTTGAGCAACTCCAGCGGTATGATAGACGCGATGTCGCAAAAAAGCGGACTGGCGGCAAACGACGTAGAGGCCGTAGTTTCTAAGATTGCGCCGATTTTCATGCAAAGAGCGAACGAAAATTTTAAATCAGACGCGGATTCGTCCAATTTCCTAGATATGATCCGCCGCTCAAACCTTGACGAGATGACTGACGCCCCGCAAAACATCAGCGTCGCCGAGGGCAACGAGCTGCTTGGCGTACTAACGGGCTCAAAAGAAAACAGCAGGGCTCTAGCTAGCGACGTGGGTTCGCAGCTGGGCATCAGCGCGGACTCTATCAAAACCTTGCTACCGATGATCGCGCCGATGATCGCAGGCATGCTAAACAATCAGCTAAAAGCCTCAAATTTGCAAGGCTCTGCAGATAGCGGCTACATGATGTCGATGCTAACGCAGTTTTTAGATCAGAACAAAGACGGCTCGATCGTGGACGATATTTTTAGGATCGCAGGCGACTTTTTTGGTAAAAAATAGGCGAATTTCGCCTATTTTAGCCGTTGGGACTTTTTGCGTTCTACTAAATTTACGGCTTTTTATAGCTCGCCAAAAACCGCTTTTCTTTCACTGCCGCTTCTCTGTGACAGAGCGTCAAATTCTCTTCCTTTAATGAACCCCTACTTTGCCTTTACATATACGAATATTGCGCCCCTTATTCCAAATTTGACAAATTTGGTTTATGAACATAAAGCAGCGTCGCGCAAATAAAATTTAAGAGATTTGAGATTGCGCTTATTTCAGCCCTTTTTTGAGCTTTCTAACGAGAAATCTCGCCAAATGAAGCTCGTCAAAAAGCGATTTTTCTATACAAAGCGGACGGTCGAAAATAAGATCGCAGATGAGCTCCGCACCAAGCACGGCCGTACAAAGCCCGCGCGAGCCGTGAGCGGTGCTCGCATATACGTTAGGTACGTATTTTGGATGCGGATTGGACTTGCCTTTCGTCCAAAGTAGCGATTTGTAGGTATCTTTATAAAAATGCTCGTCGTAAAGCCGCCCGATAAGCGGAAAGCGGTCGCCGCTATAGCTACGGTAACCGACTTTTGAGCCAATTATTCGGACGTTTTGCAGTACTTTAGGCGCGATGTTTGAGCTGTTGTTTTCAGGCCTAGCCAAATTTGACGCATCTCGCGCCTGTACGGGGTTACTCGCGGTTTTGGCGCACAAACCTATGTTTTTACTCAAATTTATATCGTTCCTACTCGCTTCTAAACGATTTAAATTTTCAGCGTCGCCGTCTCGGCCGATGGTCAAATTTGTATCTTGCGCACCACTTAAATTTAGTCGCTCGTTTTTTGCAAATTTGCCGTCCAAAAACTCGGCGACGTCGGCTAAATTTTTCTCGTCGTCGCTAGGGCGCGACTCGTCCAAAAAAAGATTTCTATCATAAGTCGCGCCGATCACCTGCACGCCATCTACAGGCGGACAAATGTAGCCTTTGGCGCTAAAAGGCGCAGACGTCCAGACGGTCGGCTCGATATGCGTGACCTGGCCGCGCACAGAGCTAAGCCTGATGTCGTAGTCCGCAAAAAGCTCCATACTCTCGCTGCCGATAGCAAGCACGAGCACGTCGGCGTCAATGCTTCGTCCGTCCTTAAAGTGCGCTCTAACCGCGCCGCCCCCAAGCGCCTCAAAGCCCGTAAATTCGCAGTTTAAAAGCGTTTTTATGTCTGCGCTTGCAGCCTTACACATCTTTCTAGGGCGAGCTTTTGCGCCGTTAAAGATAAACGCGCTAGCGTAAGGCTCGTCATCAAATTTTAGCTCAAAAACGCCGTTATCCGCGTCAAATTCGCGCCACTCGTAAAAGCGCTCCAGGGTCTTTTGCTCGTATGCGTAGTCCGTCGCACCGCAAAACTCTATCTCCTGGGCGCCGAGGTTTTGGCCGTAAAAGCGCGCCGCCTGCAAAAAGGCGTTCATATGCATGCGGCCTAAATTTACGGTTGGTTTCGTGATAAGCGGCATCAAAATCCCGCAGTGATTTCCAGAGCCGTTTAGCGCGATGTCGCCGCACTTTTCGGCGATCGTGACCTTTAAACCTTGCTCGCGCAACTTAAACGCGCAAACGCAGCCAGCCACGCCGCCGCCGATAACTAGCGCCGTCTTTGGAGCGATCGTTGTGGCGGGATCAAATCTGCTAAACCAAATCTCGCTTCTAGCTTGTCGCTCGCCCGCAAATTTAGCACGTAGCATCTCGCGCTTTTTGCCGTAGCCTTTTAGCAAATTTACCTCAAAGCCGCTATCTTGCAGGGCTCTTTTTAACGCGCCCGAGGCCGAATACGTGCAAACAGCGGCGCCGGGAGCGCATAAATTTGCGATTTTAGCACAAACCCGCTCGCTCCACATAGCTTCGTTTTTAGCGGGAGCAAAGCCATCCATAAAAACGGCATCCGCGATAAAGCTAAGCTCGTCCAAAACCTCGTCCACGTCGCCAAAGCACAAAGTAAGCGTGACGTTTGGGGACAAATTTAGCCTATGAAATCCGCAAACAAGCGGCGGATAGGCATCCAAAAGCTTGCCAGAAACATCCGCAAGCTCGCTAAAATTCGCGTAAATTTTGGCTAGATCGTCTCTAGCGATCGGCGTTTTTTCGATACTTACGAAATTTAAAAATTTATCCGAGTTTTTAAATCTTTTAAAAGCGCAGAGGAAATTTAACCCCGCGCCAAACCCCGTCTCAAGTACGTTGAATTCGCTCTTTTTCTCCCAAATTTCATCAAAAACGGAGTTAAAAACGTACTCGCTTTGCCCTATGGGATCATCTGCATTAAAGTAAATGTCGTCAAATTCGGGACTAAATGGAATGCCGTCTTTAAAAACGACTCGCGCGCTTTTCATTGCTGGTTTGAAAAATAGACGTCTATGCCGTCCGCAAGCCCCTTGGCTAGGGCGTCTTGGTATTTTGAGTTATTTATGAGCTCGCCCTCGTCTGGGTGAGTGATGTAGCCGACCTCAAGCAGCACCGCTGGCATCAGCGCGCCTACTAGCACCCAAAAAGGCGCCTCGCGAACGCCGCCGTCGGATGCCTTTGAGCTCACCGATTTAGCTCGCGCTAAAACTTCGCGCTGAACGTCGATGGCGAGCTTGTTTGAGGCGATGATTTTCTCGCGGTTAAGGAAATTTAAAAATGTCTGCTTAGAAAAATAGTTCATCTCCTCGATGTCGGATTTGTTTTCCAGCGCGGCGGCGTTTTTGCTGCGCTCGGAACGAGCCGGCGAGAGGAAAAACGTCTCGATACCGCGCATAGTCGCCGCCTTAGTCTTGTTTGGTGCGGCATTTGCATGGATGGAGATAAAGAGATCTGCAGCCTTGTCGTTGGCGTATTTCGTGCGGTCGCGAAGGTTGATAAATTTATCCTTGCTACGCGTGTAATAAACCTTGTAGCCGCGTCCTTGTAGCTCCTTGCCCGCCTTTTGCGCGATACTTAGCACGACGTTTTTTTCTTTTAAAGAGCCGTTTATGGCGCCAGGATCGTCGCCTCCGTGCCCAGCGTCAAGGACGATAACTTTGCCTTTAGCGCTTGTAATTTTTTTAGCGCTTGTAGTTTTTACGGGCGCCAGCACAATTTCCTGCTCGTCTTTTTTAGTGGTGCTTTGAGTACTTTTTGCATCCGTCTTGGCCTGCGCGGTAGCTTTTTCCTGCTTTTGCTGAGCGAGCTTTTGATTTTGAGCTTGAGATTGAGCGGTTTTTTGCTGTTGCGGCGCTTGCGCTATTTCAGGCTTTGGCTTGGCCGCGTTTTTTTGGGCTTCTTGCTTTTGTTCTAGCTTAGCTTGTTCGATTTTTTTCTTTTCGGCCATCTGCCTAGCTTGTATCTGAGCCTGCTTCAGGTCGATCGTTTTTTCTACGTTTTGTTTTTGCGAGATTTGCGATTTTTGATGATTGTCTTTTGCTGCGGATTGTTTGGAGTTTAAATTTTCATTTTTTACGGATTTTTGCTCTTGCGTGGGAGAGGCCTTTTTAAAAACTAGCGACCGATCTTCGGCCCTTAGCTTTAAATTTATCTCAAATTTGTTCACGAAAACCACCCTCACGGTGCTCGCGTCAAACTGACTTATACGGACCTCATCGACCAAAAATCCTTTTATACTCTCTACCGTTCCGGCGCTCCAAACGCCCTTAAACTGGTATATATCCCTATATAAGCCTTTTTGATTTAGGGTAAATTTATTGATATCGCTGCCGCTTAGCTGCCTATTAAATTTTAGCTCCAAGCTATCGCTACCCCTGATCACGGAAACTAGCGTAAGCTTGTCCTGCTCGGCCGGGTTTTTCTTGTTTACCGGCGCAGAGAGTTGCTTTAGCTCGGTGGGCTTTTGTTTGGCTTCTTTTTGATCTTTTACCTCGGGCTGCTTAGGCTTTGGCGCCTCTTTTTCTTTTTTAGGCGCAGGTGCAGCTTTTGGCTGCGGCAGGCCCTTTAGCTCTTTTTCGTACGACTTCGTATCCAGCCCCAGAGCTTTTGCGCTTTTTATCAGACGCTGCAGAGACTTTGCGGTTAGCTCCTTGTCGTTATGCATGATGGATCTAACGTACAGCACGCGCAGTTCTTGATGAAATTCCGTCTTTTTCTTGCTACTTGCGCCGTCAAATTCGCGGTCGAATTTATCAAAAAAGCCGTCGTTCGCAAACGCCGCCGCCAATAAAAATAAAATTACAAAAATTTTTCTAATTATCTTCGCCATTTATCAGTTTTTCAAATAGTTCTTTCACGCTTATTATCTCGTTTAGCTTGTAGCCGTTTGCGCCCGTGAAAAATAGCCCAGTCTCCTTGCGCCCCTCAAAGGCGTCGTAGAGGCGATCCGCGATACAGTATCCTACCTCTTTGGCCTCTTTGCCACGCTGACACGGACTTACGCAGTTGCTTACGCAGCTGATTTTCGGCCCTTGGCGTTTATCGACTAGATTTATCAAATTTGTCCTAACGCCGCGCGCTGGGTAGCCTACGGGACTTTTGATTAACTCGATGTCCTCTTTTTTGGCCGCAAGAAGTACTTGCTTAAACTCTTCGCTAGCGTCGCACTCGTACGTACCGATAAAGCGAGTGCCCATCTGCACGCCGTTTGCGCCAAGCGAAATAGCCCTATCGATGTCGTTTTTATCCCAGATACCGCCCGCCGCAAATAACGGAAAATCGCCCCACTGCTTTATCTCTTCGCTAACGGGCGTTATCAAATTTTCAAGTCTATATGCCGGATCGATGCACTGCTCGTACGTAAAGCCCTGATGCCCGCCGCTAAGAGGTCCTTCTAGCACCACGGCGTCCGGAAGCCTGCTGTAGCGTCCCTGCCAGCGTTTGCAGATTATTTTTAGCGCCTTTGCCGAGGATACGATAGGAACCAAAGCCACATCCGGGTAATCTACCGTAAATTCAGGCAAATTCGTAGGCAACCCCGCGCCCGTAATAATCACGTTTATACCGTGGTCGCAGGCGTCTTTTACGATGCGTTCGTAGTCGTTGCTTGCGTATAGGATATTTACCCCAAGAGGCCTGTCGCCGCAAATTTTACGCGCGTTATCGATGACGGCTTTTAGCCCCTCTCGCGAGTAGAAATTTCCGCTACCGTAGGGCTTAGCGTTTAGCTCTTTGGTGATATATTTTCGCCCTTCGTAGTAGCCCGTCCCAACAGAGCTTATGACGCCTAGGCCGCCTTCTAGGCTGACGTTTCCTGCGAGCCTATCCCAGCTGATACCAAGCCCCATTCCGCCTTGGATTATCGGATATTTTATATCGTATTTTCCGATTTTTACGGGTTGCATCAGCTTACCTTTAGTTTTGCAAATTTACGCTTGCCTACTTGCAAGACGTATTCGCCGGCACCAAGCTTTAGCTGCTCGTCGGCGATCTTTTCTTGATTTAAGCTCACGGCGTTTGCCGCGATGTCTCGGCGCGCCTGAGAGCTGCTGGCGCAGAGTCCGCAGTGAGTAAGCGCCTGCACGATCCAAACCGGAGCTGAGAGTTCAAACTCGTCCATCTCGGTCGGGATCAAATTTTGCGAGTGCACGCGGTCAAATTCGGCCTTCGCCTCTTTTGCCGCCGCTTCGCCGTTATATCTAGCCGTGATTTCTAGCGCGAGAGCCTCTTTTACGGCTTTTGGGTGAGCTTTGCCGCTAGCTACGTCCGTTTTTAAATTTGCGATTTCTTCCGCGCTTTTGTCGCTTAGTAGCTCGTACCAGCGCCACATCAAATCATCGCTTACGCTTAAAATTTTAGCAAACATATCGTTTGGCTCATCGGTCACGCCGATGTAGTTTCCTAGACTCTTGCTCATTTTATTTACGCCGTCAAGTCCCTCTAAAAGCGGCATCATTATGACGGCTTGCTCTTTGCCGACGTTGTAAACTCGCTGTAAAGTTCGCCCCATCAGAAGGTTAAATTTTTGATCCGTACCACCCATCTCGATATCGCACTTCATCGCGACGCTGTCGTAGCCCTGAAGCAGCGGGTATAAAAATTCGCTTATCGAGATCGAGGCGCCGCTTTTGTATCTTTTCTCAAAATCATCGCGCTCAAGCATCCTAGCCACAGCAAAGATGCTGGTTAGCTCCACGATACCCGCAGCCCCCAGCTCGTTTAGCCACTTGGAGTTAAACATTATCTTTGTTTTTTGCGGGTCTAAGATTTTAAAAACTTGCTCCTCGTAGGTTTTGGCGTTTGCCGCGACGGTCTCGCGGTCTAGTTTTTTACGCGTCTGGCTTTTGCCGCTTGGATCGCCGATTTGCCCCGTGAAATCGCCTATCAAAAACTGCACTATCGCACCGTGTTTTTGCAAAAGAGCCATCTTTTGAAGCACTACGGTGTGGCCTAGGTGCAGATCGGGAGCCGTCGGGTCAAAGCCTGCTTTAACGTAGAAATTTTCGCCCTTTTCATAGTAGTTTTTTACTAAATTTTCGACGCGCTCCTCGTCTATCATCTCGGCGACGCCCTTTTTTATATCGCTCATTATTTTGCTCAAATTTTCGCCCATTTTCTCTCCTAAATTTATTAATGTCCGTATGCGTCGTCAAGCGACACGAAGTCGATGATCTTGTAGCGATCTCTTAGTCGTTCTTTTATCTCGTTCACGTTCAAATTTTCGCCAAGCTCGATCGTCAGCTCGAAAAAGTCCGCCGTCGCCTCTCTGGTCTCGGTAAGGCTGATGGTTACGAGATCTACTTGCATTTTCGCCATATACGTCAAAAACTCGGCTAGAGACCCACGCCTGTTTTCAAGGCTTAGGATGATCTTAAATCTATGCGGAGCGACCCGCGTCCATTTGACGAAAATCATCTCGTTTTTTTCTTCGGCTAGCTTCATAAAACGCTCGCAAAGCTTGTGGTGTACGGTGACGTGGTGATAGTTTCTAAATCCCACGATATCGTCTCCGCGCTTTGGGTTGCAGCAATAATCAAACTCGATGCTATTTATTTTGTGGTTCGAGTAGATCACGATATTTTCAAATTTTTGCTTTTTGACGTTATATTTATCCGTCATCGCGATAGCAAACGGACGGTCTCTTTTTACGTATTTTTTTAGCGCGTTTACCACGTCTTGCAGATACACCGAGTCAAACGCAGCTCTAAAAATTTTCTTGGTCAAATTTTCAGTCTCTAGCCACTGCTCGATAGTTTGAGAAGGCACGGCAAAAATGCCGCTTAAAATTTCGATCGCGACCATATTGTTGATATCTCTTATCTTTTGCTTGCAGTACGATCGGATCGTGGCTCTAGCCTTGCCCGTTTTTACGCTGCCTAGCCACGAACAGCGGTATTTTGGCTCATCGCCGGTCACGATACTCACGATATCGCCGTTTTTTAGCTCCGTTAGTAGCGGTACTCGCACGCGGTTTACGTAGGCTTCTTTGGCGTGCAAGCCTACGTGCGTGTGTATCTCGTAAGCGTAATCAAGCGCCGTAGCGCCGCGCGGAAGCGTGAATATGTCGCCCTTTGGCGAATAAACCGCGACATCCTCTACATAAAGGCTATCTTTTGCGTATTCGTAGAGTTCCTCAGGGTTTTCGCTCGCTTCCTCCATGCCGTTTTCTATGCCGCTGATATCGCTTAGCCAGTCTAGTTTCGGGTTTAAAAAGCCGCCCGTTTTATATTTCCAGTGCGCTGCAACGCCGTATTCTGCGGTCTTGTGCATGTCAAAGGTGCGAATTTGAACCTCAAAGATGCTTTTGTTATCAAATATCGTCGTGTGTATGGTTTGGTAACCGTTTTGCTTCGGAAGCGCGACGTAGTCTTTGAAGCGCGAGATTAGAGGATTAAAATTTATATGTAAATTTCCAAGCACCAGATAGCAATCCTGCGGCTCTTTAACCAGCACGCGTGCGGCTAACAGATCCAGCACCTCCTCGATCGAGATGCCTTTTCTCTGCATTTTTAAGTAGATCGAGTAGTGGTGCTTGATGCGCTTTTGTATCTCAAAGTCGTTTTCGCTAAAACCGTTTTTAAGTAAAATTTGAAAAATTTTATCGGTAAACGCGTTTAGCTTTAACACAAGCTGCTGTTTGTGCTCGGTTAAGTAGTCGTCGATTTTTTTGTACTCTTCGGGCAAAGCATACTTAAAGCTAAGATCCTCAAGTACGTTTTTTATCGACGAAATACCCAGTCTATGCGCGATCGGAGCGTAAACCATCAGCGTCTCTTCAGCGATTCGCTTTTGCTTTTCGGGGCGCAAAGCTTGTAGCGTTAGCATATTGTGCAGTCTATCGCAGAGCTTTACCACGAGCACTCTCACGTCCTCGATAGATATTAGCAGCATCTTGCGAAAGGTCATCGCAGACGCCGCCAGACGCTCGTTTGACTCCGAGCTTGCAAGCTTATCCTCTCTGATGGCTACGATTTTAGTTAATCCCTCGACTAGCTTTGCGACCTCTTCGCCAAAGTCCTCACGCACGCTCTCGATCGACCTATCCGTATCCTCGACCACGTCGTGCAGCAAGGCGGCGATAATCATATCCTCGTCCCCGCCCATGTGTGCCACGATGCAGGCCACTAAGATAGGGTGTATCGCGTACGGTTCGCCGCTTTTTCTAAACTGACCAGCGTGCGAGATGACGCAGCATTCGATCGCGCGCTCTAAATTCGGCGTCAAATTTATGAGTACGCTAAGAAGTTGCCTCGCCTGCGCGACGTCCTTGCAAGCGGTTATATCGTCGATTAATTGTTCTAGTAAAAACCCGCTATTTAGCTGCTTCAACTATGCCCTCTAAAGCTATTTTGCCCTCGGCTATCTCGCGTAGGGCGATATCGGCAAATTTCATCTTGCTAACGTCGATATCAAGCAGGCTTTTTGCTCCACCGGCTAGCGCCTCGGCTCTTTTGGCTACGACTAGAGCGAGCTTATATCTATCGTCTCCGACTAGTTTTAGAGCCTTTGCCGCTACTTCTTCAGATCTCATTTATTCTCCTTAAATTTAATTTTTCACGATAGAGCAAAACGCACTCTCGTCGCCTTGTATGATTTTGAGCAGGTTTCCGTCTTTAAACATATTACACACCAAAATCGGTAGCGAATTATCCTTAGCTAGCGCAATTGCCGTATCGTCCATCACTTTGATATCGTCACTCATAGCAAGCTCGTAGTTTAGCTCTTTCAGCAACGTCGCATTTTCAAATTTATGCGGGTCTTTGTCATAAACGCCGTCTACTTTAGTGGCCTTAATAATCATATCCGAACCGATCTCGATAGCGCGCAAAGTCGCCGCCGTATCGGTGGTGAAAAATGGATTACCAGTACCTGCGGCAAATATCACGACGCGGCCTTTTTCAAGGTGTCTGTTTGCGCGCCCGACGATGAAAGTCTCACAGATAGCCTCCATCTTTATCGCGCTTTGTACGCGCACGTCCAGGCCTACGCTCTCTAGCGCTTCTCTCATCGCGATAGAGTTTATCACGGTAGCTAGCATGCCCATGTGATCGCCGCTAGTGCGCTTTATGATGCCGTCTCTAGCCGCGCTAACGCCGCGTATGATATTGCCTCCGCCGATGACGATACCCACTTGGATGCCGTTTTCGACTAGCTCTTTGATCTGTTTTGCGATAAATTTAAGCACCGCGTTATCTATGCCAAAGCCGCTGTCGCCGGCTAGCGCCTCGCCTGAAAATTTAACCAAAATTCGCTTTTTTCGCTCCATTTTTCATCTCCTTAAATTTTCGGATTTTAGCTAAATTTGCTTTAAATTTTGCTAATCTCGGCGCGCGAGTGCTATTTTAGGCTGATTAGCTCGAGGGGGTCTATGTGGTAGTTTTTCTGCGTTACTTCAAAGGTTAGATCTCGCTGCACGCGCCCGATGACGTAGCCTTTTTGTACCTTTGCGCCCACTTTTACCGTAGGAGCGATCTGGCTAAGGTGCGCGTAGATCGTGTGGATGCCGTTTGGATTTTCGATGATGACGACCTTATCTAGCATCGCAGTTTCTTTGGCAAAGACCACTTTGCCGTTAAATACGCTTTTTACCTTTGCGTCGGCCGAATTTGCGCTTAGCACGACCGATTCGTTAAAAATTTTGATGTTATAGATGGGGTCTACGTAGTTGCCGAATTTTTGCTTGACCGTAAAACCGTCAAGCGGCGCGATCGTCTTTTCGCCGCTATATTTTTTTACGAGGCTAGTTTGATAGCTCGAGCCAAACTGCTTGACGTCGCCATCAGACGCGCTCGCGGTAGCCTCGCCCTTTTTATCTTTCTTATTTTTTTGAGCTTTAGCTTCGGCTGCTTTTTGCGCGGCTAGGGCTTTTTTAGCCTCCTCACTCTCCCTTTTTGCTACGATTTTTAGCTCTTCTAGCGTCTTTCTGATCTCGTCTTGTTGGGCTTGTAGGCGCGAGAGTTGCTTTTGATAAATTTCCTTATCCCGCTTTAAATTCGCCAGCGTTTTCATCTGCTTATCCTGCAGAGAAACGAGCTCGGCTTGCTTAAATTTAAAGGTTTTTAAATTCGACTTTATCCCGTCGATCTTATCGTTTTGGGTTTTTATCAAATTTTGCGTACTTTCGTACTGCTTGGCTAGCTCGTTAAAATCATCTTTTAGTACCGAATTTAGCTTGCTTAAAATCTCGGTCGCGATGATGCTATCCACGCCCTCCTCGTACTCTTTTGGCATTATGAGATCGAAAGAAAACTCGTCCGAGATGATACGTACGATGCTTTTTTGTATGTCTTTTTGGCTTTGCGTGAGGTCTTTGTTTTGCTTTACCAGCTCGTCAAGCTCGCCGCTAGCGCTTTTGGCGCTATTTTCTAACTGAGCTATTTGCATTATGAGCTCTTTCATCTTATCGTCGGTTTGCTTGACGCTTTTTTCGCCGCCGAGTATGTCGCCGGCTAGGTCGTCGAGCTTTTTATTTAGCTGCTTTTCAAGCTCTTTTGAGGACTCGAGATAGGTCGTTTGATTTTTTATCTTCTCGCCCGTGCTTGCATTTAAGCAAAGCGCGGCAGCCAGCAAAAAGCAAATTTTCCTCATATCGCCCTTGCTTTTCTCATCACGAGATAAACGGCAAAAAAGCTAATCGCAAGCGAAACGCCCAGCAGTACACCGCCCTCGTAAAACAGATCTATCGCGGGCAAATTTATATTTAGGTCGGTAGCTACTTCTTTAACCGGCTGCAAATCCGGCAAAATAATATAAAAAACCGCCACCAAAACGGTCGCGATAAAAGAATCAAACAGCGCGGTTTTGTATAAAGCGCCCGATTTTAGCCACGACGGAGCGCCAAGAAGCGTCATTATCTCGATACGCTCTTTGTGCTCATAGAGCCAAATTCGCATCTGCTTTGCGATAAGCATGAGCCCGATTAGGCCGATTAGGCCCGAAAATATCGCGGATATATTTTTAATCAGCTGCATGATTTTATAAATTTTATCGTGCGTTTTTGAAAAGGTCTCAACCCTACTCACGCCGTTAATCTTTGAAATTTTATCCTTGATTTCTTCCATATATTTCGTGCTTGGAAAGGCGTTTAGCTTTAGCGAGTAAAATTTAGGCAACGCGTTTTGCAAAACGGCGATATTTTTAGACGATATGTCCTTAGCAAGCCTCTCTAGCACGGGCTTTGAGCTAAGCGGTTCAAGCGACTCGAAGGTATAAATAAGCGGCTTTACGTCGGTAGCATTTAGCTCGTTTTGACTTACGATGATGATGCTATAGTCTTTGTTCATCACGGACTCGTACTCATCCACCACTCGCCCGACTAGCAATATAAACTGAATGCCCACGAGCAGCGCCACTAGCGGGATTATCGCGCTTAGATGGGTTTTAAAGGATTTCATGTACATGTCCGTCTTCTATAACAAAATGTCTGTAAGGCACTCTTAGAGAGCTTGGCACTTTGTGCGTGACGACCACGATGCAGGTACCCAAAAACTCCTTGGCCGAGCGCAAAAGCCCCCAGATAACGTCGCTTGAATATTCATCGAGGCTACCCGTAGGCTCGTCGCAAAGCAGCAAATTTGGATTATGCGCCAGAGCTCTAGCCATCGCAGCTCGCTGCTGTTCGCCACCGCTTAGCTCGTTTGGATACTTGTGCGCTCTGTGGAGCAAATTTACGTGCTTTAAGAGCTTAGTCGCCTGATTTTTACAAACATTTGCGCTAAGGCCTTTTATCATTAGCGGCAGCATAACGTTTTTTTCGATATTCCACTCGCTTATCAGACGGTAGTTTTGAAAAACCACGCCTATGCGCTGTCTTAGTTTATCTAGATTTTGCCCGCCAAGATTCATCATATCGGTTAGGCAAACGTTTAGCGAGCCCGCGCTTGGCTTTATCTCGCCGTAAAAAGATTTTAAAAGCGTCGATTTGCCGCTACCGCTTTGCCCCGTGATAAAAACGAAATCATTAGCGTAAATGTCGAATTTCGCGTCCGTTATGAGCTTTTCGCAGCCCTCGTATCCTAGACAAAGCCCGCTTGCGCTAATTATTTTTTGCATCCGCCAAATACTCCTTCAACGCAAGATGCGCCTTTAAATTTTCAGCCGTAACGAGCGGCTTTTTTATAAAATATTCCGCACCTTTTTCGCCAAGCAAAACATAGCAATGCTCGGGCGCGTTAAATGCGCCAAACGCCGCGCGAATTAAAATTTCGCCGCCTTCTTTTTCGTATTTTTCCTCTAAATGCAAGAAAAAATCATCCTCTTTTATCGTTTGGTTGCTAAATTTAGCCGAGATTTTGCTCGTGTCGTAGCCGTTTTCAAATTTTAGCTCGCCCTGATCTGCTCTAGGCTCGCTTTGCTTTTCGCAGGTAAAGATAACGTCGTAAATATCTTTTTGATGCCTTTTCCAGCGGTCTTCGTACTTGCTGCTTACTTTTAGGTCGCGGTTTTTATAAATTTGCACGTCGGCGTCGCTTAGATCTAAAATTTGCGCCAAAGTAAAGTCCGCATACTCGCGGCTATCGGTTCGCAGCTCAAATTTGCCGCCCACTTTTAGCGTTCGCTCGCACTCCAGGGCAAATTTAGCCGATGCCACGCGCCTATGAGGAGCGTCGTCCCAAGGCACGGGAAAATGCAAAAAAATCTTATCTATAAAATTTGACTCCACAAGCGATAAAAGTAGCCTCGCGTCGCAGTTTACGAGCATGACGTTGTTTAGATTTTTAGCTTTTGTCAGCTTTGCGACCTGCTCGAGCGAGGGTTTGTAGACCTCGATACCGACGACTAGGGTATTTGGATTATTTTCCGCCTGAAATAGCAAGTGCCTGCCAGAACCAAATCCGATCTCGATAAATTTGCTCTGAAATTCGCTCTGATTTAAATTTTCAAGCAGCTCGCCCACGCTAAAGATCGCCGAGTCTTTTTGCGTGAGGCGCGTGTTTTTTACCGCGATGGCTTCGCTTAAAATTTGATCGCAGTAAAGCTCTTTAAATTTAATCAAAGCATTTTGCAAAAGCCCTATTTTGGCAGGCTTCGTTAGCTTTTCGCCCTTTACGACCCAGTCGTTTTCACGCTTTTTTAGCGTGATAAAAAACTCCTCGCTAGAGCTTTTTGTATAAACGAGGCTTACGCCCTGCCTGCCGCGAGCCTCCCACAAAAAGCTTATCTCGCCGCAATCTTTTGGCGTAAAATTTACGTTTTTAGCTATAAAATTGGGCATTATTCGACGGCTATCTCGGCTTTTTGAGAAGCGTCGGAGCTTATGCCGTATTCATCTACGGCGATCACTTTATAGCTGTATTTTAGCCCGTATGTTACGCTATTATCGACAAATTCGTTGCCCGTTATATTTGTAAATTTTTGCTCGCTTCCGCCGCCGTCTCTTATAACGGTAAAGCTTCTAGCCTTATCAGAGGCGTTCCACGTGAGCTTAACCGCCGTGCTGTCAGCCACGATAGATGATACGACCGGCGCGTCGATAGCTCCTAGCGTCATGCCGATTATAGGCTCGCTAGGCTTTTTAGACTCTAGGCCGTCTTTATCGACGATGGTGATTTTATAGTATCTAGTCGCGCCGTTTTCGTTTATGAGATCCTCGTAGCTATTAGACGTGGTTTTGACGAGGTAGGTGTACGGCATAAATTTACTTGACGCGCTATAAATTTTATAGTAGCCAAAGTCGTCGCTAGCCACGCTGTCCCACGTCAAAATAATCTTTTTAGGCACGTTTTGAGTAGCCTGCGCATTTACGACCTCGCTTGGTAGCTGCTTCGTCGTAGAGTCCACGATCTCGCTAGGTTTTGAGATCGTACCGCTAGTCGTTTTTACGAAAACTCTATACTTGTAGCTTCTACCCGACTTCACATCGTCATCGATATACTCGGCATTTAGTCTGCCTTTTACCTCGGCTATTTGTCTCCAGTTTTCTTTATTTATATCGGCCTTTTCGACGACGTAAGATGCCACGCGAAGGTCCGGATGCGGTCTCCAGATGAGCTTCACGCGCTCAGGTAAATTCGTAAGCGCTCTAACGAAAGGTACGGAGTCCATAAGAGGCTTGGTTGTGGTACTAACGATCATGCCCGGGCCCGAGATTTGCTTGCTTTCGTTATACGTTCTCATTTCGTACGAGTAGGTCGTCTCGGGAGCTAAATTTGCATCCACGTAGTGGCTGGCAAAGCGGTCTTTTATGTCGGCTACGAACTTCATTTTGCCGTTATTTTCGTTTGGATTTGAGCGGTATAGATAGTAGCCTGCGACGTTTGAGGTCGGAGTCGGCGTCCACTCAAAGCCCACTTCGGTCATATCGCTGATGGTTTTTAGGCTCTGGACGGTCGGCAAATTCGGATTTACTTGCGCAGGCCCGCTAGAGGATACGCATCCACTCATCACAATGGCCAAAGAGCTCGCTAAGCCCCACAAAATCAATCTTTTCATCTATATTCTCCTTGCTAAATTTGCTAAGTAAAATTTCACTAAAATCATCCCAGACAGGCGCTACGAAGCTCATTTGCCCGCCCGTGCGCGGATGCGTGAAATACAGCCCGTAGGCGTGAAGCATTACTCGGCCGATTTTATCCTTTTCGCTCTTAAAACCGTATAAAGCATCGCCCAAAATATGGCGGTTTAGGCTAGCTAGATGCACTCTTATCTGATGAGTTCTACCCGTAAAAAGCTTTGCCGCGATCAAATTTACACCCGCGTTTTTGCTCTGCACGGGGCCGTCAAATTCGCTAAAAAGCAAATTCGCAAAGGCGCTTTTTGCCACGCGGCCGTCCGAGACGATCGCCTTTTTTAGGCGGTTAGCGGGATTTCGTCCGATAGCTCGTTCGACGATGCAGTTTTGCTTGAGCGGCAAATCCGTTAGCGCTAGATAAATCCGCCCCATGCTTTTGTCGCTTAACTGGCTTGAAAGCGCAGCGTGAGCGGCGTTATTTTTAGCCACGACGATAGCTCCGCTAGTGCCCTTATCTAGCCTGTGAACGATACCCGCCCTACTTTGTCCGCTTAAATTTGATAGCAAAAACCCCTTCGCACCGAGCCAATCCACAAGCGTGGGTTCCTTGACGCTAGGAGCGGGGTGGACGACCAAATTTGCCGGTTTATTTAGCACGAGCAAATCCTCGTCCTCATAAATGATCGGCACTTCGAATTCCGCTTCAAATTTAGTCGTATCAGGGTCGCTTTGCTCAAATTTGATCCTCAAAACGTCGCCCAAATTTAGCTTCGCCGAGGGCTTAGTTAGCAGCTTGCCGTTTAGACTAACCAGCCCGCTTTTTATCAAATTTAGCGCTTGGTTTCTAGCGACGTTTAGCTCGGTAGCCAAAAATGCGTCCGCCCTAGCCTGCGCATCCTCTAAAATTTTGATTTCTTTTTCCGTCATTTTTGGATTTGTTTCCTTTAAAATGCTATAATCGCTCAAAAAAGGCAAATTTTTGATAAGACTCGATAGGCGAATTTTAACCCATTTTGACTTCGTTCAGCCGTTTTTGATACTTCCTATTATTATTTTATCATACATTTTGGTTTCTGAGGCAAATTCTATCCTAGCCGGCAAGCAGCTTGTATATTTCGGCGTCGGTCTAGCTGCGTTTTTATTTTTCTTTTTGCTCCCGATTCGCAAGATTGCCTGGCTCATACCTCTATTTTACTGGATTTGCATCGTTTTGCTTATTAGCGTAGATTTGTTTGGCACTAGCAAACTAGGCGCAAAAAGATGGCTCGAGTTTCCCTTTATCCACTTTACGCTTCAGCCCTCAGAGATCATGAAGCCGGCGCTTCTTTTGATGCTAGGCTATCTCATCAAACAGCGCCCGCCGGAGGAATACGGCTACGGTCTCAAGGACTTTTTACGCCTTAGCTTTTATATCCTTTTGCCTTTCGTGCTGATTTTAAAAGAGCCCGATCTTGGCACCGCTTTAATACTGCTCATCGTGGGCTACGCCGTACTTTTTATCATCGGTGTAAATAAAAAAATTTGGGTCGCGATATTTGCGGGGATTTTGCTCTCGGCACCCGTGATTTATGAAAATTTGCACGATTATCAAAAAAAGCGCATTACCGATTTTTTAAGCGAAGAGTCCAACTACCACGTGCGCCAAAGCATCATCGCTATCGGCAGCGGCGGCCTAAAAGGCAAACCAAAAGACGAGGCGACGCAGACACATTTTAAATTTTTACCGATTTCGACTAGCGATTTTATTTTCGCATACACGATCGAGCGATATGGATTTTACGGCGGGCTTGCGCTACTTAGCTTTTACGGCGCGCTGATAGCTCATCTGCTCAGCCTAAACTACGGGCTAAAGGATGATTATTTTACTCAGACGATGGCGTCGGGGATCGGAGTGCTTATTTTTATTTACGTGAGTATAAATATCATGATGACGATCGGTTTTGCGCCTGTGGTGGGCATTCCGCTGCCGTTTTACAGTTACGGCGGCAGTAGCTTCGTTACTTTTATGTGCCTTTTTGGGATTTTACAAAATTTGCTCGCGTTTAGGTTTGATTCGACATATAAATTAGTACAATTTAAATTTTAGGTATTCAAATTGTACCAAATAATAATCACCCCTTAAGCTTGCTTGTGTTAGTATCGGCAAAATTTAGTACGGGAAAAAGATGCAAGATTACTCTATTTTAGATGTTTTATCTAACAAAAAAGTCCTTTGTTTAGAGGATGAGCCTTATATATTAAAAAATATGATCGACTCCCTTGAGCTATTTTTTGCCGAAGTAAAAGGCGTAAGCGACGGCATCGAAGCGCTAGACGAGGCTATGAGCGGCTCATACGACGCGCTTGTCCTAGATGTCAGCGTCCCGCACATGGACGGTTTAGAGGTAGCTAAAAAGATCCGCTGTGCAAACCGCAAAATCCCTATCGTCATCATCTCAAGCCACACTGAGCAAGAGTATCTGTGGCGCGCGGTCGAGCTAAAGATCACGAGATATCTCTCAAAGCCCTACGATAAAGATACGTTTATAAAAGCGCTAGAAGACGTTGCGATGGAGCTCATCGACCATACGCCGATGTTTAGTATCAACGACGAGCTCAAATATGATTTTAGTAAAAAAATCATATATATAAAGGAAGAGGCCTGTCGCCTCTCCAAAAGCGAGAGCAAGCTTTTGGAGTATTTTTTAAACAACAAAAACCAAACTATCACTTACGAACAGCTATTTGATTACATGTGGGAATTTGAACAACCGACCAAAGAAGCCATCAAAACCATCGTAAAGGATCTGCGCCGCAAGATCGGCAAAGACACAATCAAAAATTTATACGGCGTAGGATATCTATGTGAAGTCCAAATTTAAGTTTATCGTCCTGCTACTCGTCGTTTTGTACGGCGCCATTACCGTTTTGGTTTTTAACTTTTACCGCGATCTTGCGCTAAAGGACGCCAGACAGGAGGCATTTTACGTACTTGATGCGATGAACGGCATACGCGACTACATCTCTACCGTCCAGCGCCCGCTCATAGATGAGTTAAAAGATCACGGCGCGATTGACAAAGACCTTTTTGATCCAAGGCTAATGTCCTCATCCTATATAACTCGTCAAATTTACAAAATCCAGCTCGCCAAAAAAAACATAAACTACGACTATAGACTAACGGCGACGAACCCACTAAACCCCGAGCACGAAGGCACGGAATTCGAAAATGAAATTTTAGAAGGATTTAAAGAGGGTAAATACGAGGTCTACTCCGACATAATCAAAGATCAAAACGCCTCGTACTTTTTCGTCGGCCTTCCGGTCAAAAACTCCCACCCGTCTTGCGTCGAGTGCCACAACATAAACAGCGCGCCTAAAAAAATGCTCGAACAATACGGAAATTTGAACAATTTCGAGGGCAAAGTCGGCGACACGATAGCGATGGTGAGCTTTAAAATCCCGGTAAAAAGCATTTTGCTTTATCATAAACAGGAATTTATCGTTAGCGGCGTGGCGATCACGGCGATATTCGGGGCGTTTTTATTTTTCGTTTATAAAATCCACAAAAGCAACGAAAAAACCAAGTTGCAAAACGAGCTTTTGATGATAAATCAAAGCCGCCTGGCCTCGATGGGTGAAATGATCGGCAACATCTCGCACCAGTGGCGCCAGCCTCTAGCGCAGATCAGCTCGACTCTGGTAAATTTGGAGCTTTACTCCGAGCGAGGCAAGCTAAGCGAGCAGAGGCTAAAAGAGGCCATCGAGGAGGCGAACGAGCAGGTCAAATTTATGTCAGGCACTATCGAGGATTTTAAAAATTTCTTTAATCCAAATATGCCAAAGAGCGAATTTGAGGTAAAACAGGCCATAGAACAGGCTTGTAAAATTTTAAACGCGACGCTCAAAAGGCACGTCATCGACGTAAAAGTCGAAATAAAAGAAAATTTTACCCTTTACGGAAATATAAACGAGCTCATTCAAATTTTAATCAACGTCATGAATAACGCTAAAGAAGCATTTTTAAACGCGCCGCAAGATCGAACGCAAACAAACCGAATGCAAATTTTAATAACAGCCCTTTTGCAAAACGGTGAGCGAGCAATAACGCTCGAAAATAACGCCGGTAATATAAATAAAGCGGTGATAAATAAAATTTTCAAGCCGCATTTTACTACGAAAAAGTCAGGCAGCGGGCTTGGGCTATATATGAGTAAGGTGATAGCCGAAAAAAATAACGCCCGAATTTACGCACAAAATATAAATAATGGCGTAGTATTTACTATTAAATTTAAAAATTCATAATTTATTAAATTTCCCCTTTTTTCGCCCCCTTTTTACGATAGCATTATCAGTATGAAATCTTTTTGATTTTAGATCCAAAATTTATAAGGAGGGCGCAATGAGGAATTTAAGTAAAACCTTATTAGGTTTGCTTATGGGCGTTAGCGTCTTCGCATCGCAAGCCTGTTGCGAAGAACACAACATGCAGATGTCTCAACAAGCGCGAGACGTCATAGCAAACCCAAAAGGCACGCTTCAAACTAGAGGCATAATATCCTTGCAAGACTACATCGTAGAAGAGCAAGAGATGTATGAGTGGCTGTTTAAAAACCACCCTATTTTCACAAAATACGGCGGTAAAACAGTCGGTAAACTGGACGTTCACGACCGTGGACTTGAGTGGCTTGCCGAAGGTCACGGCTTTGACATGTCAAAAGCCAGTAAAAGAGACGGCGGTAAAGGCTACAGCTCTATGATGTATAGGATACCTGCGGGTTCGTCTTTGCAGTTTCCTAACAAATTCGTAGGATCCGAAAAGTGCGGCGAGTGCCACCCTGCACAGTACGAAGTATGGAGCAGATCACGCCACGCTACTACTATCCGCTTCCCTGGCGAGCACCCGGAGGTTAACAACAACCTAACTGATCCGGTATTTAGCCCAGATACTGCGTCTATCTTGCCTCAAGGCATTACTCCGGACGTTATTTACGCCACCGTTGGACACCTAAGAACTAAATTTGGCTACGTAGACGCGTGGTTGCTGCGAGGAACTTACCACGTAGAGGGCGGTTTGCTACGAGACGGCACCGGTCAGATCGTAGCAGGCGGTAACCAGTTCCAAAGAACTTGGGCGTTAAATTTAACTCCTGAAACAGTTAAGAAAATCAAAGATTTCGTTCCTGATTTCCCAGAAACTCTAGCTGATTACGGCGATAATGGCGGATACGTCAGAGGTCTAGCCTCATACGCCGCTAAATACAAAAAGTCAATGTTCTTCCAAGCAAACGGCTCTTACTGCGAAGTTTGCCACCCGTTCAAATTTGACTTTAAAACTAAGAAAGAGTTCTATGCCGCTCTCGGTAATGCTAAAGAGCTTCAAAAACACACTATCTCTAAAGGCGTAAGCTGTGAGGAGTGTCACGGAGCCGGCGGTCACCTTGACGGAGCTACAAACTTTAGAACTTCAAACTGCGAACGCTGTCACCAAAGATTTAACTATAGCCCAGACCTAGCTCGCGCTAATCCTCTAAACCAAGGCAAGCTTGATCTATCTCTAAGCTCTAAATTTAAATCAATGGGACCAGGATGCGGATCTGAGGGTTCACAATCATACTTTACCGCTCACTACGATAAAGGCATGCGCTGCACCACTTGCCACGATCCACACGATAACACGGGTCCGGTCGTAGGCGACAAGACCATCAAGGGCGTAAACTATAACTCAGAGCAAGGCTACCTAAGTGCGCTTTACACTAAACCCAAAATCAGAAAAGATTGTAAAGATTGCCACAAAGAGCAAGCATATATCGCTTCTAGAGCCGATACGCACAAAGATAACACTTGCGCATCTTGCCACATGCCGTTCATGATGAGCTGCGAGAACTTCTACGCTATCCAGTTCCAAGACAACGCCGGATTCGATACTCAAAGAAGATCTCACATCTGGAAGATCGACGTAGATCCTGCTAGAAAATCTCTAGTTGCAGGCGATGCTGCTAAAGGACCGAGAGACGCTAAAGATTGGCACTTCCAAAGGGATAAAGACGGGCACAACTTCGTTGACCTAATGTGGGCGTGCGCTAGAACGTCTTGGGCCGATAAAGATATGCAAGATACTAAAGGCTGCCACAGCCCTGTTTTATCTGAGCTAAAACCAACGCTTCACTTCAAAAACCAAAAACAGGTTTACGACGAAGTAACGGGATGGCAAACTCCTGTTAAAAACGACTTCTCTCAAGTCAAAATAGGTATCGAGGGACTTTATGCTATCTTAGAAACTAAGAAACTAAGCCCTAGCGATAAGACGAGAGTTTATGAGCTAATCGAAAAAGCGCAAGACACGATAGACTTGCTACAAAAAGACGGCTCATGGGGTATGCACGGCTTTAAATACACAAAACAAAGACTTGATGCTTCTAAAGAGTACATCAAAGAAGCCCAAAGAATCATAAACAACAATTTATGATGCGATTACGGACGCCGCAAAAGCGCGGCGTCCAAATTTAATAAGGTAAAATTTATGCGTTTTAAATTTAGCAAAAACCCGCTTTTAGCTCTTTGCCTAACGGCCGGCTACGTTTTATGCGCTAGCGCGGCGGATAAAGAGGCGATGACACAAGAGCAAAAAGAATCATACAGTATCGGAATTTCAACCGGAACCTATATCTCCGCACAACTAAAAAAACAAGAAAGCCTAGGCGTTAAATTTGACGGCAAGGCTCTTTTAGACGGCTTTACCGACGCCTTTAAAAAAGAACAAAAACTAACCGACGAAGAGATCATCTCTCTACTAAACCAAAGAGACGAAAAACTAAATAAGCTAACCCAAGACGCGCTAAAAAAAGCGCTTGAAAAAAATTTAAAAGAGGGCGAAGAATTTATGGCGAAAAACGCCAAAAATAAAAAGGTCAAAACGACTAAATCAGGGCTTCAGTACGAAGTCATGGCCGTCGGCGACGGCGATAAGCCAAGACCCGAGAGCGTCGTGGCGCTAAACTACAAAGCCTACCTCATAAACGGCAAAGTTTTTGACGATACGTACTCTAGAAACGAGCCTGCGATCCTTTCTATGGTAAATTTAATAGACGGCCTACAAGAGGGCCTCATGATGATGAACGGTAACTCAAAATATAAATTCGTAATCCCGTCTCGCCTGGCTTACGGAGACGAGGGTGCAGACGAGATACCGGGCGGCTCGACGCTGATTTTTGAAGTCGAGCTAGTAAAGGCTCTAAAGCCTAGCGAACTAGCCGGCGCAGCCAAAAAACTAAGCGAAACTCAGCCGCGAAATTTCCATGGCGCGCATAGCCACGGAAGTAGCGTTGGTAGATAAATTTAGGATATTTAATCCATACGGATGGAGAAGAATATGAAAGAGCAAAATACAAGAAGGACGTTTTTTAAGTTCCTTGCTTCGGGCGCGGCGGTTGCGGGTGCGACTAGCGTACTGGGCAAGAGTATAAATTTAGACGCCCAAACGGAAAACGGCAAAAAGCCGCACTACGGCATGATCTTCGATCAGAACAAATGCGTCGGCTGTACCGATTGCGAGGTCGCCTGTCAAAAGGTAAATTTGGTCCCAAAAGGCCAAATGAGGCTTTTTATCCAGGATAAAACAGATCCGCTAAATTTGAAAGAAAAGCGCTACGTCAGGGTTTCCTGCCAGCAGTGCGAGGATGCGCCGTGCGTGACCGTATGTCCGACAAAAGCCTGTCACAAGGATGAAAAAACCGGCGTCACGACGATGAACACCGATGATTGCATCGCCTGTAAATACTGCATCGTAGCCTGTCCTTACGACGTGCGCTTCATAAACCACGAAACAAGAGCCGCAGAGAGTTGCAACTTCTGCTTGGATACGAATTTAAAAGACGGCCGCGAGCCAGCCTGCATCGAGGCGTGCAGATACGAGGCGATCGTGTTCGGCGATCTAAACGACGAAGAGTCGCACATCAGCCAGCTACTTCGCGTAAAAGACAGCCTGCGCATGCATCCTGAGTGCGGCACGAAGCCGAGCCTGCGCTATATTCCTGCGGTAAAACTAGGAGTGTGATATGAACGGAGCTATAAATTTCACTGCGACCTTCTCGCACGGCGTGGAGTGGGGCTGGCCGATTGCGGTTTATCTTTTGCTAGCGGGTATGAGCGGCGGCGCGTTAGTAGTCGCGATCCTCGTTAGATTTTATAAAAAACAGACCGAAAGCACGCCGCTGTTTAAGGCTGCGTCGCTGCTATCTTTCGTAGCGATCTTACTCGGTATGGTTTGCCTGGTAGCCGATTTAGAGCGACCGCTTCTTTTTTGGAAAATTTTGATTAATTATAACTTCACCTCGGTTATGTCCGTGGGCGTGGCGGCGCTTTGCGTCTATATCCCGCTTAGCTTCGTTGCCTGCCTTTATGCGTTTAAAGCTGATCTTAGCGGATTTTTATCGCACAGACTTACTTTTTTAAAAGGGCTTTTCACGCTGGTAATGAAAATTTTAAACGCGCTTCGCCCGCTGCTTCTTGCGCTTACTCTTGTTTTTGCGGTCGCGATATGTGCCTATACGGGCTTTTTGATCTCGGTTTTGGTTAGATTTCCTATCCTTAATACCGCCGTTTTACCTGCGCTTTTCGTGGCGTCGGGCTTATCGGCGGGTATCGCGGGCTCAAGCCTAATAGCCGCGCTTTTCTTTAAAGCGGATCCTCACGGCAGCGATCTAAAAACCTTACACGCGGTCGAGTGGCCGGTTTTAGCGATGGAAATTTTACTAATCGGCATGATTTTCGTCTCGCTCATCACCGGAAGCGACGTGCAAAAAGCCGCGAGCGTCGCCTTTAGCGAGGGCATTTATGCTCAGCTATTTTGGCTAGGCGTCGTAGGCGTAGGATTTTGCGTACCGCTAGTTTTAAATTTCGCACTGGGCAAAAAGATCGCTCACACCGCATTTGCGTTCTACGTTAGCGCGCTTGCTAGCGTGGTCGGAGTATTACTTCTTAGAATGTTTATACTATACGCAGGTCAAACTTACGATATAATAATGTAAAAAATTCGAAAGAGGCGATTTTGGGCGTAAATTTATTTAGATTTTTCACTTCTTACAAATTTGCGCTCTGCCTCCTCTTTATCCTTGCCGCGGGTGCCGGCGTCGCAACCTTTTTAGAAAGCATTTACGATACGCAAACGGCTAAAATTTTAGTCTATGAGGCGCGCTGGTACGAGTGCGTCATGAGCGCGCTTGCGCTTTGCCTGCTCGCTATCATCGTAAAAACCAAAATGTGGCGCCGCTTCGGTTCATTCGTCCTTCACGCGGCATTTATCGTTATCTTTATCGGCGCGGCGCTGACGCGTTATCTGGGAGCCGAGGGCGTGCTGCACGTAAGAGCGGGCGAGAGCGAAAACGAGATGGTGAGCGTCAAGCCGTTTTTGCAAATACGCACAAAAGACGCATTTTTCGAGTATCCGCTAAATTTATCCCAAATCGGCGATAATAATTTTAGCTTCACGCAAACCATAAACTCAAAAAATTTCACCGTCAAATTTGACTCCTATAAAGCCGCTCCCAAAGGCGAGCGAGGCACTCTCGTAGTAAAAGCGGGCTTTGAAGGACAGCGCGAACAAACAGCCAAAATCCACGGCGGCGTAGGCTGGCTGGGCGAGCCTAGTATGCTAAATTTTGACGGCGAGGAGATAATGCTAACTTGGGGCTCAAAGCTAGTTAGCTTGCCCTTTTCGATAAAGCTTATTAAATTTGAGCTTGAGCGCTACCCAGGCTCTCAAAGCCCGTCCTCATACTCTAGCGAAGTAGAGGCACTTTCTGACGCGGGCGAGGTTTTAACGAGATATAAAATTTACATGAATCATCCGCTAAATTTGCAAGGTTTTAAGCTCTTTCAGTCATCCTACGACGCGGACGAGCAAGGCACGGTGCTAGAGGTCAATCGCGATCCGGGCAAAATCCCGACCTACATCGGATATTTCTTGCTTTGCGTCGGAGTCATCGGCAACTTTTTTACTAAAAACAGCCGATTTTTAAAGCTTATAAATTTCATCAAAAACAGTAGATTTTCGCTCGTTGCGGCATTTATCGCGATTGGTTTTTTAAATTTTAACGCAAACGCGGCCGAGCAAAACGAGAGCGAGATTTTAAAAACTTTCGCCGCAAACACCGCCGCTCACGCTAACGGCGAATTTGCAAAGCTTCTCGTGCAAGACTACGCGGGCAGGATAAAGCCGCTTAGCACCGAAGCGGGCGAGATCGTAAATAAAATTTCCGGTACAGACTCGCTTTACGGTCTAAGTGCCGAACAAATCGTGCTTGGGATGAATCTAAATCCCGCGCTGTGGCAAGAGATAAAAATCGTCAAGATAAAAAACGGTGAGATAAAAAAAATGCTAAATTTGAGCGGAGATTATGCGAGCTTTAGGGATGCGTTTGATGCAAACGGCGAGTATAGACTGGCCGCACAGGTCGAAGCCGCGAACGAAAAACCTCTATCAAAACGAGGCACGCTCGATAACGACCTCATCAAATTTGACGAGCGACTAAACATCGCGTATCTCACGTTTAAGGGCACGTTTTTTAAATTTATCCCGGTAGCAAACGACCCGCAAAATGCCTGGCTCTCGCCAAACGACGCCTTTAACGACGAGCGAGTCGCTCTAGACGCAAAAAACATGCTAAACGACTACCTCATAGGCCTACAAGAAGGTATCGCGGATAATAACTGGAGAAAGGCCGACTCCGCGCTAGCTGTGCTAAGAAACTATCAGCGCACGGCTTCGGCGGAAATTTTACCTAGCGTTAGCAGAGTCGATGCCGAGGTATTTTATAACCGCGCTTCGGTGTTTAAAAAGCTCGTTTATTTCTACTGGATTTTGGGCTTTGCCGCGCTTTTACTCGGGCTTGCTTCGGTGTTTTTATCAAAACGGATTTTGCTGCTTGAGCGAGCTATTTTAGCGGCGTTCGCGCTCGGTTTTGCGGTGCATACGGCCGCCTTGGCGCTACGCTGGTACGTCTCGGGGCACGCACCCTGGAGCGACTCGTACGAATCAATGATCTATATCGGGTGGTCGGGAGCGCTAGCAGGGATGATATTTTTTAGGCGTTCGCTACTTGCGCTTGCGGCGGCGGCGCTACTAGCCGGCATCGTGATGCTGGTAGCTCACATGAGCTTCGTAAATCCGCAGATAACGAATTTAGTCCCGGTGCTAAAGTCGTATTGGCTCAGTATCCACGTCTCGGTCATCACGGCTAGCTACGGATTTTTGGGACTTGGCTGCGTGCTTGGGCTGATCGCGCTAGGACTCATGGCGTTTAAAAACAAAGCCAACGAAACGCGCCTAAACGAGCAGATCAGATATATCGCGGCGATCGATGAAGCAAGCCTGATTATCGGCATTTGCCTACTGACGGTGGGGAATTTCTTCGGCGGGATCTGGGCGAACGAGAGCTGGGGTCGCTACTGGGGCTGGGATAGCAAGGAGACGTGGTCGTACGTATCGATCCTAGTTTACGCGATCGCGCTGCACCTGCGCTTTATCCCTAAGCTAAATTCGCTCTACGTATTTTTGATCGCATCGGTGTTTTCTTACGCTTCGATCGCGATGACTTATTTTGGCGTAAATTTTTACCTAACGGGCATGCACTCTTACGCCAGCGGAGATTTGCCGCCGGTGCACATTAGCGTCTATATCGCGCTTGGCTGCATGCTTTTGATAACCGCGCTAGCCTTTAGAGGGCGCGACGTAAAAACGATTTAAAAGGAGAAAAAATGTATAAAAAACTACTACTGGCGGCGGTTTTATGCGCTAGCGCAAACGCGGGCTTTATCCAAGAAGGCATGCAAGCCCAGCAAAGCGGCGACCATAAAAAGCTGATAGAAATCTACAAAAAAGCCTGCCACGAGGAAAACAAGGCCTCGGGCTGCTACAACCTTGCCGTGGTGTATTTTGAAGGCACGGGCGGTGTGGAGAAAAATTACGAAAAGGCGATAAATTTATACCAAAAAGCTTGCAATGCCAAATTTGCGCTTGCTTGCAACAACCTAGGCTACATCTACGAAAGCGGCAACGGCGCGACTCAGGACTTTGCTAAAGCCGCCGCTTACTACGAAAAAGCCTGCCAAGATGACGAGGGCTGCACCGCACTAGGACTTCTTTATGCAAACGGCGCAGGCGTCAAAACCGATATCAAAAAAGCCATCTCGCTCTATACCAAAGCCTGCAACTACGGCGATATGATGGGGTGCAATAACCTAGGCTACTTGCACCTTGAGGGCATGGGCGTAGAAAAAGACTACGCTAAAGCAAAATCATTTTATGAAAAGGCATGCGCTGGCGGCGTCGGCATCGGCTGCGACAACCTCGGCTTTTTGTATGCATTCGGTCAAGGCACGGAGCAAGACTATGCCAAAGCTAAAGAATTTTACGAAAAATCATGCAACCTAAACTACGACAAAGGCTGCAACAACCTAGCCATAATGTACGCCGAGGGCAAAGGCGTCGCGGCCGACACCATCAAGGCCAAAGAGCTCTTTGACAAAAGCTGCGCAAAGGGTCTAAAAGTCGCGTGCGAGAATGCAGAGTTTTTAAAACCGGAAACAAATAAAACTAAATAATTTAAGGAGATAGTATGATTTTACGTTCTATTTTGGGTTCGGCGCTGCTGGCGGCGCTAATGTTTGGCGCCGAAGCAAACGAGCAAGCAGGCAAGATGAAGCCGATGTTTCAAAGCGTGGATCCAAGCAAAGCTACGCTCGTAGGAAGCGGTGAGGATAAAGAGTACTGCGCCGTTTGCGGAATGAATTTGGTTAAATTTTATAAAACAAACCACGTCTATAACGGCAAACAGGTAGCATCTCTGCACTGCTTATACGAGCTCACGGAAGGAAAAATCCCAAGCGACGCGCAGGTCGTAGATACGAAAAATCTAAATTTGATCGATGCAAATAAAGCCTTTTACGTCGTCGGTAGCAAGATCGGCGGCACGATGACTAGAAATAGCAAATACGCCTTCTCAACCGAGTCCGACGCAAAAGAGTTCCAAGCCGAAAACGGCGGCGAGATAATGGACTTTGCCAAAGCATACGAGATCGCGGGACAGGACTTTGAGGGCGATAACAAGATGATCAAAGCTAAACGCGAGGGCGGCGTTTACGCACACGGTAAGGAATTTTACGAAGCAAACTGCGAGAAAACCGATCCAAAAAGCTTTAAAGCTATCTCCGAGCTAAAAGCCCATCTCAAAAAGACATGCGACCAAAAGGGCGCTAGCAAAGCCCATGAATACGACAAACACCTGCAAGCCGCGGCTTTGTATCTATGGGACGCTCCGGCAAATTTAGGCTCTAGCGATCAAGCCACAAAATCTAAGCAAAAAACGCAAAAAGCCGAGAGGATCGTCGTGCCAAAAGGCGCGCGCTGCCCCGTTTGCGGTATGCTAATCGGCAAAAACCCGCAGTGGGCGACGATGATGAAAACAAGCAAAGAGGAGCTTTACTTTGACGGCGTCAAGGATATGATGAAGTATTATTTCGAAAAAGGCAAAAAAGACGATCAAATTTACGTTAGCGACTACTACAAGCTAAACAAAATCGACGCTAGAACCGCCTACTACGTAACCGGCTCAAACGTACTCGGACCTATGGGCAACGAGCTCATACCGTTTGCCAGCGAAGAGGACGCTAAGACCTTCGCCAAAGACCACGGCGGCAAACAGATCGTCAAATTTGACGAGATAACTACGCTTTTGGTTGAGAGGTTGATGTGAGACTCATCTGCGTTTTAGCGGGCTTTTTCGCGATCCTTTACGTTTGTATCGGGGCGCATTATCTAGGCTTTGATAGAGTGGGCAAGGAGGCTCAGCTAAATTTGATCCAAAAATCCGTCAAAGACGCGCAAATTTCGACGAATTTTATTTCAAAAGAGTACGGGAAGTTTGTCTATGCCGAGTAAAAATTTTATCGATTACGCAGTTACGCTGCTCTATAAAGACCGCGCCGATCACGCTTTTAGCTTTTTTATCTTCGCTTTTATCGTGTTTATCTTAAGCGCGGTTCTTTTCGTCTCAAGCTCCATCCAAAGCGACCTTACGAATTTGACCCGCTCAAAGCCCGAAGTCGTCGTCGAAGCTCTGCGCGCGGGCAAACGCGACTTGATGCACGACGGCTACATCTACGACATCTCAAAGATCGCGGGCGTAGCTAGCGTAGAGGGCGCAGTCGAGGGAGAGTATTATTTCGCGCAAAAAAGAGTCTGGTTTCACATCGTCGGCGACGAAGATTTGGACGAAAACGAGATGATCGTGGGCGAAGGCGTGAAAAAAGAGATGGCGGAGCTTTATTACGAGGACGTTTTTAACTTTTTAACCGAAGAAAAAATGATCCCGATAAAGATCAACAAAATAGCGCCGCATGAAACGGGTATCGTCTCAAACGACGTTATCTATATGAATCCCGCCACCGCGCGCGAAGTGCTAAGCCTTAAAGAGGGCGAATACACGAGGCTCTACGTCGAAGTACCAAACGTCAACGAGATCAGCGAAGTGGCGCTAAAGATCCAAAACGTATATCCAAACACCGAGGTTACGAGCATCGAGGATGGCGTGGCCAAAATAAGGCACCTTTACTACTACAAAGGCGGCATTTTCATGGTGCTTTACGTCGTGGCGATGGTTTCGTTTTTCATCCTGCTGAAAAATCAAATTTCGCTCGCTTACGGCGAAAAGAAAAAGGAGATCGCGATATTGCGCAGTATCGGCTTTAGCGTGAGAAATATCATCGCGCTTAAATTTATCCAAAACATCGTCGTTTCTTTTAGCGCCTATTTGCTAGGCGTCGCGGGAGCGTATCTCTACGTGTTTTTATTCGGCGCGCCGTTTTTACGCGATATATTTTTAGGCAGCGAGGTGGCGAATTTTACCGATTTCACGCCGATCATCGACTTTAATATGCTATTTTTGATCTTTGTTTTTAGCGTGATTCCGTTTTTGGCATTCGTCATCATCCCGTCGTGGCGCATAGCCGTTAGCGACATGAGCGAGGCGGTAAAATGAACGCGATAGAAGTAAAAAATCTCTGTAAAATTTACAATCAAAACAAACCCAACGAATTTCACGCGCTAAAAAATATAAATTTGACGGTAAAAAGCGGCGATCTAGTCATCCTAAAAGGCGTCAGCGGTAGCGGCAAAAGCACGCTACTAGGAATACTCGGCGCACTTAGCAAACCAAGCAGCGGAGAAGCGCTGATCAACGGTCGTAACGTCTCAAAGCTACCCGACATCATGAGCTCAAATTTTAGACATAGCGAGGTCGGGTTTATATTTCAGTCTTTTAACCTGATCGAGGGGCTTAGCGTCTATCAAAACGTACTAGCGCCGCTAAGCCTAACAAGCCTTAAAAAAGCCGAGCTAAATTCGCAAATCGATCGCGCGCTAAATCTCGCCAACATCGCGCACAAAAAAGATCAAATCATCTCAAAGCTAAGCGGCGGCGAGAAGCAGCGATGCGCGATAGCAAGGGCTCTAGCGATGGATCCTAGCGTCATACTAGCCGACGAACCGACGGCAAATTTGGACAAACAAAACTCGCTCATCTTCACCCGAATGCTGAAAAAATTTAAAGAGCTAAAAAAGACCGTCGTCGTCGCCACGCACGACATTTTGTTTGACGATCTGGACTTCGTGGACGGCTACGTGAGGATGCAGGACGGAGAGATGCTGTGAGCGTATTTTTATCGGACGTTGTCATCGCGTTTTTACTGATCGAGCTCATCATTATCGTATTGATGGGTATTTCGCAGTATTTCGTCGTGCGCATTATGCGGCTGTGGGACTTTAACTCGACGTCAAATTTACAATACGATCTTGAAAAACGCAACTACCTCGTAAATACGATTTTGTTTTTCGCCGTAGTTTGCAAGATAGTTTTGTTCGTATTTTTCGCGTTATCTCTAAACGAGCTAGCAGACGTAGTGCCGGGTGCCATGTGCTCGGCGGGCGTCATCGGATCAAATCAATTCGGCGGCATTTTGCTACTGTTAAAGCTACTACTCATCTTTGGCTTTGGACTGTGGCTCATCATAAATTCGCTTGATTTAAAGGCGACGAATTTTCCGTATTTAAAGCGAAAATACGTCATCTTCACCGCGCTTTTTATCGGCGTTTTGGTCGAATTTGCTACTGAGATTTTGTTTTTTAGCAACGTGCCGTTAAAGGTGCCCGTCTTTTGCTGCTCGGTCGTATTTCAGGCGCCAAAGCTACCGTTTGGCTACACGAAGTTAAATTTGGTCGTCTTTTACTATGCCGTTTTTGCGGTCATTTTGGCGCTAAATTTGCTCAAACAGACGATGGCGAGCTTTGTTTGTAACCTGCTGTTTTTATTTATCGCATACTACGCGATTACTTATTTTTTCGGGCTTTACGTCTACGAACAGCCAAATCACAAATGCCCGTACTGCATGCTAAAAGGCGAGTATTTTTACGTCGGCTACCTCATCTGGGGCTCGCTGTTTTTGGGTATTTTCTACGGTATCGCGGCGTTTTTGGTCGAGCTAATCGTGAAAAAACCTTACGAGCATTTGCTCAAAATTTCCTCTTTTTGGCTGGCCGTAAATGCTCTTGTTTGCAGCTTTTTCGTCGCTAAATACTACCTTTTGCGAGGAGTTTTATTATGATAAAGCAAATTTTCGCCGCCGTGCTGCTCATCGGCGTGGTGGCGCTGCTCGCGTTTTCGGTGGATACTAGCGAGGGCAAGATCGTCGTTCGCCACGGCAACGTAGAAAAAAAGCCGCTAGAAATCGAGCTAAACAAATACCTCTGCTTTGAGAGCAAGGTACTCATCAGCGACCTAAATAACACAGCTCAGGCGGTAATGCCAAACGGCGATACGTACTTTTTCTACGACATCTCAAACTCGTTTACTTGGCTCATGCGGCAAAAGAACAAAGATGACGTCGTGCTGTGGGTGTATTCGCAAGATACCAGCCGATATATCCTAGCTAAAGACGCCTGGTACTCGCGCGTAGACATCACTCCGATGGGATACGGCATCGGCGCATACGAATACCACGTTTACGGCATCAACGACAACTATTTCGAGGACGTCATGCTCTATGCCGCACGCGGCGAAACTCTGATAAATCCGCTAATTTTTATCTTGCTTTCGGAGAATAAAATTTAGGCTTTGAAGCCCGCTTGGCTATTTTATTCTCCGAGAAGCGCAATGGGACTGCATTTATACACATTTAATTAGTCGCATAACAATCAAGGCTGCACGCAAAACAATATTTTTCTATTTATTGCCAAGAACACGAGCAGTAAACATCTAAAATGTCTAGCAGTTACTGTATGATATTATTTATTTTCAAAATCTACCAAAACCATAGTGATTTAAAATTGATTGGTCTGGATATTTTTAAAGAAGTTTTTGAAACTAAAAAAATTAATAAAAAGTTGGTGGCGGACAGAGAGGGATTTGAACCCTCGAGCCCCGGTTAGAAGCTGCACCCTTAGCAGGGGTGTGGTTTCGGCCACTCACCCATCTGTCCCAAAAAAGAAACCGCATTATAATTAAATACCGCTGATATCTTGCTTAAATTTGCGTTTTCGCGCCTGCCGCCCTCCCGCAGAAAAATAGCCGCGCAAAATTTGATCGAGTTTAAACAGCTCGCGCGTATCAAATTTGCAAACTTAATCCTTCCAGAGCCACCATTTTAGCTTGGCATTGTCGGGATGGGGCGTGCTGGCGTAGTAACAGACCATGCGGTAAACATAGAGGATGCACCTGTCGCTGCCGCGTCCGAGCGCCTTTGTGCGTTCAAACATCTCGTTTGGATCCGCGCCCTTTAGCGAAGCGATATCCTCGTAGCCGAGTGCGAGCAGATCCGCCTCGGTCGCCTCGCCGACATAGGGGATTTTCTTAAAATCTATCGGCGCGCATATAAAATGAGAGTATTTTGCATATAAAATGAGAGTGAGGCAAAAATTACGCCTCGTTTGCTCTCATTTTAAACACCAGTTTCCCTTTTTAAACACTCTTTAAAAGCCATTTAAACTACTTGATTTTCTCTATTCTAAACACCTGATCCCTCATACTCTCGTAGCTCTTGGCTTTTATGTAATTTTCCAACATAAATTGCAAATAGGGCGGAAAAGGTGTAGTAGATCCCCAGCCTCGTATTGTGGGATATGGTATCCCCGATATTTCAGAAAGCTGTTTTTTTGTAAGCCCTGCGACATCTAGTAGCTTTTGAAAAATCTCTTTATCCATATATACTCCTTTGATTTTTGCAATAGTAGCCTAAAAATACAAAAAAATCAAATTTTTGTATCTAAAAGATACATTTTTTAAGATACCCTTAAGTATCTATACGATACAATAACGGCATATAAAGAGATTGAAACGATACAATCTTAAGCAGGCGCGACGAGACAATCCGCCAAGATCACATCTCGCCGCTAGGTGCTCCCAAACGGGAGCCTTTATTATACCAAAATCTAATAAAGGATCTAAAATGCAAAAAGATATACTACAACAACGCGAGGCAAAATATTTCATTGATTTTGCGGACCATCAGTATTTAATAGGCGATGAATGGAAAACCGGAGATATTGAGGTTGTCGCAGAACCTACCCCAGTGATTGCGGAGTATATCGTCGCCATACCGTTTTCTGCAGGCGAGTGGGAAGAAATGGTAGATGTTCTAGACATTGATGTTGAAAGCCTAGACGAGCTAGGTAGCGCGTATGCCTATTTTGAAGACATTTGCGAAGCACTAGGGCTAGCTTCAGGTTGCAACCTAGAGGAGCTTTTGCAAGAGCTCCGCGCACGTGGTGTCAAGTGTGGAGATATAGTGAGGGCGGACGTAGACGCCCCGGAGGTTTTGGAAAAGTTTGGGGACCTGATGATATACTGCGACGGCGATGGGTATGGGGCAGGATGGAACTATCTAGAAAAAACAGCGTATATGGGCGAAACAGCTGATGGGCAGGTTATATTTGGCGAGCAATATAGAGAAGAGCTGTAGCGTTTTTAGGGTGCAATCATGACACTTTCAAACATAGCAAACGACTACCTAGAAACCCTAGGCCAAATCAGCCTTGAACGGTATAGAATACAAAAAAGCAGCTTCTCTCACACGGAGAAGCTACCAAAGGACGTAGAAAAGATCACGTCGGCCGATACTCAAAAATGGGTCGCGGCTATGCAAAAAAACCTAGCGCCAAATACTATCAAGCGCGTAGTGCTTTGTTGGAACAGAGCTTGCGCACAGGCTATTGAAAAGGGCGGCATAGACAAAAACCCTTTTCAAGGAGTGAAGCGCCCGAAGATAGCCTCCTCAAAGATAGACCCTTTCGCCAAAGATGAAATAGAAACTATGCTATCAAGAGCTACGGGCGGGCTTAAGAGCTATCTAGCCTTTGCATTTTATACGGGAGCGCGGTGTTGCGAAATTTTGGCTCTCAAATGGGATGATATAGATTTGGATGGTATGACGATTCGTATATCAAAAAGCCTTGTGGACGGCCTAGTCAAAAACCAAACAAAAACGGGCGAGGATAGGATCATACCTATATTTGAGCCATTGCTACCGTATATCAAAGAGCTAGCGCGGCAAAGAGATAGCGAGTGGGTGTTTTCAGAGAGAGGAGATCATTTGTTTGGCTCTACTTCGCTGTTTGGGAACGGCAAGTGGCGCAAATTTCTAGATAGTTGCGGAGTGCCGTATAGAAGTGCGAGGCATACGAGACATACTTTTGCCACGCACATGGTAGAGCGCGCCGCGAGGGGCGAGATACCTATCAAATGGGTCTCGCAAATACTAGGGCACGCAAACCTAGATATGACGATCAAGGTATACGCTAGGTTCATCAAAAACGAACACTTGAAGATAGATCGCAATATAAACGTCTTTTAGAGGCCGATTCGTTCGGCCTTACCCCTCAAATTCAATCTCTATTTCGTAATTATCCGTACTTAATCTATGGCTTACGCTTTTGATACTAAATTCGTTTGCTTCTAGCCCCGCTATACCGCTAAATTTAAGCTTTCCGCCCGCTATTATATTTGCTCCGGGCAAAGAACACCTACCGTTTATGCCGCCCTTTTGCAGTTCGTTTAGCTTGGCTTCGCCTTGCCTAAAAGCCTCGTTATCTGATTTTGGTTGGGCTATTTGCATCTTGTAGGTTTGCTCCCCCGAACCTACCTTGATACTCTTTGTTTTACCCGCTTCTATGTCTTGCCACTCTACTATAACCGCTCCGTATGAGTTTCTGTTGGCTTCGGTAATCTCCAAGGAGTAAAGCTCGGCTAAATTTAGAGTAAAAGCTGGTAGACTTTCGTTTTTAGGCGTATTTGAAGTTTGCGTTTCGTCCCCTTTGGCGTCTTTGGAAGCTATGACGATAGTAGCGTTTTTTACCGCCATGATAAAGCCGTAATCAAAGCAAAGCCCATATAAGAAATCTAGATCCCCCGCGTCGTTTTGCAAGACGGAGGCGATGTTTTGATCCTGCCCGGACGTTTTTACGGCAAGCTTATTTTCGCCGGCTATTTTTCTTGCTATTTCAAATACGGTGGTATTCTCCCAGCTCCTGCGCTTTTTGATTTTTTGAGGGCTTGCGAAGTTTACGGCAGTGGCTCTTACTTCGGTGGTTTGGTTTTTATAATCCCTGCTAGCCGTTTGCACGCTAAACGAGCCGCAAAGATAAAGATCGTCCCCGTATCCTAGCCAAAGCTTTAGATTATCGCCGAATACGGGCTTGGCGTATATACCGCTAACGCCAAAGCTTATCTCGTCGCTTTTGCTTCCCTCTTTGTCGTCGAAATTTAGGCTGATTAAATTTGCCCTGATTATCTCCGTAATATCTTTGCCGTTTGCTTCGAGCTTAAAATTTGGATGTTTTACCATAGCTTATTTTGCTCCTTGGCTTTCTCTTTTATCTCGGGCAAAAATACCTTGTTGCCCGCTTTAAGCGTAGCGCCCAGCTTTGGATTTAGAGCTAGTACTTGTTCGAAAAATCTTAAATGTCCGTAATGCGCGTAAACGATAGTATCGAGCCTATCGCCGTCTTTAGCTATATAAATTTTATCCATCGTAATCCCTTTTTAGCTCCAAACTAAAGCTCTGCGTAAAAAACGCTCCGTTTGGAGTGAATACGGCTTGTTTTTCGCTGATTTTAAGAACCGCGAACCTGCCGAAATATTTGCCGTTTCCGTTGGTTAGCGGATAGCTTTGCCTACTGCGCGCTAGCTCATAAAGCCTTTTTAACGCCGTCTGTTTGTCGCCGTTATAGGGCATAGTCTGCCCCTCTATGTTCACGGTTTGGTTTCCGAGGTTTGCCGCAAATAAAGCCGGGTGATTTTGGATACGGTCCTGCGAGCTTATGCCAAACTCCGTCTCTAACGATATGCCGCCTACTTGCTTCCAGTTAAATTTAAATCCGCCCAAATTTAGTACCATATCTCTACCTTTGCTCTCTTATTTCGGTGTTGGCGCTGTTAAAATCGTCCCTTCTCAAAGCCTCCTTGACACCTCTTGTTATTTGAGCCTTAAAGCTTTCAAGATCGAATTTGCCGTTATTTGAATTAAGTAAAAAATCGCCGTTAAAGCTTATATTTATATTCGCTCCGCTTGCGGTAGCCGCTACTGCGGCGGCTTGCGGGGAGACGGGTTTAGACGCCGCGAATAAGGTCTCTTTGGCCTTTATCGGCGCGCTTTGAGGCTCTTCGTCGTTAAACCAAGAAAAAGGATTATACCAAGCCGTTTCTTTACCATCTCCTATACCAAGAGCGTCTTTCGTCCAATTAGTAGCCGCTCCCAAGGCGTCGCCGATAGAGCTAACGGTATCTACGATCCACTGAAATTTCTCGCTGATCCAATCAAAAAAGCCTCCAAAGATAGATCTCCACCACTCTACTACCGAATCGAATATAGAGCTAAAGAAATTTGAAGTAGCCTCCCAATAGGGCTTTACGCTCTCCCAGATATTTTCAAAAAAGGTTTTTACCTTATCCCAGTTTTCTATAATCCATGCCGCGCCCGCTCCTAAAGCTACTACCAAAGCTCCGATACCGGTAGAGATGAGGGCTAGGCGCATTATTTTCATACCGGCCGCAGCCGCAATAGACGCGCCTCTTACCGCCGCCATAGTCGCCGCCCACGCTTTGCCAGCGGCGTTTGCTATCCAGGTAGCCGCTGCCGCGGCTTTCATGCGAGCAGCGGTGATCAAATACGCAGCGTTTAGCTTTAGGGTAGATAGATATTTGAGCTTAAATACCTCTTTTAGGAGGCTAAACGCCGTGCCCAGTATCTTGGCTTGTTGCCAAACTATACCTAAACTCCAAGCTAGAATTTTAACGGCCGGAGCCAAGGTCACGAAAGCCAAAAGACCGCCCGCTAGACCGAACACGAACTTAGATATTTCAGGGCGTTCTTTTATAAACCAAGACATACCGCTCGCGATAGAATTTAACGCCGAGGTTAGAAGTTTTAGCGTCGGCAAAAACGCTTCGCCTATAGATGAGCCTATATTTCTCCAGGCTTGCGCTAATCTTTCGAGGCTCGATTTGGTAGTGTTTAGCTTGACTTGTAGCTCTTTTTGCATGCTTCCTACGGCTTCGTCCGAAAAAGCCATCTTCATATTGGCTTTAAAGGCATCCATATTCGTAATCAAGCCTGCGATTTCGTCGCTAAAATTTCCGCCCATCAAATCATAAAGCAGCCCCGCCTGAAGCTCTTTAGGTGCAGCGGCGATACGATCTAAAAACAGCGTCACGGCTCCCGCGGCGTCTTTACCGATGGCCGTTTTTAAATACCCAGCGTCAAGGCCTATGGTGGCTAGCGCTTCGTGAAATTTCTTGCCCTGATTATCCACGTTGGCCAGTCTGGTATAAAGAGAATTTAGCGATGTACCTACGACCGACGGGGCCTTGCCGGTACTTAGCATGCTTGCCGCGATCGCACTGGCGGCTTTTTCGTTTAGACCTAGCAGATTTGCGTTGCCCGCCGTTAAAGAGGTGGCAGTAAGTATATCGGCCGCGCCGGCGTTGGTAACTTTGTTGTCGAGCAAATTTACGACGTCGAAAAACTCTTTTAGACCGTCTACCTTGTCTAGCTTAAAACCCACTTTCATATTGTTTGCGGCCGTAGCCACTTCGTCGGCGCTCATCTCAAACGCCGTAGAACCGGTAGCTAACAAGCGCGTATATTTCACTAGCTCTTCGCCTGCTAAGTTAATCTTTCCTCCGCCCGCGGCGATACTCGATAAATTTGAAAAACTTTCTCCGAGCTCGTTTGATAGCGTCTTCATCTCGTGCTTGAGTTTTAGTAGGTTCTCTTCGCTATCGTCTACGTATTTTTTGACGTTCGCAAAAGCGGCCTCGTCGTCTACGGCTAGTTTTACGGGCAACGCGAAGCCGGCCGCGCCGGCTAGTCTTGACTGCCAATTACTAAGCTCGCCGCCGATTTTTGAGATCTTAGAGTCGATACCAAGCTTCAAATCTTTTATTTTAGATATTTTTTCGTTTAGCCTGGTAACGTTTTTGCCGGCTTTTTCAAGGCTTGAAGATAAGGCATTGAGTTTCGAAACGTTGCCGCTAAGCGCGCTAAACCCCGCCGTTTTAAGGCCGATAAAAATACCTATTTGAGTACTATCCATTTTTGCCCTTTTTCTTGACTTTTAAATTTTCGCGAGCTACAATAAAAACATGAAGACAAACATCGACTCTCAAAAAACCGACTTCGTAGAACTAGGCGTAAACCTAGGGATTATCATGGGGGCCTCTTTGTGGGCGTTTTTTGATATAAATCCTTTCGGCGTCATGATCGCTTGCGCTCTAGCCGGCGGCGCGATAGACGGCATAAGAAGCTAATAAGCGCTCTTTGCCTTTAAAATTTCTATCGCTATTTTTAAAAAATCCTCGTATTCGTCTACGTAAAACTCCATAATTTCATCAAACGAAAAATGAAGCGCGTGTCCTATTATCGCCACGCCCTCGCGAGTGTGGCCTACGCTAAAAAACCCGCTACCGCGCTAAGGATAAGCGAGCAGTCTTTAGCCTCTAGCTCCTCAAGCTCCGCTTCGCTCATGCAAGTAAGGTTGCTAGCTAGCCTAAAGGTCAAATCGGCCTCATTGCTTCTGCCTGCGCTCATAGCAAAGCGAAGATCTTTGCCTTTTGGGTGCCTGATTTTAACTTCGTTGCTGTCTGATAACGTAACGACGGTGTATTTGATGCCGTCTTGCTCGATGATTTCGTTTTTCTTGCTCATTTTTATTCCTTTGATTTAAATTTAAGGGCCTTTAAAAGCCGTTTAATCTATCGGCGCAGCTCTCGTCGCCGATAGAAAATATTTATTATTCGCCCAAATTTGAACGCACTTGAGATAAATAATCTACCCCGCCTATCAGGCATATCATGTTCTCCACGTCAAACATGGCTAGCTGATTTTTTCCGATAGATATATCCATGAAATGCACGGCTAGCTTGATGCTTACTTCCATCTCTTTACCGCTTTCAAAGCTTCCCGGGTCTATCTCGGTAATATCTCCCGTTACGGCCATAGAAAAAGGCTCTGGAGCGCCTTTGCCAGCTTGGAATATGCTAGCCTTAAATAAAAAAGGAATTCTGTTATTCCAAGTGTTGAGTCCATAGCCCAAGTATGTGTTCCTATCGAGCACGCTTAGCTTAAATTCCATTTCCACCGGTTTTATCGTTCCGCTTGCGAAATTACCGCCGAGTGCCCCTTTGGCTTCGATCGTCTCTTGCTCTATCTTTGGTATCGTGAGCGATTTAACTACGCCTAAATATCCTTGACCGTTTATAAAAGCGTTGGCCTCCTGTACCACCTGAGGTATCTGTCTTTTTACCATTTTTTACTCCTTATTTGTTTAGCTCGTTCATAAGCGTTTCGCCGTATTTATCGACATAGATAAAATCAAGCGTAAGCTGTTTTACGACGGGGTTGTTTTGCATTCTGACGTCTAGGTAAAATTTGCCGTCCGTGATATTGGCCAGCGTATTTTTCTCGCTCCAGCTAAGTTCGTATCCGAGCAGTACTTTTGCCCCGACCAGACCGCGCAGTAGCTCGCTAACGCTTCTTTTGGCGTGATAGAGCTGGTCGGCTTTTTTGTCTATCGCAAACAGCACGCCTTTTTGGCAAGCCTGCGAAATACGGTCGAACACCCTGACTCTTGCAAGGTCTTTCCATATAGTATCTTGATCGCTAGTCTCTCCGCCCCAAGCCCTAAAGCCGCTTTCTCTAATGACGGTAGAAATTTTAGCCGCCCTTAGCTCATCGGCCGTGCAAGTTTCTCCAAGCTCGAAATCTACGTCTATTTCCGTACCCGAAACTCCTATCATTACTCTGTTTGAGTAGCTGTCGCTATATCCAAACTCGCTTGCGCCGTCCGTATGAGCTATCATTCCGGCTATTCTCGCGCTTTGCCCCTCATAGACGTAAGCGCTCGTTTCATCGTCCCAAACCTTGACGTTAGGATACGCTGCAACGAGCCTTCTAGTGCCGAAATCCCCCATCTTTACTATCGCTGCGGCCGCATCCTGGGCTTTTAGATCTACGATGCCGGTCGCTTTTAGTCTGGTGGCCACTTTTTCTATCTCGCCCTTTACGGCGTCTTCGTTGCTAAATCCCGGCGCTATGATTAGATTAGGGTTATACCCGAAGCGGGATTTTGCTTTGGTTAGCTCTGATATAGCCTTTTTACACTCGGTAATCTCGTCGTTCGTATCGCTATCGTCGTCTTTTGTAAATACGCTTAAAATTATTTGAGTATTTACGGCCTGATCTTCAATGCCTTTTAAAGCCCTATAAATCGAGCCCTTTTTAAAAGCTTGGCTCGCGTCCTTTTTGGCTTTGTATTTTGCCTCTAACGCTTCAAGCGCCTTTGTCGTCGTCATGAAAAAATGTAGGCCGTTATCTAGGACCTCCTCGTATCCGGCGATTCCTATGGGCGTAACGCTTTCTACGCTGATGGGTCTTGCGGCCTCGGCTGAAATGGTTACGTTTACTCCGAACTTTGCTGCCATACTATCTCCTTTTAAAATTTGTTGATGATTTCTGCCTGAAATTCTTTTTTGAATGTCAGCTCTATAAAAGCTTCCAGCGCTCTTTTGCTGTCGCTAACTCCGTATTCGTCCGCCTTGTTTCCAAGCAAGATGCACCCCTGCGTATCTTTTGGGACGTTGCCGCTATGGATGAGTATGCATCTATCTTTCGGCACTTTTTCGTTAAAAAGCAATGGCAAAAGCCTTTGAAATTTGTCGCTTTCATGCCAGGTTGTTTGATAAACTCCTGCCGGTATCCGCTTATCGCGGCCTCGCTCTACGGTATCAGGACCCGCGGGCTCGAGCGTAAAGCCCTCTAGCAGCACGCGCCTATCTTGCGAAACTAGGCGAAATCTGCCTATCGTGCCGTCATAAATCTCTTTAATCCTCTCGACTATCAGCTTCATTTTTGCTCCCCTATTTGATTAAATTTATCATTGCGGCCACGATCAATATAGCCGCCGCAATGATTGCGAATTTCTTTGTTGACGCGTTCACTCTTTGACCCTTTTCAGCGGATGAAACGCCCAAACAGTCTTTAGCACCTTTTTATCGCCGTCTTCGATAAATTCGTGCCAATTTTCTGGATTTGCACCGGCTATGTCCATGAGTTTCCAGCCGACGTAAATGCGGCAATAAAAGCCGCTTAAAAAGCCCGTGTATCTTATCTCGCGGTAGTAGCCAAATCTCCTCCTGCCGTCTTTGAGGCGGCACTCTACCTTGCAAAAACCACTTTTGCATCCTTTGTTTTGCGTGATAAGCACGTCGCCATCCGTAACTACGCTAGCGGGCTCTACGTCGTCCATCTTAACGCCTAGGTATTTGCTTGAAAAATACCCTATGCGGTTTCTATATAGCCAGCAAAGGCGCGCGAAGTACGTGCGGTTTTTAGGAGGCGGGAAGTGATCCCGTCTCCACCCGCCGTCGCCGTTTATGGCCGCGTTTTGCCCGTCGTAATAGTCGTTTGCGTCCTCGAACCATCTGGCCCATTTCGGAAGACGATCGTCGCTAGGCTTCGTAAAAGCTAGAGCTATGGGCACTACTACGAAAGAGGCTATCTCAAGCGGAAGCTCGATAGCGATATTTTTTGAAATTTGTAAAATTTCTTTATTGTTTAGTCTTCTCATTTTTGTCCTTTTGTTTTTTCTTCTTGCTTTGATTCGTTTTCTTCCGTTTGATACTTTGGGCTAGCAGGGCAGCCGTCCCAAGTGCAATTGTCCTGCTTATCCAGCTTACTTGAGCAAATTTCGCAGCGTTTAGCTTTCTTTTTCATATTACTCCTCCTTTTCTAAAGCTTGTTTTTGAGCTAAGAGTTCTTTATACTCTTCCCTTAGCTCCGGCAGAACTCTATCATTACCGATAAGAATTGCATGTCGTATATAACCTTCAACTTCTTCAATCTGCTCTTGTACTTCCATTAAAGCTTGCTCGGCTTTCTCTTCTAAAGAGAGCTCCTCAAAAGCATAAAAGATTCTATAGCTAGTAGAAGTTTCCTCAGTTTTCATTACAAGCTTTTTACCTTGTTCAGTATGTTCAGGGATAGCTTCTTCAATTACCTTTTTATATCCGTTCTTTAATAAATCTTCTTCACTAAGAAAAGATACGTACATGAGCCCGTCGTTCGTTTCTATGAGTTCAAGCTCTTGAATTTGCTTTGTTTTGGTATCGTATAGTTTCATTTTTACTCCTCTACTTCTATTTTGATGCTGTAGAAATTTACGTGACGGCCGTTATTTACGACGCAGCGTCTTTGTATTTTTATACTAGTATCGTTTAGAATTTCTATTTTGACGTATAGAGTGCAATACTCTTCGCCATTGTCGTTTCGATACGCCTTATGTGCCGCGCCGTTAGAGCCCAGAAAGTCGCCCAGCGGATATGCTACCGATCTGGTATTGCTACCGTTGCCCGGTATTTCTTGAATGGTAGTGATCTTTAGCTTGCTTATTTCCTTTATGTTGCCTTTTACGGATATTTGGTCGGTATATACCTGCCCGCCGCCGTCGAAGTATCTAGACGCGGTTTCGGAGAAAAGGACGTCGGCTTTTTGGTATATCTGTTTTTGAATTCCTATTAGCATATACCACATCACACTCGTCCTATACTGATATATCCGTCGTGCCAGACGAAATACGCAAAGGTTTCCGTCGCTTGGAGGTTTGTCGGCGTTGTTCTCCACTTGATGTTTGAGGCGTACCCCGTTATATTCGCAGCAGCATTGCTTATAGCAATTACCCCGCTTTGGCCTCTCACGCCGTTAGCTAGCGTTAGCACGCCTTTGCTCGTCAAGGTTATTTCGAAGTTATCGGCCTTTGAAAGATCTAGAGTTGCGCTGTTGCCGGTGAGGATCGAGGAAGATAGATGGGCGGCGCTTATCCCGCCGTTGGCGTCCCTCAAGACCGCCGTATTAGGGTAAGCCCCTATAGTTAATTCAGAGGTCACTATCGCCCAACCTACATTAGTGTTATCAGAGATACTCCCATTAAATCCGAATTTAAATATCGTAGCCGACCCCTTACTGTGCCAATAAATATCACATTCGTTTCCCATTTTGATAACATGCACAAAACCATAAGGGGAAGGGTTATTACTGCCTTGTATTGAGATAGAGTACCAATACCATCCAGCATCTATTTTTCGCCAAAAACCGACGTTACTATAATCTCCCTGAGGCAAAGCCACATTAGGTACGGCTTGCCCAAATCTAGCAAAGCTTGAGCTATCGAAACCGTCTAGTTTATCAGCATCCAGTCCGCTTCCAGCTCCCATGTTTCCTGAAGACCAAACTGTGCCATCTACTGCCGGCATTGTTAAGATTTTGGGTGAACCATTCATGTCTGGTTGCAGTATTCTTATGTTTTGTACTCCTCTTTGGGGTGAATAAACATCGATTGCACTGTCTATGAACCCCGAGATCGGTGCGGCTTTTAGCCTTAGCTCTCCGCCCTCGTTATTTGAGCTTGAACTTCTACCCGCTCCGATGTCTCCGGTAAAGTACTGGATTTGGGTACTATCTAGTTTTGCAAAGCTTGAGCTATCAAGCCCGTCTAGTTTGTCCGCATCCAATCCGCTATCCGTTCCGTCTATTTTTTTGATTTCTTCAAAGATTTTTGCAGGCGTTAGCGCGTCCACTTTTTCTTTGAGGTAGCTAGTGCGGTTTGCCAGCTGTTTTGCTTGCTTGTTGCTTATACCGTCTACCCCGCCTACGACGGGGTCGGTTACCTCGATTTGATATACGCCTTCTTCCCATCTGTTTTCTTCTTTTACGTTAGCCACTGTATACTCCATAATTGAATTGATCGTTATACTTTATTTGCCCGTTATACGTTACGCTATTAGCCGAATATTCTATGGCTACTAGCGTACATCTTACGGGCGCCGCGCTTTTTGCCGCATCGCTTATTTGTTTTGCTTTTTTCTTTGAGAGCGGTACGCTAGCGATGATCGAATACTCCGCCCAGTGGGAGTTTGAACCGTAAAATCTACTTCTATCGTGTTTTATGCTTCCGTTATATTTTTGTCCCAAATTTCCTTCCACTATTATCGCGCCGCTATCTATTGCATGAACCGCCTTTTTTACGGCGTAAAAAGTACCGCTATAGTAGTGAATCTTAAAAGCTTCCTTTATTAGGCCCCTAGCGCCCGTTTCGCCAAGCCCCTCTATATCCACGTCGTAGCTTTGAGCCAGTATAGGCAAAAGAGAAGCCGGGCAAGAGTCGGCCAGTATATTTATCGCTCCCAAATCCAGATTATCAAGCCTTACTCCAAACAGCTCGTCAAATTTCTTGTCGAATTTACTTTTGTGATTCGGCAGCAAGTTCATAGCTCGGCCTTTTTATAGCTTAGAGAAAAACTTACTTTTATAAAGCTATCGTCTCCTACTTTGGTATCTGCGCTCGGAGTTATTAGCCTCGCCCTATATACTCCGCTTTTGTGAAGCGTAGAATATACGTAGCTTAAATTTAGATCTTCGCCGATAGAAAGAGAGCTTTTCGAACCTTTAATCTCCTTGTCGATGCTATCTTGCAAAAACATATCGGTTAGTTCCAGCTCGGCCCTAACCTCTATATTTTTTATCGTAGCGTTTTCTACTATAACCGTATCGGTTAGCGGTCTTACTTTCTCGCCGCTTAGGTAATCCGCCACGCTTTGTCTGGTCTCTTCGCTCATATCGCTAGTTTTTAGGTATACCTTTACTATGCCCGGTCCCCCGTTTAGTACGCTGGCTTCTTCTACCTTTGCGTTTGCCGAAAGAGCGTGATAGATATAGGCCTTTTTGCTTCCCGCGGTACTAAATCTTTCAAGAGAAAGCACGGCTCTTTCCTTTAGCCTTTCGTCGCTTTCTACCTCCGCGCCACCCCCAAACTCGCTTAGTTGTTTTGCTTTTAGCACGAAAGGGAAAGGGGTTTGGATATATTCGCACTTTAGCGGGCTTGATTTTATAAATTTATCAAGCACCGATACGGCCGTAGTTTTTAGTTCTCCTTTTTTGACGATCGCCGTTTCTTTGACGTAGGCGACGTCGCCGTTGTCGCTAGTTAAAACGGTTCCGGCCGGAATTATCGTATCCGCATCTCTAGGAGTCGAAAGCGAAAGCTCGATACTAGCCGTCGGTTTTTCTCCTTTTAGGCGCTCTATGCCGTATATCGCCACGATATTGTCAAGATCGCTACCGCTAGAAAAAGGCAGCAGCATGGCTTTTACCGAGCTATTTATGCGAGCGCGTAAAAGCAGCTCGCGGTAAGCCAGCGTCTCAAGCAGGGCCGAGTAATTGTCGCTTTCAAGCAATGAAATTTCGTCATCGTTTAAATACGTTTTAAAGACGCCTTTGACGCTTTTTAAAATTTCGTCGTAGCTAAGCTCTTCGATTACGTTTGGAAAAGGTAAATTTTTTAAAAAGCTCATAGCTCTATCCCTATCTCGTCGCCACTTGTGAGAGCGACCTTAAAATTTAGCCTATGGTCTTTTAGGCTTATTAACTTTACCTCGTCTATATTCGCTCTTTTTTCCCATCTTTCTACGGCTTCTATGACGTAGCAGGCAAGATCGGCTCTAAACTCGTCGTCTACCTTGCGGTCTATTAGCTCGAACAAGCGGCTGCCGTATTCGGGCAACATAACCCGCGAGCCTAGAGGCGTGAGCAAGATGTCTTTTATGCTTTCTTTTATATCCGCTAGATACTTTGCCATTAGTCCCTCGCCGCCCCGTTGTTTGTATGATTTGTTAGATCGCCTCTGCCGTCTCTTACGCTGCCGCCGAAACTTGCGTCGCCTCCCGTCGTTATAGACCCGGTTATTCTTACGTCCCCGTTTATCTCAAAGCTTCCGCTTGCGCCGCCATCGCCGGCCGTATTTATAGCGCCCTCTATGAACGTGTCGCCTAGTAGCTTTATGCTCGGGCTTTTTACGACGGTGTCGTTTGCCGTTACTATTACGTTTCTAGCGTTCAAATTTGCGTTTTCGCAGGTTATATTTATAGATTTCGGACTTTTGACTTCAAGCGTAGAGCTAGCCGTATCGTAGCTCATGCTTACGCCGTCTTCAAAGCTTACGCGCACCTTTTTATCCGTCGGCTCCTCTTTATGCGCGCTTTGGTAGAGTCCGCGAAGTATGACGCCGCTGTTTAGGTTTCCTCTTACCGGCAAGACCAGCACCTGCTCGCCCGCTCTGATAGGAGAGAAGCTCACGGCAAAGGAGTTTGAAAAAGCTTGCAGCACGGGCAAAAAATCGGTAACCATAGAGCCTACGGCTACTCTTGCCTTGTCGCCGCGAACCTCGCTGATCGTTGCGACTTCTATAAAATATTCTCTACTCATCGCCGATATGCTCGCTAAATTTATTATTTTTAATAGGTCGCCTTCGTCTCACGTTTTGTTTTATCTCTTTTACGTCATCGTGAATTTCGTTTAGTTTTTGGCGGTTTGCGCCGTTTTCGGTGCGTAGCGTTTCTACCAGTTCTCTGGTAGCGGCCGTGTTGTTATTTATAGCTTCGTTGCTTCTTACGGAAATATCCACCAAAATTTCGGCGTTTTTGTTTGCGGTTTTGTTTAGTAGCCAAAAGATTACCACGAAGACGATAAAGCCGAAAATCACCATAAAGACCAAAAACTCATTCGTCCCCCAAGCTCCCGCCGAGTTGATAAGTCCCGTAGTTTCTTTAATCTCGTCGCTAAAATTTAGGCTATTTTCCATTTTATTCCTTTATCCCCAGGCATTGTTTCAGTTTTTTTTCGCAATCGCGGTAATAAACAGCAATCTTCTTGTCCGTCTCAAACGTGCCATCATTTTTGGGCTTTTGCGGCATTTTGGCATTGCACCTTACGGGTACGTATTTTTCCTGATAGATAATATGCGGCTCACTCGTTTGAGGTTTGGCTGCGCAGCCCGTAAATATCAAAGCAAACAGACAAAAAATCCAAATCCTAATCACGAAATAGCTCCTTATATGCAGCTAGTTCGGCCTCGCAGCTTTTATCTTTGACGTATATCTTCTTTATCCGCTCGGCCTCTTTTGACGGAGTATCGTCGATCTCTACCGCGGCGGCCTTTATAGCTTCGTTTTGCAAAGAAAGAGATACGTTGCAGGCATTTAGATTATTTTTTACCGTAGCGTAGTCCTTGGTCAGTCGCTCGTTTTTCTCTTTTACGCTTTCAAGGTCTTTAAACAAGACGGAATTTACGCTTTGGAGTTTTGAATTTTCGAGGAACAAATTTACGCAAGCAAAACCCAAAAGTGCGGCCAAGGCAAAGCCTACAATCGGTAGTTTAGTTATCAAGTAGCCCACTTAGCACCTTCTTTGCCCGGTTCGGCGTTTGTTTCGCCCAAAGAGAATTCATGCCGCTTTGATAGGCGGCTCTGTATTCGCCCACTCTTATATGGTGCATCGTGGTTACGAATTTTTTAACCTTTGAAACGCCTAGCTGATAGGCCATTTCTATCACTACTTCTTGGACGTTTTTCGGTTTTTCCTTTAGCCAATCAAACGTCGCGAATACCGCGGCGGTTAGTTTTTCAAGCTTGAGCTCTAAAATTTTATCGGCCGTCGCTTTGCTCATAGGTTCGTATTTGCCGCCGTTTAGCGCTAGCTCGTCGGCCGTAAGCGCGGCAAGCAAAAAGCCGTAGCCCACGGTCGGTCTTCCTAGGCTATCCTCGTACCTATGATCTTTAAGGCCCTCGTTTTCTTTGATTTTTTCTATTAAGGTCATGGCGTCCTCCAAACTTTTGCCGCAATATTACGCCATGCCCGCCTCAGAAATCTATCACGATTTTTTGTTAAAAAACTTTGTCAAAGTCCTGTAATAGATTTTCGGCACAAAACAGCCCATAATTCGCACAAAAATAATCAAAGGCGCTAAATGCTAGAAGAATTTGAAAAAGAACTGATAAACACGATTAAAGAAGCGGCCGAACCCAAAAACTCGGTAACTAGAGCGTACCTGGGCGAGTTTAACAGTAAAGAAGAGATGGAGCTGCTGATAAAAGGCGGCGAGAGCTTCGTATTCGTAGAGTTCGTGGATGAAAAATACGAAAACGTAGTAGAACGAAGCGCGACGTATAATATCCATATACTAGCCTGCACTTCAAACAAAAATCAAAATTACCGACAAGCCAATAAATTTAAAGCCTACGCTCTATGCGAGGCAATAGATGAAAGGCTAAGAAACTCGAATTTATGTAACGAGTTTAGGATAGAGCCCCAAAGCGCTAAGGCGTCGCTAAACGATATTACCGACTACGGCTACGTTTACGTGCTCACCAGGCAGATACGAACGCAATTTTTAGAAAAGGACGAATTCTTATGCTCATAACCAAAGACTTAATCGCGTTAAAGGACGAGAAAGAAGAAGTTTTAAGCGAAATTTGCCTGGCCGTAACCGGCGTTTGGCAAGGACACGCCGGAGGAACGTTTAGTATAGACGCCGCCGATATCGAAAAGATGAAACTAAATTTCGACAAGCGCAGCCTAGACATAGTGATCGACTACGAGCACCAAACTTTAAGCGGGGAGATAGCGCCCGCGGCGGGCTGGATAAAAGAGCTTTTTATAAAAGACGGCGCGCTTTACGGGCGCGTAAGTTGGACAGCCAAAGCAAAAGAATTTATCAAAAACGGCGAATATAAATATCTTAGCCCGGTTTACGACTTTATGGGCGTAGACGAAAAAACCGGAGCTTGGCAGGGCTGCACGTTGCACTCCGCGGCGCTAACCAATAAGCCGTTTTTAGATGAACTCGGAGAAGTAAGAGCGAATAAAAATTTCACAAAGGAGACGAACATGGATGATGCGAAAAATCCAAAAGGCGAGCCGCAGGCTCAGGCTGCTACGCAAAACGGCGCGAACTATGAGGCTCAGATAGTCGAGCTTAAAAATCAGCTTGACGCCTCTAAACAAGAGGTTGCTGCGCTAAAAGAGCAACTAGCTCAAAGCGCGGTAGACACGGCTATTGTCGCAAACAAGCTTCAAGAAAGCCAAAAGCAGTGGGCGCTTAGCTACGCAAAGGCCGATTTAAACGGCTTTAATGAGTTTTTAAAAGGCGTTATGCCGCCGCAACAAAAAACGAGCATACCGAGTAACGATATGTTTGCCAACAAAAGCCAATCGGATGCAGAAATAGACGTCGTTAAATTTGCATTAGGAGGAGAATAAAATGTCTAACGAACAAAAAAAGCCAAAGACCATCGGAGACGTGGTCGTAAACAAGGTGCTCGGCGTTAACGCCAAAGTAGAGACCACTAAGGCCCTAGAGTGCGGAGCCGTGCTGTTTAGTATTAACGGCGGCGAGAGTTTTGCGGCCGTAACTAGCGACAACCAAACTACGACCATCGCAAACGCCCAAGCAGTATTCGGCGTGCTATGCGACAACGTAGAGGCCACCAAAGAAGCCGACGTGCTGGTGCTTGGCGAGGTAATGCTGGAAGGCGCCGCCGCGGAGCTAAAAACCGCACTATTCAAACAAAAAATTATAGTGAGATAAGGAGATAAAAATGGATGAACTTTTAAAAAAATTTACGGTCGAGGCGATGACTGAGATCATAAATCAGACTAAGACCGATCAAAGTTTCATAACGGATACGTTTTTCAAAAAATGGACTCCGACGCTTTCCAATACCCATAACATTATCATCGAAAAAGGCGCGGGCGTAATCCTTGAAAGCGTTAGCGAAAACGGAGAGCACTTGGTAACGAAAAATCCCGACCAAACTATCATCTCCGTACCGCTTCCTCGCTTCCCGCAGTATGATACGCTCCCGGCTAGCGAGATGAATTTGCTAAGAACGCTCAATACTCAAAGCGAGCAGCTTAAATCATTGTCTGCGGCTATCGGCAAAAAACTAGCTAGCCAAAAGAGCAATATCGCCAACACCGTAGAGTATATGGCCATAGGCGCTATTTTCGGCAAGGTAATGGACGGCAAAGGAAAAGTGTTGTTTGAGCTTAGCGCAAATAGAAAAGAGATAACTATCACGAATGCGACCAAGTTATTGGATTTGCTAAGCGATATCGAGGCCGCTCAAAAAGAGGTATTAGGCGTTGCAAAGCCGTATATCGCGCTAGTAACGAGAGAGCTTTTTAGCGAGCTGCTTAAACTGGCCGAAGCCCAGGAGCTTCTAAAGCTAAAATCCTGCGAAGTCGTCGACAGTAACGGAGTTTTAACTCTTAAACTTTTCGGCAAGACCTTTATGCCTTACGATGCCTCGTACAAAAACACGAAAGGCAGAGATACGAGCTACATGAGCGGCAAAAAAGGCGTAGTAGTGCCTTTGATGGACGACATCTTTGAGGTAGTTTATACGAGAGCAAACCATACGTCTGCCATCGGAAAGGCTCCGACGAAATTCTTCGCTGCGGCTCCGGAGGTGCTCGACAAAGGTATGGGCTGGGGCATTGTTAGCGAAAGCAGACCGCTTCCGATCTGCAATAGGCTTGACGCGATCATCGAGCTAAAAATGTAACAAATCAATTTAAAAGGGCTTCACGCCCTTTTAAATCAAAAACGACTAAAACTACGAGAAAAATATTTTAAACGTTTTAACGCGCTTTTAACGCTCGCTAAAAGCCAATAACGAATACGGTCAAAAGGTTTAAAATATTTGGAGACAAAATAATGGTTTTAACAAACGAGGATCTACTAAAAGAAGTTTCTACTAGAGAGCTGCAAGAGCTCAGCGACTTTGAGGGAAGCGGCGCCGTTAATCAAAGCGTCATAGACGATAGCGTAAACGATGCCTTGGCTTATATCTCCTCTTTCATCAAACTTCCGCAAAACCCTACGCCGCTATTAAAAGACATCGGCGTAAATTTGACTATTATCGAGCTCAAAAAGCGCAACAACTTCCCCAAAGAGGCGCTGAATGAGCAGATAGAAAAGATGGACGCTCTGCTTTTGAAGATGGCTAGCAAGAAGCTTCCGAGCCAAATAGAAGACGATAGTGCGCCCAGGCTCGGCATAAGAGCGTTTAGGCACAGCGAGAAAAAAATGGACTTAAAGGATTTAAATGGCTGAGAAACCAAATATAAAAGAGCTTGCTAAGGAGCTTTATCTAAAAGGCTTCAGCCTTGAGCGCATAGCCGAAATTTTAAACAAAACCGTAAAAACCATAAAAAACTACAAATCTCAAAACGGCGACTGGGACGAGCTTAAAGCCGCAAGCTATCTAAATAAAAGCGGCGAAGATAAACAGAACATCTATCAAAATTTTATCGAAGAGATGCGCCTAGCCGTAAAAGATATAAGAGAGAGCGAACTGCCCGCGGGCAAAAAGGCCGAGGCGCTTTCAAAGATAGGCGATAGCTTCGTGAAGATGACCAAGGTAGCAAGCTACGAAAATCCGGCGGCATATCGCTTAAGCATCGCCAAAAAGGTCATTATGCTTGTGGTGGATAAGTTCAAGGACGACGAGAACAAAGAGTGCATCAAGAAGTTAGTCGAGCTCATCGAGAGCGAGAAGTTCGTCAAAGCTATCGAAGAGCTCGACGTTTAGGATGACGCATGCTTTTTTCAAGAGATGAGTTAGATAGCTTCCTAGAAGACAGTAGAGAAACACACAAGCAAGCCGGTGCCGTAGAACCCGAGCTTAGCAAGCTCACGCGCAAAGACTTTTACGGCTGGCTAGAGGAGCTTAGCGGCGAGCTAAAAGAGCAGATACATCTAAATAGCCCCCTATCCCCCAAAGATAGATCCGCAAGAGTAAAACGCGCCGAGCGCGATTTTATGTTTTTTGCAAGGACTTATTTCCCGCACTATTTTAGCATTAGCAGCTCTTGCGCGCTTCACGAAGATCTAGCGCAGATTTTTGAAGCCATGACGCAAAACGCAAGCGGAGACAAATACGCCCGCGCCGCGCCGCGCGGTCATGCAAAGACTACGTACTGCTCGCAGCTTCTTCCGCTTTGGTGTATTTGTTTTAGCAAGAAGCGCTTCATTGTCGAAATTTCAGACGCCGTGGAACTGGTCGAGGGGTGTTTGGAGGCGATAAAAGCCGAGCTTGAGGATAACGCAAATTTAAAAATGGACTTCCCGCACGTTTGCGGCACAAGCAAAAATTGGAAGATAGGCGAGTTCGTCTCTAAAAACGGAGTCAAGCTTAAGGCGTTTGGCTCGGGTAAAAGACTGCGCGGCGTAAAATTCGGCGTATACCGCCCCGATCTAGTAGTCCTAGACGACCTAGAAAACGACACCAACGTACGCAGCAAAGAGCAGCGCGACAAGCTCGAGGAGTGGCTAGACGAAGCGGTTTTAAATTTGGGTAGCGTAGACGGTAGCCTAGACGTTCTTTATATAGGCACCGTACTTCATGCAGATAGCGTTTTAGCTAGGAAGCTCAAGCTTAAATTTTGGAATGCCAAAAAATATCAAAGCATCATAAATTTCCCAAAGCGAATGGATCTGTGGGAGAGATGGGCAGAGCTTTATAAAAATATATCCAAAGAGGCTAGCGAAACGTTTTATCTAAAAAACAAAGTCCTTATGGATGAGGGCTCTCGAGTGCTTTGGGATGATGCGCTACCGATCCTAAAGCTCATGCAAAAGCGCGCCGAAAACTTGAAATCTTTTAACAAAGAGCAGCAAAATGATCCGCGTAGCGAGACTCAAATTTTCACCAAAGAGAGTATGCATTTTTACCGCGAGCTTCCGAGGTGCGATTACTTCGTGATGTATATCGACCCTGCAGGCGAAAAGAAAAAGAGCGATTATACGGCTATAACGGTGTTAGGAGTGAGCAAGGCAGAAGCCAAGATCTACGTAGCAGAAAGCATAGTAGAGGTCATGAAGACCAAAAAGACCATCAAAGAGATCATTAGGCTTAATCAGCTCTATAAATGCCGCGTTTGCGCGATAGAGAGCAACGGCGGGCAGGAGTTTTTTAGGGGCTGGATAAGAGAAAAGGCCTTTGAGATAGGCGCTAAGCTACCTTTAAAAGGCGTGAATAATACCGCAAGCAAAGGGCAAAGAATAGAGGAGCTTGAAGTGCCTATAGAGGACGGCGAAATACTCTTTCATCAAAGCCAAAGCCTGCTTATCGAGCAGCTTACGGAGTATCCCGAAGCCAAGCACGACGACGCGCCCGACAGCTTGGCGGGCGCATACGACTTAACAAAGCTAAAAAAGAAAGTAAAAAGGCGCACTAGATGATATTTGACAAATTATTTAAAAATAAATCCGAGCAGCCGCAGCGCAAGAAAGCGGCTCTCATCCCTCAAAACGGTACCCTGATAGATTTGCTGATAAATACGGGAGTTTCCAGTATTGGCGACGACGATATGGATATGATACTAGCCGATCTTACTGTTACGCAGTGCGACGTGAGCCGCAAGTCCGTGACCGAGAAAAAAGAGATCCAAATCGTTTGCGACGATGAAAAAATTAAGGACGAATTTAAAAAGATTTTTAACCCCGACATCGTCAGCCAAATTTTAGAGACCTATCTTTACGGGTTAAACGTATTCGAGGTCAACTATAAAGAAAAAGAAGGTCTTGTATACCCAAGACTCGTGCAGCGCGATTTTAGACAGTTTAAATTTAACGACGCGAGCGAGTTCGTGTTTAACGCCGGCGGAAGTGAGCAGAGTATCCCGCCTTTAAAAGTTATATATGCATTAAACAGGGCGAATTTTAGAAAAGTATACGGAGACGGGTTACTTAAAAAGCTGTATTTCCCCGTCAAAATGAAAAACGCCAGCTTGAAGTTTTGGTTTAGGTTTTTAGAAAAATTCGGATCGCCCTGGGCGATAGCAAAAACTAGCTACGAGCCCGACGAAATGGCTGCGGAAGTGCAAGCTATGCTTAGCGGCGATAGCGCGGTCATAGACACGGACGAGGAGATCACCCTCGTGCAGCCTACCTCAAACGTAGATTTTACGAGACTTCCCGCATACCTCGACAATCAAATCAGCAAGGCTATTTTAGGCGCAAATTTGACTAGCGACGTAAAAGAGGGAAGCTATGCCGCAGCGAAGACGCATAACGAGATTAGAGAGGATCTGGCCGCAAACGACGGCAAAATTTTAGTCTTCGTCATGAACAAGGCCATAAGCTTTTTTAAGGAGATCAACGGCTATAACGGCGAGCTTTACGCCAAACTATTCGACGAAGACGCTCCTAATACCGAGCGCGCCGCAAGAGACAAGACGCTATACGATATGGGCTTCACGCCTACGAAAAAATACATAACCTCTGCATATAATATCGAGCTGGACGATAACGAGCAAGCGCAAGAAAAAGACCGAAATTTAAAGGCTAATAAAGCAAATTTAACGGCTTTAAAAGGCTCTTTAAAGGCTTTAGATAGATTTGATAAAGCCACGAACGAGATGGATATAGAAGACGGCGAGATAGAAGCGGTCTTAAACAAACTAATAGCAAGCAGCGAGACTTACGAAGAGGCTTTCGATAAGCTTTACGAGCTTTACGATCTACCCTTTGAGAGGCTTGAGCCCTTGATGTTTAAAGCCGTGGCCAATGCCCAGATGTTGGGATATCTAGATGAAATTTAGTTTTTTCGAGGAGCCTACGGCGGTTTATGAATATTTAAAGAGCAAAAAGCCGGAGATCCATTTCGATTACGACGAGATCATGTATGATGCGCATAAAAAGGCTTTTACCGTCGCAAAGATGATGAATTTGGATCTTCTTAAAGATACGCAGGCTTCGCTCACCAAGGCTTTTAAAGAGGGCGTCGGGTTTGACGAGTGGAAAAAGAGCGTAAAGCCTATGCTTGCAAAGAAAGGCTGGCTAGGAAATATCAAGGTAAAAGACCCAAAGACCGGCGAAGAAAAAGAAATTTACGTAGGCAATAGGCGGCTAAGGACTATATTTAATACCAACATGAGAACGGCTTACGCCAAGGCTAGATATGAAAGCCAGATGCAAAGCCTAGGCGAATACTTCCGCTATACCGCCGTGCTAGACGGCAGGACCAGAGAAGCCCACAGGAAGCTTCACGGCAAGACCCTGCCCAAGACGGATAAATTTTGGGATACCAACTATCCGCCAAACGGTTGGGGGTGCCGCTGTAAGGTGCAGGTGCTTACAGAGGCCGAATGCGTAGCTAGAGGCATCGTACCGCTTGCTGACGGCTCTTTTTTGCCCCAGGCTGCAGAAAAAGACTTCAAATACAATCCGGGTAAGGTCGACAAAACGGATGAAATTTTAAAAGACAAGCAAAATAAGGTTTTAGACGCCGTTACGTCAAGTCTTGCAAAGAAAAATTTAAAACAATCCCTAGATAGCTTCGAGCATGAGCGAGACGTTTACGTTTGGCAAAAAAGCTTAGACGACATGGTAAATGCTGTAATTGGCGGTAAAATCATCAAGGATAAAATTTATCAGGTGGCTCAAGTAGGGGAGTTAAAGCAAGGTATCAAGAAAAATCTAAAAATCATCGACGTAGAGCCCAAAGCATCCAGTATAGCCGTTTATCAAAACACCATCTCGCACATCACGAGAGATAGCAAGCCGAAGGGAAAAGAGCCCAATATCGATGAAATAAAAGCCGTAGTAGGCGTATTTGACGAAGCTAAACGCGTATTTTACGATAAAAAGGACAATGTTTTACTATATTTTTATAATAGCCTACAAAACGACAACATGGTAAATTACGCCGTCATCCGCCTAGACTATACGCTTAAAAAATTTAAAACCGATAATTTTATAGCGACTATTACGAGGATACCTGTAGAAAACTATAAAGCTATTTTAAAAGATAAAAAAAGATATATAAAGATAAAGTAGATAAGGCCGGGCATCGAACCCAAGTCATATACAGCTTGCTTTCGCAACTGGAACCCTGCCAAATCTGGGCCATCTCTTATCTACTTTGTGTAATTATACCACATTTTAAGAGGACAAACGCAATGATAGAAGTTAAAGGTCTAGAAGAGCTGCAAACTAAGCTAAAATCTCTGCAAAATATCGACAAAAAAACCAAGCCGCTAATGCAAACGCTAGGCAATATCTTACAAAACGAAATAGAAGCCAGTTTTGAGAACGAGAGCAGTCCGTTCGGACAAAAATGGCAAGCCTTGAAACCTAGTACGATTAGGCAAAAACAAAAACTAGGAAAGTCCTCTAATATTTTAAGATCGGACGGAAATTTGGCGGATAAATGGATAGTTAAAGCAGACGATAAGAAAGCCACGGTATCTAATAATACGAATAAAAACGGCTTTGCTTACGGGCTAGTTCATCAATTCGGTACGACTAAAGCCGGGCGAAGTAAAAACGTAAAGATACCGGCTAGGCCGTTTTTACCGGTCGATAGGAGCGGCAATTTGCCGGGCAGGGTAAAAGACGTCGTTAAAAAGGTCATTATAAAATTTGTGGAAGATGGTTTTAAATAATGACTATTTTAAATACTTGTATATAACTTATAGCTACGACCGCTTTTGACTCTGCGAATATCGCCTAATTCGCCACCAAAATAAAGCACGTATCTCATTATTTCCGAGTCATATTCTTTAAAATACTGGTAAATTTGCGTTTGAAGCATGCCCTCGTTTTTGGCCACTATACCGATTATTTTTTTTATACAATCATTATAGAGCGGGTCTTTGTATGCAAAATATGTCATAATCTTTTTAAATTTATCTTTTTCTTGTCGAGAGTGTTTATCTCCAACCATCTCGTAGGCTATTTTTTGTAGAGCAAAACGCATAGCATCGAATTCTCGTCTCTCGTAAAAATCTATAATTTCAACCGGCGTTTCATCCGGATACTCTTGTATGATTTCGGCTTCCATAACTTCATCTGTCGGCACGACGGATATATCGTAGTTTTGATTTTTTAGCGCCTGTTTTTGGGTCTCAATCTCTCTTAGCTTATTTTGAAATTCTTGCTGTTTTGCTTGAAATTTTAGTTCTCTTGCTTTATTTTTTGTAGCTACTTCGTCTACTATTTTCTGTTTTAGTTCTCGTCTCTTATTCTTTATAAGCTCCGATATCGTTTTTTTATCAATTAAATTAGCATTGAATTTTTTTAAAATTTCGGCTATTTCATCTTGCGGATACTTAATTGACTCTAGGTCTATTATTATGACTAACTCCTCACGAGTTGGCCTACGTCCCAAAATTCGACCCCATTTCTTTTTAGTGAAATGGTTCAACAATAAAATCAAAGCCGAACATATTATAAAAATGATAATAGAGTATTTTAATAATGTTACCATGACTATCCCTGATAAAATTATAGAATTATAATTATTTTATACGGAAACTGTCAAGAAATAACCCTATTCAAATAAACTAGGCTCTCTTATCTCTTTGGTTATAGCGCAAACGCTATTATAGCTCAGATTATGTTTTGCGGCGATCTCGCGAATGACGATAGGGCTTGGTTTACCTAGCTTTATGCCTTCTTCGTACTCTTTGAGTATATCGTAGTTTCTAAACGTACCTTTGTAGCTGGGTACGTAGATATTGGCTCCGCCGTATTCTTTGATGATATCGGCCATGTTTTCGCTCTCTTTGACGCGGTTGTAGAACTCGGCGAATAGATCGAAGCTATTTATCATTTGTAATATTTATCTTTCATTTGAATAAGGGCTTGCACGACGTCGGCGGCATCACTCCTTGATAGAAATTTAAGATGCAAAGGTCTGATTTTAACTATTCTAAAGATGAACTCTCTTAAAGCCATGCCCGTTTTTACGTTGGCTATCTCTTCCCAGATGCCGGCGATAGTCTCAAGCTGCTTTTTGGTGGCGTATAGGCTGCCTTTAGCGGGCGTTAGATCTTCGCTAGACATAAAGGACGAGCTAGACGTTTTGCTTGTTTTGGTTTTACGAGTAGATTTTTTAAAATTTGCGCCTTTATGGGGCTTATATCCCACGACTTCTAGCACGGCCCTAAGCTCCTCTATACTTAGCTCTTTTAGGCTATCTTTGCCGAATTGCGCTTGTAAATATATCTTTCTGCACTCGTCGTCCACGAAATAGTTGTGCTTTAACGTTTGTATCATCTTGATATAGTACTTTTTAAGCTCGCTCGTATTCATCCTAAACCGCCAAATTTAAGGTATTTTCACCCATAGTTGTAATAGTTGTATCGGTTGTAGTCTCCGCTTTACAACTATATATCACGCTCTTGCCAGTTTTACGGCTAAACCATAGCTTGCCGTCGAATTTATCGAGGCAATCCCTAGCCGTTCTATCGTCTTTTTCGTAATTCATAGCGTTTAGCAGCTCGGTCTTGTTTAGATCTCCGCCGGCTAGTATCTTTTGCGCTAGGGTAGTAAAATTTAGCTCGTATTCGCTCATTCTAGCTACCTCTACGTCAAGCTCTTTTAGTTCTAAATTTAGCGTTTTTACGCAAAAACCGTTATCTTTTACCCCGGCTCTTTCTTTGGCTACTTCAAGTAAGAAATTTAACTCGTTTTCCTTGCTAGGGCGTTTTAGTAGATGATACATAACGTCGAGAGAATTTCTTATATGGTTGCTGCCTTGATAGTTTTTACCGTCTTTGTTAGAGTGGTGCAGGATGATCACGGTAGCTCCCGCTTCGCGTAAATTCTTAAGTGCGCCAAATAGTCTATTTATGCGGTTGTCGTTGTTGATGTCTACGAAATCCCGCAAGCTATCCAGGATAAAAACGCAATCTTTATAGGCTTTGCCTACGGCGTTTTCCTCGAGCTTTAGAACAAGCTCAAATCCGCAAAGCTCTAGCGTGCTGCGCTGGATATAATTCATATTCTCGTAGCTTTCTATAAGTAGCCTATCTACGCCGCGCTGTTTGAGTACGCCTACTGGGTTGTCGTAGTCTATGAAAAATACCCTTTGGCCCTCTTCGCAAAGTCTTTTAGCTAGCGCGAAGGCCATGTAGCTTTTGCCCGTGCCGCCGTCCGCGTAGATCAGCGTGATTAGCTGCTTTACTAAAAAGCCCTCTATCAAAAACTCGACCTTTTCGTTAAAATTATCTTTGGTTAAGCTGGAGTTTTTTAAAAACTCGAAAATTTCGCTCATATATTTCCTTTATATACCGATTTGCCGCTTTCCAGATCGGCGATTATATGCTTTCTTATTTGTTCAAAGCCTAGTCTTATAGCTGGATCTTTAGCGCGGTTCTCAAAGCTGCCGTTGCTTAGCTCCTCGTAGGGCTTCTTTTCTTCTTGCATAGCTTGCGTATCGCGCGGCAGGCGGTATATTACCTCGCAGCTTATGTCGCGAAACGTTATGCCCGCTTCTTTGATCGCGGCAAGGTTATCCGCCCAAAACTCCCTGAGCTTTGCTTTGATTTTCTCTTTGCTCATCTCAAAGATCTGTTTTGCGGCGGGGTGCGAAAAGACGAAATGCAAATTTATACCGTTTATCTTTGCCCATTTTAAAAGCTTAGCATCGATGATCCCCTCTATGCCGTATTTGGCTAGTCTTTGGACGAGCTGGTATTTTGCGATACCGGGAGCGGGTTCAGACATTTGCATCCTTTAGATATACGAAATTTCTAGGTGCCGTTTTTACTCCGAAATATCTTATGTTTTGAGGTTTTTTGTATCTGATCGGCTCTTCTAAAAAATACCAAGAAGCATATTTTTTGTCCTTAAAATATTCGTCGAATTCTTCTTTGGTGATTCCAGAGCAGTCCAAATAGCAAGCCCACACCGCTTCTTTGTTTTCGCATCTATCGGCTCTTTTTACTTTTACCTCGCCGACTACCTTTTTTATCGGCGCCGTGGCGTATAGAAATATCCTGTCGTTAGCGACGGACGCTAACGCCTTTCTGTATTCTACTCGTTTTGTTCCGTCGAGTATCATGTCTGCAAATTTGGGCTTTACGGACAATAAAATAGCCATTATTTTTCCTTAAATTTAAACCTTTTAAAATACGTTTAACAGCAAATTAAACGCATTTTAAAGGGCTTAAAGCCCTTTAACGCGAATTCTTAGCTTCGCTCGTCTTACGAATCTAGGCAAAAGCCTATTTTTATCATCCCTTAAGCCCTTAAAGTTTTGCCACAGGCCTTGAAATACGCTTTCTTTCATTTCCCTACCTCCAAACTCTCTATTTTCGGCACTATGCGGAAGCTATCTTTTACCGTTCTTGTTAGTCCTAGCTTTACGAGATCTTCGTCTTTTAGCTCCGCTAGAGCGTCTTTGTTAGGTTTTTCCTCGTATATGATGCACTCTTTGGCTAGCCCGTAGCTTTTGATCGCCTTTAGCAGGCTTTCTACTTTAGCTTTTATACGAGGCAAACTTACGCTTTTGGTTAGGCGGTAGCCGATCTCGCCGAAGGTAAATTCTTTCGAGCGTTTTTCGGCAAATTCGTGCTTGTTTTCCTCACAAAAAAACGTGATTTGCTGCTCGATATAGTTTTTCTCGCTCTCCAGTCTCTCTACTTCGGCCTTTCTGCTCTCTTTTATACGGTTGCACTCAAGAGTTACTTCGCCGTTGATCTTCTCGATGCCTACGCTTAGCTCGCATACCTTTTTTAGCGCGTTATCTATATCGCTAAAACTTTTTATTTCCATGTTTTCCTCCTAAAATTTTAAATTTCATCGCAAATTTGAGTTTGCAGACGTATCCGTAGACCGTGCAAACGGGCAAATTCTCTTTGGCTTTTTTGTGGTTTTTAAACTCAAGCGCCATCACTCAAACAAACTAAATTTAAGCTCGCTTAGGCCGTATTCTTTAGCCCACTCCGCCTCTTCTTGCATACCCTCGCTGTTATCGCTCCATTTGCACGGATGGCGGTAGTAGTAGCTACACACCCTAAGCAGCTCTTCGCAGTTTTTCATCACGCGATCTCGCTCAAGCTCGCTATATACGTCCATCCACGCAAGCACGGGCGAGATAGGCTCATAGCCGTTTTGCCTGACGATAGCGCAAGCTTGCTGCGCTATTTGCCTCGCATAGTAGTTTCTGTCCCGATCTTTGCACTCGATACTAGCGTAGGGCGTAGAAACAAATACTAATCTTGCCGTTTTCATTTATTCTCCTTTCTTCAAATTTGACTTTATCGAGCCCTAAAATAGAGCTCTGTAAAATCAAATTTAAGCCGCCGTATCGATTACTTTGCCGTCGGCGGTTCGTATGATATATTTACCTACCAGCTTAAACATGCTCTTTGAGTAGTCGGCCTTTTGGCCCTTTATCATGCTTCCGCGCCTTATGCCTCTTATTTCGCCTTTTGCATTTACGCTCATTTCAAATCCTTTCGCCTCAAAATTTCTTACCAGTCTAACTAGTCCAGCCGCTTGAGTTCGCTCCGCCGCGCGATTTTCAAGAAGATTTATAGCTATATCCATCATTTTTCACTCCTTACAACTATTACAACCGTTACAACTATAAAAGCAACATATTCGTAGCCTCTTTGACTACGTCTTCGTTTATAGGGGTCTTTGCGTATTCGCTTAGCATCTTCGCCCTTCTTAGCAACTTTTCGGTCTTTCTGAAATTTCCTTTAGCTAGCGCTTCTATTAGATCGATGCATGGCTTTTGCGTTACGCCGAAGTTTTTGCAAACGGCCTCTAGGTCGTCTCTTATCTTTTTCTTGTCCTCGTCTACGTAGGAAAGCCCGCCTAGTATCCATTTATTTCCGACTCTCGAGCTTAGCTGTTCTAGCTCGTTTCCGCTCTTTGAAGCGGTTAAATTTATTAGTAGCTTGTTCGTGCCCACGAGTACCAGAGTAGCGCGGCTAAAATCGTGCATCCTGCGCAAGCTTTCAAGCGCGCGGTAAGGCAGATGCTCGGCCTCGTCTATGATGATCGTTCTGCTTACCTTTTTTAGAGCTTCCGCACTTTGACGTATTAGTTCGTCTATGCTTCCTTTGTCGTTTAGTCCGAGCTCTCTAGCTAAAATTTTAAAAAGGCTCTTTGCAGACGTGTTTATGGTAGCCTCGATTAGAATGCTGTCTGGATGCGTTCTTACGTATTCGCGAACGGCTCTTGTCTTTCCGCTACCGGCTACCCCGCTTATCATCGCCATATCTCTATCTTGTACCGCCCAGCCGATCACCGCGTGTATGCTTTTGGCATCCTTGGTTCTTACGAACGGTAACTCGTCTTGCAAAATGTCAACTTTTTGGATAAAATTGTCGAGATAGTTTTTAGCTGGCTCTTCTACTTTATCGGCATACTTGTAGCTAGAGCCTTCTTTTATGTATCCCGAGATATATGCGGGATTTATTCCCAAAGCCGTAGCGAATTTGTTCTGACTCATACCGCTTGATTTATTCGCTTCGATGAAGTCTTTTATTCTGTCGGCTAACTGCATTTTTCCTCCTTTGATTTTGGTTTTTAAATGTTTTAAACGCCGTTTAGTAGGACTTTAAGCGACCTTGAAAACATTTTTATTCCCCGCTTGCTATCTCTATGGCGTCGTCTACGGAAAATTTCTTTTTAGTCGTTCTCTCTGCGGTAAATTCGTTTAATTTATCGTAATCAAACCCCGCATTTATTATGTTATTTACCTCTTTTTGCCTTTTTATGGTCTCTTTTAGCGCCTCTATCTTGTCGCAGTCTTCGTAGTTAAAGTTTTCGGGTTTTAACGCCTCTTTGTGGGCTTCAAGCATTACTTCGAGGTCGTAATTTACGTTTAGTCTCGTAAATTCGCTAAATTCGGCGCGTTTGATGACGGCTCGGATGGCTTTCATATCGTCTTTAAAGACCTTTTTAACGGCTTTGTAAGTTTCCGCACTCATAGGGCATATCTCTTTATCCTTTGCTTCGCAGATGAAATTTCCTTCCAAATCAAATACGAATATCGAGCTTACGTCGTCTATGTTTTCGCTAACTAACACCTGGGTCTTTACGGCCGGGAGAAACGCCGAGCCGAATTCTCTTGCATCGTAACTAATTCCCTTTTTGCCTACCGTTCTAGGCTCTAACCCTCCCGCATGTAGCATAAATTCCTCTTTTCTTACGCCGCGAAGCGGAGTCGTATCGCTATTCCAACGATCCATCGGGCTTGATTTTTTGCGTCCTACGCTCATTATGTCCCATTTAAGCACCTCGGCTTCAAATTTAACCCTTGCCTGGTCTAGCGTTAGTAGGTATTTAAGGTTGGTCTTTTTAACAAACCCTAGCTCGTCTTTTGCGGATCTATCTTTTTTGGGCGTTCTTTGCTCGATCGCCTCTCTCATGGCTAGGTTAAATCCTATATATCCCGGCGTTTGAGAGATGCCCGCATGCTGCATCACTCCAAAGTGCCTCTCTACAAAGCCTTTTTCGTCGCCGCTATATGCTATGGCTCTATCGTAGTCGATATTTAGGCCGTTTAATAGATGCTGAAACTGATCGCTTAGGTAGTCCTTGCCATTGTCCCCTTTCACGTAATCGGGTTTGCCTAGCGTATTAAGCGCTTTCCACATGAGTCTTACAAGGCCTAGGGCATTTGATTTTCTCTCTATACTGGCTACGCATCTGCCGCTATACACGTCCACGATGCTAAGGATATTGGCTCGTATCGCCTCGCCTTTTTCCCCGTCTCTTACCATCACGTCAAGCGGCGAGCTATCTATCTGCCAGCATTGGTTGCGTCTGGTTATCATCTCGCCTTGATCGCCCAGGGCCGGCTGGAAGTAGCTTTTCGCTTTATCTTCGCCTTTCGTGATCATTATGTATTCAAGCTTGTTGGCGGCGTAATAGCCGTCTAGGTATCTTTTTATTACGCCTGCGTCAAAGAGCGGCTTTATCTTTCCGGTTAGAAATTTCGGATAGTTATTCGCTTCGCCCCTTCGTCTAAAATACTCTTGATGGAGTCTGCGGTAAAGCTCTGCTATATTTAGCCCGCCTGCGCCGTAAGCGCGGAAATTTTCAAGTATAAACTCCTTCATCCACTCTTCGAGCACGCTAGCGTTTTTTCTATGCTTGCCGCGCTTATCCATCAGCGCCGCCGCGCCTTTTTCCTTATAAGCTTTTTGCCATCTAAAAAGGTTTGCCTCGCTTATGCCGCTGTCTTCGCAAAACTTTTTACATGACACGCCTTGTTTTTTGGCCGCCTCATACTCTTTTAGCAGTCTGATTTTTTGGTTAATCTCCTCTTTTTCATCGTCGTCCAACACCGCGTACTCCCTACTTAAATTCTCTTTTTTGCCGTCGCTCGCGTCAGCTTTGCCGCCCTTTATTTCGCTAAATTTCATCCGTCTAAATCCGGTTTGCTCCAAGCCGTCCTCTATGTATACGTTTACGTCTTTATTGGCTTTGCCGCCTTTTATCGCTCCGTCTATATCCGCGATCTCTACCGCAAACAGCAGCTTCGCTCCGCCGCGGCTTCTGATGCCGGCGTCTTTTATGCGGACAAACGGGTATTTTTGAGAGTTGCGTCTAGCGGCTTCTTTAAGAGCACTCAAAGAAACGCCGAAAATTTCAGCTGCCGCGGCGGTTTCGACGTAGATCATTTAGCTGGCCTTACTCTCTTCTTGCTCGCTTCTTAGGGCGCTCGGAAGCTCCTTAATTATGCCCTCGCTCAAAAGCGCCTCAAACACCTTTCTTGAAGTAGCGAAATTTTTACTGCCTACTACTTGGCCGTTTATCACCATATAGGTGGTGCGCTCGCTTAGATCGTGTTTTTTAGCCCACTGTCTTATGCTTATGCAGTTATCGGTAAAGTATTTTTTTATCATCTTGCGCTCCTTTCTTTATTTATCATTGTTAAGTCTATGTTTGTTATAATCTTGAAAAAAGGAAATATCTTGGATTTTCTTACAAATGCGAATTTATTTTTGCTAAATAACCACTTCCTGGCGCTAGGATTAGTCGTATTAAGCTTTATTTTAGGCTTTTACGCAGGTTTATATTATGCGAATTTAAAAAGCAAAATAGGCCGAGAATTTAAGTTAAGCTGCAACCACTCTCCAAATAAAAGAGTAGTTTTAAAAACCATAAATTCAAAGCTTATTTTTAACTCGTGCCCTCACGCAAAAGATCTTAAATTTTGCAAAAAGCTAAATGATAAATGCATTTTAAAAGATCATCTTTTGCCCTAGAACGAATCCAAGTACAGCACCCACACAAAAAGCAAAAGCGCAAATCACAATAATTTCAACCATAGCAGATCCTTTTATAAACTTAACAATGATAAATAAAAGAACTATTTTTCAAACCTTTGAAAGATTTAATCTCAAATAAGATATAATTTTTTCGTAGATTTGAAAGTATTATATAGTATTTTAACCTTATTTGTCAAGGTTAAAATACCTCATTTTTACATTTTTTGATCAAAGGCGACAAAATGGACAACCAGAAGGATAAAATCATATTTGAAAATATGAAAAAGTTTTTCAAGGTCGATAGTCTCGAAGACGTAGCGGAAAAGCTCGGCTATTCTAGGAATACAGCCGCCACATGGCGCTCAAAAGGTTTAACCTCGACAGTAAAATTAAAATTTGCCAGCCTAAGCGCTGATAAGGTAAATAAACCTTATAATGACAAGGCCAGTTTAAGGTATTTTGAAAACATAACGGCAAGCGCTGGCTACGGCTCTAATAATGATGAACAAAATTACTCCATAATCCCTGTTGGAAAGGATTTTATGGAGCAGGTTTTAAAAATACCTTTTAAAAATTATGACGTGATTAAAGTTTTCGGTGATAGCATGGAACCATTTGCACAAGACGGCGATGCCGTAGTGGTGGATCTGGACGCAGAGGTAAAAAACGGCGACGTCGTTATAGCAAATATCGGTGGAGACGTATATATGAAGAAATTTCTGAGAGACGCGATACATAAAGAAATAAAATTAACGTCGCTAAATAGCTTTTATCAAGATATTATTTTAAAAGGCGAGGAAATAGATCAGCTAAAAATAGTAGGTAAAGTTAGGTGTAAATTTAATATCAATATGAAAGTATTTTAAAACATAAAATAATCTTAAAATATGTCTTAATCAAAAATATTGAATTTTTAAGGATAAAGTCTTTGGATTGCGGTGTTTTTTACGACGTGTCTTAATAGGTTTTGAATATATCATTGTTTGATACATTTAAGACACATTAAGCTTGTTTAAGACACATTTTTTACAATTTTTCGTGTCTTAATGCTCATATTTTTAAAAATTCGCTGTGCTTCCAGCAACAAACCTTAAGCGATATACGGTTACGATAGATAAAATCTCGGGATGATTTTCGAGATGCTTTAAATAGCGTTTAAAGAGCGATTATTTGGGCTTTTAGATATGATTACGGCGTTAAAATTTTCCGCTTTTTTGGGACAAAACGGACGATTTGGGATTATAGGGATTTTTCTTTTAGCTGAATTCTTGCGTTACAACTGAGAGTGAAGCTTTTTAAAGTGCCTATTTTACGCGCTTTCAAAAATCTCGCGCTAAAATTTCTCACTCTCATTTTCTATACCCCCTCACAAAATCGCTCAAATTTACCTCAAATTTATTTTAAATTCCACCAAGCTCGCCGCTTTGAATAAAATTTTAAATTTCATTCCTGCACCACGAAGCCTGCTAAATTTTATCTCGCTGCCGCGCCCGGTCATCGTTCAGGTCGCGTTTTTGCGATGATTTAATTAAAATTTATTGCACGCAAAAACCAGACCAAAATCATTTGAGACTAAAATTTATGCAAGCTTTGACTCTAAATTTGATCCAAAATCCGCTTGCAAATTTCGCGCGGATCGGCGCTTTGATAGATCGGACGACCGACTACGATAAAATCCGCCCCCGCCTCGCGCGCGACGCTCAGATCCGCCACTCGTTTTTGATCCCCCGCACTCTCGCCAAACGGCCTCACGCCAGGACAGAGCGTGATAAAATTTGCGCTTGTGGCGTCCTTTATCAGGCGGCTCTCGAACGCCGAGCAGACCATGCCGTCAAGCCCCGCTTCGTAGCTCATCACGCTAAATTTGCGCACGGCGTCGTCCAAATTTTGCTCGTAAACCGCGCTAAATTCGGTCTCGTCAAAGCTAGTTAGCGCAGAGACCGCGAGCACTAGCGGACGCGAAGCTAGCCTATCCAGTCGCTCCATCACCATAGCCATCGCGCGCTTGCCGCTACTTGCGTGCACATTTATCATATCTACGCCGATTTTAGCGATCTCCTCGGCGGCGTCCGCCATCGTATTTGGGATGTCGTAGAGCTTTAGATCGAGGAAAATTTTAAAATTTCTGAGCTTTTTTAGCTCCTCGATAAAGCCCGCTCCGTCGCGCAAATAGGCTCGCAAGCCCACTTTTAGCCAAATTTTATCCGCAAAGTCCGCAAGCCCCTCCGCTAGCTGCAAGCACTCCTGCTTCGAGCCCAGATCAAGCGCGACGCAGAGCTTCACAGATCGGCCTTTAGCGCGTCTAGCACGCCGTTTATAAATTTCGGTGCCGAGTCGCCGCCCAGCTCCTTGCCAAGCTCGATACCCTCGTTTATGATGACGGCCTTATCGGTCGGGGTAAATTTCATCTCGTACGCCCCCAGCCTAAGCACGGCGCGCTCGATACTGCCGATCTCGTTTATTTTCCACTCTTTTAGGCGCGCGTTTAGTAGCCCGTCAAGCTCATCCGCATGCTCCAAAATGCCGTGAAAAAGCGACAGTGCGAGGCTTCGCTGATCGTTTCTGATCTTTTTTTCTTCTAAAAACTCCTCGACGAACTCCTCGCTGCAACTACCCATTTCGCGCGCATATAGTAGCGAAACGACGGCCTGCCTGACCTGATGACGAGTTGCCATTTTACGCCTCCAAATTTTTATACAAATTTAGCATCTCGATCACGCCCGTCATCGCTTCAAAGCCCTTGTTTCCGGCCTTTGAGCCTGCTCGCTCGATGGCCTGCTCGATACTATCGACGGTTAGCACGCCAAATGTCACAGGTTTGCCGTATTTTAGCGTGACGTTTGCGATGCCCTTGGTCGTCTCGGCGCTCACGTAGTCAAAGTGAGGCGTAGAGCCGCGGATCACCGCTCCCACGCAGCAAATGGCGTCAAATTTACCGCTGGCTAGCGCCTTTTCTAACGCCATCGGTATCTCAAACGCGCCCGGTACTAAAATCAAGCTCAAATTTTTCTCATCCCCGCCGTGGCGCAAAAACGCGTCCCTTGCGCCCTCGACCAGCCTATCGGTGATGATGTGGTTAAACCTTGCATTGATGATAGCGATCTTCTCGCCGCCTTTTAGAGCCAAATTTCCTTCGATTATTTTCATGTCTGCTCCTTAAATTTCTATCCGTTGTAGTCCGTGTCACGCGTGATGATGACCTTGTAGCTAGGGTAGGCGCTGCTTACTTGCGATAAAATTTCGCGGTAGAGTGCCGAGCTATCTGGCGCGTTAAAGTCTATGACGATATCAAACGTGATCGTATTTGTCTCTTTGTTTATGTAAAATCCATGCATTTGCTTGATAAATTTATGCCCAAAAACTATCTTTTCGACGTTTAGCCTCGTTGCGTTATCCTCTTTATTAAATGCATAGATGCCAATGGTATCTAAAACAATGTTAAATTTCGCAAAAATTTCATTTTGTATGCGTCTAGTAAGCGCGTCTATCTGCGCGGCATTCATATCGTGCGCCACCTCTATATGCACGCTGCCTAGCTTCTTGTCTGGGCCGTAATCGTTAAATATAAGATCATACGCTCCTAGCACGCCGTCAAACGAGCCTATGCACTCATAAATTTGCGAGCTGTCGCTGTTAGGCATCCTCGCGCCTAAAATTTTATCTATCGCGTCACGTAAAATTTCAAGTGCCGCCTTGATAAGAAGTAGCGATATGATCACGCCAAGATACGCCTCAAGGCTAACGCCAAAAAACACAAAAACCAAAGCCGCCAAAAGCGTACCAAGCGAGATGAGAGCGTCAAATTTCGCGTCCACTCCGCTTGCTATGAGCGAGTCGGAATTTACGCTTTGTCCGACCCTTTGCGTGTAAAGACCAAGCGCAAATTTGACCACAACCAAAACGGCGATCAAAACAAGCGAGATAGTGTCGTAGTTTGGGGTGCTTGGCGAGATGATCTTTTTAGCCGACTCGACCACGGACGTGCCGCCTGTATAAAGTATGATCACGCCTATAACGATAGCTGTTAGATACTCTACTCTGCCGTAGCCAAATGGATGCTCTTTGTCAGGGCTTTTCCCGGCTATTTTTATGCCGACAATGGTAATGACCGATGAGAGCGCGTCGCTTAGGTTATTTACCGCATCTAATATGATAGCGATCGAACCGCTAGCAAAGCCCACTACCGCCTTTATAGCCGCCAAAATGGCATTTGTCACTATGCCTATGAGACCTGTTTTTACAATGGTCTTATCTCGCGACGTGACCTGCTCTACTACCTCCAAATTTGCCCCTTAGATTATTTTTAACATTATCGCGCTTAGCGTTATTAGCGATAGATAAAACGCCTTTTGCGCGCTCATTTTTTCGCCGTTAAAAACCACTCCGACGCCCACGGCTCCGATCGCTCCGATACCGGTCCAAATCGCGTACGCTACCGACATCGCCATCGCCTGCATCGCGTAGCTCAAAAGCCAGAGCGAAAGGGCGAAATTTGCTGTTAAAATCAAAAAATTCGCCGCCTTTTTCACGCCGAAGCTTTTTTGAAATTTGGTCAGAAAAAACACGCCCAAAACCTCGCAGCACCCGGCCGCCAAAAGAGCTAAAACGTACGTCAAGATTTCAGCCTTTTTAGCCCCAGTACGCCGGCAACTAGCGTCGCTATGAAAAATAGCCGCAATAAATCCGGCGTCTGACCGCTCGCGCGAAATTCGCTCACGATTTCGGCGATCACCACAAAAAACGCTCCGAGCCCGACAAATACGGTATACGTGATGCTAATAGGCAGGTACTTCATAGCGATTATAAACGACGTGAAACTAACGCAAACGAGCATCGCCGTGAGTGCGATCTCCGGCGCGCTTGAGGCGTGTTTTAGCCCGTACGCCCAGCCGCACTCGGCGACCGCGCCGCCTAGCACCCACAAAAAGCCCTTAGTTTGCATCGCCTAGGGCGTCTTTTATCTTAAAAATTTGAGCAATATTTGCGTCTAGCTCGTCCAAATTTAGCATATTCGGCCCGTCGCAAAGCGCCTCGCAAGGATTTACGTGCGTCTCGTAGAAAAATCCGTCCACGCCCGCAGCCGCCGCAGCTCGCGCTAGATATGGTACAAATCTAGCATCGCCGCCGCTTTTCTCGCCCAAAGCCGACGGCATCTGCACGCTGTGAGTAGCGTCGAAAATCACCGGCGCAAACTCCCTCATCAGCACCAAATTTCGCATATCTACAACCAAATTTCCGTAGCCAAAGGTACTGCCTCGCTCCGTTAGCCACACGCCGTTTTGTTTAGCGACCTCGTATCCATCGCCGCTAATGCCCCTTGTTTCTAGCACTTTTTTCACCGAGTGCTTCATCGCAGAGGCGGCTAAAAACTGCCCTTTTTTGATATTTACGACCGCTTTTGTCTTAGCCGCGGCCACGAGCAGATCGGTTTGGCGGCACAAAAACGCCGGGATTTGCAGCACGTCGGCCACTTCGCCTACTGGTGCAGCCTGATAGCTCTCGTGGATATCGGTTAAAATTTTAAAACCGAATTCCTTTTTGACCTTGGCTAAAATTTCGCACCCTTTTTCAAGTCCAGGCCCGCGAAACGAGCTTATACTCGTGCGATTTGCCTTATCAAAGCTTGATTTGAAATAAAAATCTATCCGCTTATCTTCGTTAAATTTAACCAGTCTCTTTGCCACGTCAAAAACGAGCTGCTCGCTTTCTATGACGCAAGGCCCTGCTATTAATATCATTTTTTCTCCTTTATTTTTCTCTAAATTTTCTAATCCAATCTATCAAAAGCGGTCTATCGTCGTTTGTTGCCCCTTCATACCAATCATTACAAAGTTTATAATATACACCATTTATGAATACAGGATCCACATAATATCGCCTCGTATCATATTCATTGTTCGCTATTACAAGCGCAGGATAATTTAATCCAAGAGTATCCTTGCTATACTTTTCGTTTTGAAGCCAGCTTATCTCGTTAGCATCTACCTTACCGCTTTCCAAAATTTCCCTCATAATTATTCGTGCTATTTGTCCGACTTTTAGCTCTGCGTATTCATCTTGATTATTTTTGATATTAACATAGTCTTTAGAACGTTGATAGCTATATATGCCTACTTTCAGCTTTTGTTTTTCTGTGTTTTCCATATCTTTTAGGCTTTTTTTGTCAAACAAGGATAGCATCTGGTAAGAACACATAAAAAGCTCCGCCGTATCGGCCACATTACCACTTACCTCTAAAATAGGTTCTAAAACTAAATTTGAAAAATCGCTATTTGCTATTATTCTAAAGTCAAATTCAAATCCCATCTCTTGCATTATGTTGTTTATATCAACAAAACAAGGGCACAAGGCATCTAAAATTTGTCTATTTATTTTAGGGGATGCGAAGATAATTTCTGCTTTTTTAACACCAAAATATCCATAAACACACATGGCGGTTCTAAGACATTTTTTTACTACTCTAGCTACCGTCTCATCAAGACCGCCATAATTTAGCCCAGACTCATGAAAAGCAACATCAACCGCATAAATTTCATTTATACCATCATTGGCGCAAATACCCAAAGCATCACATTCAGCCTGTTGTAAAATCTGTTTTAAAGAGGTATTTTGCTTGTAAATTTTATATCCGTATTTATTAGAAAAAAAACTATCTGTTTTCGACATAATTTTTTCTAGTTCGTCCGAAAATTTTAGTTCCCATTTTGGAGAAATTTTCCAATTAGTTTGCACTATTTGACACTCTTTGACATGGCGAAGCCAGGAGTAAAATAAAGATTCGCCCATTTCTATTTTCATAAAATTTATCTCTCCCTTGCTACGATTATTCCGCTGATAACAACCAGCATTATACCAAAAAACGCCGCAGCATTAGGTAGCGTATCACCCATAAAAAAGCCCACGACTAGCGAAAATACGACGTCCATATAGCTTATCGCGGCGACCGAGCCCGCCTTTTTGCTCGCCGCATACGCTTTCGTCATATAAAACTGGAAAAAATAGCCCGCAAGCCCCATTAGCACGATTAAAATCACGCCTTTAAAATTCGGCGCCGCAAACGGCGAAAGCAAGAAATCTAGAGGCTCAAATTTGACCCACTCCGCAACGCCCATCAAAAGCATCGGCAAAGCCGTTCCCCACGCCATAAAGCTAAGCACGATGACGCTCGTGTCGTAGCTTTTGCGGAGGGTTCTGACGCTAAGCATCGCAAGCGCCGCCCCCACGCCGCTCCAAAGGCCCAGCCAGTCGGTTTTGTTGATGCCTAAATTTGGCTGGATGATAAAAAGTATGCCGATAAAGCCTAGAAATATCGCGCCCCAGCCCTTTTTGCTAAGCGCTTCTTTTAAGAAAATCGCCGCAAAAATCGCCGTGAAAATTGGGCTGGTTTTTTGAAAAGTATAAGCAGCGCCTAAATTTATGTGAGCGATGTTGTAAAAAAGAGCAAAAAGTGCGATCGTACCGATAAATCCGCGAAACATCAGCACAAAAAGCTGCCCGCCCTTTTGGCGCGTCGGCGGCCTTTTGTAAATGGCGTAAAGCACGATAGCAAGACCGACGGCATTTCTAAAAAATACGACCTCGATACTAGGCATCTGCTCGCTCAAAACTTTCGCAAAGCCTCCGACGGCAGCAAAAAACATACACGCGATGATCATATAATAAGCGCCCAAATGGTGCAAAACGTATCTGCGAAACAAAATTTTCCTTTGAATTTAAAACAAGCATTTTAATAAAAAATGGCTTAAAATTTGTGTACTTAAGTGACATTTTATATGATTAATTGTATAAACCGTTTCTAAAATGTTAAAGTTAAGTTTTATTTGTACAGAATTAATTTATAATTTTAAATGTAATTACAAAAAAGGAAATTCTTTATGGGCGAATTTGTATCTAAGTTATTTAGATCTAAAAAATTTCAAATGTTTTTAGTGGTTTTATGCATAGTTTTAATGCCTGCGCTCGGTATTATTTTTATCAACATCCAAAATATCTCAAGCCAGCTAGAAAATGCTTCAGCCAGACAGCTAAACTCATACAAGCTAGCAGACGAGCTCAGACAAAGCTCCGACGATCTAACGAAGCTTGTGAGATCATACGTGGCGACGGCCGGGAAAAATCCTGGCTTTGAGGAGCAATATAACGCTATTTTGGATATTAGAAACGGCAAAAGTCCGCGCCCGGAGGAATATAGTAGAATTTATTGGGACTTTGTCGCAGGCGGGATCAAAAAGCCAAGACCGGACTCAAATATAAAAATCGCGCTAAAAGATCTGATGAAGCAAGAGGGCTTTACGGAAGCCGAGTTTAAAAAGCTAGAAGAGACCGAAGCAAGGTCAAACGTCCTCGTAAATCTTGAGATAAAAGCTTTTGAAATGATCAAAAATTTAAACAAAGCAGAACCTGAAAAAAGAGATGAAATTTTAAAAACGGCACTCGATCTGGTTAACGGCAAGGACTATCACGACCAAAAAGCCTACATCATGAAGCCGCTTGACGAATTTTTCGTTTTGGTTTCGGACAGAACGCGCAATGAAGTAAAAAATCTACATGAAAGCTTAGTCCTGCAGCAAAATATCTTTAAAATTTTGCTCGGCATTACTATATTTTGCTCCATCGTCTTGTCGTTTGTAAATAACAAAGTGATACAAGGAATTTTAGGCGCAAAACCGGCTCAAATAGAAAACGTCATATCAGAAATTTCAAACGGAAATTTGGCCGTTAATATAAAAACGGATAGCCCAAAAAGCGCAATGGGTCTTTTGCAGGCCGTCGCGCAAAATTTAAGAAATTTAATCAGCGAAGCAAAACAGCTCTCTCGCGAAAACTCCTCGACCGCATACGAGCTAAGCTCGACGTCGCTAATCGCCGGTCAAAACGCCGAAAGAACCTCTCAAATAGTTGACAAAGCGGCCCAAAAAGCAAATCAAATCAAAGATCAGCTTTTAGATTTTATAGAAGAGGCCAAAAAAGGCGCAGGCAATATGAAAAAAGCAAGCGCCGTCATCGATAGCGCAAATAAAGCCATATCAGATCTCGCCTCAAAGATAGAAAATAGCGTAGAATCAGAGCTTGGCTTGTCGGATAAAATTTCAAGGCTTAGCGGCGAGGCCGAGCAGGTCAAAAACGTACTTTCCGTGATAAACGACATAGCAGATCAAACGAATTTACTAGCCCTAAACGCCGCTATCGAAGCCGCACGCGCAGGCGAGCACGGCAGGGGATTTGCAGTGGTCGCAGACGAGGTTAGAAAACTAGCCGAAAGGACGCAAAAAAGCCTAGTCGAGATAAATGCGACGATAAATATAATCGTCCAGGGGATCAATCAAGCTAGCGAGCAAATGCATATCAACTCAGCCCAGATAAAAGATCTAAATGTGGTAGCGGACGACGTAAAAGAAAAGATCACCATACTAGCCGATAGTATGCATCAAGCCATAAATTTATCCGATAAAAACGTAAGCGACTATGTAAAAACAGGCGAAAACGTAACTGAAATTTTAAACAATACAAATAACATAAACGCTATCTCTTCTCAAAACGCAAAAAGCATCGAGGAGATAGCGGCCGCCGCCGAACATCTAAGCAAAATGACCGAAACTCTAAACAACAGCCTAGACAAATTTAAGGTTTGATCTCAAATTTTACTCCAAAAGCTCTTTGACGAAAGATCAAAGAGCTTTGCATTATGCTATTTTAAGCCGCATTTTATACTTTGTATAAGTGAAAAATTTGTATAATCAGGCATCATAAAAAGGACAAATTTTGCAAAAGATAATTTTAGTCGGCAAGCCAAACGTCGGCAAAAGCTCGCTCTTTAACCGCCTAGCCGGCAGACGTATAGCTATCACCAGCGACGTCAGCGGCACGACGCGAGATACAAACAAAACGATTATAGAAATTTATGACAAAAGCTGCGTTTTGATCGACAGCGGCGGACTGGACGATAGTAGCGAGCTCTTTAAAAACGTCAAGGCAAAAACCCTAGCCGAAGCTAGAAGCTCGGATGCCATAATCTTTATGGTCGACGGCAAAATGATGCCTAGCGATGAGGATAAAGCCCTATACTACGCACTTTTAAAGCTAAATTTACCGACCGCGCTCGTAATCAACAAAATAGACAGCAAAAAAGACGAGCTACGAAGCTACGAGTTTGCAAATTTCGGCGCAAAAACGAGCTTTGCTATCTCAGTCAGCCACAACGCGGGCATCGACGAGCTAGCGGACTGGATCTATAAACAGCTAAAAGACGAGATCAAGCCCGACGTCAGCGAGGATCTGGACGAGTTTTTGGAAAATTTCGGCGACGACGGCGAGGTGGTTAGGGAGATATCGGCTCGCGAGGATTATGAACGCAAAAATATCCAAGTAGGCATCATCGGACGCGTAAACGTCGGCAAAAGCTCGTTACTAAACGCGCTCGTAAAGGAGTCCCGCGCGGTCGTGAGCGACATAGCCGGCACGACGATAGATCCGGTAAACGAGACTTTCCTTTATGAGGATAGGGTTTTTGAGTTCGTCGATACCGCGGGCATCAGAAAACGCGGCAAGATAGAAGGGATCGAAAGATACGCGCTAAACCGCACCGAGTCCGCGCTCGAGCTCGCCGACATCGCGCTTTTGGTGCTTGATAGCTCCGAGCCGCTAACCGAGCTTGACGAGCGTATCGCGGGCCTTGCGGCTAAATTTGAGCTCGGCGTCATAATCGTGCTAAACAAATGGGACAAAAGCGAGGAAGATTTTGATAAATTTAGCCGAGAGATCAGGGATAAATTTAAATTTCTAGCCTACGCGCCGATCATCAGCGTTTCGGCTCTGGGCGGCAAAAGAGTGCATAAAATTTACCCGTTGATCTTAGAAGTTTACAAAAACTACACGCAAAAAATCCAAACCGCAAGGCTAAACGAAGCTATCGAAGAGGCGGTAAAAGCGCATCCGATACCGCGCGAAAAGGGCAAAAGCGTGAAAATTTACTACGCGGTGCAGTTTGGTTTCGCACCGCCTAAGATCGCGCTAGTAATGAACCGTCCGCGCGCCCTGCACTTTAGCTACAAACGCTACCTAACAAACAAACTGCGCGAGAAATTCGAGCTATCAGGCACTCCAATCGTGCTAATCCCGAAAAATCGCAGCGGCTCAGACGAGGAAAACGAGGGAAAAAGTGAGTAAAAATTTAGTTTTCATCGGCTTTATGGGCGTTGGCAAAGGTACGGTAGCAAGGCATTTCGCGAAAAAAACGGGCAAGCTGTTTTTAGACACCGACGAACTGATCGAAAGCGAGCAAAATTTAAAAGTCCGAGAAATTTTCGAGACTAAGGGCGAAGAATATTTTAGAAAATGCGAGGCAAAACTCGCTAAAAAGCTAGCTAAAAACGTAAAATCTTCGGTGATCGCTGCTGGCGGCGGCTTTGCAAAGGTTAAAGGCCTTAAAAAAATCGGCAAAATCATCTATCTAAAATCAAGTTTCAAAGCCATTTTAAAGCGAATAGATGAGAGCGGCGAAGCGCAGATGCACTATGCCAAACGTCCGCTTTTAAAGGATTTAAACGCGGCCAAAAAGCTTTTTAACGAGAGAAAAAAGATGTACAAAAGCGTCGCCGATCTCACAATCGACGTCGAAGGCAAAGGACTAGAACAAGTCGCGAAAGAGATTTTAGAAAAAAGGATTAAGTAAAATTTGGGTTGAAATTTGAGCGCAAATTTTAAAATTTGCGGCTTTAAATTTCTATTTTTAAATTTGAGCGGTTTAAATTTAATGCGAAAGCGTTTGACCGTATCGGCGTGAAAATTCGGCGCGGTTCGTATCGCTGAAATTTGAGCGGTAAACGTCAAATTTTAAGCGAGTTAAAAATTTGAGTTCAAATTTGATGGATTTCAAAAGTTTAATGCAACAAAAATAAGCGGCAATATTGTCAAATAGCCGTGCAAATTTTATAAAAACAAAAATAAGGCGCGATATTTTTTCGCTAGACGCGGCAGATTTTGCTTTGCGAATGAGGCGCACTTGCCGTGCATCGCAGTGAAGCGAAGCAAAATCTAACAAAGTAAAGCGGAAAAAGATAAGCCGCAAAAAGGATAAAATTTGAGAGTACTAACGGGTTTGCAACCAAGCGGAAAGCTACACCTAGGCAACTACTTCGCTTCAATCAAACAAATGGTTGAAGCGCAGGGGCAAAACGAGATGTTTATGTTTATCGCAAACTATCACGCCATGACCTCGGTCGCCGACGCGGGGAAACTAAAACAAAACACCTATGAGGCCGCAAGCGCGTTTTTGTCGCTGGGTATCGATCCGCAAAAGAGCGTATTTTGGGTGCAAAGCGACGTCAAAGAGGTTTTAGAGCTCTACTGGATACTGAGCCAATACACGCCTATGGGCCTGCTCGAGCGCGCGCACAGCTACAAGGACAAGGTCGCAAAGGGCTTAACATCGCATCACGGGCTTTTTAGCTATCCGGTTTTGATGGCGGCCGATATCCTGCTATACGGCGCACAGGTCGTGCCCGTGGGCAAGGATCAGATCCAGCACGTCGAGATCGCGCGCGACATCGCGATCAAATTTAACAACGAGCACGGCGACATCTTCGTCCTGCCGGAGTACAAAGTCGATGAAAACGTAGCTACCGTGCCAGGCACCGACGGCGCGAAAATGAGCAAAAGCTACGGAAACACGATAGATATTTTCGCCGGCGCCAAAGAGCTAAAAAAGCAAATTTCAAGCATCGTGACGACTTCGGAGCCGCTTGAAGCGCCTAAGCAGTGGCAAAACTGCAACGTCTATAATATCGCTAAATTATTCCTTGACGAGGACAGACAAAAAGCACTGCAAGCGCGGTATGAGCGAGGCGGCGAAGGACACGGACACTTTAAGATGTATCTAAACGAGCTGGTTTGGGACTATTTTGCGGACGCGAGAGGCAAATTTGATTATTATCTAAATCACGCAGGCGAAGTGGATGAAATTTTAAACGAAGGCGCGAAAAAAGCGCGGGCCGTCGCAGCGCCGATAATGGAAAAAATACGTGCCGCAACCGGCATATACAAATAAATTTAAAGGAAAAAAGTGCAAGCAATCTACCCTTACGCGCAGCTTATTCACCTGATCTGCGCTATTATTTTCGTTGGATTTTTATTTTTCGACGTGATTATTTTTTCAAGGGCTAAAAAGAAACTGCCCGCGGAAATAGCGCAAAAAGCGCAACAGGCTATCTCAAGCGTCGCGATAAAGATCATGCCGCTTTGCGTGCTGATTTTGATTTTAACGGGCGGCATGATGATGAGCAGCTGGGTCGGCTCGAAGGCTGGCGGATATTTCGCGTCAAATTTACAAACCGCCTTGATGATAAAGGTTGTTTTGGCGATGCTGATATTTGCGGCCGTAGCGACCAATCTCACGTGCAAATTTATACTAAAGCGCCCTAGCCCGTTAGGCAATATTCATCCGTTTGCATTTGCGGCGGCCGCAGTCGTCGTGATACTTGCTAAAGTTATGTTTATGGTGTAAATTTAGAGGCTATCTTTATAGCCTCTAGCCTATAAATACCGCTTGATAATCTCCAAAATTTCATCATTCTCAAACTGCGTTTCAAATCTCACATCAAAACCGCCTCTACTAAATAGTTCTTGTGCGTGCTTAATCTTTTGTTTTTCGCTTAAAGCAAGCTCCTCTTTGGGCTTATTTTTGGTTTCGATGATAAAATTTAGCTTACTTTTACCGTTTTTTTGATTGATTATATAAGCAAAATCGGGCGAGTATGTGCCGCCGCCTGCTACCGGGATTTTTATAGAGTTTTTAGGAATTTTAGTAAAAACTACTACGTCCGTTATTTCTTGAGCTATATTTTCTCTCTCAAGCTCGGAATCAAAAAATATTTCATCAAACAAATACTCCCTAGTAGCTTTGCCTGCGATACTTTGCACTCCAAGATCGCTAGAACTCACTTCTTTTATATTACCGTTTTTATCGGTAAATTTCGTAGGATGGACGCTACTTTTTATATTTTTATACGAAATGCTAAATTTACTTAGTGCATTTTCGAGCAAATAACGGTTAAATTCGCTCTTAACGGCATAAACAGTCGAAAGATTTAAATACTCCTTTATATCTATCGCCCCCTTACATCTTATAAATGCTTGATGTAACGTATCTAGCCGCATACTCGTCTCATCGCTTAACTTTATTAAAAATTCTTTATAGCTCAGCGTATTTATAGGCTCTATTTTATCTTCTACGCTACTTATATTTACGACACACATACCGCTTTTCGTTGCTTTTACGCCGAATTTTCGCACTTCAAGTCCGCTTGGTTTAAATATCTCTTTTCTGGCGAATAAAAAATCGCTAAAAATTTTGCGGAACTCTTCCTCGTTTTTTATGTCGTATTCTAGGATTGCTCGCTCATTTAGCCTCTCCCAAAGCTCTTTTAGCTCAGCAAACATAGCGGGTCTTATCTTTATACCCTTTTTCCTATCTTCGACGTTTCTTATCTTTTGCGATAAATTTCCGTTTCGTATCGGATAAATCTCTTTAAATTTTTCATATCCGCCTTCTAAAAATTTACCGTTCTCGTCGCACGCTCCAACCTCAACTAAACTACTTAGAATTTTGAGCTTACTAATATTAAATTTTTGCTTTACTCTTTCGTATATTTCTTCGGTAAGCTCCTCTTTATTTACTTCGACTTCAGCATCTTTATTTATCTCGTTTATCAGGCTATTTGCGAAGTCCTTTTCGCTAAAATCGACGATATAATTAAGCATAAATTTATCGTCCTTGACGCGAGACATATACTCGTTTACAGGCAGTCTTAGTCCGCGCCCTACTTCTTGCAGCTTACTCGTATTCGAACCGCTGCTTCGTAGCTTGCAAATACTAAAGACGTTCGGATTATCCCAGCCTTCGCGCAAAGTCCATTTCGAAAATATAAAACGCCTAGTGTTTTCTAAGCTTAGCAAACTCTCCTTATCGCGCAAAATTTCATTTATCTCTTTTTGAATCTCTTCATCCTTATCGCTATTATCTTTCGAGAAATATCCGCCGTGAGTTAAAGATATATCTTCAAGCGATTTTTTTAGATAATCTTTATAAAATCCAGGCTCTTCTTCTTTATAAATTTGCTCCATTTTTGCTTTTATCAGCGTTTCAAATTCGGTCCTAAACGCTCCGTCCTTTTCGCGGTAGCTCTCTATATCGTTTATAAAAAATAACGCAAGCGGTTTTATGCGAGGCGATCGCTTCATCATCTCGCGCTCGTTTTTAAAGTGCGCATCTACGGCCGTTTGCAACATCTTTTGTTGAAGCGTTTGCGAGTAGCTAAAAGGATTTATCGCGTCGCCTCTTTTCATCTCTACGCCGTTATTTAATAACGCCGTTTTCGTATTTATCTTTTCTATCTTTATACCGCTTAAATTTTCGTCTATGGAACCCAAATCGTTATCTCTCGCAAGATCGTAAAATTTACTTTTCCTATCGATTTTATATTCGAATTTGGCGATCGCTCCGTCCGTCGACACCAGTCTCACGCTCGCGTCAGCCGCCTCGTCGAATTTGGCCACGTAAACCTCAACGCCCTTTACCAGATCCGCATTAAAAGCATCAAGCGCGTTTAGCTCGTAAATTTTATTTTCGAATTTGCTAAAAGTAGCTCCGTATCTAAAAACGAGTTGCGCGTTAAATTTCTCCAAATTTTCCCACGTTTTATTCTCTTTATCGAATTTATGCGGTTCGTCTATTACCAAGATAGGTCTTGTATGCGAGATAACTTCAAATGGTTTTGAAAATGCATCAAAAAGAGTCGCGTCAAATTCTTTTTCCATAGTTTTAGAATTTATCATACCTTGATTTATTACAAGTACGTGTACGGCATTATTCTCACTCGCTCTTGCAAATTCGCTTATAGCGCTTGGCATACGTTCTTTTTTATCTTTTCGGCTTGTGCTTTCGACTAAATATATTTTGATATTTTTAGAGTAAATATCTCTAAAATGCTCTCTAGTAGTATCGGAGTTTAAAAAACTCATCGTTCCGGCCTTTATAGAAAGCGTCGGCACCGCGATTATAAATTTAAAAACGCCTGCGATTTTATTTAGCTCAAACATCATTTTCATAAACGTATACGTTTTGCCGGTGCCGGTTTGCATGCAGATATCAAAAATTTTATCTTTGCTTTCTATTAGCGGATTTTGCTCCGCGTTTAGGTTCGTTTTTATCTCGCGCCCGATTAAAGCTTTTATTACCGCATTTATCGCTTCGTTTTGATGAGGCAAGTCTCTTTCGTAGTTAAATCCGGCCATCTTAGTGCCTTACGATTAAGCTTATTTGCAAATTCTTTTTATTTGCGTAATTTTCAATAGCTTCGTCTAATTCGCGCCACCTCGAGCTTTCGAAATTCGGCTCGTAAATCACTATCTTCTCAGGCGCAAATTCCTCATCGCTATCTATCTTCTCGATTAATGCTTTTAAATTTTTACTGCTAAAATTCGTATTTATAAGATAAAGCTTTTTATTGCCGTAATATGCCTCGTATCCGTCTAAATTTAAGCTTTTTAACTCGTCCGTTAATTTTATACCGTCATAAGCTGCAAACGTAGTTAAAAGCGCTATAAGATCGTCTTTTGAAAGCTCGTTTGTAGAAAATAAATTCGGTTCTTTCGTACCAAAGTCGCCGTCTAAGTCTTCGTCTAAATACGATTTTAAAAGTGGGACGATCGAAAAGATTTTAAATTTAAGCCGCGCGTCGTCTCGAGAGAGAGAGAGAGAGAGAGAGAGAGAGAGAGAGAGAGAGAGAGAGACTGCGCTGCGCGCAAGATACGCTCTTTCGTGATGTCAAAGATAGTCGGATTTTTACTTTTTAGCTCGTTTTTACAAAAATCGTAAGCCATTTTGCTCTTTTTCTCATCTATTTTTTCATCAAGCTGGACTAATATAAATTTACGGTTGCCGCTGTCTTCTAAATTTTGAGCCATTACGGCGTGAGCGGTAGTGCCGGAACCAGCAAAGAAGTCTAGAATGATGTCGTCATAATCAGTACCAACTTGCATTAATTTTTTAAGTAAGTTCGTAGGTTTTGGAGTATCAAAAACTTTTTTGTTATTAAATAAATTTTGTATTTCCTTTGTGGCATCTGTAGTAGTTCCAAAATCTGTAAACATAGTTCTAGTTTTTATAATTTTTTCTTTTTCTATTTCATCAAAATATATAATCTCGTACGGAGTCAGGCGGCCTCTAGAATTTTTCTGCCAAAAAATATGATCTTTATCCAAATTTTCAGGTTTTTTTCGCCATCGTCCGTCTTCGCAATTTGGCGCTATAGGGTAAAAATCATTGCCATTTGGATCTTTTATAGGATATTAAAGCGTTGGTGCTTCAATTCTCAAAGCACCGGCACCCCATTTTTCCAATTTTATAATATTGGCTTTTTTATTATTAATTGTTTTATTAAAGTCATCTTCGGTAAATTCTTCTGTTTCATCGTAAATTCGCCAATCTTTTTTCTTGTAGCATAAAATATATTCGTGTTCTTTTGAAAAATCTTGGCTATCTTGTGAGCCACCTTTTTTCTTTTGCCATATTAAGTTGGCAACAAAATTCTCCTCCCCAAAAATTTCATCGCATAAAATTTTAAGTTGTGCCTGTTCGTTATCGTCGATACTTATAAATATCACGCCGTCTTCGCGGAGTAGCTCCCTAGCGATATAAAGACGCGGATAGATAAAACTTAACCACGCAGAGTGCGAGTTTGAGCCTTTTGCGGTAAATTCAAGCACGCGTTTAGCCTCATCCTCAGAGATGCCGGCAAGCTTTGCAAGCTCATCGGCGCTAAATTTTCTATCGTCGCTATATACGAACCCATCGCTACCCGTGTTATAAGGCGGATCGATGTAAATCATTTTAATACTCTCAAAATAAGCGTTTTTAAGGTGTTTTAGCACTTCGAGATTATCGCCCTTTATGAGTAAATTTTGGGCGTCTTTGTTTTTAGCGTTATGAGCGATATCGGGCATTAGAAGCGTTTTGGGATTTAAATTCGCCGTTAATCTCGCATAAGATTTGCCTAAAAATCTTAACTCAAAACCCTCCTTTTTGATATTTTCCGAGCCTAAAATTCGGCTTAACGTTTCTAAGTCGAATTTGCCGCTTTTATCAAAACATTGCGGGAAATTTCGTTTTAAAACAGCGAGCGACTCGCTGTTTGCCGAGATATCTTTATCGTCGAAAATGTTTTGCACCTGCATCTTTCCTCCTTTTAAGTTTTAGTCAAAATTATACTAACATTCGCTAAAATACGCCATAAATTCAACGAGGACGAAATAAAATGATAAATCTAAGACTACTTGAAAGCAACTACGACGAGTTCGTAAAAAAATTGCAAGGAAAAAACGTAAAGCCCGAGGTTTTAAACGAGCTTTTGACGACGTTTAACGAGCTAAAAGCCAAACGCCAAGCGTTAGAAAATTTCCAAGCGATCCAAAACGCTAAGAGCAAGGAGCTAGGCATAAAGGCTAGAAACGGCGAGAACACCGACGAGCTAAAAAACGAGCTAAATTTAAACAAAGCCGCGATGGGCGACGCCGCCGATATCGTGCGCGCATACGAGGAAAAACTGGAAAACATCGCAAGCTGCGTGCCTAATATCACCGACGACGACGTGCCGTTTGGCGCCGATGAGGATGGCAACATCTGCGTAAAAACGGTGCTGGAACCGACCAAATTTGACTTCGCGCCGAAGGAACACTACGAGCTTGGCGAGAGTCTTGGCTGGCTTGATTTCGAGCGCGGAGTTAAGCTTTCAGGCTCGCGCTTTTGCGTGCTAAAGGGCATGGGGGCAAGGCTTAGTAGAGCGCTGGTTAACTATATGATAGACTTTAACAGCGCGCGCGGCTTTGAGCTGGTTAACGTGCCGTTTTTGGTTAGCTCAAATACCCTCTACGGCACCGGACAACTGCCTAAATTTGAAGAAGATCTCTATAAAGTGCGCGACGAGGATTTGTATCTGATACCGACTAGCGAAGTACCGGTGACGAATCTTTATAACGACGAAATTTTGCCAGTAGAGAGCTTGCCGATAAAAATGACTTGCTACTCGGCGTGCTTCCGCAAAGAAGCGGGCTCCGCCGGACGCGATACGCGCGGCATGATACGCCAACATCAGTTTGAAAAGGTCGAGCTCGTAGCTATCACGACCCCCGAGCAAAGCGCGCAGATGTTAGACGAGATGGTAGCCTGCGCTAGCGACTTGCTAACGAGCCTTGGGCTGCCGCACCGACATATGCTGCTTTGCAGCGGGGATCTGGGCTTTAGCGCGGCAAAGACGATAGACCTCGAGGTCTGGCTACCGGGACAAAACAAGTACCGCGAGATAAGCTCGGTATCAAATACCCGCGACTTCCAAGCGCGCAGAGCTAAAATCCGCTACAAAGACGGCAAGAAAAACGCTCTGGTAAACACCCTAAACGGCTCGAGCCTAGCCGTAGGCAGAACGCTAATAGCGATAATGGAAAACTACCAAAAAGCAGACGGCAGCATCGAGATCCCCGAAGTTCTTAAAAGGTATATGTAGTGGCGCAAAACGACGATGAAAACGTAGTAATCCTCGAAGAGGCCGATTTTGATCAAGACGAAGAAACAGAATCGCTAGACGATCAAGAAGACGGCGACGGCGACGGTCTGGTCTCGCTTGACGAGCTAGAGCCCGTAGCCGTCGAACAGCCCGTAGACGCGCAAGAAGAGGCTAAAAAAAGCAAGAAAAAGCTTTTTATCTTCGGCGGAGCGGCGGGTGCGTTCGTCATTACACTGGCCATAGTTTTGTTTTTCGTTTTTAGAGGCGAGAAAAAGCCGCCGATAGATGAAAAACAGATCGTAAAAGACATCGAGGAACACTACGAGTCGCAAAAATTCGGCAGCTCAAAGATCGACGACATGATCGCTAAGGCAAATTTGCTCTACGAAAAGGGCAATAAATTTGAAGCGCTGAAAATCTACGAAAACATCGCCGTTTACAATCAAAGCCTCTCAAACTACAATCTAGGCGTCTCGCAGATGAGGCAAGGTAAATTTGAAGACGCGTTAGAAAGCTTTAAAAAAGCGATCGCCAACGACGAAAACGTCGCCATTAGTGCCATAAACGCCGCAGTTAGCTCGCTGGAGCTAAAAAACGAGCAAAATTTCGACTACTATATAAATCTCGCAAACTCGTTTTTGTACAAGGAGGCGGGCACTCCGCTATACAACTACTACTACGCGCTCATAAACTACTATAAAGGCCAGTATGTCGAGGCTCTAGCGGCTCTATCGCACGCTGAAAACGGCTACTACAAAGACCGCTACGACTACCTCGCGGCTAAAATTTTAAGCTTTATCGGCGACGATACCGAAGCGATAAAAAAGCTCGAAGCGCAAAAGGAGTTTAACGCAGATCTGGCGCTTGGTATGCTTTACGCGAGGCTCGGGCAGTATGAAAGAGCTAGAAATAGGTTAAATTTAGCGCTAAAAAAGGACAGCGACTCAAATAAAATCAACTCGATGATAGCCATCATAAACCTAAAAGACGGTAAATTTGATGCTGCGACCGACGAGCTAAAGGCAGTCTTTCACGAGGATCCGTTGTTTTTAAACGCGAATTTTCCGATAAAAACGATACTAAAACCCGAGCTTTTCGACGTAAATTTAGCTCAGGCGCACTTTAGAAACGACCTGTTTTTCGATAAAACCAAACGATATGAGACGCTGTTTTACTTCGCGCCTTACAAGGTTTTTGATCCGGGTCAAACGATAAACTACATAAGAAAAGGCGGCGTGAGCCTGTTTTTGGACGACGCAAGCGCAGCGGGCAACTACCTAAACGCTAGCGGCGCGCTCTCAAAGGTAAATTTAGAGCTCTCATCAGCCATCGCAAACGCCCTAAATTACAAGCTAAAGCAGGCCAACGCGCAGTTCGCCTCGCTCATCTCGCTCTATCCCGAGCACTCGGTTTTACACTACGACCTAGCGCTTAGCTACGCTCAGCTAGGCAACTTTAGCATGGCGGCAAAGCACTTTATCACGAGCTATCACCTAGACCCGACGAACCACCTAGCGGGCGTGCTGGGCGCTATCGCAAACGATATAAACGCAGTGGATAATACCAAACTACTGCAAGAAATTTCAGAAAATCTCGACCACGACTCAAGCTCGAAAGACGCGCCCGTTAGCCAGGCTCTGATGGCGCTCATCGCAAATAATAGCGGCGCTTTAATGCGCTGGCTAGAAGAAGATAAGGAGGAGAGTGCGCTAAATTTAGCCTTTGACGCGATAATCGCAAAGATGACCGACAAGGGCGCAGAGTTTGCTAAAAAGACGCAAATTTTAAAGGCCAAGCTACCTGAAGATATCGTAGCGAACATTCTTGATTTTATCGCAAACTATAAAGATGAAGGCATCAAAAAATACGTCGAGCAAATCCAAATTTACTTCCACAACAAACAGCTAAACGACGCGGCGTTTTATCACGGCGCAAACATCATCAAAGAGCAATACATCAAGCTTTTGCAAATCTCGGGCCTACTAAACTACGAACGCCAGAAGTTAAAAGCGCTACTAAAACAAGGCGCCGATAACGCCGACTTGCTCCAGACGCTAGCTTATATCGACATTTTCACGAACGATTTTGAGGAGAGCTATCAGATCTACAACCGCATAATCGACGAATTTAAGATAAACGACGCTGGCACGCTGTTTCTAGCGGCCGTAGCCGCCATCGGCTCAAATCACCCGCAAAACGCAACCGCGCTTTTGGAGCTATCTAAACTCACCGATCCAAACGCGATGGAAAGCCGCGTGGCGCTCGGGCACCTATACCAAGAGATCGATAATATCGAAGCTGCGACGATACAATACGGGCTGATAAAAGATCCGAATTTTAAAAGTAAATTCGTTGATTTTATGATTGATTACGAGAAGCTGGAAAAGTAGTTTATTTGGGCGATACGGCGATAAATTCGTCGCAAAGTCGCCCGAATAATTTTTATAGATTTACAGAGCCGAAGCAAAACGACTTTGTCAAATTTGACGAGAAGCAAAAATAACTCGCCTCGTCAAATTTGATCGCCCTGCTCCGCTTTGCGCTACGACTAGCGATTTAAAAAATAACCGCAAATTTACAAAAGCACGGCGCTAAGCTGCGCCTAAGTTAAATTTTACTTATCCTCAAGCACCTTTTCGCGCCACTTCGAGCTTGATTTTTTATCCATCGCCATATCTTTAGACATCTCGGCAGCAGCCTCAAAGTTTTTCTGTACGCCCTCGCTGCTGTTTTTGTATTTCACCGCGTTCGTGCCCTTTATACCTAGGCTCTGCGCCTCGCTAACAGCGTCGATGTTAGCTCCCAAAAATATAAACTCCCAGTCGTATTTTTCCTGCTTATCGCTTATCATTTTTTTGATCTGAGCCTTTGAATACTCTTTGCTCGAGTTTTCTTGCCCGTCAGTGATGATTACGAAAAGCACGGCTCTGTTTTTAGCGTAGATGTCCTCGACTTTTGAGATTTTATTTATCGTATCGCCGACCGCGTCTAGTAGAGCGGTATTGCCGCCCGCAACATAGTCTTTGTTTGTTAGCTTCTCGACCTTTTTGATATCTGTTCTATCGTGCAATGTCCTGAAATTTGTATCAAAGAGTACCGTAGTTACCTTTGCGTCCACGCCCGCTTCTTTTTGCTTGTCGATCATCGAGTTAAAGCCGCCGATCGTATCGCTCTCAAGCCCGCTCATGGAGCCCGATTTATCTAGGATCAGCACCATCTCAAGCTGCTTTGGCGTAGATTTTTGTGGCGCTTCCTCGCTTTTAGCAAACGCAAACGCCCCGATAATCATCAACAAAAACGCGATTTTTTTCATATTTTCTCCTTTGAAAAATTTGGCTTGATTATAGCAAATTTTGACGATACGGCGGTAAATGCGAGGAGATTTAAATTGGAGTTTTGTATTTTTTTATTTGCCCCAAAACCCGGTCAAATTTACTTCAAAAATTACGGCCGAATTTAAAGGCTAAATTTAGAAATTTAAGGCCCCAATCCGAGCCTTAAATTTGTCAAGCGGCACGCGGTCAAACCGCTCAAATTTTACTTTGTAGCGGTGATTTTTACGTAGCTATTTAGCGCGCCCACATACGCTCTAGCGCTCGCCGTCATCGTATCGATATCAAGTCCGTGACCGATGATGGTCTTGCCGTCAAATTCGACCTTCACGACGACGTTTGCCAGCGCGTCCTTGCCCTGCGAAACGGCGCTAACCTTGTAATCCTTGAGCACGCCGTGGATACCGCTTAAGCGGTCGATTACCTTAAATATCGCGTCCACCGTACCGTTGCCTAGCGCCGCATCGCTCTTGATCTCGTCGGCGTGACGAAGCGTGATCGCTGCGCTGCTTAGGCCTTTGTTGCAGCTGCTTTGCGTAAGCGTCAAGAACTCGAAAACCTCAGGGATCTTGATAATCTCGCTCGTAACTAGCGCGCGCAAGTCGTCGTCAAAGATCTCTTTTTTCTTATCCGCTAGCGCCTTAAATTTCTCAAACGCCTCGTTTAGCGCGCTATCTTCGAGCTCAAAACCAAGGCTAATTAGCTTATCTTTAAAGGCGTGGCGACCCGAGTGTTTGCCGAGCACCAGCGAGTTTTTATCCAGTCCGATGCTCTCGGCGCTGATGATCTCGTAGGTTTCTTTGTGTTTTAGCACGCCGTCTTGGTGGATGCCGCTTTCGTGAGCGAAGGCATTTTTGCCGACGATGGCTTTGTTTGGCTGAGGCTCGATACCGATGATGCCGGATAACAGGCGCGAGCTAGGGTAAATTTCCTTACAAACGATATCGGTGTAAAGCGGCGCAAAGATGTCTTGGCGCGTTTTTATCGCCATCACGATCTCTTCAAGAGCCGCGTTTCCCGCGCGCTCGCCGATGCCGTTTAGCGTGCACTCGACCTGTCTGGCGCCCGCTTTTATCGCGGCTAGCGAGTTTGCGACGGCTAGGCCTAGGTCGTTGTGGTTATGCACGGAGACCACTGCGCGGCCGTTTATAAATTTAACTATCTCGCCGATGCGCGCCGCCATCTCCTCGGGATATAGGTAGCCTACGGTGTCTGGGATATTGATCGTTTTTGCGCCGGCGTTTATCGCAGCATCGCAAATTTCTTTTAAAAAGCTCATCTCGCTTCGGCCCGCGTCTTCGCAGCTAAACTCGACGTCGTCGCAAAACGTTTTAGCGTATTCCACGGCTTTTACGGCGCGCCTGATTACTTCGTCGGGGGCCATCTTTAGCTTAAACTCCATATGGATCGGGCTTGTAGCGATAAAGGTGTGGATACGTCTGTTTTTAGCAGGCGCGATAGCCTCTCCGGCAGCCTTTATATCGCCGTCTACGGCGCGGGCGAGCGAACAGATGGAGGCGTTTGAGGCTTGCTTGGCGATCTGATGTATCGCGTCGAAATCACCCCTACTAGCCGCGGCAAAACCGACCTCCATAACGTCCACGTTTAAGCGCTCTAGCTGTCGCGCGATGCGGATTTTCTCCTCGGTATTCATCGAGGCGCCGGGGCTTTGCTCGCCGTCTCGTAAAGTCGTATCAAATATTATTATTTTATCATTGTTCATTTTTTATCCTTTTTTTGGAGTTTTTGTTTGTATGGTATAAATTTGATTATTAGGGTGTGAAAGAGTCGCTGCTTAGCGCAGCAGCAGAAGTAGAGAGAAAAATGCGTTAAATTTGACGTTGCCGTTCATTCGCTCTCCTTTTGGATTTTTTTGTTTTTACATCTCATAAAAATATACCTGATTATACCGTAAGAAACATAAACACTCATTAAAGCCGTGACAGCCTCGATCGGATAGATATAGATTACCGAAAATGCAACCGTAAGACCGACTAATATGCGAAGAAAATCGGCTTTTTTTAGATCGATTTTTTTGAAGCTAGGGTAGCGGATATTGCTCACCATCAAGACGGAGAGCAAAATTTGCAAAAACATCAAAAACCACTCGGCGCTTCTGGTGAAGTCGTATTCTAAGCTTAGCCCGACCCAAAATGCCGAAACGATGGCGGCCGTAGGTATCGGAAGACCGATAAAAACGGACGGCTCGTAGGTGCCGGTCATTACGTTAAACCGCGCAAGCCTAATGGCTCCAAAAACCACGAACAGCGCGGCCACAAGCGAACCCAAACGCCCAAAGCTGTGCCCGACCGTAAAGTAAAAAAGCATCGCTGGCGCGACGCCGAAAGCTATCACGTCGGCAAGACTGTCGAATTCTACGCCAAATTTAGACGTGGTTTTAGTTAGCCTCGCTACGCGTCCGTCAAGTCCGTCCAAAAATAGCGATAAAACTATGTAAATAATAGCTTTGAAAAAGTAGCCGTTAGCCTCCTCGACTAGTCCTGCGCTGGCCGCGATGTAGCCGCGCACGGAAGCGATAATACTGATGATACCCAAAAACGCCGAAGCTGCCGTGAATAAATTTGGCAAAATGTACATTAACTGAAGTTTATGCTGATTGTCTTGCATCTTTTTCCTCGTAGCTAAAAAACCCTAAAATGCCCGCACTCGCGACCTTTTCGCCTACGCTGACGCTTATTCTCGTATTTGCGGGTAGTATCAAAATCGCCTCGCCGCTACTTAAAAAGCCAAATCTCCTGCCCGCTTTTAGTCGGCTGAAATTTTCAAAAGAAATGCCCTTACTAAGAGGCCCTGCGATGACGCGGATCGCAAACCTATTATCCGAATTTTTACAGACGAACAAGGCTCGCTCGTTTAAATTTTTAGAAGCTTCCATAGCATTACATAAAAACAGTCCGTGCCTTTGTTTAACCTCTAAAAGTTCCATATCGCAAGGAGCTCTGAGCGCACCCGCGTCAAATACGCCCTTGCGGATAGTTATGGCTACGCACTGCGTATCAAAATAGTAAATTTTATCTATGCTTTTTATCTTACCGTCGATCGGACTAAGCACGGCGTACGCATCGTCGCTACCTAGCGCTCGCTCCGGGTTTCTAAACCAAAATACGCAAAGCGCAAACAGCGCGAAAAATAAAATTTGACATACGCCCAAAACCAGCGCAAGCAAAAGCAAAAGCCCTAAAACGAAAACGTATTTGTAGCCCTGTTTTGCGATTAGCCCGATGTTTTGCATATCTTTACGCTTGTTCCTCTTTGTTTTCTTCTAAATTTACGAGCCTGCTAGGCATCCCGCGCTCTTTTTCATAGTTTGCGATGATCTCTCTAACCTTCGCTCCCTCGATAGTTTCCTCTTCGTAAAGCGCCTCAACCATCTTCTCTATCGCATCGCCGTAGGTTCTTAGCGTCTCAAGCACGTGCTTATAGCGCTCATCAAGCGTTGTTTTGATAAATTCATCCACTTTCTCCGCCGTCTTGTCGCTATAGTCCCTATCGGCCTGACCGCCGGCTAGGAAAGTACTGCGGCGCTTTTCAAGCACCATAAGTCCAGCGATATCGCTCATGCCGTATATCGAGATCATCGAGCGAAGTATATCGGTCGCGCGCTCTAGGTCGTTGCCCGCGCCGGTTGAAATCTCTTTTATAAAGACCTCTTCCGCCGCGCGTCCGGCTAGAAGCACGTCCACTTCGGCCATCAGCTCGTGACGCTGCATCATAAATTTATTCTCTTCAGGCGTATGGAGCGTGTATCCCAGTGCTGCAAGCCCGCGCGGTATGATCGATACTTTGGTGACTCTGTTTGCGCCTTTGGTGGTTTCGGCTATGAGCGCGTGTCCGCTCTCGTGATAGGCCACGATGCGCTTTTCTTTCGGATTTATGCGGCGAGATTTTTTCTCAAGACCGGCGATCGCTCTCTCAACGGCCTCGAGCAAATCAGCCTGCTCGACCTTGCCTTTTTCTTTTCTGCCCGCTAGTAGCGCGGCTTCGTTTATGATGTTTGCTAGATCCGCTCCCGCAAGGCCCGCCGTCATGCGCGCGATATCCTCGATACTAACGCTATGGTCAAGCTTGATATCTTTTATATGTACGCGTAAAATTTCGATCCTACCTTTAAAATCAGGCTTATCTACAAGCACCTGCCTGTCGAATCTACCCGGCCTTAAAAGCGCGGCATCAAGCACCTCCGGACGGTTCGTCGCGGCGAGTACGATAACCGGCGACGCGTCCGAGCTAAAGCCGTCCATCTCGGCTAAAAGCTGATTTAGCGTTTGCTCGCGCTCGTCGTTTCCGCCGATCATTCCGCTAGCTGCGCGGCTTTTGCCGATAGCGTCGATCTCGTCTATAAAGACGATCGCCGGGGCTTCTTTTTTCGCATTTTCAAAAAGATCCCTCACGCGGCTAGCGCCTACGCCGACGAACATCTCGATAAAGCTCGATCCGGAAACCGAGAAAAACGGCACGTCCGCTTCGCCTGCGACGGCTTTTGCAAGTAAAGTTTTACCAGTGCCGGGAGGTCCAACTAAAAGCACGCCTTTTGGGATTTTGGCTCCTAAATTTATATATCTATCCGGATGCTTTAGAAAATCCACGATCTCTTTAACTTCTTCTTTTGCTTCTTGCACGCCCGCCACGTCGGCAAATTTAACCTTCGGTTTTTCCGAGTTTACTAGCTTTTTAGAGCTTCCCATTCCAAGGATACCGCCGCCCATGTTTCGCTGCATGCGGCTAGCTAAAAACATCCAAATTCCAAAGAAAATGAAAATAGGGAGTACCCACGAAAAGAGCATTTCTGTAAACCAGTTCGTCTCGCTATACGCTCCGTAAGGAATCTTTTGTTCCTCCAAAATCGGAACTAGCGTCGGGTCGTTTACTCTTTTAGCAAAATACGTTCTGCCGCCGTTATCCACGGCTTTTATCGAGGTTTCGGAGATGCCCACCTGCGCTACTTGCTTGTTTTTTATCATCTCTTTTATCTCGGAGTACGAGGTGCTTTTTGAGCCGGCCGCGCTCTGTCCTAGCAACGTGCCGTCCATCTCGCCGCCTCCGAGCCCGCGAAATGCCACCACTATCACGATAGCAAAAATGGCGAAAATCAAAATCGGATTTTTATTAAAAAAATTATTTCCGCCGTTATTTAAATTTTTATCATCGTTTTTTCTGTTATCCATTATGTTCCTTAAATTATTTTACGCTTTTTGAAATACGAAGCTTTTCCACTCGTTTTTGGTTTGACTTTCTACAAGTTTGAGCGACGAAAAAGCCTCTAAAATTCGCGTTTCGTATTTATCCAAAACGCCTGCTAAAACGAGATATGAGCCCTCTTTTAGCAAATTTATTAAATCGTTTTTTAGCATTAGTATCACGTCGGCGATGATGTTTGCGACGACGAGATCGTATTTTTTATCCAGATTCGCCACCGAACCAGTCCAAATTTGATTAAATTTAGCCCCGTTTAACTCGGCGTTTTTTTGCGAGCTTTGCACCGCTTGCTCGTCAGTATCGCAGGCATCCGTGATACAGCCTAGTTTTGCTAGAGAGATACTTAGTATCCCGCTTCCGCAACCCACGTCAAGCGCGCTCATGCCGTTTGCGGCGTACTTTTGCAGATACTCTATGCAAGCGCTCGTACTCTCGTGGTGACCCGAGCCAAAGGCAAGAGCGGGATCGATAACGATGTTTTCAAACCCGTCTTTAGACTCTTCCCAGCTTGGGTGGATGTAAAATTTACCGATCTCTATCGGTCTTACGTTTTTTTTGTATTCGTTTAGCCAATCTTTATTTTCTTTTTGGCTTTTTGTTATCTTAAATTCGATCTCGCGACCGAGCGCATCTTGTAGAGATTTTGCGTATTCTTGCAGGCCAAATTCTACTTCGTCTAGCTCGTCTTCGTCTCGGATGATAAACCCGCCGACAGTCTCCTGCGTGCAAGTAACGCCCAAAGAAAAAACAAGATCTTCGAAAAGCTCGCGAAGTTCCTGCGAACAAAGAACTTCAAGCTCGTAAAATTTATCTTTCAAATTTACGCTCTTTTAGCCTAAGACGTCTTCAAGTTTTTCTTTTAAAACTTGCGGCGTAAACGGCTTTACGATGTAGTTATTGACGCCTGCTTTTAGCGCGGTTATGACCTCGGCTTTACCGCCCTCGGTCGTTACCATGATAATAGGCATATCGACGTATTTTTGCTCGGCGCGGACCTTTTTTACGAGCTCAAGGCCGTTCATTTCAGGCATGTTCCAGTCGGTGATAAGCACGTTTATATCGCTGTGCTGACCCAAAATTTGCCACGCTTCGACTCCGTGCTCGGCCTCTAAAATTTCTTGATGTCCGAGCCTTTGTAGGGTGTTTTTTATAATTCTTCTCATAGTAGAGCTGTCGTCGACTACTAGTATTTTCACAATCGCATCCTTTTTTAAAAAATGTCCAATTCTAGCAAATTTTATATTTAAATTTACTTTAAAAATTTATCGGCCCAGTTTAAAGGCCTCTTTTAGATCAAGCGTCCCTTCATAGTACGCCTTGCCCACGATCGCGCCGTAAACGCCTCCCGCACGCATTAGCGCCCGGATATCCTCTATATCTTTTACGCCGCCGCTTGCGATCGTATTTATACCGCTTGCTTTTGCGATTTGCGAGGTAAACTCTACGTTCACGCCGCTAAGGGTGCCGTCTTTTGAGATATCGGTGCAGATTACCGCTTCGACTCCGGCTCCGGCAAATTTACGCGCTAGCTCGGTCGCTCTCATTTGCGACACCTCCGCCCAGCCCTGCACGGCGACGAAGCCGTCTTTGGCGTCTATGCCGACGGCGACGCGGTATTTTTGCGCCATTTCTTTAGTAAAATTCGGATCCTTTAGCGATACCGAGCCCAAGATAACGCGCGTTATGCCGCTATCAAGGTAGCTTTTTATTCGCGCTTCGTCGCGTATCCCGCCGCCGATTTGGATTTGTAAATTTGCGGCTTTTGCGATCTTTTCTACGGTTTTTAGATTTACCGCTTCGCCCGCAAACGCTCCGTCAAGATCGACGACGTGAAGCCACTTTGCGCCCATATCTTCAAACCTTTTGGCTAGCTCCCACGGAGCGTCCGAGTAGATTTTGGCGCTACTCATTTCGCCTTTAAAAAGCCGAACCGCCTTGCCCTCTTTTAAATCTATCGCAGGGAAAATTTCCATCACATCTCTCCGAAATTTCGTAAAATTTTTAGCCCCGTCTCATGGCTCTTTTCGGGGTGCGGCTGAAAGCCGAAAATATTATCTTTGCACACCGCGCTTACGAATTTATAGCCGTATTCGCTAAAGCCAAGCGCCGCATCGTCCTCGCAAACTACGTGATAAGAGTGCACGAAGTATAGATATTCGCTAGCCGCCAGATCCTTATTTATCGGTATTTGCTTGGTAAAATTTATGGTATTCCAACCCGTGTGAGGCACTTTTAGCGGCGCATCAAATTTAGTCGGGTCAAATTTAACCACTCGCCCTTTTACGAGCCCGAGCCCCTCGTTTACGCCAAACTCTTCACTCGTATCAAAAAGTAGCTGCATACCAAGGCAAATTCCTAAAAACGGCTTTCCGCCTACTGCGGCTTCTTTTATCGCGGGGATAAAATCCCTGTCTTTCAGCTTTTGCATCGCTTCGCCAAAAGCCCCGACGCCGGGCAAGATTATCTTGTCGAATTTACCCAGCTCCTCGCCGCGAACCGCCAGCCGCGCCTTTAAATTTAAACTCTCAAACGCGTTTAAAACGCTTCTTAAATTTCCCGCGCCGTAGTCAATAATGCCGATCAATGCGAGCTCCTTTGCTTGGTAGCAAAAAGATAGACGCTAAGCGCGATCATCAGCATTGCGACGCCGCCGATGAGATAGATCGCATTTATGATGTGATCGGGCGCCGTGATGGCAAATTTAAACACGAGCATCAGCGCCTCGATCGCAAGGGCGATGATGATCGAGCCGATAAATCTAATCATCGTTTTGTTTTCCATATCCTCGCCGCGCTTGCTTTTACCCAGCACCTCTTCTTCAAATATCGCTTTAACCAGATCAAAGATCGCAAGCGCCAGCGTCAGCACGATCGTGTGCTCAAACATCTTTTCTACTTCGATATTTAAAAGATCGTTAGCCAAAAGCCCTTTGAGCGCGTCGGCAAACAAAAACAAGGCTATGATAAAAAGCGCGACCGAAAACGCGGCGTAAACGACCTTGAGAAATTTGCCGAAGTAGCTCTCTAGCTTGCCGTGAGAGACGATAGCTAGGATATTTTCTAGCGAAACGTCGATACACGCCACGAATTTTAGCTCGCCCTTATCGTCATATATCGGAGTGGACGCCGTCACGCACAGCTCGCCCGTGAGCGAGGACGGATACGGGTCGCTTAGTACGCAGCGCTTTTCGCGCACCACGGTGTAATAATAAGACTTATTGCTGCAGTTTTCGCCGCCGCCGGCCTTGTATTTTTCGTTTAGGCTCACGGCGTCGCCTATCTGCACGCCGTTTGCGTCAAGCACGTAAAACGCGTCAAAGCCCTCTATCTCGTGCGCCATTTTATCAAAGCCGCTTTTTATCGACTCGGCGTTTACCCCCGGCAGCCTGTTTGGCAAATTTTTACTAAAAAGATAGCATATATAGGCTCTAGCCTTGTATCTTAGCTCCGAAAACCTCTGTATATCTTGCAGCGTCAAATTTATTCCTTATTTAGCGCGTGATTAAACTCGGGCACGATCTCTTTAAGCGCCGCCGCGACGTCGTCCGCGTGCGTTAAATTTTTAATTTGCTCGTTTAGTTTAGCCACGTCGTATTCGCCCGAGTGCGTCACGAAAATAGACTGAAACTCGGTTTTTACGTCGTCTTTGTTTATTAAAAGCTCCTCGTAAAGCTTCTCTCCAGGACGGAGGCCGACGAATTCGACGCCCAGATGCTCTTTGTTTGATAAAATCAGCATCTTTTTAGCTAGATCGGCGATCTTAATCGGCTCGCCCATATCAAGCACGAAAAGCTCGCCGCCCTTTGCGATCGAGGCGGCCTGAAGCACGAGCTGACAGGCCTCGGAAACTAGCATAAAGTACCTCGTGATATCAGGGTGCGTGACGGTTAGCGGCTTGTTGTTTTCGATTTGCTCTTTAAATTTCGGTATTACGCTGCCGCTAGAGCCTAGAACGTTACCGAAGCGCACCGCGACGATCTCGGTTTTAGCCGGTAAATTCGAGTTTAGCGCGTAAAGTTCGCACACGCGTTTAGTCGCGCCCATGATATTCGTCGGGCGCACGGCCTTATCGGATGAGATCATCACGACCTTGCTAACGCCGTATTCGATAGATAAATCGATCAAAATTTTGGTGCCGATTATGTTATTTACAACCGCGGCTTTAGGGTTTGCTTCGCAAAGCGGCACGTGCTTATAAGCTGCGGCGTGGATCGCGATCTGCGGTTTAAACTCCTCAAAAACCGCGCGCAAGTCGGCTTCATTTACGATATTTATCATCTTGCTCACGGTTTTGTCGCTGTGGGTTATCTCGCCGATTTTATAGAGATTAAACTCGCTGTGATCGATCATGATTAGCTTACTAACGCCAAATTTAAGGCACTGCTTACAAATTTCGCTACCGATACTACCGCCGGCTCCCGTGACCAAAACGACCTTACCGCCTAAAAATTTCTCCACCGCGCTACTATCTAGGTCTTTTGGCTTTCTAGCTAGCAGATCCTCGATCGAGATATCTTTGATCGCGTCCTTGCCCGTACCAAACATAGAAAAAATCTTGATATCGCGGATACCGTAGGCCGTCAGCTCGTCAAAAAGCTCTGCCAGCTCGTCTTGACCGAGCGCTAGCGCGATGATAGCGGTTTTTACGTTGTACTCTTTGATCAAATTTGCGATTTCGCTCTTTGGCTGCACTAAAAATCCGTCGCAGTAAGTGCCGACTAGATCGCTCCTGCCGTCTACCACGCCCACGGCATATAGATCGATATAACCCTGCCTAAGCCCCTTTAAAACGTGAAGCGCCTTTGACGTAGCGCCTATAACGACGCAAGGCTCGCCCGTATGAGGCTTTTTAGAAAAGTCTAAAAACATACGCTTGGCGATCCTTAAATTTCCGATTAGCAGGCACGAGATAATGGCATCCATGAAAACCACGCTTCTTGGAAACGGGTTAAAAACCGCGGGCATCGCAAAATAAACGATCCAAAAGCAGACGATCGCGCAAAGATGAACGAGGAAAATTTTCCTCGCCTCATTTAGTCCGAAAAATCTCCACGGCACCTTGTAAATTTTAAAAAGCCACATGAAAAATAGCTTTAAAACCACCATCGTAGCGCAGCCCGCGACCAGTCCGCCTCTAAAATAATCAGGCAGCACGCCGCTAAATCTAAGCAGATACGCCAGATAAAACGACGCGACGAATATCACGATGTCAAAGGTTAGAAAAAACGCAAGCCGCTTTAGCTTCGTCGCCTTAAACATTTATAAATTTTCCTTTACGATTTTTACTACTCGAGCAAACTCCTCGTCTCGCATCGCCGTGCCGCTAGGCAGGCAGATACCGCGCGCAAACATCTCCTCGCTAGTCCCGTCTGTAAACGCTAGCGCCCCTTCAAACACCGGCTGCATATGCATCGGCTTCCAAAGCGGACGGCTTTCTATATTTTCCTTCGCAAGCGCCTCTATCACGCGTAGATGCGCGCCTTTTTCTTTAAACAGCGCGGTCGTTAGCCAGCGGTTGCCGCGAGAATTTGCGATTTCAGGCATAAACTCAAGCTCAGGAAGCTCTTTTTGATATTTTTCAAAAATTTCTCGTTTTTTTATCACGCGCTGCTCGAGCACCTCCATCTGCGCCGTTCCGATCGCGCCTAAGACGTTGCTCAGGCGGTAGTTGTAGCCGTAGTCTTTGTGCTCGTAGTGTAAAAACGGCTCCCTAGCTTGCGTGCTGTAAAACCTCGCCTTTTCCACGAGCTCTCTTTCGCCCACTAGCATGCCGCCGCCGCTTGTGGTGATGATTTTGTTACCGTTAAAGCTATATGCGCCCAGTCGTCCAAATGTACCCAGCGCCTTGCCGTTCAAAAATCCGCCCAGCGCCTCGGCCGCGTCTTCGACCACGGCGATGTTTTCCTGCTCGCAGATCTCGCAGATCTCTTTCATCTTTGCCGCCTGACCGTAGAGATGCGTGACGACGAGCGCTTTTGGCTTTTTAGGAGAATTTGCGATCGCCTTTTTTAGTAGCTCGGGGCTTAGATTCCAGCTTTCGTCACTATCTACGAAAACAGGCGTAGCACCTTGATAAAGTATCGGGCTAACGGACGCCATAAAGGTAAACGTAGAGGCTAGCACCACGTCCCCCGCTCCGATACCTAGCACCCTTAGCGCCAAGTGGATCGCCGACGTGCCGGAATTTAGCGCCAAAGCATCTGGCGCGCCCGCGTAGCTTGAGACACTCGCTTCAAATTTATTCACGTATTCGCCAAGCGGCGCGATGTAGTTGCTCTTAAAAACCTCGTTTATGTACTCTTGCTCTTTGCCGCTCATGTGCGGCGGACTTAGGAAAATTCTTTGCATTATTATTCCTTAAAGAAATTTACGCATTGTAGCACTTAAAATCTAAATATTTTTATAAAAACTCGTTTAAAGTCGCTTTTAGAGCGTAGAAAATGGGGATTTTGTTAAATTTTGCGTCAAAATGTATTTTAAAACGGCAAATTTGATGCGGCTAGAGATAGGGCTAAATTTTATCTATTTTCTTTTGTCGTTGCGAGCGCAAATTTGACGAGCGATATTTTGGCTCTCAAATTTAGCTCAAATTTCGCCTAACTTTAGCGGGATTACCGTAGGCGACGCTACCGTCTGCGATATCTCGTACTACGACGCTGCCCGCTCCGATGATGCAGTTTGCGCCGATTTTTATGCACTGCACTACGCAAGAGCCTATGCCTACGTGAGTATTTGCACCCACGCTTACGCCGCCTGCTAGCGCCGCGTTTGGGCTAACGTGAGCAAAATCGCCGATCTCGCAGTCATGCTCGATGATCGCGCCCGTGTTTATTATCGCGCCCTCGCCTATTTGCGCGCGCGCGTTTATGACGGCATTTGGCATTACGACCGCGCCCCCGCCTATTTGCGCGCTAGCGCTTACTACCGCGCCTGGATGGATCAAATTTACTACGCGAAAGCCCGCGTTTTTTACTCTTTCTTGAATGATGCGTCTGATTTTATTATCCCCGATAGCGACGATCACGTCAGCTTTTTCTAAGCTCTGGTCAAATTTGAGCACGTTTTTGCCGTTAAATTTGGCGTCGTCTAAAAACACGATCTCTCCGTATCCGCACGCTCTAGCCACGTCCGCGACGACCGCTCCGTGTCCGCTAAAGCCGTAAACGTAAATTTTAGTTGCGGCCATTAAATTTCTCCGTCGTGGCCATGCCTTCTTTGCTCACGCCGCTTCGTTTTAGCACCTTTTGCACCGTTAAAATAGCGATTTTAACATCCAGCGCAAAGCTAAGCTCGCGGACGTACCTAGCGTCAAATTTAAACTTCTCCGCCCAGCTGATCGCGTTGCGGCCGTTTACCTGCGCTAGCCCCGTGATGCCGGGTCTCACGTCGTGGCGGGTCGCCTGCTCGGCGTCGTAAAGAGGCAGATACTCGACCAGAAGCGGACGAGGCCCGATGAAGCTCATATCACCTTTTAGCACGTTAAAAAGCTGCGGCAGCTCGTCAAGACTGAGGCTTCGGATAGTCTTGCCGATACCGTTTAGGCGCATCTCGTCGGGTAGCAGCTCGCCGTCCGCGCCGCGCTCGTCGCTCATCGTTTTAAATTTGTAAATTTTAAAAATTTTAGCGTGCAAACCCGGGCGCGCCTGCGTAAAAATGACGTCCTTACTAACCTTAAAATAGATCAAAACCGCGACGACCGCCATAATCGGCAGCGTCAAAACTATGAGAAAAATCGCGCCGCAAATATCCAGTAATCTCTTAAAAAATGCCCTATACATCGATAAATTTCCTATAAATTTCTATATATTTCCTAGCGACCGCTCGCTCGTCAAACTCGCGCACCGCAAGCTCCCGCCCGTTTCGCCCCATCTGTGCGGCCAAATTTTCGTCGTTTAGTAAAATTTCTATCTTTGCGGCTAGATCGGCCGAGTTTTTCGCCTCGCACAGCAGGCCGTTAAAGCCGTTCGTTACAGCCTCGTTGCAGCCGGCCACGTCGCTAGCCACGACTGCCCTGCCCATACTCATCGCCTCTAAAACCGTACGCGGAAAGCCCTCTTTGTAGCTTGGAAGCGCGAGTAGATAGCTAGCCTTTAAAAGCTGGGGCACGTCGTCTCTAGCGCTCAGATACCGCACGGCGCCGCCCGTTAAAAACTTAGCGTCCGCCGTACTTTTGTTTCCTTCAAACCCTTCGCCCGCAAAGACGAACGCGCAGTCCTCGCGCTCGCGTAAAAGCTCTGCCGCCTCGTAAAACTCGCGCACGCCCTTGTGCCACATCGCGCGCGCTATCATAAGCACGATTTTTTTGCCGCGCAGATCCTCGCCTAAATTTGCGGCCGGCACGCTACTTTCGTCAAATTTGAGTGTATCCACGCCCACGCTTTTTATCTTAAAAATTTTCTCTTCGGCAATCAGCCCGCGAGCTAGAAAATACGCCGGATCTGCCTCGTTTACGAAGACGCAGCCGTCGCTCATCTTTAGCGCTTTTTTATAAAGCGTCTCGATCGCGGCGCGCACCAGACGGGTTTTTAAGTCGTTATCGATATAAAAGCTGCCCAGCCCCTCAACTAAATTTATCACGCGCTTTATGCCCGCTTTTTTAGCCGCAAAGGTGCCAAATACGTTTGACTTGTGCGCCGAGGTTTGCAGCAGGTCTAAATTTAGCCCGCGCAAAATAACGGCTAGCTTTTTTGAGTTTTCAAGCACGGTTAGAGGATTTAGGCTCGCGCGATCAAGCTCGTATGTCACGCAGTTAAACTCGCTTTTTAGCCTATCCGTGTAGTCGCCCTTTGGGGCGATAGCGAAAACCTCGTGCCCGAGCCGCTTTAGCTCGCGCATTATCGGAGCGCGGAAAAAGTAAATGCTCATATCGGCGTGACTTAAAAATCCAAATTTAGCCATTTAAAAAACCTCTATCACAAATTTAGCGGATACCCGCGCCTTGATCAAATTTACCGCCCTCATCTTAGCAGCCTATAAATTTTAACCGCGCCGTTTAAAACGACCGGCTCAAATAGCTCTTTGTCGTAGTTTTCGAGCACGAAAAGCTGTATGTAGGCTGAGTTTAGCACCACTTCGTCAAGCACCAAAAACCGCCTGTAATCCTTCATAAAAATGAGATAAATTTTACCGTCCGCGTTCATCTCGTGCTTTTTGACGACTAGTTTGTCTTTCTCGTCGTAGCTTGTTTCAAAGTACGTATTTACGGGCATCTCGCGCTCGCCGATATAGACTTTAGACGCGTCGCCCGATACGCCAAAGCCTCCGCCGATATTTATCGTATCGCCGTCCACCGAGTAAGGTTTGCCCGGATAAAATATCGCCCCGTACTCCTCGCCGCTGTTTAGATCTAGGTTTGAAAAGCGCAAAACGGCGTTAAAGATATCAAGCATGGAGTCTGGCAGATAGTAGTAAATCTCGCGCGTTTTTTGCGGCGGGCGGAAATCCTTGCCGTTTAGCGAATACAAAAACGAATTTACGCTCGTGGCGTTGTAGTCCTTCATCATCTGGTTTAAATTTAACCCGAATCTCTCGCTAAAATTTCGCTCGGTGTACTCGACCTCCAGGCGCGCCATATTTGCCGACATGCGCTGGTTGCTAGCTAGAGCAAAGCTCACGGCGAAGTTATCTCTGCCCAGGTGCTTGCCGCCGTCGATGAGGGTCTTGACGTCCGCGTAGTAGCGGATCGGATAGCCGTAGTCCCACCACGCCAGCACATAGTCCTCGCGCCCCGCGATCTTGTGTAGCTTATCTAGGCTCTCGACCTCGCTTTTGGCAAAGACCGTGCCGACCTTGTAGCCGTAAATGTGCTCAAGACACGGCATCAAAGAAAGCACGGCGATACAAAAGACGCAAATTTTTTCTAAAAGGGCGTGTTTTTTGAGCGAGCTGAGGCCTGAGACCATAAAATAAGCCGCCCCGCAAATAAGCGCCATCGCCGCAAACGTGGCTAGATATACGCCAAAGCCCGCCTCGCCGTCAAAATTTGGCGCAAAAACAGGAGATTTGCCGTGCAAAAGGCTGTAATATTTATCAAAATACAAAAAGAAAAAAGCAAAAAACGCCGCAACGCAAACGGTGCAAAATTTGTCTAAAATTTTATCTTTTTTAAAAAAACTCACGCAAAGCGCCGCAAAATATCCAAATCCTATCGCCATCACGGGCACGGAGTAGATCGTAAATCTAAGCCCGCCTTTTAGCGCCAAAAAACCAAGTAGCAGCATCGGAAGCGCAAGCAAAAAGGAGCGAAATTTAAGACAAAGCGCCGCGACTCCTACGAGTGATAAAGCAAAAGTAACGATATGACCGCTGATACGCTTAGCAAAGGCGTTTATCGACTCAAACTCAAACGAATAATCGCTCATTTCCATTATCGTTTTATTTACGTTATAAAAATGAAAAACCGGCTCGCTACTCTCGGAAACTCCGCGAAATATGTAAAATTTAAGCTGAAATAAAATTTGATTTAGCCCGCCGCTAAAGCCAAGTAAACCTACGGCCAGAGCCAGGCATGCTGCTACTACGCGCTTGCCCCAGATCTGCGGGCGAAATCTCATCGCTAGATAAAGAGCGACGGCAAGCGCGCTTTTAGCGTAAAAATCGATATACGTAAGCGCCACTATCATCAAAATAGCCGCCTCGTAATTTAGCGCGTTTTTCCTATCAAAAATCAAAGTGTAGAGCAAAAATGCGCCCAGCATCGCAAAATTTAGCGAGTAAGAGCTCGGATACCACCAGTCGTTTATAAGGATAAAAATCGGGATAAAAATGAGGTCGTTTACATTTTTTTTCTGCGCGAGGCGTATCATCGCCCAGACGCTAAAGGCAGGCAGCACGATCGTGAGCATATCTGTGTCGTAGTAGCCGGCCATCGTGCGGTTGTAGTAGCTGTTTGCGATGCTAGCTAGCAGCGCCGCCGCAAAGCCCATGCCAGGCATCTCGTACTCTTTGGCTATCAAAATCACGGGAATAACGATAAGCGAGCTAAAAAATACGCTCATATAAAGCAAAATACTCTCAAAGCTAAAAGGTAAAATTTGATACAAAAAATACGTAAGCGTCGGCATCGAGCGGCCGTAGTAGCTAAGGTCGTTCGGCTGGTGAAAGCCCGCTATCATATCGCGCGCGCCCTCGGCAAAGGCGTAGCCGTCGTTAGTGCTAATCATGAGCTGATCGTTCCAGAAAAAGTGCTGGTATTCGCCCGCCCAGTACACCCAATACAGCCTGCAAACCACGCTAAAAACAAACGCCGCAAGCATCAAAAAACAAGTTTGCTTTGAAAATTTAAATTTGCCGGGGAATTCTAAAATTTTACTCGCCATTTTCACCCTCTAAATATCCTATAAGCTGCGCCGCGACGGCGTTTTTATCAAATTTTACTACGCGGCCGTACGCTCTTTTTTCGTAATCCCGCCTTAAATTTTCATCCTCAAGCGCTCGCCTCATCGCCGTCTCCATCGCTTTTTCGTCGTCAACGGGCGTTAAAACGCCGTATTCATCGTCGCCCAGAAGCTCCCTAGCGCCGCTTTTGTGATCGGTGGAGATGATAAATCTCTCGCAAGCAAGCGCCTCTAAAAGCACGTTTGAAAAGCCCTCGAACCGCGAAGCGCAGACGAAACACTGCGCGTTTTTGATAAATTTAAACGGATTTTTATCCGTGCCTAGCAGTTTTACGCGCGAGCTTACCCCAAGCTCGTCGATCAAATTTTGAAGCTCGCCTTGCAAAGGCCCCTTGCCAAGGATCCCAAGCGTCACGCGCTCGTCGTTCAAATTTGCGACTACTCTTATTAGCATCGCTTGATTTTTACCGCTATCAAGCCGCCCGATGTTTAGAAAAAACGGCTTAAATTTATCCTCTAGCGGCTCGTTTGCGAGAGTCTTTATCGCCTCCAAATCGACCGCGTTATATAGCACCTTAGTTTTTGCGGCGTCGCAGCCGAAATTTCGCACGAGATCATCGGCGTTTCCCTGCGCGTTAGCAAGGATAAGATCGGCCCTAGGATAAAGCGCCTTAACGAAAATTCTATTGGCAAACCCGCTAAGTCCGCTTTTATAGATGACCGACGGACAGCTGCGCTCGCTTATCACCATCCGTCCTTTTAGGCCTAAAATTTTAGCCGTTAAAGCCGCGTAGCAAGGACGGTTCATCAAAACAAAATGCGCGTCGATGCCTAAATTTTCGCAAAGTTTTTTGTATTTTAGAGCCAAAGATGGCAGCGCAAAAGCTAGGCGAAAAAGCTTTTTTAGGCCGCTTTCATAAGGATCCGAGCGCTCGAGGAAGTGAATTTTTACCGCGCTTGGTATCTCGTAGGCTACGACCTCGCTCATCAAAACGAGATGAACTTCGTATTTTTCGCACAGAGCCGGGAGCAAATTTGAAACTACGCGCTCCGCGCCGCCCGGCCCCATCGAGTAGAGAAAAACGGCTAATTTTTTCATTCGCCGTGCGTTTTTTTGTATATCCAAACGCGAATTTTAGTTAAAAACAAAATCATAGACTTTGGAAACGGGCTTAAAATCAGCATCGCCAGCGCTTCTTTAGTAAATTTAAATTTGAGGCTTTTAAAAAGATATTCGTACATTTTTTTGTATTCGCCGCCAAATTTAGCATAATACGCCGCCATTTTATATAGAATCGCGATATGAGCGTCGTTTACGCGGAATTTAGGCTCGGCCAAATTTGCGTTGCCTGCTTGCTCGTTTTTCTCGGCGATCTTTTGCAAAATAAGCTCTGCAGTCATCGCGTAGCCTTTCATTATGCAAAGCGGGCGTTTAAACGAGTTTATCGTGACGCTGTCGCTGCGGTGAAAGCGGTAAATACGCACCGCATCGTGCAGGTAATAAGCAGGAAAGTCAAAAAGGTAGATCCAAAGCGTATTTTCGCTACCGTAAAGCCCCTTTTCAAAGCGCCTCTGACCGATAGCGGCGCGGCGAAACATTATCAAAAACTCGCCCGTTATCTTGCCGTCGTAGTAGTCCTGCGGCGAAATTTCCCCGCTTTTACTCAGTCCAAATCCCGAAAATTTCGTCGTCGACTCGCCGTCAATCTCAAAATAACAGTTCGCCCAGACGCTGGCATACCCCTGCTCTAGCACGGCCGCCATCTTGCTTATGGCGCCTTCTATCAGCAAGTCATCGTCGTCTAGTATCACGAAAGCATCGCCGTTAGCGTGATCAAAGCCGTTATTTTTATTGCCGTTTGGGCCGCGGTCGTAAGTTTGATTTAAGACGTATTTTACGTTGTCAAATTTAGCGACGTAACTTTGCGCAAGCTCGCGCGTGCCGTCGTTTGAGTTATCGTCGCTGATTATGATTTCTTTATTTTCGTAGTCTTGAGCCAGCGCGCTTTTTAGGGCAGCTTCAAAAAGCTCTTTGCGGTTGTAGGTTGGGATTATTATGCTTACTTTTAGCATTTTAGCCCTTTATATTTTGCGTGATAAAATCCATCCACTTTTGATAAATTTGATCGGTTTTAAAGCTATTTTCACGCTCGTTGGCGTTTTTTACCAGCTCTTGCCTCAGTTCCTCGTCACGCATCAAGAGTTCGATTTTGCTTCCGAGCGCTTTTACGTCGTCTATCGGCACTAAAAATCCGTCCTTGCCGTCCTCGATGAGCTCTTTTGCGCCGCTTGTAGCGGTCGCCACCCTGGCGCAGTTAAAAAATACGCTCTCGATTAAAACATTTGGCAAGCCTTCGGTTTTAGAGCTTGAGACTAAAATTTTAGATCTTTCGTAAAGCGAAGCGACATCGCTCGTTTGCCCGATAAATTCGGCATTTAGATGCAGTTGCTCGTGCGCGATGAGCTCTAGTCTTTGCCTCTCTTCGCCAGCACCCGCTATCACGATTTTCCAGTCTTTTAAAAGCTCTTTATCGACTAGGCTCATAGCCTTTAAAAATACGTCACAACCCTTAAGCGAGATGAGACGACCGACGAAAAGGATGATATTTTCCTTCGGCAAGCCCTGTTTTTTGGCTTCAAACATCGGATTGTACATCACGGTTTTATTTTTTACGAAGCTATAGTATTCGTAGTCTTCTTTCGTAAGTACCGTGAGTCCGCTAGCTAACGGATAGAGCACTCGGCGTAAAAACAGCCAGCCGCGCCCTTTGAAAAAATCGGCGCTTGAATGCTCGCTGATAAAAAGCGGCTTACCGATAAATAAATTCGACAAAATCACGTTGATATTGGTGCTATCCATAGAGGAGATAACGACGTCAAATCCGCCGTTTTTGATCAAATTTCGCTGATAAAAAAACTTTTTCACGCGCCTTATTAAATTTGCGAAAAAGCCCTTTTTCACCATCGGGAAAGGCAGATCTATCAGCTTTATCCTCTCGTCTAGCTCGTAAAACGGCGGCTTGGTGTCAAATTTTAAAAGCGTTACGTCGTGAAATTTCGCAAAATAGCTCGCTAGCAAGCTCATCACGCGCTCGGCGCCGCCTGCTTGCAGTGTCGAAATTATAAATAAAACCTTCATTCTCTCTCCAAATTTTAATCGATGCGCGAAAATTTAATAAATCTTCAAAATTATTGATTTTATAAATTTTGAGCTTTATAATCGCTTAGTTTCTTATCTTTTAAATATCCGCTCATAGCCCAAAATTGCCGCTTCAAAGCGCGTTGCGGCGACATATTTTAAGCTATTTAGACGAGCTAGCGGCGAGACTTTTGCCTGCGCTCTTTGCACCCGCTCGGCTTGGATATTTGAGTCCGCTAAATCGGTCGGATGCGCGAAAATATCGCTAAAATACATCTTTAAGCCGTTTTGTAAAAGCAAAATCCGCCAAAAATCGGCCACGCAAAGCGCCTTTTTGTGCGTTTGCAAGAGCTTTTCTGCCGCGCGCCTATCAAGCACGTAGGCCGCCGCTCTGTAGATCGTGCCGTAAGAGCGCTTTGAAACTAGCCAAAAATCCTCCTCCAGCTTTTTGCCAAATGCGCTAAATCGCCCCTCTAGCCCATCTTGCGCGCCGCAAATGAGTGCCGAGCCCGCATCCATCTTAGTAGCCGTTTCAAACGCCTTTTTTACGCCGCTTTCATCGCCGATGACGTCGTCTTCTAAGATGAGCGCAAGCCGGGCGTCGCTTTTTAAAAACTCCTCGTAAGCGCGCACGTGAGAGAGCGAGCAACCGACCTCGGACGGGCTTAATAGCCTGCCGTAAGCCTCAAGGCTAGGCAGCGCATAGCCGTAGTACTCCTTTGCGCTCATCGCCCTGCCGTCGGTCGCTTCGACGAGCTTAAATTCGCCGTAGTTTTTAAACCGCTCTTTTAGCTTTTGCCTGCGCGCCTCGTCGCTTTTTAGCGAAATAACGAATACTAAATTTTTCATCTTTTAAACTTCGATTTGATTTTATTTATCACCACTAGCTGTTCTCTTTTGTCAAATATCAAAAACAGGCTCGCGGCGTAACCGAGCGCAAGCAAAACCGCCGAATACGCGGCAAATTCGCCCCAGCTTGAAATTTGCACGAAATTTCGCAGCCAAAAAAACAGTCCGCAAACGGCTGCAAAAACGGCTAAATTTTTAAAATAAACGCCGTAAAAAGTAGTAAGCGGCAGGCTCAAATTTAACGCGGCGTTTATGAGGTCAAATCCCAAAATGCGCACCGAATAAAGCGCGGCGCCGACGGCCGTCATACCATAAATGCCGTAAGGCGTAAATTTAAGCACGGCAATCTGCGCCAAAATAGTGCCCGCGCCCAAAATCGTGTTTGCTATCGCCGGGCGTTTTAGTTTATTCGTCGCGCCGTCGAGATTAAAAAGCGAAAAAACGTAGCTGATAAATATAATCGGCACTAGAGTTATCATCGAGAGATTATAGATTAGACTTATCTCGTCCGCACTTTTAAACGGCAACCAAAGCGTGTAAAATTCGCGCCCGAAAGCCACGAAAATAGCCGCCGGCACGCTCATAACAAAAGCCGTAACTCGCATCGAAAATTTAGCCTCCGCAACAAGCGCGGTCAAATTTGATTTAGAGTAGTGCTCGACGAATTTGGGCGCAAATATCGCACTCAGCTGTGCCACAAAGCTCTCTAAAATGATCGGAGCCGCCTTTGAAACGGCTAAAATTCCCGTCGCATTAGCGCTTAAAAATATATTGCAGATAAACAGATCCATACCGCTCATAAGCACGCGGTTTAGGGCGTTAAAGCTATTATAGACGCCAGATTTCAAAAGCTCTTTTATCCTCGCAAAGTCAAATTCTCGCGGGTTAAATTTAAGCTCGGGGGTGATGCGGCGCGAAACCCAAACGCTCGTAAAAAAAACAAATAGCGACGCGACTAGAGCTGAGATCGCTATATAGGCGATCATCGGTCTAAAAAAATAAAAAAGCGCCACGATGAGAGCGGCTAAAATAGCGCTAGATGCGGCGTTGCGAACAGAGATGATGTAGAGCTTGTTTTTTATAAACATCGAGACGCTGATGACGCCGTTAAAAAGTCCGACGCAAAAATTTATAAAATAAAACGCGAAAGTAAGCCGCACGTCGCCCAGCAGCGCGTCACTCACGTTTAGCACGCTTTGTAAATTTAAGATAAAAATGCCCGCACCAAACAAAATAAGAACGCAAAAAAAGATATTTACGACCAGAACCGACGAGTAGTAGGCGTTAGCCGCGCGGGTATCGTCTCTATGCCACTCGTACGCGACGAAGCGGCCGCTAACGGAGTTTATCGCAGCAGTCACGACTAAAGCGTAGGCAACGATAGCGTTAGACAGCCCGACAAAGCCGTAGGCTTCGTTGCCTAGGCTCTTTAAGATGTAGGGCGTGAGGAAAAAATTTATCCCCATCGAGACGATAAAAACGACGATGGAGCTGATCAAATTTACGAGCATTACAGCCTTGCGTCGGCGTTTTCGTAAACGTTTTTGATGTCGTAAACGAGAGCTTTACTAAATTTTAACCCTTTAAATTTATCGTGAGCTACGGCGATCACGACGCAGTCGTAGTCCGCCTCGTCAAAGCTTTTTAGCGGCGTCAAGCCGTACTCGCGCTTCACCTCCGCTTCGTCCGCCCACGGATCGTAGACGTCCACGCGGCAACCAAAATCCCTAAGCTCCTCGATCACGTCTATCACGCGCGAGTTGCGGATGTCGGGGCAGTTTTCCTTAAACGTAAGCCCAAGCACCAAAACGCGAGCCGAATTTATCAAAACGCCCCTTTTTATCATTAGTTTTACGACCTGATCGGCGGCGTATTTGCCCATATTGTCGTTGATGCGGCGTCCGGCTAGGATCATCTCGGGATGAAAGCCAAGCTCCTGCGCCTTGTGCGTGAGGTAATAAGGATCCACGCCGATGCAGTGGCCGCCCACTAGCCCCGGACGGAAATTTAAGAAATTCCACTTCGTGCCCGCCGCCTGCAAAACGGCGTTCGTGTCGATGTTCATCTTGTTAAATATCATCGCAAGCTCGTTCATAAAGGCGATGTTTATATCGCGCTGCGTGTTTTCGATGACTTTGGCAGCCTCGGCGACCTTGATAGTAGGCGCTTTGTGCGTGCCAGCCGTAATAATCGAGCGGTAGACCTCATCGACCTTTTGGGCGATTTCGGGCGTCGAGCCGCTAGTGATTTTTTTGATTTTAGTTACGGTGTGCTCTTTATCGCCCGGATTTATGCGCTCAGGCGAGTATCCACAGAAAAAGTCCTCGTTAAATTTAAGCCCGCTTTGCTCCAGTAGCGGCACGCAAATCTCCTCCGTAACGCCCGGATACACCGTGCTCTCATACACGACGATATCGCCTTTTTTTAGCACCTTAGCGACGCTTTGCGTGGCTTTTACCACTGGCGTCAAATCGGGGCGCTTGTTTTTGTCTATCGGCGTCGGGACGGTAACGATAAAGAAATTACAATCCTTTATATCGTCCAAATTTAGGCTAAATTTCATACCGTTTTCTATCGCTTTTTTCATCTGCTCAGCACTTAGCTCCAGCGTGCGATCATACCCGCTTTTTAGCTCCTCTATGCGGGCAGCGTTTACGTCAAAGCCCGTGACTTCGTATTTCTCACTAAACGCCGCCGCCAAAGGCAGCCCGACGTATCCTAGTCCGATAACGGCTATTTTCATTTATTTTTCCTTTTTAATTTTTTTGATTCTATCTTTTTTACGCGTTCATACACTCTTACTTCTGCGCCTACGCCTTGCGGGGTTATGATTTTAATAGGGCTAACGCCAGGTAAAATTTGAGTGAGCTCATAATAAACCCGTCTCTTTTTCTTTGCTGCGTCCTTGCAGAGCATCATCGTTTGCGCTAGCTCGTCACCGCCGCTAAATTCGTAATAAATCCCGCGCGCGTCCTCTTTTTCCTCGAGCTTTCCGCCGAGCAAAAAGGCGAAGTTGCAGTCGATTTCTATTTCTTTAAAAAACGCGACCTCGTATTTAAAATAATCAGGCGGCATCTTTGAGATAGGTAGCTCGAAAATATTTTCCTCGGTTTTTGCCGCGTTTTCGCCCGCCAAAAGCGCAAACGGTAGCACGCAAGCTGCGATAAAAAGTAAAATTTTCCTCATGATTTCACTCCTATTTGGAAATACTTAAAGCCTAAATTTGCCAGATTTTTCGCGTCGTATTGATTGCGCCCGTCAAAGATCACGGCGTTTTTTAGCCGCTGTTTCATCTCCATAAAATCAGGCGATCTAAATTCGCTCCACTCGGTAACCAGCGCGAGCGCGTCGGCGCCGTTTAGCGCGTCGTATTTGTTTGGGGCGAATTTCAAATTTGAGTTAGGTAGATATTTTTTAGCTTCGTTTGCGGCCTTTGGATCGTAGGCGACGACGTTTGCGCCTGCGTTTTCGAGCGCTTTTATGAGCACTAGCGAGCTAGCTTCGCGCATATCGTCAGTGTTTGGCTTAAACGCTAGCCCCCAAATCGCCACCGTTTTGCCGCTCAAATTTCCGCCGAAAAATGCTGAAATTTTTTCAAAAAGCACCGTTTTTTGCGCCGCGTTTCTAGCCTCCACCGCGCTTAAAACCTTCGGCTCAAAGCCGTTTTGCCTAGCGGTATATATGAGCGCCTCGACGTCTTTTGGAAAGCAACTGCCGCCGTATCCGCAGCCAGGATATATAAAGCTATAACCGATGCGAGAGTCGCTGCCGATGCCTTTTCGCACCAAATTTACGTCCGCTCCCACGCGCTCGCAGATACCCGCGATCTCGTTTATGAAGCTAATTTTAGTCGCTAGCATCGCATTTGCGGCGTATTTGGTCATCTCGGCAGACTTCACGTCCATAGCGATAAAGCGGTCGTGATTTTTCATAAAGGGCGCATAAAGCTCGCGCATGACGCTTTGCCCCCACTCGCTGCTAGCGCCCACTACGACGCGATCGGGCTTTAAAAAGTCCTCGACCGCCGCGCCCTCCTTTAAAAACTCGGGGTTTGAGACGACTTCGAATTTGACGTCCAGGTTTCTTTTTTTTAGCTCGCTAGCGATCACTTCGGTTACCTTCTCCGCAGTGCCCACGGGAACGGTTGATTTATCCACGACGATTAGCGGCGAGGTTAAATTTTGCCCGATGCTTTTTGCGACCTCTAGCACGTAGCGTAGATCAGCCTGCCCGTCCGCGCCCATAGGCGTGCCCACCGCGATAAATAGCACTCTAGCATGCGCCAAGGCTTCTTTTATATCGACGCTAAATTTGAGCGCGCCGTTTGCCCTGCACTCGGCCACGATTTCAGAAAGTCCGGGCTCATAGATCGGTATGACGCCGTTATTTAGCGCATTTATCTTGGCTTCGTCCACGTCCACGCATATGACGTCGTTGCCCATTTTAGCTAGGCACGCGCCGCTAACTAGCCCCACGTAGCCAGTGCCTACGACTGCGATCCTCACGACCTTTTCTCCCAGTCAAGTGCGGTTTTTATGATGAGCGATAAATCCTCTCTCTTAGGTCGCCAGTTAGTTAAATTTCTTATCTTTTCTGGCTTTGCGATGAGGCATGCTGGATCGCCATCTCTGCGCGGTGCGCTAACTACTTTAAAATCGATCCCGCTTACTTTTTTAGCCGTTTCTATAACCTCTTTTACGCTAAAGCCGCGGCCGTAGCCGACGTTAAAGATTTCGCTTTTTTCATGCTCGTTTAGATACTCTAGCGCGCTTAGATGCGCGTCGGCCAGGTCGCTCACGTGGATGTAGTCTCTCACGCAGGTGCCGTCTGCGGTCGGATAGTCGCTACCAAAAATTCCCATGCTTTCGCGTTTACCCAGAGCCGTCTGCGTCGCGACTTTGATTAGGTGCGTGGCGTTTGGATAGTTTTGCCCGATAAGCCCCTCCTCGTCGGCGCCCGCAACGTTAAAGTATCGCAAAATCGCAAATTTGAAATTTTCATTTGAGGCGGCGTAGTCTTTGATGATCCACTCGCTCATTAGCTTGCTTCGGCCGTACGGATTTATCGGATTTGCCGCGGTTTGCTCGTCGACCTCTCCGATCTCGGGTTCGCCGTAAACGGCTGCAGTGGAGCTAAATATAAATTTATTTACGCCGTATTCTTTGCAATAGGTCAAAATTTTAGCTACGTTTGCGGTGTTGTTTAGGTAGTATTTTAGCGGATCTTGCGTACTTTCAAAAACCTCGATAAATGCGGCAAAATGGATAATAGCGTCAAATTTGCCCTCCGCAAAAATCCCGCTTAAATCATCCTCTAAATTTGCCTTTACGAACTTAAATTTACCGATTTTCTCAAGCGCGTCAAGCGCCTTTGTAGTGCCTTTGCAGAGATTATCCACGACCGTTATCTCGTGTCCGCCTTGCTTTAAAAGCACCTTTAGCACGTGAGAGCCGATGTAGCCAGCTCCGCCTGTTATTAAAATTTTCATAAATTTACCTTTTGAAATTTTAGATTTTCCGATTTTATCATAAAAGATAAAAAGGTAAAATAAAAAATGCGGCGTCGCTAAACCCGCACGTTAAATTTAGCCGCCCTATCGCGCGCCGAGCGTAAATTTACGGCGCCGACCTAAAAGCGACCAAGCGGGCAAATTTGACCGAAACGGCCGAATTTAATCCTCTCTAACCCGCAAAAATACCGGAAACCTAGGCAACCCTTTTGCGGTTAAATTTTGATATTTGTAGGTTATTATAGAGCCGATTTTGGGCGGGTTTGCGCGCTCTTCGTCGCTAAAGCCCGAGCCAATCTTAAATTTTACTCCGCTAGCGGGTTGCAAAAGCTCGTCATTTTGCTCGTCCGAGCTTGAGCCCGCAGCGCTAAGCGCCTTGCAGGTTACCGAGCCCATAAGCCCGGCGTATTTGCCCGTGCCCGCGTTTATCGCCGTCACCTCGCACTCGGCGTCTTTAAATTTTTTGTATTTCAGCGCATTTTTGCTTCGTTTTCGCTCATAGGGCGCGTTTGGTTCTCGCGCGACCGCGCCCTCGCCGCCTTTTGCGACGATCTGCTCGGCAAACGCTTCAAATTCGGCGTTATCTTTTACTTTTATCTGCTTTATTATCTTTAAATTTTGACCGGCTTGCGGGTTCTTTGCGATAAATTTTTCAAGCTCGCTAAGCCGCTCTAAAAGTCCGCCGCCTGCCTCAGGCACGTCGAAAACGTGAAATTTTATCTCGCTCCACGCTGCGACGCTAGGCATTTTATCCATCACGATCGATTGGATTTTTTCAAATTCGCCCCGCGCGGTGTAAAGCTCGCCGTCAAGCGCAAATGGCGGAAAATGCGCGCTCCAGCCCTCCGGCGCGGCTAAAATTTTACCGTTTCGCGAACGCAAATTTCGCCCGTCCCAGTAGGCGCGCACGCCGTCGAGCTTCTCGCTAGCTAGCCAGCCGCCGACGTTTTGGCCTTTGTATTCGCTAAGTTTTAAAAGCTCGAATTTGGCGTTTTTAGCAACATCTGCACTCGCTGTATTGTTTAGATTTTCACTCTGCGCCGCCAAAGCTAAATTTAAAAAGGCGGCCAGCAAGAGCGCGAAAAATCTCAAATTTTAACCCCGTAAAACTCGCAGTACCACTCGATAAACCTAGCCACCCCGTCGTTTACGCTAGTTGCGGGCTTATAGTCAAAGTCCGCCACCAGATCGCTCACGTCCGCAAAGGTCGCAGGCACGTCGCCGGCTTGCAGCGGAAGGAAGTTTTTCTCTATCTCGCGGCCGATTTTTAGCTCGACGGCCTTGATGTAGTCCATGAGTTCTACGGGGCTATTGTTGCCGATATTATAGACCTTAAACGGCGCGCTTGAGGTGGCAGGATCGGGATGCTTCGCGTCCCACGCGGGATTTGGCTTGGCTGGGTTATCGACGCATTTTATGATGCCCTTTACGATGTCGTCCACGTAGGTAAAGTCGCGCTTCATCTTGCCGTAGTTAAAGACGTCGATTTTCTTGCCTTTTAGCGCGGCGTCTACGAACAAAAACAGCGCCATATCGGGGCGTCCCCACGGGCCGTAAACAGTGAAAAATCGCAGCCCCGTAGTCGGTACGCCAAATAGATGCGAATACGTATGCGCCATCATTTCGTTGCTTTTTTTGGTTGCGGCGTAGAGACTGATCGGGTGATTTACGCCCTCGTGCGTACTAAATGGCATATTTTCGTTTAGGCCGTAGACTGAGCTAGAGCTTGCGTAGACTAGATTTTTAGTTTGGTTGTGGCGGCAGCATTCAAGGATATTCATAAAGCCCGTGACGTTGCTGTCGATGTAGGCTTGCGGATTTATGAGCGAGTAGCGAACGCCTGCCTGCGCGGCTAAATTTACGACGCAGTCGAATTTCTCTTTCTCAAAAAGCTCTTTCATCATCTGGGTATCGGCTAGATCGGCTTTTATAAATTTTAAATTAGGCTGCGTTTTTGAGCTTATCAGCTTGCCATAGTCTATCTCGCTCACGTCAAAGCCAGCCGTTTTTAGGCGCGCAAGCTTTAAATTTACGTCGTAGTAGTCGTTTATCACGTCGTATCCGACAACCTCGTCGCCTCTTTTTGCAAGGGCGTTTGCCAAGTGAAATCCGATAAATCCCGCCGTTCCGGTTACTAAAATTTTCATGTTTTTTCCTTTGTGATTTGACGCTATTTTAGCACAATCTCATTTATTTCGCCGTTAGCCGCCGCACCTTGAGGTAAATTTTGAGCAAATTTACGCGCTTTGGGCTCAAATTTAGCGTTTAAATTTGTAAATTGAAACGGAGATTCTTAAACAAACTTTTAAAGTTTTTACTATTTTATTGCTATAATAAATGAGTTAAATTTACACGAGGAGACGACGATGATTAGTATCCAAAAAGCCGCCCTACCTTGCCTTTTTAGCGCATTTGCCCTACTCGGACACGCAGCCGAGTTCTACGTCTCAAAAGAGCTCGGCGACAACGCAAATGCCGGCACCAAACAAGCACCCCTAAAAAATATCGAAAAATCGGCTCAAATAGCCCAAATAGGCGACAAAATTTACGTCGCCGAGGGCAACTACTACGGACTAAGGGACAAAGGCTTTATCATCGTCAAAAAGCCCGTCGAGATCTACGGCGGCTACTCCAAAGATTTCGCCGAGTGCGACGTTTTAAAGCACCAAACCCGCATCATGCCGCCGGCATCGGCTAACGGCACGGGCTCGTCAAATCCTCTAGTCGAGATGGACGTCGTCGCAGCGCCTGGAGAGAGGCTCGTTTTCGACGGTATTATATTTGACAAGGGCGACTCAAACGCCTACGACGTGAGCAGAGGATGGCCTAGAGGCGTAGATACGGGTATGCTCGTCCTGCCGCCCGGAGTCGGTCAAAACGGCAAGACGAAAAACGTCATCACCGCGGCAAAACCGCTTTTGGGCGGTAAATTTTTAGGCGGGGGCGAGCTTACGATACGAAACAGCATCTTTAGCAACGGCAACAACTCGGCGGTGAGACTGGGCGCTCACGGCAAAGTAAATATCGTAAATAACGTCTTTGTCGCAAACGCCATCAGCGCCTGCGAAATTTGGGGCGCAAAAAATCAAGCCGATGCCGTCAAAATCGACTTTAGCTACAACACTATACTTTTTACGTGGCCGCGAACGGCCGACTTTGGCGACGGCGGCCAAGGCTTTAAGGTCATGACCAAAGCCGATGTCGTCATCCGCCGCAACATCATAGGTCTCTCGGCCTTTGCGGCGATAGAACGCGCCCGTATCGACAGCCCCGTAGCCATGGAAAAAGGGCGAAAAGTGCGCGTAAACGACAACCGCTTTTTCCTCAACAAAAAAGCCGATGTCGTCCTGCCCGGACTAGGCCTTTTTGAGGCGATATTCGCCAAGGATTTTGCAGACGTGGAGCTCTTTGACGAGGCGAGCGGCAACGCGGAGCTAATAGACGACAAATCGCTCAGAAAAGCCGTAAATAAGGCGTATTTGGAGGGATTTTTGGACGCTTCATACAAAGAGAGCGTGGACCACGATCCAAATTCGTTCGAAAACGAGCTAAGAAGGATATTTGGGATAAATCAGATCGCAAGAGGACAAAGCGAGATCTCCATGTTTGGCAACAAATATCCGCTAAAAGACGCGGTTAAGCTCTTTGGCGCAGTCGAAGACTACGGCGCGCAGGAGATAAAGTACTGATTTGCCAGACGTTTTGTCTAGAAATTTGATGTTTGCAGGATTGTTTTCGTGCCGTCTTTCGTCAAATTTGATTTAGTAGCAGTCAAATTTGCGGATTTGTTGTGATTTTTTCGTCAAATTTGACGCCGTAGCCGCTAAAGCGAAATAAAATTTGACTAGTAAAAGCCAAATTTACCAATCGCTCGCCAAGCTACGTCAAATTTGACCGCGCCCTAAAAACAACATGCGCGTCAAATTTACCGAGTCCGTGTCGCTTCGAGCCGTTTTATCTCGCCAAATTTCCCTAACCCCTCACTGCTCGTCCAAATTTATCTCGGGCATATTTTCTTCGGTGTAGTACTCCTCCGCCCCGGCCTGCTCGTCGTCGTCATTAAGCTCCGGCTCATCCTCGTAGTTTTGCGTTTCAAGGCGCACAAGTTCGCGATCGACCGCCTCGCAAAACACCGGCGTATAGCCCATCTGCGCGCAGTTTGCCGCGAGCCACTCGCTCATCACCGAGATATCGTCCGCGTAATCGTCCAGCGTCAAATTTCCGCGCAAAAGCTCGTATTTTAGGAAAAGCCAGTATGTGTTTAGCACGTCGCTTTCGCAGTATTCGTTGATCTTGTCGATCTTACCGTCAAAAAACAGCTCCATCACCTGATCGCCGTGCACGTCGTATTTGCCGGGCAAATTTAAGCTAGCGCACAGAGTATCGAGCTTTAGCCCGCGTACGGATCCAAACTCGCTCACGTGATCGAGCAGATCGAAGTGAAATTTGCCGCTGTACCTGTCGCGATAGTTGCCGTCCCATTTGCCTTTGCCAAGCTCCTTGTTTTCGACCTCGTAAAAGCTCGGAAACGAGACGTTGTACCTCATCGCGCGAGTTAAAATCATCGGCAGGTCAAAACCCCGTCCGTTAAAGCTCACCAGGCGCGGGTTATGCGAATTTACGAAACCGATAAATTTATTTAGGATTTCGCGCTCGTTTGCGCCCTTCATCGTGCTTACGCGCAAAAATTTACCGTATTCGTCCGCCATCACAGCTGAAATCGCCACGACGCGGTGAAACATCACGGGTAAAAACTCGCTTCCGCTTGCTGCCTTTTGCGTGGCAAACGCCTGCCTCGCCACCTCAGCGTCGCTTCCCTCAAAGCCGTCAATTTTACGCAAAAGCGCGGTATCAGGCACCGTCTCGCAGTCAAAAACGCAGATATAATTTTTAGCCATTTCAAACCTTTTTTAGCTATTTTTGCCTAAAATGATAGCTAAAAATCTTTATAAAAGCGATAAATGAATAAAAACCCAGCCCCAAACATCGCCGTTATCAAGCTCTCCGCCCTGGGCGACATCGTTCATGCGGTAGTCATCTTGCAGTTTATCGAAAAGCACTTACCGCAAGCTAAAATAACATGGTTTGCCGATGCTAAATTTAGCGAGATTTTGTTCCTTTGCCCGCAAATTTCGCGCGTCGTATCGCTACCGCTAAAAAACGGCGAATACAAAAAAAGCTTGGAGCTGATCGCCTCTGCTAAGCAAGAGGGCAAATTTGACTACATCATCGACTTGCAAGGGCTGATCAAATCCGCCGCGGTTGCGAAGCTTCTTGGCAAAAACAGCTACGGATTTGACAAATTTAGCGTCAAGGAACCGCTTGCAGCGCTGTTTTATAGGCATAAATTTAATTGCGACTACGGAGAAAATATCATCTTGCGAAATTTAAAACTTACGGCTTTTGCTTTAGGCTTTAGTTTTAGCGAGGATGAAATTTTAGCCAAACAGCCTTGTTTTAGCGCCTCGCAAAGTAAATCGCAAAGCCCAAAAAAGAAAATTTTGATAGCGCCCTTTGCTAGCGAGCCGAGTAAAATTTACGATAAATTTGGAGATGTTATCGCTCTGCTAGACGAGCCGCAAAATGAAATTTTCGTCTGCTTTAACGGCGAAAAAGAGGAAAAAGAGGCTCTAAATTTGATCAAAAACTCAAACGCAAAACCGCTAAGCTTAAACCTAAAAGAGCTCGTAAATTTTATCTCGTCCTGCGATCTTGTTATCGGCAACGATAGCGGCGTGACGCATATAGCTTGGGCGCAAAATCGCCCCTCTATCACGCTTTTTGGCAACCGCCCCGCAGAGCGAAACGCCTTTGCTAGCCCCGTAAATTTAACGCTGGATGCCGGCAAAAAAATAGACGCGAAAAAGATAGACAAAAGCGACTTTTGCGTGCGAGACATCGCGCCGCAGGCCATCGCAAACGCGGCAAAAAGGCTGCTTGATGCGTGATTTATTTTACCTTTGGCTTTATAGATTTTTTAAATTTATCTTTACCGTTACGCCCGCGTTTTTGCTGGATCCTTTTTTAAATTTCATCGCGTTTTTGTTTTATAAATTTGACGCCAAACACACAAAAATCATCAGAGCAAATCTAAATTTCGCCTACGCGGGCGAGCTAACGGCCGCGCAAAAAGAGCAGATCGTAAAAGACACGTACCGTAACTACGCCAAATTTGCGGTAAATTTTATAAAAAACCAAAACGCGAGTAAGGAAAAAATCCTAGAAAAAGTCGAATTTAAAAACGAGCAAATCCTGCAAAACGCGCTCGCTTCTGGTCGCCCGATCATCGTGCAAACTGCGCACTACGGGCAGTGGGAGCTCTTTTCGCTGGCGATGGCGGCAAAATTCGGCGGCGTTAGCATCGTCGGACGCGCTCTTGATAGCGCGGTCATGCAGCGCATTTTGGCGGCAAACCGCACCCGCTTTGATATCGAGTTAATCGATAAAATGGGCGGCGCCAAGCAAATTTTAAAAGCGGTCAAGGCGCGCCGATTAGTCGGCATTCTAGTCGATCAAAACACCGCCAAAGAGGAAGGCGTAGAGGTCAAGTTTTTCGGACGAAAAGTCCTGCATACGCCTGCGGTTAGCATCTTCGCGCAAAAAACGGACGCGCTCATCGTGCCGGCCTTTATCCGCGAAAAAGGGGCAAACCTCAGCGAAATTTGCTTTTTCCCGCCGATTGACGTTAGGGATTTTGACAAAGACGAAGCCGTGCTAAAGGCAACGCAAGCTCAATCAGACGCCACCGAGGCCGCCGTGCGCGAGAAGCCGGACGAGTACTTTTGGTTTCACAAACGCTTTAAGCATTTTAACGAGGAAATTTATAAATGCTAAGCGTCGTAATCCTCACGCTTAACAGCGAAAAATACCTCGCCGAGGCACTACAAAGCTGCGAATTCGCAGACGAAGTCGTCGTGGTCGATAGCGGCTCGCAGGACGCCACTGAGCAAATTTGCGCAGGATTTAAAAACGTCAAATTTCACAAGCAAAAATGGCTGGGATTTAGCGCGCAAAAGCAGCTGGGAGTGGATATAGCTCGCAATCGCTGGGTTTTTGTGCTAGATAGCGACGAAGTGATTTTAGAGCCTTTGCGGGAGGAAATTTTGCAGGTTTTGCAACGCCCCGAGTTTTGCGCATACGAGGTAGCTCGCGCAAATATCTTTTTCGGTAAAGAAGTGCGCACTATGGGGCTTTATCCAGACTGCGCGGTTAGGCTGTTTGATAAAACGCGGGCGGAATTTGACGGGCGCGAGATACACGAAAAGGTCGTTTTAAAAAGCGCGGCGAAAACGGACGAACAAACTCCGGCGGACGGCGCAAATTTAACCGCCGCCAAAAATCAAATCGGCAGGCTAAAAAACCACTTCAAACACTATGCCTATGATAGCATCGAGCAGTTTATCGCCAAGCAAAATCGCTACTCGAGCCTAGGAGCAAAGGGCGCGAAATCAAGTAAATTTAAAGCCGTTTTAAATCCCGCGTGGACGTTTTTTAAGCTATTTTTCCTAAAAGGCGGCTGGCGCGAGGGCTGGCGCGGCTACGTGATAGCAAGGCTTTACGCGCAATATACATTTTGGAAGTACGTAAAATGAAAGATAAAAAAATCAAAATCCTAGTTATGAAATTTAGAAACATCGGCGACGTGCTACTCACGACTCCGCTCATCGAAAACCTGCGCCGCATCTACCCTGACGCGCAGATAGATTTCGCGCTAAACAAGGGCACGGAAGCGATGATCGAAGGCAACCCGAACATCCAAAACATCCACGTCTACGACCGCGCAAATATAAAAGAGGTCGGCTTTTTCAAACGACTTTGGCGCGAGCTAAAATTTATCCATAAAATCAAAAAGCAAAAATACGACATCGCCGTGCAGACCACGACGGGCGACCGCGGCATCATCATCGCCAAATACGCCAAGATAAAAACCATCGTGGGCTTTGAGGGCAAAAACAAGACCGTAAATAAAATAATAACTCACAAAGCCCCTAAAATAGGCGGCCTACGCCACACCGTGGATAGAAATCTAGACGCCTTAGCCGCACTCGGGTTTGAGCCTAACGGCAAAAAAGTGAGCGTGCACTTTGATCCAGGCTGCATCAGTCATCTAAATTTACCGCCTAAATTTATCCACGTGCACCTAACCAGCCGCTGGATGTTTAAGTGCGCGGACGACGAAACCATGGCTGCGATAATCGACTTTTGCGAGAGCCTTGGCGTGCGGGTCGTGCTAACGGCCGATAACAACGACGCCGAGCTAAAAAAGCTGGACGACGTGCTGGCGCTGTGCTCCTCTGGCCCCGTAAATCTAGGCGGTAAACTCACCCTAAAACAGACCGCCGCGCTATCAAAGCGCTCAGCGATGTTCATCGGCGTGGATACGGCGATCATGCACCTAGCCGCGGCCAACGACGTGCCCGTGATCGCGCTGTTTGGGCCCAGCGGGGCGTTTGAGTGGGGGCCGTGGGACAACGATCTGGACGCAAACGGCTACACTCAGCGCAACGGCAACCAAACTATGGGCAAGCACGCGGTATTTCAAAAAGACTGGGACTTCGTGCCGTGCGACAAAGAGGGGATGATAAAGCACGGCGTGGAGCGAACGCTGATGAGATTTGAGGGCGAGGAGCTAGAGGCGATAAAGAGAAAAATCAGGGAAAATTTGAGCCAGAGCTAGGCAGGCTTTGTAAAATGTGGCCGCTTTGGCTAAATTTTACGAGCAAATTTGAGCCGCGAGCGGTAAGTTTGGCTGTTTTGGTCAAATTTGGCGATTAAATTTATCGGTCGGGCTTGTCATAAAATCAAATTTGATTTGAACGCCGGCCGTCAAATTTGACCTTCTTGATTTTATAAATTTGAGCGCTTAAATTTGACGCCTAAGCCTTCTTTTCGTTAAACATGTATGAGATCACGAAAACGAGCAAACAAACGGGCGCGAACGCAAATGCAAACGTCACGCTCCAGCCAGCAGCCTGCTCGCCCCAAAAATACCCCGCCACGATGCATGCCAAAAACCCGCCGTAAAAAGCGCCGAGCGATAAATTTTCTACCGCAAAAAGCAGCAAACTGAGATTTGGATTTTTAACAAACAGCTTGCTTGGCTTAAAATTTTTATACCTTTTGAACAAATACCAAAGCAGCGCGCAAGCTAAAATCGCAAATGCCGCCACAAAAACGGCAATCCTTAGCGCGCCTCAAAAGGCAAAACCGCTAAAATCAAAGATGTCACCCACCAATCAAGCAAGAAAACCATCGGCAAAGCAAGCAGATATCTCGCCGTCCTGTGAAATTTATACCTTTGCTCTGCACTCATCATATTTTGCTTTTTTCTAAATTTTACGATCAAAGCTTTTCAGCCGCCTTTGCCGATGTATTTTTTGATCTCGTTGAATGATTCTTTTACATTTTAAATTTGAGCCGAATTTACGCAGATCGAACCAAATCCACCAAAACGCCGAATTTTACTCAAATTTAGGCAAATTTTACTTTTTTATCTTCGAGTATATCCCGCCCAAAAAGTCGTTTTGGTAGATAAAAAGCGTGCGTTTTAGCCATGCGGCGTCCTTTTTAGCAGCGATGCGCTTGATAGCCGATAGGTCACCGTCAGGTCTATTTATACCTCGCTGCGTCGTGAAAAACGCCTCGTAGCCTGCCTGCCTAGCTAGACGCATCAAATTTTCGTCGTATTTGCCGCGCGGCCAACACAAAATTTTGTCCTCGATGCCCAAATTTGCGCGCATAAACTCGCGGCACCGAGCGAAATTTTCCTCAGGCGGGAGCGCGCCGAAATACTCGTCAAAATGCGTGTGCGTATGCGAGTGAAAGTCAAAAACGTCCCGCATTGCCGCTATCTCGTCAAGGTTTAAAAACACGTCCTGCGGTCGCTGGGGGGCTGCTTTTTTGTATTCGGAGTGAGTTAGCTCGATAAACTCGCCCCGCCGCATGCTCGCGCGCTCTATCCACTGCGTCACTAAAAATATGCTCGCCCGCAGCCCAAACTCGCGCAAGATAGGGTAGGCGTAGACATAGTTGTCCTTCCAACCGTCGTCAAAGGTGATGAGAACGCTTTTTTTGGGCACGGCTAGCTGGCCTTTTTTATAGGCGATAAATTCGCCCATCGTGAGCGTTTTGTAGCCCGCCTCGGCGAGAAACCGCATCTGCAAGGCAAAATCCTCCGCGCTAGAAGCGATAAATCCACCCCTTTTTAAAACGTGATGATACATCAAAACGCTAACGCTCATTTTTTACATCGACCTTCGATTTAAATAAAATAAGAAATCCGATTAAATAAAAAAGGTATAAAATTCTTAAATTATATGTCTCAAACAACCCTCTTACGCCAAAATACGCTATAGCTGAAATAAAAACTCCGGCAAATAATAAATTTTGCGTACTTTTAAAAGAACTTAAACTTTCTTTTAATAAATAGAAAAATGATAAAAATAAAAATGAAACCCCAATAATTCCGTAATAATATATATTGCCTATAAAAAAAGGCTCGTCATTAAACCAATGTCTTTTTCCGTCCCTTATGGACATCATGAAAATTTCGATACCCTTTTCATCCGACTTGTCAGCTAAAAATTTATCATATAAGTGCTCGCCGTGCCCAAGTCCCAATATCCATCTATTAGTTTCAAAAAGCAAGGGGAGCCTTTCTTTTAATATCAAATCCCTGCCCGAACTATGCAATCCTTGCGATAATTTAGAGTTTGCAATGGATGAATTAAAAAATAAAACCCCTATACTTAAAAAGCAAAGCATTCCAATGACAAATAATTTTTTAAAATTTTTCTTTAAAAAATCTCTATGTTTACTGAAAACCAGAAATATAAATAACAAAATAAAAGCAACAGATACGCCAAGCCAGCTACCTCTAGCGCCGCCCAATATATCCATAGCAATAGCAATACAACAAAAAATAACCATAAAAGCTTTTACAGCATTGCTTTTAAAAAAAATTAAACCCAACAAGGCAAATACCATAAACCTGTCCGCAAACAACGAATATCCTCTATGCACTATTCTTCCAGCCTCCGGATCCGCACTTGAAATTTTGTCCAAATTTTCAAAAATCGGCAATGCATAGTAAACGGTAATAAAAATAAATGCCGCCAATATGGAATAAAAAAGGATTTTTTGCTGTCTTTCTTTGCCGTTTGAACAAACAAGCACTACAAATAAAAATGCAACCCCTCTTCCAAATTCGCTAAAAGCTTTTTTTGCGGAACCAAAAGAATCGTCATATGGAAAACAAGATATCAAAAGTGCATAAGCAACAAATAAAGCTAAGAATATTAGACTCATTTTAGCATGGCTAAAATTTGATTTAATTCTTTGCAATACTTCACCTTTACGCAAAAATAACATTGTAAAAGCTAGCAAAACAGCAGTATAGAGCGATATGTTTTTAACAGCGGTAAAGCTTACGTGATGCTCGCAAACTATAAACAAAAAGAGAAGATATATTATTAAATTTTGACAAAAATCAAACACCTTTTGCTTGGTCATACACTCTCCATTTTATTAAGTGCGCGATTATAACAATATTTAATTAAAAATCATGTAAAATGGCCTATTTGATTAAATCAGAGGATTTATTTTTGATATATTTTTTATTTTATTTAATACTTTGGCCGTACCTTAAAATAACAAGCTGTTTTAAAAAACCATCCAATAAAATTTTGCTCATACAAACCGCTAAAATCGGCGACTACGCAAACTCGACCGTGATCTTTGAAAAGCTGGGCAAATTTGACGTGCTAATCGACGAGATAAACCTAGCCCTCGCAAAACACGACAACCGAATAGAAAAAATATTTACGATAAATAACGTAAAGCGTAAAAAAACCTCTAAGCTAGGACTCGCGCTCGAGCTTTTTTCGCGCAACTACGAGAGCGTCTACGTGCTGATGCCAAACAGCCTAAATCTCTTTTTGGCGCGCTGCACGCTAGCTAAAAACATCGTCACCGTGCATCACTACGCGGCATCTAGCGACTTTGCCCTGCTGGCGCTCGGTATGAAAAAAGTGCCGCATACTTTGCAAGACCTCACGCTGCTAACCTACCTAAAAACGGTCGGCATTAGCGAACTAAGATATGAAAAATGCTTGCAAAAACCGCTCGTTATACCGCACGAAAATATCGTAAAAAGCGGCAAATTTAAGATCGGCGTGAGCCTGAGCGCTGGCAATAAAATGAAAACGCCGCCAAAACATACTTGGGAAAAAATCTTTGAAATTTTCGCTAAATTTGACTGCGAGGTTTACATTTTCGGCGTCGGCGAGGAGGCTGCACTGCTAAAAAACCTACTCGCTGAAAATGCGGACGAAAAGCAATCAAAAGCTCAAATTTGCAGCCAAAACAGCACTAGCGACGGGTCAAATTTTAGCTCGCAAATTTGCGATACTTACGTCAAAAGATTTGGCGAAAACGAGATAAAAATCATCTCTTTGATAGATAAAATCAAGCTTGAGGAGTTGCCGTTTTACCTCTCGCAGATGCAGCTTTACGCGAGCTCTGATACCGGCAACTACTACGTCGCAGACAGCGTGCGCACGCCCACGATCTGCCTGATGGGGCCTTGTTTTGCCAGCGAGCAAAGGGGCGTCGCCGACTCGCTCGTGATAAACTCGCATTTGCCGCCCGTTAGCTCCGTGTTTAAAACCGTGCGGGATATCGACGCGAGCGCGTTTTTCGAGCTTAGCGAGCAAAACCTCGCAGACATCGAGGCTTTCGTCAAAGTTCGCTATATATCCTATCTATCCCGCGAAGATAATTTTCTATGCTAAATGCCTTTATAACGGCATCGTCGGGGCTTTTTGAGGCGGGTTTTCGCAAGCTCTCAAAGCAGGCTAAAAGCGCGTCCGAGCTTCTTTGAACTATAAAAAAATCTTGCTTTTTCGAGGAGATTTCATAAATCTCTCTTATGACGGCGATATCAGAGTACACGACGCCAAGCCCGCAGCCAAGCGCCTCGATGACGACTCTAGGCAGTCCCTCGTCGCTGGAAAACCCAAGCACGTAGTCGCACGCGGCGTAAATCTCGTCCATCTTGGAAACAAAGCCCAGATACTCGGCCTTGTTCGATTTTATCAGCGCGTCAAATTTGGCTTTCGCGCCCGCTTTTAGCTCGCCTCCGCCAGCAAAATAGACCTTTATATCGCTTCTTTTTAGTCCCGCAAGCGCGTCAAAAACGAGCTCGTGCCCCTTTAACGTCAGGAAATTTGCGGGCATTACGATATTTATCTTTTCGGCGTCAAATTTGGCTTTTAGGGCGCCGTTTTTATCGTCGCCGCTATTTTTTAAATTTGACCGAGAATGGCTCAAATTTTCATCCGTCTCAGACTTTTCCTGACCTAAAACAGGCGCCTCTACAGGATTGTAAACCACGTTTTTAGGCATATTTATCTGCGCGGCGTAAAAATCATAAGTCGCGTTTGAAACGCAAACAGGCGTAAATTTTAGCCGCTTTAAAATCTCAAGCTTAAAGGGCTCGACGGCCGAGTTTTTACGCAAATGCTGTACTACCGCGATATTTAGGGCGTTTGCGGCGGCGATGTAAGCAAGATTGGTTGAAAAGTGATTATTTAGATGAAGGATATCTGGGCGCACCTGCCCAAGCAAGCAAAGCGCGTAGTCGTAGTCTTTTTTATAGAGGTATTTTGCTAAAATTTGACCACCCAGAGCGCGTAAAAGCTCTTTTTTTAGCTTTGAGGGTTGCTTTTTTGGTTCAAATTTTATAAATTTAGCCCCGGCTTCTTCGATGATTTTCGAGATTTTGCGTCCGCCCGCCTCGTAATCGGTCTCAAAAAACGCGCAAAGCTCGTATTTTTGCTGCGCGGCAAGCCCACGCAAAAGATACAAAAAACTCTTCGTCCCGCCCCCGTATTCGCGCCCCGTATCGACGAACAAAATCTTTTTCAAATCATTTCCTTTAGCATCTCCCAGACCTCATCGGCTCCTATTTGCAGCATACACTCCTGAAATTTGCAGTTTTTACCGACGCAAGGCGAACAGGTGCGCGGCTTTTTGATAAATTTATGGATGTTTTCGTCAAAATCCGGGTTTGAATTTACGGGCGACGCGACTGCAAAAAGCCCGATCGTAGGCGTTTTTAGCGCAGCTGCGACGTGCAGCGGACCGGTATCGGGCGTGACAAGCACGTCAAGCCTAGCTATCAGCGCGGCAGCCTCTCGCAGACTAAATTTACCCGCCGCATCTATCACGTGTGCGCTTCTTAACTCCTCGTCTAACTGCGCGGTCATCGCTCGCTCGGCGGGGCTGCCCGTTAGCACGATGACGGCGTCCGTGCGCTCCAAAATAATTCCCGCCAGCTCCCGCCAACGCTGCCAAAACCACTGCCTGGAAACCGTGCTAGCCCCCATCTGAAAGCCGATAAATTTGCGTTTGCCGTCTTTTTTTAGCATTTCATCGACGCGGGCGAAATCCTCATCGCGCAGATACAAATTTAGCCTCGTGTCGCGACTTCTGATGCCTACGAATTTAAGCTGCTCGAGGCGGTTTAGTACGACGTACCTCTCATCTCCGTAAGGCTCTGGCGCGTTTGAGTGAAAGGGGCTAAATTTACTGCCGGCATTTGGCAGCTTAAAGACGTATTTGGCCCCGCTTAAAACGGCTAACGGCGTAGCCTGCGGCTCGTTTGAGTGCAGGATAAAGATGGCGTCGGGTTTTATCTTTTTTAGCTGCGATAAAGCGCGTAAAAAACCGCCTTTTTTGCCGTCGTAAAGCAAAATTTCATCGATATTCGGATCGGTTTTAAAAAGCGGCGCGGTAGATGGATTTAGTAGCGCGACGGTGCGTACGTGCGGGAAATTTTGCCGAAAGACGCGAAAAACAGGCGTATTAAAAATCGTATCGCCAAGCGCGGTGTTGCTAAAAAAACAGACCGTTTGGACGGGCTGCGTAACCAGCTGCGTTTTGAGCACGCTTTTAAAGCGCAAAATGAGCCTAGCCGCGCTCTCAAAGAGCTTCATACATCGCTTCCGTCTGCGCGACCATCGTTTCTATCGAGAAGTTTCGCACGATAAATTCCCTCGCGTTCGCGCTAAATTTCGCCCGAAGCGCCGCGTCTTCTATCAGCGTTTTTAAGGCCGCTTTGAGCGATTCTTTATCGCCGTTTTTAAACAAAAGCCCCGTTTCGCCGCTACTTATCGCCTCACCGATACCGCCCGCGTCGCTACCGATGCAAGGCACTCCGCACGACTGCGCCTCGAGCAGCGCCGTGCCTAGCGCCTCCATCTTTGAGGGCAGCGCGAAAACGTCAAAACTGCCCAAAAACTCGCTCACGTCGGTACGGGAACCTAGCATATAGATGTTTGGAGTCTTAATTTTTTTTAGATTTTCTTCCTGCGGACCGTCGCCGACCACGACTAAAGCGGCATTTGGCAGATTTAGCTCGCTAAAAGCTTCAAATAAAAGCTGATGATTTTTCGCCGCGCGCAAGACTGCCACGATACCCACTACGACGCAGTCCGCGCTCAAATTTAGCTCCGCTTTTATATCTTTTTTAAAATTTGGATTAAACCGCGCTGTATCCACGCCTGTATAGATAACGTCTATCAAATTTCCCCGCACGCCCTGCGAGACGAGCTGGGCTTTTACGGCGTTTGAGACGGCTATGATTTTATCATTTACGTTGTAGCTAAACGCCGATCTGATCGGTGTTTGCAGGTGTCTAGTGCGCACGACTTTGGCGCCCGTTAGCTTTGCTACGATCGCGCCGATGTTGCCGTCCTTACCAGAGTGCGTGGCGATGATGGAGATACCTTTTTCGCGCACGAAACGGCAAATTTTAAAAATTTCAAAAATATTATAAACCTTGCTCAGATTAAATTCCACAAATTCGCAATCAATGGGCTTTTCAAAGCTTTTTGAGCCGGGATTTAGCGCGTAAAATACCTTAAATTTATCCTTGTTTAGTCCGTTTATGACGCGCTGCGTGCGGTGCTCCTGACCGCCGAATCCTAGCGAGCTTTCAAGCTCTAGGATGTTGATTTTGTCCGTCTTTTTCATATATTTTTGACCGCCTCGTAGATTTCCTCGTCCGCCGCGTCCTGCGCATTTTTACTAGCGCTTTGCAGCACAGCGCACTCCGCTCCGCCGTAAATCGGAGCCCAGCGAGAGGCGTCCGTTTTACCAAGCACCAGCACCGTTTTTACGCCAAGCGCGGGAGCCAAATGCGCTACGCCGCCGTCAAGCGTGAGGACAAATTTAGCCGCCCAGATGTAGCCCGCAAGTTCATCTAGGCTCGCTGTCGCGGCAAACTCTACGCCCGCTTCTTGCGCTACTTTTTGGCCTAGTTTCACGTCCTCGGCACTAACGGCGACGCGTCCGAAATTTTGCTTTAAAAACGCCAAAATACGTAAAATTTTAGCCTCGTCCATACGGTTTTGCTCCACCCTTGATGAGACGTGAAAAAATACGAAATCCTTAAATTTCTCGCTTTTAAAGCTAGGTACGTAAAGCGTCTTTTCCCCGTCAAATTTCGCTCCCAGCGGTGCGGCTAGCTCATAGCAAAGCAGCACCTCGTGAGGCGGCGGATTAAAGTTTAGCTTATGTGTTATCAACGAACCGCCCTCGTTTTGCTTTGCCGCGCCTATGGTCGTTTTAGCTGCGGCGGCTCTAGCAAATATCGCGGCAGAAGGCGAATAGGCGCTTCTAAAAATCACCGTCGCATCGTATTTTTCGCGGCGAATTTGAAGCAAAATTTTACATTTTCCCAAAAATGCCCGCACCTTTGCCGCCGCTCCTTTTACGTGCTTTGGTTTAGTATAGATATAAATTTTATTTAAAAACGGATTGCCGCGAACGACGCATGCGTTTAGACTATTTACCACGATGTCGATCTGTGCACGCGAATGAGCCTTTCGCAGTGCTTCAATCGCCGGCGTCGTGCAGATGAGATCGCCGATATTATCGTTTCTAACGAGCAAAATTTTCACGATTTTCCTTTTTTTGCGCGATTATACCTATTTTACGCTTATACTTATTTACGCCCTAATCCCTCGCACGCCCGGCATAACCTAAAATTCATCAAAAAACTTATAAAATACCGCTAAATTTTAAAAGGCGAACATGAAAAAAATAGTATTTTTAAGGCTCGATCTAGACGCTATCGGCGGGGCGCAGAGATATCTCTCGCGGCTCGTTAAAGCTCTAAAAGATTCGGGCGTTGCGTGCGAGACGCGCGGATTTAACGGTAGCAAAAAGCTAAGCTCGTGGATCAAAGCCCTGCTTTTTAACTCGCAAGCAAGGCGGCAAAAGAGCGCGGACGAGATTTATTTTAGCCTTGAGCGCATCACCTGCGCCGACATCTACCGCGCGGGCGACGGCGTGCACAAAGTCTATATGAAAACTAAGCCGTTTTGGTTTGTAAACCCGCTAAATTTCGTTATTCCGCACCTTGAAAAACGCACTTTTAAAAATACCAAAAAAATCATCGCCAACTCAAATTTTATAAAGCGTCAAATTTGCGAGACCTACGCCGTCGCCCCTGAAAAGATCGCGGTCGTCTATAACGGCGTAAATTTGCCTACGCGCGTGCAAAAAGGTTCGGCAAAGCTCGCTCTTTGCGAGGAATTCGGACTTGATTTTCACCTACCGACGCTGCTGTTTGTGGGAAGCGGCTTTAAACGCAAGGGCGCGGAGGAGTTTTTACGCATCGCGGCTCGCCTAAAAACCCGCGTAAACTGCCTGATCGTCGGCCGCGACAAAAACGCCGCCCGCTACAAAAATCTAGCCAAGGAACTCGGCCTGAACGCCGTATTTACGGGCGCGCAAAAAAGTGCAGCGAGATTTTACGAAGGCAGCGAGCTGTTTTTGTTTCCGACGGCGTACGAGCCGTTTTCAAACGTCGTTTTGGAGGCGCTTAGCTACGGCTGCGTCGCTATCACGACCGCTCAAAACGGCGCCGCGGAGATACTACCGGGGGAGTTTGTGATGAGTTCGCCGCAAGACTACGACATCTGCGCTCTGATCGACGAGATCCTAAACGACGACGAGCGGCTAGCAATGCTACAAGAGCGAAATTTGGCGCTTGCCAGCGAGTTTAGCATCGAAAAAAACGCGAACGCGACGCTGGAGATCATACGTGCGAATCTTGATTGAGCTACCGACTTGGCTGGGCGACGCCGTGATGGCAAGCGCCGCGGTGGAGGCCATCGCAAAGCATACGGCGGCGTTTGACGCGGGAAATTTGACGGGCAAATTTGAAAATGAGCGAGATTTTAGCTTTTCGTCGCAAAATTTCGGCTCGGTAACGCAAGAAATTCAAATTTTTAAAAACGATACGCCAAATTTGGACGGTAAATTTGAAGCTGTCCGCGGCGCAAATTTGAAGGCAAACGCGCAAGAAAATCAAAATCCGCAAAATTTAAAAAAAGAAACGCAAAAGCCCGTCAAAATCGTATTTTTCGGCTCGTTTGCGGCGTGCGAACTTTTTAAGGCTCATCCAAACTGCGAGCGCGTCATCGTTGATAGCAGCAAAAAGGCTAAATTTAGGCTCTGGCGGCTATTTTGGCAGGCTAGAAATCTCGGTAAATTTGACGCGGCGTTGAGCTTTAGAAGCTCTTTTGCGAGCAAGATTTTACTTTACGGGGCGCGGGCGGAGAGAAAATTTGTTTTTCAAAAGAGCAAAGACGGCGCGCATCAGGTGCAAAAATACCTAAAATTCGTCAAAGCGGCGTTAAATTTAAAACGGGCGGACGACGAGCTGAAGCTTTACTTTGAGCCGCGCAAATTTGACGCTCCGGTGCTCGGACTAAATCCGGGCGCTAGCTACGGAAGCGCCAAACGCTGGTATCCTGCCTATTTCGCGCAGGTGGCGCTGCATTTTAAAGACGAGTTTAAGATTATGATTTTCGGCGGCTCGGGCGAGCGGGATATGTGCGAGCAGATCGAGCAAATTTTACGCCAAAACGGCGCAGCCTGCGAAAATCTAGCGGGCAAAACGAGCGTGCGGGAACTTTGCGAAATGATCGGCGGCATCGGGCAAAGCGGCGGGATATTCGTCACGAACGACAGCGGCCCGATGCATATCGCCGCAGCCTACAAGACGCCTACGATCGCGCTTTTTGGGCCTACGAGATTTACGCAGACATGTCCGTGGCGCAACGAAAACGCCCGCATCCTGCACCTAAACCTAGAGTGCATGCCGTGTATGAAGCGCGTCTGCCCGCTAAAAACCCACGCCTGCATGAAAGATCTCTCGCCGCAAGCCGTCATCCAAACGATCGAGCGAGAGTTTTTTGCCAAAGCGCAAGGAGATTAGGCGTTTTAGCGAGCGCGCGGCTTTTTCTTGAGCAACCGCAAATAAGCAAAAGCTCCTCGCGCACAAATGCTTTTTAAAACGGCGAGAGACCAAATTTAATGCACGCAAAGCACGCATTTGAGATAGCGCAAGGCGGCTTAATCGGGGCAAATTTACTATACCGATTTTTGGCGCGACTTAGGATTGTGCCGTATTTTAACTATCAAGAAAAGTGCAGACAAAGTAAAATTTAAACGCCTTTAAAGCTAGCAAATTTAAGCGTTTTGCGTGCCGTCTATAGCATCTCGCACACTGCAAAACGCCGCCTTACGAAACAACCTCAACCGCGTAGATATCGTCAAATTTGACCCTCGCCTTTACCACCGTTAGACTTTTATCTATCAAATTTACATTTGAGACTAGCCCCTCTATATTCGCGTAACTCTGCCCGTCGTGGTATGTGATTTTTACCTTGTCGGCGGGTTTTAGTTTGCTTATTTTATTTAGGATTTCTTCTATCTTTGATTCGTCAAGATCTAGCTTTTCGCTCTTTTCTCGCTCCTGGGCCTTTAGGGCTTTTTCTAGGGTAGAGAGAGGATTAAACGAGCTAAAGATTTTGGCTCTGTCCTTATTCACCGCTTTTGTGCCCTCCTATCTTTTTGTTTCTATCTCGTCCGGTGGCTCCCGGTAGCAGGTCGATAGCCCTTAGGATGGAGTTTTTGCCGTATTTTTCTTTTATCTTATTTAGGGTTTTTAGCACCGTTTTTTCTTTTGCGTTTTCTTCTTCAAAGAGACTTCTTTCGGTTTTGCTTTCCCTTACGACGTCGTTTGCCGATATGCCGATTTGCCTGATGAGGCCTGCGTTTTTTATCTTTTTTAGATATAGCTCCTGCGCCGCGTCCATAAGCATGCTGGCGATATTGCTCGGGGTTTTAAACCTAACCGTAGCTCTTTGCGCGGGTTCGTTTTTATCGGCGAATTTGATATTTATCGTGAGCCCGCTAGCCCGCACCTCCTCGTTTATCATCTTTAGAGCTAGCCTATCGGTCATCTCTTTTAGCACGATTAGAGCCTCTAGTCTCTCGTAGTCCCTAGGTAAAATTTCAGAGCTAAAGTATGACTTAGTCGAGGGTTTATAGGCCTTGATATCGGCTATGGTGGTGGGCTCGATACCGTTTGCGTGATCTAGCGCGATATAGGCATCAATGCCAAACACTCTTTCAAGCAGACTAAATGGCGCGTTTGCCATATCTTTCATGCAAAATATCCCGTATCTCTCAAGCTTCGCCCTAGTTTGCTTGCCTATACGCCAAAAATCATTTAGCGGCTGATGCGTCCAGAGCTTTTCTTTATAGAGCGCTTCGTCCAAAAAGGCTATATTATCCTCGCTGTGCTTAGCTAGGATATCAAGGGCGATTTTAGCTAGGTATAGATTCGTCCCCATGCCGCAGGTCGGCGTTACGCCCGTAGTTTTTAGGATGTCGTCCATTATCATCTTTATCATAGCTCTAGCTTCTAGTTTATAAAATTTTAGATACGAGGTGAGGTCGATAAAGGCCTCGTCGATGGAGTAGACGTAGATGTCCTCTTTGGCGACGTATTTTAGGTATATGCCGTAAATTTTAGCCGCGTAGTCGATGTAAAACTGCATCCTGGGCACAGCGATGATGTACTTGATATTTTTAGGTATTTCAAACAGCCTGCATCTGTTTTTTACGCCAAGAGCCTTTAGCGCGGGACTAACGGCTAGACACACGCTACCCTCGCCTCTGCTAGCGTCTGCGACGACTAAATTCGCCTCAAAGGGATCAAGCCCTCGCTCCACGCACTCGACCGAGGCGTAGAAGGATTTTAGATCGATAACGGCGTAGGCGGGAGTTTGGATTTTCATGGGTGGTTAAATTTTCTTGCGCTCTAGGCGGAGTTAAAAAGCGGCGAGGCGGGTTAAATTTGACTCCGCCGCCGCAAATGCTTTTAAATTTAGCCTAAAACGCATCGTCGATAGCTTGACAGATGATATGCCCTATCATTATGTGCATCTCTTGAATGCGCGGCGTGTCGTTTGACGGCACGACCAAATTTAGCTCGCAAAGCTCGTTCATGGCTCCCCCGGTGCGGCCGCTTAGCCCGATCGTTTTGATACCGATTTTTCGCGCTAGCTCGAGTGCTTTTAGTACGTTGCCGCTGTTTCCGCTAGTAGAGATCGCGATGAGTAGATCGCCCTCGCGGCCCAGAGCCTCCAGCTGACGCGAGAAAACGAACTCATACCCGTAGTCGTTGCCGATCGCCGTGAGCGCTGAGGTATCGGTCGTTAGAGCTATGCCCGCTAGCGCGCCGCGCTCGGTTTTATAGCGACCCGTTAGCTCGGCTGCTATATGCTGCGCGTCTGCAGCGCTTCCGCCGTTTCCACAAAGCAAAATTTTACCGCCCGCTTTTAGCGTAGCTACCGCCGTTTCGCAGGCTTTTTTGATGTCAGCTTCCAGCGCAAATGTCGCCTTAATAGTAACTAGATGTCCCTCTAGCTCGCTTTTTATCATATCAAGAGTCTTCATTTTTTATCCTTTTTATCGTCGCGCTCGTGCTTTTGCCAGCTACGAACTCCACTAGCCGCACGTCTTTTACGACGCTGCTGCCGACGACTTCTTTGCCTTCGTAGTCCGCACCCTTTACGAGCACGTCGGGGCGCAGTTTTTCGATCAAATTTAGAGGCGTTAGCTCGTCAAATATCGTCACGTAATCAACCGCCCCAAGTGCCGCCAGCACGGTAGCGCGGTCAGCCTGCGCGTTTACGGGACGAGCGTCGCCTTTTAGCGCGCGCACCGAGGCGTCCGAGTTTAGTCCGACGACTAGTATATCGCCAAATTCCCGCGCCTTAGCTAGATAGCTCACGTGTCCCGCGTGCAGGATGTCAAAGCAGCCGTTTGTAAAAACTAGCCGCTTTTCGCCGCGGTTTGCCAGCGTCGCGGCTAGCTCGTCCGCGTTTTTGATTTTCTCCTCAAAGCCGGCCGCGTTTTTACGGCGCACGAGCTCGTTTATCTCCTCAAAGCTTGCCGTCGCCGAGCCGACCTTGGCCACGACGACCGCGGCGGCTAAATTTGCCGTCTCGATCGCTTTTTTGATGCCTTCGCCGGCACCCAGCATCACGCCCAGAGTCGCTAGTACCGTATCTCCCGCGCCCGTGACGTCAAAGACCTCTTTTGCCAGAGCAGGAAATTTAACCGCCTGAGCGTCCTCTAAAAGCGCGATGCCCTCTTCTGAAATCGTGATTAGCGAATGGGTCAAATTTAGCTCGTTTTTTAGTAAATTTAGCGCCGTAAAAAGCTGCTCGTCGTTTTCTATTTTAAAGCCCACGGCCTCGCCCGCTTCTTTTTTATTGGGCGTTAGCAGCGTAGCGCCTTTATACTTCGAGTAGTCCGCGCCTTTTGGATCGATTAGCACGGGCTTGCCGGCATCCGCGCATGCTTTTATCAGCTTTTGGCACAGCGACGGCGTCAGCACACCCTTGCCGTAGTCCGATAGCAGCGCGACGTCGTAGCTCTCTAGCGCGCGAGCGAAATTTGCCGCCAGCTCGTCCTCGCACGTTACGGCTTCGACGCTTTCTTTATCTATGCGCACGACTTGCTGGTGTGTCGCCATCACGCGGCTTTTTATCGAGCTCGTGCGTCCGATCTCGCGCTTGATAAACTCGGGCCTAGCACCCTGCTCCTGCAAGATCCGCTCTATCTCGTCGCCCGTCTCGTCATCGCCTAGCACGCTCATGACGCCCACTTTCGCGCCTAGCGAGAGCAAATTTAGCACCACGTTGCCCGCTCCGCCTAGTCGTTTGGTTTCGCTTTTTATCTTTACCACCTGCACGGGAGCTTCGGGCGAGATACGCTCGCAGCTGCCCCAGATGTAGTGATCTAGCATCAGATCGCCCGCGACTAAAGCACGCACTTCACGCATTTATCTCTTCCTCGTATATCCTTTTTATCTCGGCCACGTAGTCTTTTATGCCCTCTTCCAGGCTAAATTTAGGCTCGTATCCCAGCGCCTTTTTAGTCGGCTCGATGTCTGCTTGCGTATGGAACTGATATGAGCGCGCATACGGATTTGGGATGTATTCGCAAGGTAAATTTGACCCCAGCTCTCGCTGCAAGATATCTACTATCTCCTGGAAGCTTCTTGCCGTGCCCGTAGCTGCGTTGTATACGCCGCTAGCAGCGTTTAGAGCGAGCAGGTTTGCTTGCACGATGTCTTTTATGTAGACGAAGTCGCGTTTGATTTTGTCGCTGCCTTCAAAGAGGCGCGGATTTTTACCGCTTAAAATTTGCAGACCGAACTGCAGCACCATCGAGGCGGTTTTGTTTTTATAAAACTCCCTAGCACCATAGACGTTAAAGTATCTCAGCCCCACGACCGCTACGCCCTTTTTGGCGTATTTTCGACCCAGATCGTCCATTTTTAGCTTTGAAAAGCCGTAAACGTTATTCGGCGCTTCGCATTCGCCGACTCTTTGCGGGCTTTTTACGTTGCCGTAGGTGGCGCCCGAGCTTGCGTATATCATGCGCGCGCCCGTTTTTTCGCAGATATCTAGCAAGTCTTTAAAGCTATTTAGATTCGTCCTTACTAGCTCGCCCTGCTCGGTCACCGTGGTATCCGAGATCGCCGCCTCGTGAAAGATCGCATCCGGAGCGAATTTCTCGATCATAGCTAGCGTTTTTGCGCAGTTTATGTCGCCCTCGTAAATTTCGCCCGAAAATCCGAGCAAATTTTTAAAATGCCCGAAGCTTTTTAGATTACCGTTGCTAAATTTTTCGTCGCTTCTAAATTTATCCACGGCGAGCACTTCTACGTCTTTTAAATTTTCGTCGAAATAATGCGCTAAATTTGAGCCGATGAAGCCCGCAGCGCCGGTTATTACGACCTTTTTTATATCTTTCATATTTTTCCTTCTTTTTTTAAAAACTCTAGCGCCTCAGCCACGCTTTTTAGCCGGTCGCCCAGCTTTAAATTTACCCCTATGCCCGCACTTTGCCCCGCCTGCACGTCGCTATCCTTGTCGCCTATCATGATTGAGCGCGCAAGGTCGATGTTTAACTCGTTTGCGGCCTTTATCAGCATGCCGGGCTCCGGTTTACGGCAACCGCAAAGAGCCTCCGGTGCATGCGGACAAAAGTAAATTTTCTCTATCTTTACGCCCTCTTTTGCTAGCTCATCCAGCATAAACTCGCAAAGCTCGTCAAACTGCTCCAGCGTGTAGTAGCCTCGTCCGATACCTGATTGATTCGTCACTACGACTAGCGCGTAGCCAGCCTGCGCAAACTCCCTCAAAGCGGCAAAAATGCCCTCTTTAAAAACGAAATCCTCGCGCCTATAAACATAGCCTACATCCTCGTTTATCACGCCGTCGCGATCGAGAAATAGCGCCTTTTTTGGCACCGCTTTAAACACTGTTTTATCCATGGCGAAAATTATACAAAAAAAAATCTAAATTTAACCGAAAATCGCCGCCCGCCCCGCGCTAGAAACTAATGCTAAAAACTAATGTAAAATTTAGCTTTTTGTACTATAATTTGCCCGCAACAACTCCCACAAAAGGATATAAAATGAAAAAACTAATCGTTGTTTCAGGTGCAGCCGCATTGCTAGCGGGTAGCCTATTTGCCGCTGACGGCGCGACTCTTTACAAAAAATGCGCAGCCTGTCACGGACCAAAAGCGGAAAAAGTGTATCTAAATAAAGTTCCTGCGCTTAACACGCTTTCAAAAGAAGAGATCGCCGAGAGCCTAAAAGGCTATAAAGCAGGCACTCTAGATAAATTTAAAAGCGCAGCCATGATGAAGCCTATCGCAAAACCACTTAGCGACGACGACATCGCAGCTCTATCAGAGTACATCCCTACTCTAAAATAACCCTTTTCGGCGGAACTTTTTCCGCCGATTTTTCTCTGCTTTTTATTTCGCGCTTCATTTTAGTAACTTTTTTATAAAATTTCTTTTCTTTTAAGCTTTTAGGGCTATAATCTCGTCTAAATTTCTATCAAAAAGGACGAAAGATGAAAATCTACCACATTGCAACCGCCGTTTTGGCGCTAAATTTATCTCTACTTGCGGCCGATGGCGCGGCTATTTACAAAAAATGCACAGCCTGTCACGGCGAAAAAGCGGACGTAAAATACGCAAACAAAGTGCCTGCGCTAACTAGCATCAGCAAAGAGGACCGCATAAAAGCACTGCAAAGCTACAAAGACGGCTCGAACAATAACTTCGGCATGGGCAAAGTCATGCAACTGCACGCCAAAAACCTAAGCGACGAGGATATGGCGGCAGTTAGCGAGTATATCGATAGCTTGAAATAATACCTGCGATTTTAACATAAAAAATATCGGCGGTCGACGAGATGAACTACGAAGCGACCGCATCAATCTTGCACATAGACTTTACTCGTTCGCAATGCTTAAATCATACTTTGAGCGCGGCGATTTCGAGCAAAATTATTATATACGCCAGCGCCAACTAGCTAAAAACCGGGCTGGCGGCTTCACTTAAAATCACGAGCTTGTAACTACAGGCGGCAAAACTAAATTTGATACTCGTTAGGACTCAGCTCTCCTCGTAAAAACTTGCCAAAGCGCGCGGCTGCGGCATCTACGGCATCGTCGCCAAACTCGCCGGGCTCAAATCCGCTGCTGATAAACGGCACGGCAAAGTCCATCCCGCAGTAGTTTACCGTGATCTTAAGCGGCGTTAAAATCTCATCCAAGCTAAAGCCGATCGCGCCCTGTTTAGAGTATTCTCCAAGCGGGGTGCTGACGCTTAGCGCAAGCTGCAAGACCTTGCCTTTAAGCGTGCCGGAACCCACCAGCTCGTGAGAAAAGACGATGTCGATATAGGCTTTTAGCATAGGCGGCACGTTTAGCCAGTACATCGGGTACAAAAATACGATGCGCTCGGCACTCGCTAGCGCGTCTTGCTCTGCGCGGGCGTCTATGCGCGCGATATCTAGGCCGTAAAGCCCCTCCAAATGACGCACTTCAACGTCCGCAGCGGCCTTTGCTACCTGAGATAAGGCTTTGTTTACGTGCGATGCGGCGAGATTTGGGTGCGATAAGATAACTAGCGTTTTCATGTTGTTTCCTTTGTTAAAATTTGCGGAATCATATCGTTAAAAAGCTAAAAGTAGATTAAGAGGGTTTGCGAGAGCAAGGCTTTTACAAGAAAACAAAATTTACAGGATTAAGCCGCGCCTGCTCGGTGATTGCAGCGATTAAATTTAAACGACTCCAAGCCGCCTAAACTCCAAGCGGGCGGCATACCTGGCGGGTGCGTCAAGCGGCGGTCTTGATTTGATTGCGAGGCATCGCTAGACTGAGTAAATTTGGCCGACAAGAGGCTAAATTTACTGGCGACCCGCTTGCTAGCAAAGGACAACCGATTTTTACTCTGCCAGATTACACCTGCGCGCTTTTGCTATTTTGCACGGTAAATTTACCGTCCAAGACGACAAAATCCAATGCTTAAATTTTTGCCCGTCATTATGCCGTAGTTAGTCGAAATTTAACGACGAATTTAACCGCAACGGATTAAATTTATGGTCCGAATTTGACTCCAAACACTCGTCGTCAAATTTAAAACGCAAATGTCGCCCACGCTCAAAATCAAATTTCGCAGCAAATTTCACGACCCAAAATAACCGAATTTTAATAGCAAAGGCAAGTCGGGCGAGGGCATAAATTTACCTCAATCAGGCGGCTTATAGCCCTTTTCTTTACGGCGCAGCTCCAGCTCATAGGCGTCGTTTAGCGCGTCTTCGTCGTCAAATTTCGTCCCGTCCAAAAACTTTCGCTCGTCGTCAAACTGCCTAGTTTTAAGCCCCCACAGCAGTGCCGCCAGCCCACACGCGCCCAGTAGCGTAGAAACCCCGATCATCATCGCCACGACTGCCCCGCTCATCGCTCGCTCCTAGCCCTCATCGCGTTTAACACGACCGCGACCGAGCTTAGCGACATCGAGAGCGCAGCCACTGCAGGCGCTACGTAGCCGGCCATAGCTAACGGTATCGTCACGGCGTTATAAACGAGCGAAAAGGCCAAATTTTGCCGCACGATACGGTAGGTTTTACGCGCGAGCGCTACGGCAGCCGCGAGCGAGGCGGGATCATCTCTCATCAGTACGACGTCGCTTTTTGCGATACTCACGGCCGCTCCGCTACCCATGCACACGGCCACGCTTGAGAGCGCGAGCGCGGCGCCGTCGTTGATCCCGTCGCCTATCATCAGCACGTTTCGCCCCTGCTGCGCTAGTCTCTCTACGTAGGCGGCCTTGTCCGTGGGCAGAGAGTTTGCGACCGTTTCCTCGATGCCAAGCCTCTCTGCTACGCGCTTTGCGGCGTATTCGTTATCGCCCGTTAGCATCGCTACGCGCATACCCGCGTTTTTTAGCGCGTCCACGCACTCTTTGGAGCCCTCTTTTAGGCTCTCTTCTAGCTCAAATACCGCCTCGATCTGCCCGTCCGCGGCAAAAAAATAGCAAGTCCCGCGCACCGCTTCGCCGTCATAAAGCCCCAGCTCGCGCATAAATTTCTCGCTCCCGCCGGCTAGATTTATGCCGCCAAATTTAGCCCTTACTCCGCGCGCCGCGATGTTTTCAAAGCCGCTTAACTCTAAAAGTTTTAAATCATTAAAATTTGCGCGCAGATACTCGCCAACGGCGCGGCTAACGGGATGATCCGAGCCGCTAACCAGCGAAAAAAGCGCGCTTGCGTCAAATTTGCCCGAGTGCGTAAATTTACTCACTTTAAGCCGCCCCGACGTGAGCGTGCCGGTCTTGTCAAACACGGCCGTATCGCACTTAGCTAGGCTTTCGATGATGCGCGCTTCTTTAAAAAGTATCCCGCGCCTAAAGCCCGCTCCAAGCGCAACGAGCGTGCTAACTGGCGTAGCAAGCCCTAGCGCGCAAGGGCACGAGATCACCACGACCGAGATCGCGACGATGAGCGCGGCGGAGAGCTCGCCCGTGCGCCAGAACCAAAACGCAAACGTCGCTAGCGCCAGCGCCGTGATAGCAGTTGAAAACCTCGCCGCGATAGCGTCTGCGAGCGCCTGGATGCGCGGCTTTTTAGCTGCGGCGGTTTCGAGCAGATTTATGATACGCGCTAGCACTGACTCGCTAAAGACGGCGCCGACCTTATAAACCAGCGTGCCGTCCACGCACACGGAGCCGCTTTTTATCTCGTTTTCGCCCTCTTTCGCGCTCAGATACGCAGGCGCGCTCTCGCCGCTAAGGCTAGAGAGATCAAAGCTCGCCGCGCCGCTTACGACTACGCCGTCAAGTAGCACACGCTCGCCGGCTCCCACAACCACGAGTTCGCCCACCCTCACCTCCTGCGCGTTTTTTAGGGTTATTTCGTCGCCGTTTTTGACGCTAACGGAGTTTAAATTTAACGAGTTTAGATTATCGAGCGTGTCGGCGGCTTTTTTTTTGCTCAAGACTTCCAAATATTTACCGATAAATACGAAAGTGATTATCATCGCGACCGAGTCGAAATACACCTCGCCTTGCCTGGAAAACATCGCGTAGATCGAGAAAATATAAGCCGCGAGCGTACCCGTGACGATGAGGCTATCCATGTTTTGCGTTTTGTTTTTTAGCGCGCCCCAGGCACCCCTAAAAAACCCGCTTCCCGTGTAAAAAAGCACTGGCGTAGCGAGGATAAATTCGGCGAAATTTATGATAGAGCGCACGTCGGCGCGCATGCCCGTGAAGTAGCCGCCGTACTGCGCGACGGCCAGCCACATGATGTTCATCGTGCAAAATATCCCCACCAGCAGCCGCGCGTAAAATTCGCGCCTCTGCCCCGAAAGTCTTTGCTCCTGGGCCTGCGCGTCGTATGGGTAGGGCTCGTAGCCGATAGATCGGATGAGGGCGAAAATTTGGGCCAAATTTATCTCGTTTTCGTCCCAGACGATGAGGGCTTTATTGTTAACCGAGTTTATATCTACCTCTAAAATTCCCTTCTGCGCAAATAAAACCTTCTCGTTTAGCCAGACGCAAGCCGAGCAGTGGATGCCCTCTATGATGAGCGAGATTTTGTTAAACCCGTTCTCGTTTTTGACGTAGTTTTGATAAATAGCCGCGAGGTCTTCCTGCGACTTTTGCGCCGCATTTTTCGCGCTTATGGCGGGATTTAGCGTAGTTTTGCCAAGCCTTTCGTAAAACTCGCCCAGCCCGCTTGCGTTAAGTATCTCGTAAACTCCCGCGCACCCCTCGCAGCAAAACAGCTCCCCGCCGCGCTCTATCAGCGCCTCGCGCTCAAATTCGCCCCTGCAATGCACGCACTTAGATTTGCCCATCGATTACTTTTTTCTTTCGTTTTAAGATTTTAGATTATACGTAAAATTTCTAAAGCCTCGCTTGATTTTGCTAGCTTTGGCGCGGATTTTGCTCGCGCCCGAATTTGACGGCAAATTTGACAGATTTTGCTCACGCATAGACGTAACCGTAAATTTGACCGGATTTGGCCAAGATCAGCACCTTGAAAATGCTAGTAAATTACGCAAATCGCCCTTAAATTTTAACCTCAAATTTAACGCAACAAAAATAGCAACTTCTCACGCAAACTCCCTATCTATCACGATGAAAATTTTATACCCCGGAAAGCTTAACGCTACTTCGCGCTCTATCTCGGCGCGCAGACGGCTTAGATTTTTCTCGGCAAAATCGACCACCACGTCAAACCTCACGCTCTTTTTCTTGGTATCGATGAAAAACGCGTGAAATCCGCGCACGCTACTAAAGCGCGAGAGTAGATTCGCCACGCAGGCGCGGCTTTGCTCCTGTCCTAAATTTACGCTATAAACGCCAAAAACCAGATAAATCCTGTAAATTTTATAAATCTCGATCTGAAGCTCGTTTAGCCTCTGCGAAACCTCGCTAAGGGGCAAATGCTCGTCTATCTCGACGTTTACCGAGCCGACGTATCGCTGCGCGCCGTAGTTGTGCAGGATTAGGTCGTATGCGCCGCGCACGATCTCGCAGCGATTTACGGCGGCGTAAATTTCGTCGCTGATCTCTTTTTCCACGCGCTGACCGATGATTTTATCGAAGGTTTCTTTTATCAAAAGCACACCGTTTACGATAATAAAAAGCGAGGCCAAAGCGCCCGCGTAACCATCTATCTGGATATCGGCGAAGTACGATAGCGCGGCGGATACGAGGATCACGCACGATATGATCGCATCGCCCAAAGCTTCCTGCCCTACGGCTCTAAGCGAGATAGATTTGGTCTGTTTGCCGATCTTTTTGTAGTAAAAGCCGAGCGCAAATTTGACGAATATCGCGCAGAACAAAAACGCCAAAAACGGCATCGTAAAAGTAGTAGGCTCAGGTGCAAAAATATTTTCGACCGAAGTTTTTAGAAACTGAAATCCCAGCATCAGCACGATGACTGAAACGATAAGACCGCCGATATACTCGGTCCTGCCGTAGCCGTAGGGGTGATCTTCGTCGGGCATCTTGCTAGCTAGCTTTGAGCCAAAAATCGTGATGATACTTGAGCCTGCATCGCTAAGGTTATTTACGGCGTCCGATATCAATGCGACCGAGTTTGAGACCATAGCGATAAAAATTTTCGATCCGGCTAAGAAAAAATTCGTAACTATGCCGATAAGCGCGGTTTTGATTATCGTTTTTTCGCGCTTGCCGTCTTTAAAATCCATCATTTTGAGATTCCTTTTCATTTTTGGCGAGATTATATCACTTCTTGACATCAAAGCCAAAATTTTATAAAATGCGACTTTCAAAAACTTCTTTTGAAACTTAAATTTATCTACAAAATTATTCCGTAATTTTAAAGAGGACACAATGGAAAATAACGCGACGCAGCCTGCAAATTCTGCGCAGGAAAGTCAAAAAAACACAAAAAAACACCAAAACTCGCGCACTCACATCCCCGTAGACGGACACAAAATCGAAGAGCTAAGAACTCTTAGCCTAGAGGAGCTCATCGCTATCGCAAACAGCGTAGGCGTCGAGAATCCGCGCGAATTTCGCAGACAAGATTTGATATTTGAGATCCTAAAAACCCAAACAAAACAGGGCGGATTTATACTTTTCACGGGTATTTTAGAGATCACGAGCGAGGGCTACGGCTTTTTGCGCTCGGTAGACGCAAACCTCAGCGACAGCTCAAACGACGCCTACGTCTCAAACTCTCAAATTCGCAAATTTGCCCTGCGCGTGGGCGACATCGTGACGGGTCAAGTACGCGAACCCAAAGATCAGGAAAAGTACTACGCTCTGCTAAAAATCGAAGCGCTAAACTATATGCCGCTAATCGAGGCTAAGGAGCGCCCGCTATTTGACAACCTAACTCCGCTTTTCCCGACGGAAAAACTTCGCCTCGAGTATGATCCGATGAAACTAACGGGCCGCGTGCTCGATCTCTTTACCCCTCTTGGCAAGGGTCAGCGCGGCCTCATCGTCGCCCCTCCAAGAAGCGGTAAAACCGAGCTCATGAAAGAGCTAGCCCACGGCATCGCGCGCAACCACCCCGAGTCGCATCTCATGGTACTGCTCGTGGACGAGCGTCCCGAGGAGGTCACCGATATGCAGCGCTGCGTAAAGGGCGAGGTATTTAGCTCGACGTTTGACCTACCTGCGATGAACCACGTGCGCGTCGCCGAACTCGTCATCGAAAAGGCAAAACGCCTCGTAGAAATGGGCAAGGACGTCATCATCCTGCTTGATAGCATCACCCGCTTAGCGCGCGCGTATAACACCGTAACTCCGCCAAGCGGCAAGGTGCTAACCGGCGGCGTGGACGCAAACGCCCTGCACAAACCGAAGCGCTTTTTCGGCGCGGCGCGAAATATCGAGCATGGCGGCAGCCTCACCATCATCGCCACAGCGCTCATCGACACGGGCTCGCGTATGGACGAGGTGATTTTCGAGGAATTTAAAGGCACGGGCAACAGTGAAATCGTGCTAGATCGCAACATCTCCGATCGCCGAATTTACCCGGCCATCAACGTACTAAAATCAGGCACCAGAAAAGAGGAGCTACTACAAAAACCGGACGAACTGCAAAAGATCTGGGCTATCCGCTCGGCGATCGCGACGATGGACGACGTAGAAGCGCTTAAGTTTTTATACGCCAAGATGCTAAAAACCAAAGACAACAAAGAGCTACTTTCGATACTAAACGAATAGTCGGTCTAAAAAACCGACTTATTTTTTATATACTCTTTTAAATTTAATCTCAGATCTTATTTTATCTACACAATCCGCTCAGCTAAAGCCGCTCAACGTTGTTTAATGTATTTAATTTTATAATACGCCTTTATTTTATATTAAAAGGACACGGATGAAATATTTTGTTTCCAAGATTGCCCTATGGATTAGCATTGGCTCTGCTTTAGCCATGGCAGAAGGCCTGTTTTTTGGCTTAGAGGGTGATTACTCCTTTGGTTCTAAAATAAAATCTCAAGATAGCGATCCTTTAAAAAAAGCACAATTCGGTCTGGGAATAAAAGGCGGCTACGATTTTAACGTATTTAGAATTTACGGAACGTACATATACGATTTTAAGGTGAAAAAATAAGGAGAGGACGCAGACGGTTCGTTTTCTTTCAAATGGAATACGCATAAATTTTTAATCGGCGCCGACTATACGCCCGCCGTCGCGCAAGACTTTAAATTGGTTCTAGGCGGCTACGCAGGCTACTCAAAACTAAAAGATCAACTAATAGCCAACGATGCATATTCCGACAGCGGTAGCGCAAGCGGCTGGGTTTTAGGAGGCAGATTGGGCGGCGAATATTCCCTTGACGCAAATAACGCGATCGAGCTGGGCTTCAAAGCCGACAAAACATTTTATAGCTACAACACCAAAGAAACAAACACCGGTTTCTACCTAGGCTACACATACAAATTTTAATTTTAAAGAGCCTATTTCAGGCTCTTTCTTTAATTCAAATTCTCCAAACTCGGCTCTCCAAACAGTCGTTTGGCTTCTTTTAAAACCGCTTGATTTTTTGCGGCTTTGGGATCGGCTTGAGTTTTGGCGGCCAAATTTGGCGTAGGATTTTGAGCGTTCAAATTTGCCCCGCTTAAGGACGAGTCGTCAAAATTCGCTTCGCTTCGAAGCTCGTCGCCGACTAAATTTACCGTATCTAAATTTTGCCTTTTGGCGTTTGCCGACTCGCTCGCACCTTGCCCCAAAAATTCGTCGCTCGCGTCATAGTCCGCCGCCTCGCCAAACATCTCGCTCACATCGTCCGGATCAAAGGGCGGCTCGCCAAAGCTTGCCGTTTGCGGCGCGTGATTTTGGTTAAATTTAGCGGCGCTGCTTGGTTTTTGCTCCATTTTTGCGGCGTTTTGGCTTTCTAGCCGCTTTAGTTCGTCGTCTAAAAAGGCCAGATCCGCCCCCGCTAGGGCGCCGTCATCGGTCTTAAATTTCAGCGAATACGCCTCATGAAAATCGTGCGTGTCGTCGCGCATACTCTCAAAATCGGGCGCAAATTTAGGCTCTGTCGGCTGATCTAAACCCGCCTGCGTTTGCGAGTTTTGCGTCAAATTTTCCGCATTTTCGTTTAAATTTAAGGGCTCGGTTTCACCCATAGGCGAGCCGATATTTGTTTGCGCGCTCGGAGCCGATTCGTTTGCCGTTTGCAAAATATCCGCCTGTGTTTGCGGAGTCAAATTTTCCGCTTGCTCGTCCTGCTCGCCGCTTTTAAATTCGGCGTCCAAATTTTGCTCCGAGACTGTAGCCGCACCCTCCTCGCTACCGCCTGCAAACAAATTTCCGGTCAAATTTGAGGGCTCTTGCTCTTGGGCGTTTTGATTTGTATTTCCCGACGCGTCGTCCGCGTCAAATTTGGCACTCTCAGGGTTTGGCGCAGTTTCGTCGCCCTCAAATTTGTCCGCACTGTCGCGCTCATCGTTCAAATTTGCAGCGCTTTTTGCCGTCAAATTTTCTGACGCGTCCTTTTGCTCTGCGCCCCCTATTTCTAGGCTTTGCTTGGGAGTTATCTTTATCTTTGCGCTCTCGCCGAAAAGACTGCGCAAAATCTGCAAAATCACCTTTGAGCTCTCGCGAAGCCGCCGCTGATCGTCGCCGGCCGCACTCGAGGCCAGACTCATGCAGCCGCCTGAAAAGTCCAAAAACTCGATGCAGTTTTTAAAGCACTCGCCAAGATCAAAGCTGCGGTCGTAAATTTTGGCCAAAAACGCTTCGTAGGCTGGACTTGGGGTTTTAGCGGCGCCGGTTTGGCTGCCTAGCTCTTGATGAGTCTGAGTGCTCGAATTTGCCGATCCGGCCAGTGTCTTTGCGCTTAAATTTTGCTCCAAAGCCGCGCCGTTTTGCGAAGCGAGTTTAGCCGCGTTTGCACCCGTCAAATTTGACCCGCCCGTAGAGGCTGAAATTTGACCCGTCTGGGTAGAAGCCTTAAATTTAGCCGCGTCGCCTCGACCGCTAGCAAAATTTGACGCCGCACGGGAAGCGCCAAAATCAGCCGAGCGAGCTTGCGAATCCGCAAATTTTTCCCTTGCGTCCACGGCTATCATCTCGTCGATCGATTTTAGATTTATCGCCTCGATCATCATAAAAAGCATCACTCCAAGCACAAATCCGCCGTCACTGCTGACGCTTAGCATCGAGCGCGCCTGCGAGAGGATCCTAAAAAATCTCTCGTATAAAAGCAGCGAGTATTTCGGGCTTTGCGCGAGAAAATTCGCCTTGAGATTTGCCGTTATCTCATCTATCACCATCTCGGCGTCATAGCTCTCCAGCTGCGCTACCGCCGCGCTTACGGCCGATTTGTCGCCGCTCATAACGAGCGCCAAGATCTCCTCTATGCGCTGCGGATCAAGTAGTCCAAGCATCTGCGCGACGGCGCTTTGCGTGAGCTCGCCCTTGGCGTAGATGATGGCCTGATCTAGCAACGTGAGAGTGTCACGCAGCGAGCCCGCGCCGCTACGAGCGAGGATCTCGAGGGCCTCTTTTTCGTGCGGGACGTTTTCGCGGTTTAGGATAAAATCAAGATGCGCGACGACGTCCGGGCGCGAGATCTGACGAAATCTAAAATGCTGCGTGCGCGATAGCACCGTAGCCGGGAGCTTGAGCGGATCGGTCGTAGCCAGGATAAATTTGACGTAGGGCGGCGGCTCTTCGAGCGTCTTTAGCAGCGCGTTAAACGCGGGCGTGGAGAGCATATGCACCTCGTCGATGATAAAAATCTTAAAGCGCGCGATCGCCGGAGCGTACTTGGTCTGCTCAATGAGCCCCTTTATATCGTCGATGCCGCGGTGGCTGGCTGCGTCCATCTCGATGATATCGATGTGGCGGCCTTCGTTTGCGGCGATACAGTTGGCGCACTGCTCGCAGGGCCGGCTAGTCGGACCGTGATCGCAAACCAGCGCCTTTGAAAATATCCTCGCGCTCGAGGTTTTGCCGCTGCCGCGAAGTCCCGAAAAAAGGTAGGCGTGGGTGAGGCGGCTCTCGTCCAGAGCGTGCGTGAGGCTGGTGCTGACGGCCTCCTGGCCTACGAGCTCGCTAAAATTTCGCGGTCTATATCTAAGCGCTAATGCTTGCAACACGGATTTTTCCTTAAATTTAAGATGTGATATTCTACTTTTTTTTGGATAAAAATTTAATATATTACGGCTCGGCGCGTCGCGAGGCGAGATAAATTTCGGCGAGGAAATTTGCCTGCAAGCGCGAATTTGTCGTATGCAAGTACATGGCGGGCAAATTTGACGCATAGTGCTACTAGGCTCCTACAAAACTGAGGCAAATTTGACCCAAAATAGCCTAGCCAAAATGCCGTCAAATTTAGCCGCGGATATTTTGGCAATTTCGCGAAATTTGCTATAATCGCGCGAAAATGAAACTCAAAAAAGGGAGAAAATGAGAAAAGTTATATTATGCGCGCTTGCTTTGGTATTTGGATTTTTAGCTGCCGGTTGCGAGAGGAACGACTATCAGCACCCGATGTACCGCTCTACTAAAAATAAATAACCTCAAATCAGGCGGTCGCTCGCCGCCTTAGAATTTCACCACTCGCAGGCTTCTTTCATTTTATAAAGTATGGATACGGATAAATTTAACGCATTAAAGTAGAAAATAAAAATCGGCAAAATTTAGCAAGCAAAGCGGATCAAATTTGAGCTAAATTTATTTACTCAAATTTGATCCAGACACTATGCCCTAAATTTACCGCCCCAGACGCATGCGACCAAAAGGCTCAAATCAGCTACAGATCGCCGAAAAGCGCTTTTAGATCCTTCGCACTTTCGTCCTTAACCTCGCCTCTAGCGCCTAGCTCGTTTAGTTCGATCTCGTGACCGGTTAGCATACTGGCTAGCCTGATATTTATGCCACTTTTACCGATAGCCTTGCTCTTTTGCTCGGTCACTAGACTCACGACGGCTTTGTTGTCCTCGCCGATTTTAACGGAGCTGATGATCGCGGGCGCCATCGCTCGCGTGATGAGGATCGCAGGCTCGGCCGAATACTCGATCGCGTCAATATTTTCGCCGTTTAGCTCCTTTGTGACGGCATTTATGCGCACGCCTTTGGTGCCCACTGTCGCGCCCACGGGATCGACGTTAGGAGAGGTAGCTACGAGCGCTACTTTGGCGCGTTCGCCCGGGATTCTAGCGCTTGCCGCAATCAGCACTAGTCCGTCTTTGATTTCCGGCACTTCGGCTTTTAGCAGGGCTTCTAGGAATTTTGGCGACGTGCGGCTTAGCTCGACTTTGATGCCCATAGATTTGTCGATATAGACGCTTTTTATGACGGCCTTTACGACGTCGCCCGGCTTAAATTTCTCGCCTTTTATGCGGTTTTTGCGCGGCATCACGGCTCGCAGCTCGTCTATTTCTATGAAGGTATTTTCCTCGCTATCCACGCGCGTAACGGAGCCGAAAACCATGTGGCCGACCATGTCTTGATATTTTTGGAAGATTTTTTCCTCCATCAGGCGCTGGATGTGATACTCAAGCTCCTTGTGAAGCGTCTGCGCGGCGGTTCGGCCGAGGTTGTCGGTAGATAGCTCGTATGTTAGCTCGTCGCCGATCTCTACGCCAGAGTCTACTTTTTTGGCTTCGCTTACGCCAAGATAATGCTCGTTATCCTCGGCTAAGTGCTCGTCGCCATCCTCTACGACGGTAATTTTTTGATACAGATGAAGGGTCTTGGTCGCATTATCTATAACCGCGTCGTATTCGTAGTTTTCTCCGTAAATTTTCTTTGCGGTATTGATAATAGCTCTTATGACGCGCTCTTTTACGTCTTCGATTTCGAGCCCTTTTTCATTTGCGATAGATTCTATGATATCCGCTATTTTTTCCATATTATTTTTGCTCCGTTATTTAAATTTGGGGGAATTTTTGAGTTAGAGGGGTATTATACAAGCTTTATACTTTTAAGAAGTTTAATGCGTTTTTTAAGATGTTTTTGCTATATTCACAGATTAAATTAAAGATTTCAAAGGATTAAAAATGGAGCTAAAACTCGCTAGAACGCAACTTGACGCCAAACCAAAAACGATCTCTCTTGAAAAAATCGAAGCGGCATTTGCTAAAGATCCGCAACAAATTTTCTATTTCGACAGAGAAAACAGCCACAAACAACTCATCGCTTTGGTTGAATTTTTCGAGGAAAAAGGCCTTAGCGTCTATCACCGCACCGTAAAATACGGACTCGACGAAAACGACTATATGTACGAGGTGCACATCCTTTGAGCGCAGCGCAAAAAAAGCTCTTTATCCAGACTTTAGGCTGCGCGATGAACGTCCGCGACAGCGAGCACATCATCGCCGAGCTCAAGCAAAAAGAGGACTACGAGCTCACCCAGGACATCTCCGAGGCCGATCTCATCCTCATCAACACCTGCTCGGTGCGCGAAAAGCCCGTGCATAAGCTTTTTAGCGAGGTCGGCGGCTTTGAAAAAGTAAAAAAATCGGGCGCTAAAATCGGCGTTTGCGGCTGCACGGCAAGCCATCTGGGAAGCGAAATTTTTAAACGAGCGCCTTACGTGGATTTCGTACTCGGCGCGCGAAACGTCAGTAAAATTTCAGCCGCGGTTAAGACGCCTAAATTTATCTCCACCGACATAAATCACGACGAGAGCGAGTACGCATTCGGCGAATTTCGCGGCTCGCCGTATAAAAGCCACATAAATATCTCGATCGGCTGCGATAAAAAATGCACCTACTGCATCGTCCCGCACACTAGAGGCGACGAGATCTCGATCCCAGCAAATTTGATCCTGCGCGAAGTAAAAAAAGCGGCTGAGGGCGGAGCGAAGGAAATTTTCTTGCTCGGGCAAAACGTAAACAACTACGGCAAGAGATTTTCAGGCGCGCACGAGAAGATCGATTTTAGCGACCTGCTCGTAAAAATCAGCGAGATAGATGGCGTCGAGCGCATACGATTTACCAGCCCGCATCCGCTCCATATGGACGATAAATTTTTAGAAATCTTTAGTCAAAATCCCAAAATTTGCAAATCCATGCACATGCCACTCCAAAGCGGAAACACCAAAGTCCTGCGCGAGATGAAGCGCGGCTACACAAAAGAGTGGTTTTTGGACCGAGCCGCCAAACTGCGCGCGATGTGCCCGGAGGTTAGCATTTCAACCGACATTATCGTGGCGTTTCCGGGCGAAACGGACGAGGAGTTTGAGGACACGATGGACGTGCTAGAAAAGGTACGCTTTGAGCAAATTTTTAGCTTTAAGTATTCGCCTCGCCCGATGACTAAGGCGGCGGAATTTACCAATCAAATCCCAGACGCCGTCGCAAGCGCTCGCCTAACCCGTCTACAAAGCCGCCATAACGAAATTTTGGACGAAATCGTCGCGGCGCAAAAAGGTAAAATTTTCGACGTATATTTCGAGGAGCTTCGCGCAAACGGCGGCGTCGCCGGCAGAAGCTTTAATAACTTCCTCGTTCAAGTCGCAGGTAGCGAAGAGTTACTAGGCAAGACGCTAAAAGTGCGCGTGAACGACCCAAAGAGAATGGTGCTTTACGGTGAGCTTGTGGGCTAAATTTAAACGAAGCGTTTTTATAAATTTAGCCCCGCGCATTATCTATTTTTTTATTTGGATTATATTTTTAACCTGCAAAAAGAACTTTTCTAAGACAAATTTGACGAACGAGCCCTGCGTCGTGCTGTTTTGGCACGGCAGGCTAGCGCTAATGAGTTTTGCCTACATACACTGGTGGAGAAACGGCCAAAATCCGCAAAGACGCGCCAAAGTCATGATAAGCGACCACAAAGACGGCGAGATCATAGCGCGCGTGATTTCGTTTTTCGGTATCGGCGCCATCAGAGGCAGTAGCTCAAAAGGCGCGGTAAAGGCTCTCGCGCAAAGCTTTAGAGAGCTAAAAAGCGGCACCGACGTCATCATAACCCCGGACGGCCCGCGCGGCCCGTATCACAGCGTCGCCGACGGTGCAGTCGTCATCTCGCAAAAGCAAAATGCGCAAATACAAATTTTAAACTACGAAGCGAGTAAATTTTGGCAGCTAAAAAGCTGGGATAAAATGATAATCCCAAAGCCTTTTAGCAAGATTTCTTACACGCTCTCGCCGCCTTTTACCGTGACGGACATGGCGCTAGAAGACGCAAGAGAGCTAATAAAAAAGGAGATGGAAAAATGAGCTCAAAGACCGTTATCTTAATTATAGGAGCGCTTTTAGCAGCCGTTTTTATTTCGTTTATTACGCTTAGCCCATCTTATAAAAATGCCCTGCAAGCCAAATTTTACTACGAAGTGGGCGATTACGAAACCGCCTATAAACTATCAAAATCAGCCTACCATAAAGACATCTACAACAAACTAGCCCACACCGTGATGGTACAAAGCGAAATCTCGCAAAAATACGCCCTCTACATCGCCCGTTCAAACAGATATTTAGAAAATATACAAAAAATCAGCAAATCAGGCAAGGTAAGCAAGGTAAATTTAGATAAAATCCGAATGATGTGCGACATCGCGGTGAGCGACCATGATCTGCTCAAACCGTCAAATTTGACCGATCCGTCGCTACAAGAAGAAGCCAAAATAATAAGGGATAAATTTTTAACCCTGCAAAAAGAGCTGTTTTAATTGAACTTAATAGCTTTTTGGGTATGATAACGCATTGCAATTTTTAGGAGAAATCTTTGCTGATACGTCGTTTTTTTAGCGTCTTATATCTTAGCGCCGTTATCCAGTCCAAAAAATGCCTATTTTACGGCGAGGCCTACAAGGGCGCGAAGCTGTTAAAAACGATAAAAGCAGAATTTGACCTAGATGAATCCGGCGTAGTTTCCGAAAGAGCAAACGAGTACATAAGAAATTTGCAAAAAGAGTATAAATGGGTTTATCTTTCGCTGTTTTTCGACACACTCGAACAAGGCGCGTTTGAGGCTAAAAATGCAGAAAATCTCGAAAAACTAGGGATCAAAACAAAAGAAATAACCTGCATAAATCCCGCCAAAAACTGGCTCATATACGCAAAACACTCGGACGTCAAAGCCGCAGAGGAAAAGTTTACAGACATCGGCGTAGACGTACTTTATTCGCCAATCGCACTAACACAAAAAGAGATCGAAAAACATAATCTACCAACCGCAAGCACCCTTTTCGTCTACTCTTGCGAGGAGGGTTTTACTATCTGCATTACTTCGAGCGATGGGGTAAAATACGCTGCCGTTTGCAAGGAAAACGATGAAGAGTATAGCGATAGCGCTGATTTTGATAAAGAAAACAGCGACGAGATAGACGATTTTATCGCAAATGTAGACGAAAGCTTTAACACCATGGACGGTCTGGATGATCTTGGCGAAATGCTAAAAATGGACGACAACGATGAGGAGTTTGCGGACCTCGACTACGATATAAATATGCCAGAATCCACTGACGTAACGGCCTCGGTGTCGATATTTGGACGCGATATGAGCATATACCGCTATATCTCGCTAGCGCTTAAAGAATTTTACACAAATCCGCTTTACGAGGGCGATTTTATCGAAAACATCGTGATTTTTGACGCTACTGAGAGGACGAGCGCTACGTTTTTACATTATATAGAAAACGAGCTTTTGGTAAAGACCGCCGTTTATCCGGTTAGTACCCTAAAAACGATGACCGAGCTAATGAAAAAAGAGTTGGAAAATGACTAGTTATAGCTTCATAAAACCTCGAAAAAAACCGTTTTTTGATCTTTTTAGTAAAATTTGGCTACTTTTTATAGCTACAGCGGTGCTACTTTTTGCCATAGTAAATTTAGTCGTCGAGCTAAAAAGCAACTCGCTACTAAACGAAACGCAAATCTCAAGACAAAAGCAAGCGCAAACAAAAGAGCAGATCAGACAAACCGACGAGCTCACCGCGCTTTTAAAACAAAGAAGAGATAGCGCAAACGAGATCGCGGCCTCAAACGCCGTCTTAAAACAGAGCCTGCGCAACTTGCTCGATCTAGTACCCTCAAGCATCACGCTACACGAGATCGCGATGGATAAAAACTCGCTCATCGTAAAAGGCACTACGCCTAGCCGCGACGTTTATAACATGCTGCTTGCAACGCCGTTAAAGTCGATTTTTAACACATCAAACACCTCATTTTATCAGCTAGATAGCGGCTGGTTAAATTTCGTCAGCACAAACAAAACCGACATCTTAGAGGGCAAAAATGAGCAAAGATAGAAGCCTGCAAAATATCGACGTTACCAAGCTACTCATCTACGTACTCATTTGTATCATAGCTTGCCTCGCGATGATATTTGGCCTTTTGGTGCCGAGCATCAAGGAGTACAAGCAGGTCAAATACGAAAGCCGCATGCAAATAGCCGCAAGCGCGCAAACGCAAAGGCTCTACGACGCCAAGTCAAAAGCACTAAACGAGATAAAACAAAACGACAAGGCCCAGCTAGACGCGCTTGAAAACAAATTTGACGCGGATAAATTTACCCAGTTCGCATCAAAATATTTCGCAAACGTAAATCTAAGCGAGCTAAAAGAGGCCGCAAAAAACGGCGAGATGTCGGTCTACGAGCTAACCGTAACGGGCTCTATGAAAACTCCTGCTAAATTTTACGAGTTTATGGACGCACTACAAAGCTACGAAAATATCGTCAAAATCGACTTTCCGATCAAAATGCGCAAAGATACCGAGAAGATCGACGCGACCTTTGGTGTCAAAATTTACAACTTAAGATAAATCAAAGTTTTTAATCTCCGCTTTTTGTATAATCCTTAAAATTTAAGTTAAGGATACAAAATGATCAAATTTAACAATGCCGCCGTTGCCTTGGCGACAGCGATTTTAAGGGATTATCTTAGCGGAACGGCAAATTTTTTCGCCTCTAGAAAAGCTGCAAAATCGGAGCTAACGAAACTCACGCCGACAGATTTTGAAAACGTGCGCGCAAATTTGCTAAATTTAGGCTTTAAGAGCGAGTTTATCGACGAAAACGCCGCCGAGCTATCAGAAATCCTGCGCGGTATCCTAACCGCCGAGCGCCCCAAGCTACCAAAAGACCACCCTATCGCCACCTACATCAGCGAAAACGATGCCGCGCGCGAACTAATAGCAAAGGCAAAAGAGCTGCTAAAAAAGAAATTTATCAAAAACGAATGGCTTGAAATTTACGACAAACTTGGCGGCTTTAACAGGACGCACTTTGCCAGAAAACAGCACCAGCTCTACTCGATGCTCGAAAATAAGGGATTTGACCGCCCGTCGCGCTTTATGTGGAGCTTTGATAACAAGGTTCGCGACGGTATCGCCGCAGCGCGCGAGCTGCTAGAGGAAGGCAAGGCGGATGAGTTTATCGCGGCTCAGCACGAGATCTACGAAAATTTACTCGACCTGCTTGCACGCGAGGAGGCGGCACTCTATCCGACGTCGCTGGAGATGATCAGCGAGGAGGAGTTTCGCGCGATGAGACGCGGCGATGACGAGATCGGGTATTTTCTCGTCGAAAAACCGAGCGAATTTTATCCGTTAAATTTAGACTCCGGCGGCGGCTCGAAGTCAAATTTAAAGGATGTAAATTTGCAAAGCGAGTCAAATTTAAGCGCGGGAAATTTACAAAACGGCGATCTAAACGAAGCGGTTTTAAATCCGAATTTCCTAAAAGAGCTGTCAAATTTGATGAGCAAATACGGACTAAATCCAAACGCAAGCAGCGATAACAACGCAGTTTTTGACGTCGCTACGGGCAAGCTCACGCTAGAGCAGATCAACCTCATTTATAAGCACATGCCAGTTGACCTCTCCTTCGTCGATGAAAACGAGATCGTGAAATTTTACACCGACACCAAGCACCGCGTATTTCCGCGAAGCGCAGGCGTCATCGGGCGCGACGTGAAAAACTGCCACCCGCGCGAGAGCGTAGCCAGCGTGCTGGAGATCATCGACGCTTTTCGCAAGGGCGAGCGTGACGAGATCGACTTTTGGCTGGAGCTTCACGGCAAATTTATCTACATCTACTACGTGGCCGTGCGCGATGAAAACGGCGTATTTAAGGGGGTGCTAGAGATGATGCAAGACGTCACGCGCATCCGTAGCCTAGAGGGCAGACGCACGCTGGTTACGTGGGACGATCTAAAGAAAAAGTACGGGGAGTGATCGTCGAGGCTTTTAAATTTGATAAATTTGGTTAGCCTTTGGCAGTGACTTTGCTTGGTTGCGCGCGCTTTGCTGATCGGAAGATGTACGGGTCCAACTTTTTTAGTAACAGTTGCGGGTCAAAGCCTACAAAAGCTCTTTAAATTTAGATAGATCCGCGCCCGAAGCAAATAAAAATCCGCGGTTTATCGGCGGGATTTTTAGGGTACGGCACGCTTCTTTAAATTTCTTCTCCATCGCTGGCTTAACGTAAGGCGTCACAAGAATAAAATTTGCGCCAGCTCCGACGGCCACCTTACTGCTTAGCACGCAGTCGGCGTCGTTGTCTAGGCAGCGCGCGCATTCGTTTCGCTGCGCCGAGCTTAGCACGAGCCCTAGCCGCTTGCACGCCTGATCGACGCCGCGAAGCTCATTTGCGCCGCGTTTTACGAGATAAATTTTAGGCGCAGGGTTAGAAATCTCAGGAGTTAAATTTAACGCATCGGCCGCCAAAAACTCAAAGCTTTTTTTCGCGCCGCTAAAGTACTCGTTTAAAAACGGTTCGCTAAATTTCGCGCGAATAAAGCCGCGTTTAAAGCGGTCCGTTAAATTCGTCTCGTCGGTGAAGTATTTTAGATTTCGCTCACGCAAAAACCGCTCCAGCTCGCACTTTCGCACGCCTAAAAGCGGACGAGCGATCACGCAGTCCTCGCGAGCTTCAAGCTCTTGCATGCCTAGCAGTTCGCTAAGCCCTGCGCCGCGCCCAAGCTGCATCAAAAACCACTCGAATTTATCGTCAAACTGATGCGCCAAGATCAAATTTTCATATCCCTGCTCGCGGCAAATTTGGCTGAAAAACTCATATCTAGCCGCACGAGCCTCGTGCTCGAAATTTGACTCGCCCAGCTGCACGCTTTTTACGTAAATTTGTTTATTAAATTTAGCCGCCAGATCTCGTGCCGAAGCGACTTCGTCCTTGCTCTGCGCGCGGACGTTATAGTCCACGATCGCAAGGTCAAATTTCACGCCCGCCCCGTCAAGAAGATAAAAAAGAGCCGTGCTGTCGACGCCGTGAGAAAAAGCAAGCAGATTTCGCCCCGATTTTAGCTTATGTAAAACGGGCGCACTTAGCATTTTAGGCCTTTGCCGTGATCTTGCCTAGCGCCTGGCTGCCCGCTACCTGCGTGATCTCGCACCAGTAGCGACCGCCGGTTTCTAGCTGCTCCACGTCGCTTTCGTTGATCAAAATTTCGCCGTCGATGTCCTTATCCCACAGCGCCTTTTTCGCGGCATAAAACATCTCGCCCTCGCTGCTTTCGCCCTCGAGCGAAACGATAAATTTCTTGCCCAGCTCCTGCGCGAAGCTTTCTTCTATCGCGGCTCGAGTGATCTTTTCTATTTTACTTAGGCGCTTTGAGATGATTTTGGCGGGCACTTGTTCCATCTCGTACGAGAGCGTGTCCTCCTCTTTTGAATATGCAAACGCCGAAACGCGGTCAAATTTAAATTCCTGCAAAAACGCGCAAAGCTCGTCAAATTCGGTTTCGGTTTCCCCAGGGTGTCCGACGATGACACCCGTTCGCAAAAATGCATCGGGCGCGCTTTTCATCAAATTTAAAAGCTCTTTAATCCGCGCCGCACCGCTTCCGCGCCTCATGATTTTTAGCATTTTCTCGCTTGCGTGCTGGATCGGCATGTCAAAGTAGTTCACGAATACGGGCGAAGCGACGATGCGCTCAATTAGCGCGTTTGAGGTGGTGCTAGGATAGAGATAGAGTATGCGCGCGGTTTTGACGCCCTCTATCTTCTCGACCGCGTCAATGAGTGAGATGAGCCCGTCGCTAACCGCGTGATCGCGCATATACGAGCTGCTATCCTGAGAGAGGAAGCTAAAGTCGTAGTAGCCCTTTTTTACGAGCTTTTGCACCTCGTCTACGATATTTTCGAGCGCGCGGGATTTTAGCTTGCCCTTAAAGGTCGGGATCGCGCAGAAGCTGCATTTTTGATTACAGCCCTCTGAAATTTTGATGTAGGCGTGGTAGTTTGAGCCCGTTATCACGCGCTCTTCGCTTGCTTGCAGGTAGGTTTCGGGGCTAAATAAATTTTGCTTTTTTAGGATGATCTCGTCGATCTTGTCGTAGTCTCCGACGCCGGTAAATAGATCGACCTCGGGCAGCTCCTTCATCAGCTCCTCGCGGTAGCGCTGCATGAGGCAGCCCGTTACTACGAGCAGGGAGCCTTTTTTACGCGCTTCGTGCATGTCTAGGACCGCGCGGATGCTTTCCTCTTTAGCAGAGTTTATAAAGCCACAGGTATTTACAATGATGACGTCGGCGCTTGCGACGTCGGGCGTGATCTCGTAGTTTGAGAGGCGTCCGAGCATGATTTCAGAATCCACCAGATTTTTGTTACAGCCTAAGGATACTAAGTGAAGTTTGCCCATCTTATACCCACAGATTGTCGATCAGACGCGTTTTGCCCACATACGCGGCGATTAGGATGATGGTGTTGTTTGGCTCTATTAGCGAGATTTCGTTTAAATTTCTATCCACGATCGCGACGTAGTCGACGTTTAGCGGCTCTAGGGTTTGTAGCATCTCGCCTTTTATCGTTTGCGCGCTTAGCTCGCCGGCTGCGATCAAATTTGAAGCTTTTTTAAGCGAATGCGAAAGCTTAAGCGCCTCTAGCTTTTGCCCTTCGTCCAGGTAGGCGTTTCGCGAGCTAAGCGCCAGTCCGTCGGGCGCGCGGACGATCTCGCAAGGCACGATCTCTAAATTTAAAAAATAGGTCTTTACGAAATTACTCACGATGAGTAGCTGCTGCGCGTCCTTTTTGCCCATATAGACGCGCTTTGCGTTTGTTAGATTAAAGAGCTTGTTTAGCACTCGAAGCACGCCGTCAAAGTGTCCGGGGCGAGTCTTACCCTCGAGCACGCTTGCTAAATTTTCAGGCGCACTGATTAACGGCTCGGTATCAAAATATAGCTCCCTAGCCTCAGGCGCAAACATCGCATGCACGCCCAGCCCTTCGCAAATTTTAGCGTCGTTTTGTTCATTTTTCGGATAGTCCTCAAAGTCCTCGCCGGCTAAAAACTGCGTCGGGTTTACAAAGGTCGAAACGATCGCGGTTTTGTTTTCCGCTACGCACTTTTCTATGAGGCTAGCGTGTCCGTCGTGAAGTGCGCCCATAGTGGGTACGAAGCCGATATTTTCGGGATTTGCCGCGACGAAATCTCGCAGCTGTTCTGCTGTTCTTAAAATTTGCATTTTCTCTTCTTTTAGGTTTAATTTTAACGCGCGATTATAGCAAATTTTATCTTTACTCTTACAAATATGTTATAATCACGCCAAAAAGCACAAAAAAGGTCTTAAAATTTGGATAATTACGAATACACGGAACTTCTAAAAACCCTAAACACGAAAGTAGAAAATATCGCTAGCGTCGTAAAGCCCGAGAGTATCAAAGCTCGTCTAAAAGAGATCGAGGAGCTAGAAAACGATCAAAATTTCTGGCAAGATATCGCAAAAGCGGGTGCCATCGGCAAGGAAAAAACGAAAATTTCAAATATCTTAAATAACTTCCTAAACGCCAAAAGCGCCGTAGACGACGCAAAGGATCTATACGAGCTAGCCAACTCCGAAAACGACGAAGAGACGATAAATTCGCTCTTTGCCGAGGCTGGCGAGTTAGAGGATAAGATAGTAAATTTAGAGATTTCTATGCTGCTTAGCGGCGAGGACGACGGCAAAAACGCCATCGTCACCATCCACCCGGGCGCGGGCGGTACGGAGAGTAACGACTGGGCTAGCATGCTATACCGCATGTATCTGCGCTTTTGCGAGCGCGAGGGCTTTAAGGTAGAAACCCTGGACTTCCAAGAGGGCGAAGAAGCAGGACTAAAAGACGTGAGTTTTATCGTTAAAGGCGTAAACGCCTACGGCTATCTAAAGGCCGAAAACGGTATCCACCGCTTAGTGCGAACCAGTCCGTTTGATAGCGCGGGTCGCCGCCACACGAGCTTTACCAGCGTGATGGTAAGCCCGGAGATCGATGATGACATCGAGATAGAAATCGACGAAAAAGACCTAAAAATCGACACCTACCGCGCGGGCGGAGCGGGCGGTCAGCACGTAAATAAAACCGAGTCCGCCGTGCGTATCACTCACGCGCCTACAGGCATCGTCGTGCAGTGCCAAAACGACCGCAGCCAGCACAAAAACAAAGCCACTGCGATGAAAATGCTAAAATCGCGCCTCTATGAGCTAGAGCTAATGAAACAGCAAGAAGCCGCCGGCAGCATCGAAAAAAGCGAGATCGGCTGGGGCCATCAGATCCGCTCATACGTGCTTTTTCCGTATCAGCAGGTTAAAGACAACCGCAGCGGCGAGGCGTACAGCCAAACCGACGCGATACTAGACGGCGATATAAAAAAGCTCATCGAGGGCGTTTTAGTAAGTCAAAAAAGCATAAACTAGAAAGGAAAAATATGGAAATTTCAGCTCTTTTAAACCAGCTAGGCTATAACGAAAACGATGCGACCACCGCGCAAGTTAAGCGCATCCTAAACAACTGCGACGGATTAAATTTAAGCAGTATCATCACGCTAAACGACCACCTAAAACCGCTAGGTAGCTTCGTCGCGATGAGCGGCAGCGAGGACGTGTTTAAGATAAAAAACGCGGGCAAAACGCCTGACGCGCAAAGCGACGCGCTAAACGTGATCGAAAACTGGGCTGAAAAGAACAAAATAAGCATAAAAAAAGTAAATGAAACCACGCACTACATACTAGGAAAAAATATATGAAAAACTACGATATCATCGTCATCGGCTTTGGCAAGGCAGGCAAAACGCTCGCCGTAAAAGCCGCAAATTTGGGCAAAAAGGTCGCCGTGATCGAAAAATCGGCGCAGATGTACGGCGGAACGTGCATAAACGTCGGCTGCATCCCGACAAAGAAGCTAGTAAATTTAAGCAAAGAAGCAAAATACGTCAACAATAACGTCGCGGGCGAGTATTTCACGCTTAGCGTCGAAAAGAAAGACAAGCTAATCTCCGCGCTTAGAGCCAAAAATTTCGCGATGCTTGAGGGCAACGCAAACGTCGACGTGATAAACGGCACGGCTAAATTTGTAGATAAAAATAGCGTCGAAGTCGCGGCGGCAGACGGCTCAAAAAGCACGCTTGCCGCGCCAACGATCGTTATAAATACTGGCTCGATTAATGAAAAACCAAGCTTTGAGGTTAGTTCAAATTTAGCTTACGACAGCACGGGGATTTTAAACCTAAAAACGCTCCCAAAGCGCCTAGTAGTCGTGGGCGGCGGGTACATCGGGCTTGAGTTTGCCTCGATGTTTGCCGAGTTTGGCTCAAAGGTCACTATCGTAGCTCGCTCGGGCGTGCTAAAAAACGAGGACGAGGACGTAAAAGAGAGCGTAAAAACGCTACTACAAACGCAAGGGATCGATATTTTAGAGGGCTGCGAAGTTAAAAATTTAAAAGACGGTACGCTAAATTTCGTCCAAAACGGCGAGGCTAAAAGCCTTGACGCGGACGCGTTTTTACTAGCGACCGGACGAGTAGCTGCGACTGCGGAGCTAAATTTGAGCGCGGCCGGCGTACAAACGGACGCCAAAGGAAACGTGCTAGTAAACGAGTTTTTACAAACAGCACAGCCGCATATCTATGCAGTAGGCGACGTTCGCGGCGGCGAGCTTTTCACATATACGAGCCTAGATGATTTTCGCATCGTATTCGACAAGCTTTTTGGCGCGGGCAAACGAAGCACTCTAAACCGCTCTCCTCACGCTAGCGCGCTTTTTACCGAGACTCCGCTAGCTAGCATCGGACTAAGCGAAAAACGAGCGACGGCGCAAAATTTAGACTTTAAGGTTCTAAAACTAGCGCTAGCAGCAGTCCCCGGCGCAAAGGTAGTCGGCAACGAAACGGGATTTTTAAAAGCAATCCTGGACGCAAAAAGCGGCAAAATTTTGGGCGCGGCGTTTCACTGCGTTTACGCAAACGAGCTTATCAACGAGATTGCCATCGCGATGACCATAGGAGCGGGCGCTGATTTCTTTAAAAATCAGATTTTCACCCATCCTAGCATCAGCGAAGCGTTAAACGACCTCTTTGGACAATTTTAAAACTACGAAAAGGATAAAAAATGAGAAATTTACTTCTTGCCTTTATCGGGCTTTTGTTTGTAGGGTGCGCAGCTTCAAGCGGCGGCGGTAGCTTCTCTAGCGACAACCCGGACTATGACTTTAACAAGCGTGCCATAGGCGTTTTAAAACCGAAATGCGAAAGCGGCAACTACTCCGCGTGCAACGATCTTGCTATCAGCTACCAAAATTTGCAAGATCACAAAACAGCTATAAAATACTATGAAAGAGCGTGCGGCAACAACTATCAGCCCGCTTGCACAAACCTTGCCAACATGTATCAAACCGGGCTTGGCGTAAGCAAAGACGCAAACAAAGCCCTTGAAATCTACAACGCCTCGTGCGCGAACGGCGGCGCGTACTCTTGCTACTATCTAGGCGAGTTTTACCGCTCAAACGCCGACGGCAAGGAGCCTGACTACGCAAACGCTATGTCGGCCTACGACAGAGGCTGCAAACTAGGCGACGTGCCTTGCTGCACGAACACGGCGGTGCTTTACGAGCACGGCCTAGGCGTAGCGCAGGATGAGTCAAAAGCTAGAAGCATCTACCGCTCGGCGTGCTTTAGCGGCGATACCTCCGCATGCGACAATCTAAAAAGAATGGGCAGAAAACGCTAATAAAAACATCAAATTTAACGCCTTTAAATTCGGCGTTAAATTTACTACGGCGAGTCAAATTCGGCTCGCTTTTTTGCTTCTAGATTTACTCCCCAAAAACCCGCATCTTGAAAATGCAAATTTAAAGCTACCCGTTAAATTTGACGCCGCGCGCTCATAAATTTAACTCCGCAAATTTACCTTTGCGATATGCGGTAAATTTTACTCGCTTAGCTAAAGCACGTAAATTTCAGCGCATTTAAAACAACAATCCTTTTACCGCAAATAACAAAAGAAACAACGCTAGATTTGAGTAAATTTATAAAAAAGTAGAACATAGGGGCTTAAATTTAAGCCCCAGGAAACGTAGGATTAGAGTAAAAATTAAAATTTATAAGAGATGTTAACCTTAAAGTTTCTGCCCGGCTCCCAGTCGATAGCGTTTGCATCGCCCGTGTATTCGGCCATTCTTTGAGAGTGCGAGACGTAGGCTTTGTTAAATACGTTGTAAACGCCCGCGTTTATCTCAAGTCCTTTAAATTTACCGCCGCTTGGCGCATAAGTGAGATAGACGTCGCTCACGGCGTAGCTCGGGATATGTACGGCCGCGTCGTTGCCAGCACTCGTCGTGTCTTTAGAAGCAAAATAAATAAGGTTATAACCAACAAGCGTATCGATAGCGTTTATCGAATACTCGGCGTTAAAGGTGTATTTGTCGCCCTGGTCGCGGTAGCCGATGATATTTGACGTGTAGTAGCCGCCGCTGCCGTTTCTTACGCGGTCTTTATATCTTACTTTTTGATGAGTATAGCTAGCGCCTAAGCTTAGCGCGTCGAGGTTTAGTCTCGCCAAAAGCTCGACGCCGTCGATATCCGCGCCGCCTGCGTTGATCCTATAGAGCACCGGATTTACACGCCCGCCTGCTGCGTTATTGTCTACGATTAGATTTTTGTATTTGGTTTTAAAGTATTTAGCCACGAAGCTAACGTGTCCCGTTTCGCTAAACTCGCCCTTGTAGCGTCCGCCGATCTCGTAGCTATCGCCCGTAGTGGCCTTTAGATAAGGGTTTGCTCTATATCCTAGCGCCGTACCCCTACTAGCGCCGCTAGCTAGCATAGACTCCATAACGTCCGGTCCTCTAAACACTTTAGCGTAGCTGGCAAATACTCCAAGCCCTTTCATAAACTCGTAATCAAGCGCTAAAGCCGGCGTAAATTCGTCAAATTTGTATTTGTACCCGCCGATATTTGCGCCCGTGCCGTTATATGTCTTTAGCTCGTGGCGCTCGTATCTGATGCCAGGAGTCACGGTAAGTCCCGCAAATTTGATCGCGTCCTCTAAGTAAAACGAGTAGTTGTTTACTTTTTCGGGACGGTTGTTTTGCGGTTTGTTAAAGTTCTCGCTGTGGTAGTACTCCGCGCCGTATCTTAGCGTTTGCGTCACGTCGCCCGTCTCTATCGCGGTTTTTGCTTTCGCACTTAGGCCTCTAGTTTTTACGCCCCATTTGCTACCGTCGATTCTCTGATGCTTCGTATGATAGGCCGTTACGTCGAGATTTAGCAGTTCACTCGGCGTAAATTCATACTTTAGCGTCGTCGTATCGCGCTCGTATTTACGATCGGCGTCGGCGTTGCCTCCGCTATGCCAGCTGCCAAACTCCGCCCTCAACGGATAAAGTCCCTTATAGTGGTTGTGTTCGTGAGAGAGCGATATCCTGTGCGCGTCTAAAAAGCTATACCCGAGCTTAAAAAGATAGCTAAGGTCGTTGCCGTCGCCGCCGATTTTCTTACCGTTACCGCTCTTGCCGTAGTCGTAGCCCTTATGATTTATCGCGGCTAAAAAGTCAAGTCCCTCGACGGGCGCGGTAAAAACCATGAGTCCTTGCGAAAATTCGTCGTTATTTGAGGCATAGCCCGTTTTGATTTTGGCGCCAATGATTTCGCCCTCTTCCAGCAGGTCTCTAGCATCCACCGTCCTAAAGGCTACCGAACCGCCCAGAGCCCCAGCGCCGTTTACCACAGAGCGCGAGCCGACCTCAACGTCGATGGCTTTGATCAGATCGGGGTCGATTAGTAGGTCTGCGTTGTGGTGAAAGGTATTTCCATTTTGTTTCGCGCCGTCGATCGTGATATTTAAGCCGCGGTCGCTCACGCCTCTCATGTAGATTTTTTGGTTCATGCCGTTCGTGCCGCCCACATAAACGCCCGGGATATCGCGCATGACGTCTTTTAGTATGCCTGCGTTTCTCGTGCTTATTTTTACGTCGTCAACGCCGTAGCCGCCGCTAGTGCTGCTTACCTCTACGCCGCTTAGCGTTACGTTCTCGGCGGCATTTGCGCCGATAGCCAGAGCCGCTACGAAAGAAATTTTCGCAACATTGTTAAAACTCATTTTTTCTCCTCTTTAAATTTAAGAAAATTTGCGTTGATTTAGAAAAATATTTAAATTTTGTTTTCTTTAATCTGCTCAAATTTTGAAAACGAATACTACAATCTTAAGACTAAATTTTAGATAAATTTATCTAAAATATTACTTGCTTATTCGTTATTGACAATAAATACCATAATCTGATATAATTGCCGCGCAAATTTTAGTAAGAAGGCATTAAATGGAATTTCTCAAACACAACGTCGATTACGTTATCATCGGTATTTTAGGGCTTATGAGCTTTGTCGTAGTATGGCTCACGATAGAGCGCTTGATCTTTTACGCAAACGTTAAATTTGAAAACTACAAGAATCAAGACGACTTTGAAGAGAGCGTAACTAGAAATTTAACAACGCTTTATATAGTTTATTCAAATGCGCCGTATATCGGACTTTTGGGTACGGTCGCGGGCATCATGGTGACCTTTTACGACATGGGTATGAGCGGCGGCATCGACACTAAAAGCATCATGGTCGGCCTGTCTCTCGCGCTAAAAGCAACCGCGCTAGGCCTAATCGTCGCAATACCGACGCTAATGATCTACAACGCGTTTATGAGAAAAGTGGACGTTTTAGTAAACCGCTACAAGGCTTCACGTGAGAATGCCTAAAAAAGAGGGATTAAACGTAATCCCGCTCATAGATATTATGCTCGTTTTGCTAGCCATCGTGCTTAGCGTTTCGACTTTTATCGCTCAGGGCAATATCAAAATCGACCTACCAAACAGCGAAAGCGCGGAAAAAAAGCAAGACGAAAACGATAAAATCGCCGTTTTAATTAATAAAGATAATGAATTTTTTATAGGCGAAGAGAAAATCGCCGAAGAAAATTTAAAAGAAAAGTTAAACGAGATAAAAAACGAAACGTTAATAGAACTCAAAAGCGATAAAGAGAGTAAATTCGACTCGTTTATCAAGGTTATCGACATACTAAAAGAAAAAAATCATGAAAACTTCGCTATCACGACAACAACTGAATAGACGCGCCAGCTTTACGGGGCTTGGCGTCTCTATCCTGTTGCACTCTATACTCATCGGGTCTTTTATCAAATTTTACGAAGAGATAAAACCGATGCCAGAAGAAAAAAGCGTCAAGATAGCGCTAAATACCTTTACGCCGCCAGCAGCTCCGCTCCCGCCGGCGCCAACTCCCCCGGCCCCGCCGCCTCCGGCACCGCCTGCGCCTCCTCCGCCTGAACCTGTCGTCACTCCGCCGGAGCCGCCAAAGCCGGTTGAGCCGCCTAAGCCGATAGAAAAGCCAAAACCTGTGGAAAAACCAAAACCGATAGAAAAGCCGGTTGAAAAGCCAAAGCCTAAACCTACGCCAAAACCGGTCAAAAAGCCTGAGCCTGAGCCTGAGCCGGAACAGCAAGTCGCGCAAGTAGCACCGCCCGCACAGCCGTCGCCGCCTACTCCTACGCCGCCTGCGGCGCAGCCAAGCGGCGCTCTAAGCTCGAATGTAAAATCAAATTTACCGCCTAGCGGAGCAGAAACCGTCGGAGAATTTAACTTCGCGACATCAGCCGGCGACGAGAGATTTTCTAAAATCCAAAAGGCGATACAAAAGCATCACAAATACCCTAAACGCGCGCAAAAAATGCGCCATCAGGGCGTCGTAGAGGTTAGCTTTTTATACAAAAAAGACGGCACCGTCCGCGACGTAAAAGTGATAAAAAGCTCGGGCTACGAGACGCTAGACGAGGCCGCGGTCGAGCTCATAAACCGCGCCGCACCGGATTTTCCGACGCTTGATCGCGACTACGTCATCAAAATCCCGGTTAGCTACAAGCTCACGTAAATTTAAGCCGTTTTTGCGGCTTAAATTTTACTTCTAAGTTTGCTCGCATGATTTCAAATTCTGATGCAAAAATGAAATTTGACGCGCTAAATTTTATTAAATCGCCCGCTCAAATTTGACGTTAAATTTGTCGCCATCTCGGTAGCGCGTAAGGCAAAATTTGAAACTAAATTTAAACGGTAAAAGCGCGGATCAGGCCGCGTTCATCTTTAAATTTAAAGCCGTATCGAGCTTCGACGCAAAAAGCGATTTAAAATTTTAAGCGTCAAATTTTTACGGCACCGTCTTCCTAAATTTTACCAAAATCCTTTTTTCAAATTTTATCTTGCGGCCGCCAAATATCGGTGACGTCCAAAAACCGCGCTTTCTCGCGCTAAATTAAACGCCGAATTTGCGCTCATAAGCCCTCAAAGCTCGCCTTTATCCTCGTTAAATCTGAAATCTCGGCTAAAAAACGCACTAAATTTGACCGAGTAAATTTGATCTCTCGCCTGCAAATTAGCCGAATTTAACCGCTTAAATTCGGCTATGCTTATATTTTTAGACTAAATTTGATATTTAAATTTTAACGGTCAAATTCTGTCAAAACGCCTTGCTAAAATTTCGTCAAATCAATTTTTAATCCGCAGGAGGACAAGATGGCATCAGGAACGCTTGACAGCAGAGTTTTTAAAGTAATGTTTGTTAGCGAGGATATGAGAAAGATATTTAGCGACGAAAATAAGGTGCAAAAGTGGCTGGACACCGAGGCTGCACTAGCTAGAGCGCAAGCAAAGCTGGGCATCATCGAGCCTAGGCGCGCCGAGCAAATAACCAAATTTGCCCGTGCAGAGTTAGTCGATCTAGACGCGATCGGAGAAAATTACAAAAGTTCAATCACTATCGTGCCGCTTTTAAAAGAGTTTAAGAAAGTCTTTGACGACGATAGCGGCGAGTTCGTACACTGGGGCGCGACCAGCCAGGACATAATGGACAATGGCATGGTGCTGCAAATCCGCGAAGCTATAGCGCTTCTTAAAAAACTACTCGAAAAAACCTACAACGAGACGCTAAAGATCAGCGAAAAATACAAAAACACCGTCATGGCGGGTCGCACACACGTTATTCACGCGCTACCTATCACGTTTGGCTTCAAAACGGCGATGTGGGCGCAGGAGATCAGACGCAGCCTAGATAGACTAAAGGAAATCGCTCCTCGCGTACTTGTAGGACAGCTCTCAGGCGCCGTTGGTACGCTAGCATCGCAAGAAGGCAAGGGGCTGGAGATGCAAAAGCTGATGATGGATGATCTGGGGCTAAACGTACCGGTGATTTCGTGGCACCCTAGCCGCGACCACATGGTCGAGTACGTCTCGACACTAGCCATCATCGCAGGCACGATCGGACGCATAGCGCGAGAGATCTTAAGCCTCCAGCGCACCGAGATTTGTGAGGTTGAAGAACCGTTTTTTATGGGCAAGGTCGGTAGCTCCACGATGCCGCATAAGCGCAATCCTCAGGTCTGCGAGGGCGTCATCGCGCTAACTAAGATCGTGCGTGCGCAGGCTCCTTTGATGGTGGAGGCTATGGAATGTGAAAACGAGCGTGACTGGGGGTGCGAAGCAGTCGAGTGGGACGCGATACCAAAGTCATCCATCCACCTTGCAGGCGCGCTTGAAAAGATAAACGACATCCTAGAAAATCTCATCGTCTATCCGCAAAATATGAAGCGAAATTTGGGCGCGCTAAAGGGTGCGATGCTAAGCGAAGCCGTGATGCTGCATCTGGGCGAAAAGCTAGGCAGGATGAGTGCTCACGAGATCGTTTACGAAGTCTGCATGAAGGCTTTTACCGACGGTAAACCAGTCATCGACGACCTACTCGAGCGTGCAGAGGTAGCAAAGCACTTCACCAGAGCGCAGCTCGAGGAGATCATGGACCCGGAAAAATACGTCGGCCTAAGCGCGACATTCGTAGACCGCGTGATAGAAGACAGTAAAAGCTATGTAAAATAAGGAAAATTCAACTCGGTGGTAAGCGTTTTGGCAAGATTTAACTTCGCGGAAAGGGCGGCAAATTTTGGCTACTAAATTTAAACCGTAAATTTAGTAGCCCGACTTTACAAGAGAAGGTTTTGTACTAAGGCGGTTAAATTTAGCAAGTCGTCAATTTACCGCGAATAAAAGCGTATAAAAAGTCAAATTTGAGTTCAAAATTTGCAAAAAAAGCGCAAAATTTAAAACAAAAAAAGAAAGGTCTAAAATGAATAACGCAGTAAAAGCCCTGGCAATAATCATCATCGGGCTTGCGGTGTGGTTCTCGCCAAATCCTGAGGGCGTGAGCAAGGAGGCCTGGCATCTCTTCGCTATCGTTTTGGCGACGATTTTGGGGCTGATTTTGCAGCCTCTGCCTATCGGAGCAGTAGCGATGATCGGCATCACGGTCGCGATACTAACCAAGGTCATGAAGCCCGCGGAGGCCCTTAGCGGCTTTGCCAGTACGACCATATGGCTCATCGTCGCAGCCTATATGATCGCGCGAGGCTTCATAAAAACCGGTCTTGGACGGCGAATAGCATATAAAATCATCTCAATTCTAGGCGACAGTACGCTAAAGTTAGGATATGCGATAGTTATCAGCGACGCCGTCATTAGTCCCGCGATGCCAAGCTCGGGAGCTAGAGCCGGCGGGATAATGTTTCCCATCGTAAATTCGCTCTCAAAGGCCCTTGGCAGCGAGCCCGACGAAGGTAGCCGCAAAAAAGCCGGAGCGTTTTTTATGCAGACGCTTTGGCAAGGCAACACGATAACAAACGGCATGTTTTTAACCTCGATGGCGGGCAACCCTCTCATCGCATCGCTTGCGCTCTCGGCCTTTAGCGTCGAGATATCGTGGACGCTCTGGGCGCTTGGCGCGATAGTTCCGGCGGTCTGTTCGCTCGTCGTTATCCCGCTAGTGCTTTATAAAATTTACCCGCCGCAGATCAAGGCCTTTCCCGAAGGCAAGGCCATAGCCGCGCGCGAACTAGCCGCGATGGGGCCGATGAGCAGAGGCGAAAAGCTGATGCTGGGCGTTTTTGCGGGCTCTTTAGTGCTCTGGGCTACGGGCGGACTAACGGGTCTAAACGCCACAACCGTGGGACTCGTGGCCGTGTGCGTGATGACGATATGCGGCGTGCTCGAGTGGAAGGACGTTACCGGCGAAAAAGGCGCGTGGGATACGCTCATCTGGATGGGTGCGCTCATCACGTTAGCCGGCGGCCTAAACAAAACGGGCTTTATAAAGTGGTTTTCGGCCTGGGTTTCGGGCGGTATGAGCGGATTTGGCTGGATGAGCGTGCTAGCTATTTTACTGCTTATTTACGTTTATTCACACTATATGTTTGCCAGCCTCACTGCACATATAACGGCGATGTATTCGGCATTCGGCGCGGTTGCGATAGCTGCGGGAGCTAGTCCTGTTTTCGTCGCTCTAGCCTTTGCCTACGCTTCAAATTTGATGATGCCTATCACGCACTACGGCGGAGCGCCCGGACCGATAATCTTTGGCGCCGGATACGTCACGCAAAACGAATGGTGGCGGCTAGGCTTTATAACGACGCTGATAAATTTATTTATCTGGACTATAATAGGCGGAGTTTGGTGGAAGGTGCTAGGCCTTTGGTAAAATTTACAAATTTACAGGCGAGATGCAAACTTGCCCGTAAATTTAAGGCAGAATATGGCGAATAAAAAAGTATTTGAAATTTTAGAGCTTTTAAAAGAGCTAGCAAGCGGCAGAGAGGTCGCGTTAAAGGCCTACTGTGCCAAAAGCGGCCTAAGCGAACGCACGCTTAGGCGTTATATAGAGGATTTAAAGGCCATTTTTGGCAGTGAACATATCGTAAAGCTCGAAAAGGGCAGCTACGTGTGCAAAAACGGCGAGCTTTTTAAGCCTTTCGTTATGCCAAACGAGCACCAAAATGAGAGCAAAAAGCTCATCGACCTGCTACACGTCATCAACCCGGGCTTTGCTAAATTTTTGCCTCCGACACACAAAAAAGTGGACGACAAGCTAGCCAAAGAGCTAGCGGAAATCTTTCTTATCAAGGGTAGTCCGCACGAAAACACCCCAAATCTTCGCACTTTCGCCGCGCTGCAAAAAGCGATCAAATTTAAAAGATACTGTGAGTTAAAATACCTCGGGCGTCGCTTAAGCGAAGTCAAAATCCTAAAGCTGATCTACTGCAAAGGCAACTGGCAAGTAGCCACTCTAAGAAGCTCTGAGACGGAAAACAACGGCTTTGAGGTGCTGCGAGCAGCCTTTATCGAGGATGTAAAAATCTCGACAAAAACTTTTTACGCCGACGAATATACGCTAAATTTCATCAAAAACTCCGAGACCTTTTGGGATGGCTATAAGGTCTCGCCCTACCCAGCCGCAGTCGCCGTATCGCCTGATGCGCGTAAATACTTCGCGCAAAAAAGATTTTTCAAATCGCAAAAAATCTCGGACGAGCCGCTACCAAACGGCTGGACGAAGATCGAGTTTAGCGTCACTAGCGATAAAATGCTACTAATGCCAGCTAAAAGGTGGTTTCCAAACCTAGTCATCCTCTCGCCTCTTAGCGCAAAGCGTAAATTTGAAGACGATATAGACATTTATAGGCAAAATTCGGCTTTATTTTTAGTCGATAAGGATCAATAAAAGTCGTTTTTAATCTTACTTCAATAAAGCAATCTTGCCGTCCATTTGGCAAACAAATTGCTCAAACAGCCAATTAAATTTACTCCAAATTTAGCCGACGCCGATAGGTCAAATTCTACCGAGCGATCTTGCCAAATTTTACTTAAACGCCCTTTTATACGAGTTTTCTACCAGCTCAGAGCATCCTAGTTCGCTCATCGCGGATTGCGCGAAATTTGGATTTCGCAGCAGCTCTCTGCCGTAGGCCACCGCATCACAAACGCCGCCTAGCAGCAGCGCCTCGCCCTCGGACGCCTTTGTTATGAGTCCGACCGCGATCACCGGGATACCGACTGCTTGCTTTACGGCCTTGGCGTAGTCCGCTTGATAAAGCGGCGTAAACGCCGGCGCGCTATCCGTGCGCTCAAAAAGTCCGCCTGCTGAGACATGGATAAACGCCGCGCCCAAGAGCTCGAGCTCCTTTGCCAGCCGCACGCTATCTTCTAGGCTCCAGTCGCCCTTTACCCAGCTTTGCGCACTTATGCGCACGCCGACGGGGATTTGTACTGCGGCTTTTATTTCGGTTAAAATTTCTTTTAAAAATCTCGCGCGATTTTCGAAGCTTCCACCGTATTCGTCGTCTCGCAGGTTAACCCCCGGCGATAGAAATTCGCTGATGAGATAGCCGTGTGCGGCGTGGATCTCGATCGCAGCGTATCCGGCGCGCTCGGCTCTAACCGCAGCCTTGGCGAAAGCTTGCTTAACCGAGACGATGTCCTCTATGCTCATTTGTTTCGGCGTTTTGTAGCTCTCGCTAAATTTCAGAGCGCTAGGCGCGATCAACCCTTCGCACTCGCTTTTTCTGCCGGCATGCGCGAGCTGGACGGCCATGACAGCGCCGTATTTGACGCACTCTTTGACGAGCCTGGCGTGCGCCTCTAGCTGCTCGTCGTTCCACAGCCCCAGATCGCAGCTCGTGATCCTGCCTCTAGGCTCAACCGCCGTAGCCTCGACGATGATGAGCCCGACGCCTCCTAGCGCTCGTGCGGCGTAGTGCAGGCGGTGAAAGCACCTAGGTAGGCCGTTTTCGTTCTTGGCCTTGTACATGCACATCGGCGGCATGACGACGCGGTTTTTGATCTCTAGATCGCCGATTTGTAGCGGCGAGAAAAGCAAGCTTTGCATGAGAAATCCTTTAAAAATTATTTGCGGTTATTTTAGGATATTTGTTTAAATTTATTAACTCGCGTGGCGGATTTTAGCGACCGCTTTCGAGCGGATGAGATTGTAAGGGCTAAAGCGTAAATCAACTATTATGTTAGCTTCCGCCAAATTTGAAATTTACTCGCCGCCGTTAAAAATAGAAGCAAAGTACTCATCTGTATCCATGCCGCCTTTTTTATCTGCTTTAGTCTTAGCTTTACGCTAGCGTCCTGCCCATAGTAGCGGCGACATCGCAAACATCACTTTGCCAAAGCTAAAATTTCTCACGTTCTCGCGCCAACCGTCCCAGCGGTAAAGTTCGTAAAATTTAGATGTATCGCCGCAAAGCGCTCGGTAAAAAACGCGAGTAGCCAAGCTGTGTGTCTTCTCATTCGCCGCTATCTGGCGCATAGTAAAAGACATTGCCCGCTTTACCACGAAAGGCGCCGCCGTTTATCGCGAAAAATCCACCCAAAACATCGTCTGCCACGAGCAGATAGCTAGGCATCTGCCCCGCTTCGCTAAAGTTTTTGCCAAGGTTAAAATCGTAAATTCCACGCTTCACCTGCTCACATCCTGAGCCAAGCACGCGCAGTTAGCCGCCGTCTATCACGATGCCGCTGCTCATAGGCAAACGCACCCATGGGCGACCGAGTGGCTACTTGAAGCCCCAAAAGCTCGCTTTGCGCCCTGCTCTCATCGCGAAGCAAAATTTCATAATCATTTTTAGCTTATTTAGCCGCTCTTCGACCAACTCCCAGCCCGGCTCATTTGTGTCTATTGGCAGCTCTAGAGCTCTCATTGCGAGTTCTTGCGATAAATTTGATTAAATTTAAAAGAAGGATTTGGCGAGTCGCCCCGCCAAATTTGTGTTAGTGTATTATTTTGCGTCCCAAGCTAGGATAGTGTTACCCTCGGCGTCGGTCGCCACGTCGCCCATACCCATGATGTTGTAGCCGCAGTCGACGTAGTGCACCTCGCCGGTCACGCCGCTAGCTAGGTCGCTAAGCAGGTACATCGCGCTGTTACCGACGTCTTGCGTCGTGACGTTGCGTTTTAGCGGGCTGTTTACCTCGTTGTAGCGCAAAATCATCCTAAAATCGCCTATGCCACTTGCCGCAAGCGTTTTGATCGGGCCCGCAGAGATCGCATTTACGCGGATATTTCTCGCGCCAAGGTCGTGTGCTAGGTAGCGAACTGAGCTTTCAAGTGCCGCTTTTGCAACACCCATGACGTTGTAGTGAGGCACAAATTTTGGTCCACCAAGATATGTAAGAGTTAGCACCGAGCCGCCCTCTTTTAACACCGGTAGCACTGCGCGCGTGAGGCTTAGTAGCGAATACACGCTCGTGCCCATCGCGATATCAAAGGCTTCTTTGCTAGTGTTTACGAACTCGCCCTCTAGCGCTTCTTTCGGCGCATAGGCCACGGCATGTACGACGAAATCTATCTCGCCGAGGTCTGCTTTGATGCGATCCGCAAGGCCGTCTAGGTGAGCTTGGTTATTTACGTCAAGCTCATAGACGAATTTGCTCCCAAACTCCTCCGCGATCGGCTCTACGCGTTTTTTCAGCGCGTCGTTTAGGTAGGTAAACGCCATCTGTGCACCCTGCGCGTGACAAGCTTCGGCAATGCCGTAAGCGATAGATTTGGCGTTAGCGACGCCGACGATGAGGCCTTTTTTGCCTTTTAAAATCATTATTTCTCCTTTCTATTTTTGCTTGGCTTTTGAGCGCTTTTTGGCGATTTTGTTAAAATTTTGCTCGGCAGACCATCCGTCTAGCCTACGCAAAATTTTAACTGCAAAGCCCCAAAAATCATCTCAAAATCCTTCGCAATTTGACTTAAAAATTTACAATTCAAATTTGAAACCAAATTTGATAGCGGTAGTATCGTGAGATGAATTTTAATGTTGTGTAGAAATTTTAAGTCAAGACTAGGCACATAGCCTGTCGCAGACTTAAAATTTCCAACTCATTAAAAGACGCTCACGAGACAACGCGTATAAGCTCCAAGAAACCAGAGGCGTCCCAGCTGGCTGTTCCTACCAACACTCCGTCGCAGTTTTTAATCCCCGCTATCCCGCCGATATTTGCGATATTTACGCTGCCGCCGTAAAGTAGCGGCGCGCTCGTCTGCTCGCGAATGAAATTTAAAATCTCCTCTATCTGCTCCGCGCTCGCGCTCCTGCCCGTACCGATCGCCCAGATCGGCTCATAGGCGATCAACAGCCGCTCGTAGCCAAGGTCGATATTTTTTAGCTGTTCCGCCAAAAACTCCTTCGCGCGACCCGCTTCATTCACGCTCAAATTTTCGCCGATGCAGTAGACGATCTGCCAGCCCGCCTCTGCGGCGAAGTCAAATTTAGCACGCAAGAACTCCTCGCTCTCGCCTAGCTCGCGCCGTTCGGAGTGTCCGATCAGCACGCTTTTTACGCCAAACTCGTCCAGCATCGCCTTGCCGATCTCGCCGGTGTGAGCGCCGCTTTCGCACGGGTAGAAATTTTGCGCGCCGAGTTTAAATTTATGAGCCGCAAAATCAAGCGCGCTAAACGGAGGAAATACCGTCACGTCGTCGTTTGCGCTTAAATTTGCGTCTAAAATTTCAGCGTATTTAGCAAAGCTCGCTCTCGTGTGATTGCACTTTAAATTTGCTAAAAACCTCACTCCGCAGCCTTTCTAAGCGGTTTTATGCCGGGTAGCTCCTTGCCTTCGATAAGCTCCAAGCTCGCGCCGCCTCCAGTCGAGATAAAGGTCATCTCGTCGGCATCTCCCGCGCGCTCGACCACGTCGGCCGTATCGCCGCCGCCAACGACCGTAGTCGCGTGAGTATCGATGATGGCGTGGCTCATTTTGATGCTGCCTTTGCTAAATTTATCCATCTCAAAAACTCCCATCGGCCCGTTCCACCAGATGGTTTGCGCGTCGGCGATGACCTCTTTAAAGAGCCTAATCGACGCAGGCCCGATATCTAGCCCCATCCAGCCGCTAGGTATTTCTTGGGCAGGAACGAATTTCACGGCGCTTTCGGCCGAAAAGGTCTGGGCTGCGACGACGTCTACGGGCAGGTAAATTTTAACGCCAAGCTCCCTGCCCTTGCGTAAGATTTCTCTCGCGTCCTCGATGAGGTCTTCTTCAAGCAGCGAGTTTCCGATATTTTCGCCGAGCGATTTTAAAAACGTGAACGCCATGCCGCCGCCTATTATCAGCTTATCTACGCGCGGAAGCAAGTTGTGCAGGGCTTGCAACTTACCGCTTACCTTGCTGCCGCCGACGACCGCCACAAACGGACGCGCAGGGTGTTTGATGAGATTTTGAGCGAAATTTATCTCTTTTTGTAGCAAAAATCCCGCCGCCTTATGCTTCTCATCGTAAAATTTAGTGATCGCTTCAACCGATGCGTGCGCTCTGTGGCAGACGCCAAACGCGTCGTTTATGTAAAATTCACCGAATCTAGAAAGCTCTTTTGCCAAAGTTTCATCGTTTTTGGTTTCGCCCTTTTCAAAGCGTAAATTTTCAAGAAGCAAAATCTCGCCGGGCTTCAGTGCGGCGACTTTGGCTTTGGCGTCCGGGCCGACGACGTCCTCGGCAAATATCACGTCTCTATCAAGCAACCTTGAAAGCCTCTTTGCCACGCCTCGCAGCGAAAATTTCTCCTCAAAGCCGTTTTTCGGACGTCCTAGATGGCTAGCCAAAACCACGCTGCAGCCGTTATCCAGGCAGTAGCGGATAGTAGGTATCGCAGAGCGGATACGGCGGTCATCGGTGATGTTTAAAAACTCGTCCATCGGCACGTTAAAATCGCACCTAACAAATACCTTCGCGCCGCCGAGCTCAAGATCGTTGATCGATAAAATTTCACTCATTTTTCACCCTTTAAATTTACTTCGTAGCCACGATCTTAGCTAGATCCACAAGCCTTGTCGAGTAGCCCCACTCGTTGTCGTACCATGCAAAGACCTTCACCATATCATCAGCGATGACCTGCGTAGTGTCGCTCGCTACGATGCTGCTGTACGCGCTCGTGCAAAAGTCGCTGCTAACTCTATAATCGTCATCGACGAATAAAATTCCCTTTAAATTTGACTCAGCAGCCGCTCTAAACGCCTCGTTTATCTCCTCTTTGCTAGCAGGTCTTTTTAACACCGCCGTTAGATCGACCATAGAGACGTTAGCGACCGGCACGCGTACGCTTTGGCCGTGCATCTTGCCGCTTAGCTCGGGAAGTACTTTTGCGATCGCTTTTGCGGCTCCGGTGGTCGTAGGCCCGATATTTAGGGCCGCAGCGCGCGAGCGGCGGAAGTCTTTAGCCTTTACGTCTACTAGGCTCTGACCGTTGGTGTAGGCATGGATCGTGGTCATGAGCCCTTTTACGATGCCGAATTTATCGTTTAGCACCTTTGCGACGGGCGCTAGGCCGTTTGTGGTGCAGCTTGCGTTTGAGACGATCGCTTCGCCTGCGTATTTATCGTCGTTTACGCCGACTACAAACGTCGCCGTATCGTCTTTTGCTGGAGCGCTCATGACAACTTTTTTGATGCCGCGAGCTAGATAGGGCTCGCATTTTTCTGTAGTTAAAAACTTGCCCGTACACTCCAAAACCACGTCTGCGCCGTAGTCTGCATAGCTAAGCTCGTTTAGATCTCTTGTTGAAAAAACTCTTATCTTTTTGCCGTTTACTTCTATAAAATCGTCGCTTATCACCTTAACGTCTTGCTTAAATTCGCCGTGCACGCTGTCGTATTTGAGCAGATAGCGCGTCATGTCGCGCGTCGCCGTGTCGTTGATAGCGACAAGCTCAACGTCGTCTCGCTCTAAAATAATACGAGCAGCGCACCTGCCGATACGTCCAAAACCGTTGATCGCGATTTTTACCATGTTTAGCTCCTTGTGCTAGATTTTCCGGCCGCTTTATGGCGCCCAGAAAGGTTATTTTCGTACTTTTAGCTTTTGCGCGTTAAATTTACCCGCCTTTGCTCGTCGCTAGGCGCGTAAATTTAAGCCGCCCCAAAGCCCGCCTTTTGCAAATTTAGCCCTGCACGGATGCCAAAAGCAAGCCCGTCAAAGCCCAAAAATCCCCAAATTTTACAAAATCTCCATTTAATTTGCGCTTTATCGGCGAATTTTTTGATTTTCAACCGAAATTCACTTCAAATTCGATAAACTGCACCGAAATTTTAAAGGCAAATTTATGAAAATCGCGCTTTTCGGCGGCAGTTTCGACCCGCCTCATCTCGGGCACGACGCCGTCGTTAAGGCTGCGCTAGAGCGGCTAGACGCGGATAAGCTCATCATCATGCCGACCTTTATCAGCCCGTTTAAGAGCGAGTTTTCCGCTCCGCCGCTGCTTCGGCTAAGATGGGCGAACGAGGCTTGGGGCGCGCTAGCTAAAGTCTGCGTGAGCGACTACGAGATCGCGCAAAATCGCCCCGTACCGACGATAGAAAGCGTGCGGCATATACGGCAAATTTACGCCGTGAGCGAGCTTTACCTCATCATCGGCGCCGATCATCTAGCAAGCCTGGATAAATGGCACGAGATAGACGAGCTCTTTAAGCTCGCGACCTTCGTCGTAGCCAGCCGCAGCGACGTAGCCGTGCCTGAAAATTTTAAAATTTTAAACATAAACGAGCCCGTTTCGTCCTCGCAAATCAGGCAAAATTTAGACAAAAGCCTGATGATACCGTGCATAGCGGACGAGGCGGCGAAATTTTACCAAGGAAAAACATGCAAGAAAGAATCGAACGAATCATCAAAATCCTAGACGCCAAAAAGGCCGAAGCCATCGAAGCTATTGACATGAGCGGGCGCGAATACATCGCAAAATGCGTCATCATCGCCACCACGATGGGCGAGCGCCACGCCTACTCGCTAACCGACGACCTAAAAGAGGGACTAAAGGACGAAGGCGAGCAGTTTTTAGGCATCGAAAGCTCCGGCGACTGGGTCGTAATCGATCTTGGCGACATACTCATCCACCTCATGAGCGCGCAGTACCGCACCAAATACAACATCGAAGAGTTTTTAAGCAAGCTAAAAGAGGCAAAAGCATAAGTCAAATTTAGCTTGCCGCACGGATAGCGTCAAATTTACCTAAAGCGCAAAGCGGACGGCCAAATTTGACTAAAGCCGCCTCTGCCATAAACGATAAATTTTGCTTGATCTCGCAAAGGCTGCGCGCTTGATTATTTGAGCCAAAATCCGACGCGCAGGCTTTTACACTTATTTAAATTTGACCAGTTTTAGCAACTATTTTTGTACAGAATTTAACCTTCAGCAAGCTTTTAACGAGCGGCAAATTTACGCCAAAAATGGGCAAAATTTGGAGTTTTTTCTTTCGATACGCAAAAGCCAAGCGATTTTTCGGCATGCTAAAACGCTAGCTAATCAAAAAAAATGCAAAAACAAACAAATGTCGCACGTCAAACTCGCAAGAGCCCACAAGGCAAAGCATCGCTAAAACAATGCGCCGCGGCTACCACCGATAAATTTTATCCTCGTAAGCGATCAGCCTAAATTCCTCTTTGTGGTTGCCGTTGCCGATCGTATGGCTGTCTTGGCCCGCGCCGAGGCGTAGTTTATGCAGCCTGCCGCCGTATGTACCCACAAACAGCACGCCCCCGTCCTCGCTTAGCGCCATAGACTTTATCGTGCCGCCCAGATAGTGGCGCCAAATTTTACGCCCGTCCTTGCCGACTGCTTTGATGTAGCCGTATGCGTCGCCGAGGATGTAAAAGTCCCGCGTCGCCACGCCCGCGTAAACCCTCATCGCATCGTCGATCAACGTGAAATTTTGCTCGTCGCCGCTGTCTGGATCGTAAAAGCCGACCTCCAGCCCGCGCTTTAGCAGCGCCCTATCCACGCCGATCGTAACGCCGTTGTAAAAGTGGCAGGAGTTCGTGATGAGCTGCGTATCGTCCGCGCTAAAGAGACAAAAGTGCGGATACGAGCTCTGCGCGCCGATGCCGCCCAGCCGCTCGCCCTCGCTATCCATCAGGATGTGGTCGTCGCACTGCTCGCCAGCAACGATGAGCTCGTTGTCGTTTGAGAGGGTCGCATTGGCCATATCGATGTAGAGTGCGGGCATTGCCCTCATCGTCCTTGCAAAGCTGCCCGTCCTCGTAGATCGGATGGATGAGCTTCGCGCCGCTTTGCGAGATCAAAAAAATTCCGTCGTGGCAACTCAAAAGCACCTTGCTACCGTCGTTAAATGGTAAAATTTCAGCTTCGTCGTATGTCAGCTCCACGTCGTGGCTAAATTTTGCGATAGGCTCGCCGCCGCCCCTGCCGTCGTAGCCTTTTATAAGCTCGATCTCACCCCTCCTAAGCAGGGCGTAAATTTCGTTTCGCTTAGACTTGCCCACGGCGATGACGCCCTTTGTCACCTCGCTCACGCACTTGCCTTCTAGCAGATACAGCGTTTTGCCGTCGTCGTTTGAGGTGATAAAAAGGATGTTCTCGCCTAGCAAAGAACAAATTTGATCAATATCCCCCAGCTTGTCTCCTATTTTATCCTTTTTGCCGGCATTGCCGGTTTCATCCTCGCACCCCTCAAAGATGACGTTTGAGGGCGGAAAATCGGCTCTAAACTTCGCCGTTTCGCCGCGCTCGTTAGCCTCCTTTAGCAGCTCAAAAACCGCCTCGCAAAGCTGCGTCATACCCTCGCGCTCATCAATCGGATCTTCGCCCTTGTAGGCATCCCAGCCGTGAACCTCCGCAAACGCCACCATATCGTTTACGGCCTTGGCGTATTTCTCGCCCTTTTCATTTCACTCTTTCTGCCACTCCGCCTTAAGCATCTCGTAGTCCAAGTTTTTCATTGATTTTCCTTAGGTGCGTTATCTCGCTTTTTGGGTGCGATTTGCGAGGTTTTGTAGCTAAATTTAACGTCTCTCAAACTAGCAAATTTATAGCGCGGCGATCCGCCTCGCCTGCTAACTCCGCCAGAGTTTTGCTATCTGCGCGGCGTCCTCGTCCGCTAGCTCAAAGCCGAAAATATCTATATTTTCAAGCAAACGCTCTTTGCTGCCGGCGTTTACTATAACGCAGACACCGTGCTGCACGAGCCAGCGCAAGATAATTTGCGTCCTCGTTTTGCTGTATTTTTCGCCAATTTGCGCAATCGCAGCCTCTTTTAGCTCCTCGCCAGGCTCATATCGTAGCTGCACCTGCACGCCATGGTCGGTAAGCTTGCCTCGCGTAACAAAATGCCGCAGATAGGAGCGCGCAGGCGTCTGATAAACAGCGGGCTTAACCTCGCTACCTTGCGCGATTTTGGCTAAATTTTCGATCCCGAATTCTCCGAGACGGTCGCAGATGCCGATCGCAGCCGCAAGTCCCTCGCGGTAAAGCCTCTGCAAAACGCGCCACGCAGAGCTAGCATCGCTCGCCCCCACGCGCAGCAAAAGTAGATCGACGTAGTCGGTATTTAATTTTTTTAGCGAACGTTCAAAGCTTTTTATCATGCCGTTTTTGTCCGCATTTTGAGCGCCCACCGAGCTTTGGATAAACAGCTGACCGCGCTCTAAGTCGCTAGCCGCAAATGCAGTAGCCGCGACCTCCTCCTTGTCACCCTCCGTATCGATCAGGCGGTAGCCTAGCCCGAGGGCCGTCTCCAGCGCGTTTTGATCCTTTGAGCCGTCAAATTTATCTGCGCTAAGCCCGATGATCGGCATCAAAATTCTATTATTTAGCGTGAGATACGGCGTCATGGCGGCAAGCTTCTCGCCGAGGTTTTTTGCACCGCTTAGATCTACGCCGTCCGTCAAATTTGCCGCACTAGTCTCGATAGTACGCTCGGCAAACAAATTTACTCCCGTAGCAAGCCCCACCGCGCAAGTCGCCGCGCCCTTTATGAACTCTCTTCTTTTCATTTTCGCTCCGTTTTTTCGATTTTATCGCTTGCCTCATCAAATTTACAAGCCGCGCGCCGAGCAAACCGTGCCGCGCCCAAATTTATTTAAAATCACAGAAATTTAAATTTTATTCCGCCAAACGACGCCCAAAAAGCCGCGTTTAAATTTATCTAAATGCGGCCGAGTAGAAATTTCGCGCTCGCCAAACGCGGCCAAAGAGCTAAAAAGTCAAATTTAGATCTCAAACGTGCACGAGCTTGGCTGTCCGCCTTCAAAACCCTTTTTAAACCACGTCATACGCTGCTTTGACGAGCCGTGCGTGAACGAGTCCGGCGTCACGCGACCTTGGTATTTTTTCTGTAGCGCGTCGTCGCCTATCGCGCTCGCGGCGTTCAGCGCCTCCTCGATGTCGCCGTCTTCTAGCACCTTGTAGCGCCCCATGTAGTGCGCCCAAACGCCCGCATAGCAGTCAGCCTGCAGCTCGACCTTGACTTGCAGCGCGTTTTGCTCTACCGGGCTTTTCGTGCGCGATTTTAGCTCGTTTATTTTACCGAGCGTGCCTAGTAAATTTTGCACGTGATGTCCGACCTCGTGGGCGATCACGTAGGCCTGCGCGAAGTCGCCGGCAGCCTTGTATTTGGCTTCTAGCTCGTCAAAAAAGCTAAGATCGAGATAGACTTTTTTGTCCACGGGGCAGTAAAAAGGCCCCGTCTGAGAGCTCGCCGTGCCGCACGCGCTAGAGACTGCGTCTCTAAAAAGCACCAGACTAGGCTCCTTGTACTGCGCGCCGCCCGCCTTAAACACCCTGCTCCACACGTCCTCGGTCTGCGCCAGCACGGCTGAAACGAAGGCGACTTTTTCTTTCTCCTGCGGGCTATCTAGCGCCGCTCTTTGACCGCCGGTACCGCCGCCCTCAAGCAGCGCGAGAGGATTAAAGCCCATAAAATACGCCACTGCGCCAATAACCAAAACCACGCGGCCGATGTTTGAGCCCAGTAAAAATCTGATAATCGGTATGAGCGCGCCCAGCGAGCCCATGCTGTTTACGCTGTTTTGCCGCCTATCCTCGACGTTGTCGCTTCGTCTGCTGTCTTGCCATTTCATTTTTACTCTTTCATTTTGGATTTTGCGTTTAAATTTAGCCGCAGTTGCGCTGTTTCTTGCCGCTTGCCGCTAAATTTTACGGCGCATTTTAGCGACTATTTATAAATTTATCGCTTTACTCCGCCGACTAGTTTAAATTTGACGATAAAATTTGAGTTAAAATAAAACAAAACGGCGTAATACAAAAAGAAGCTAGCGCTAGTCAAATTTGGAGTATTAAATTTAAAATCTAGCCTTAAATCCGTTCAAAATTTTCACCAGTAAGATACCAAAAACTATACCGATACCGTCTGCGACGACGTCGAGCAAGCTAAAATAGCGATTTGGCACAAACGACTGCGCTACTTCTATCTGGATACCGTAAGCTAGCAAAATAGCGACCTTTGCGCCCAAATTTAACCCAGAAAAGCCAAAATGCAAAGTAACGTAAAGCGCGGCGAATGCAATGAAATGATTTGCTTTATCCCAGCTGTTTTCGATGAGTTTTATCTGCGCGGGCGTGAGGGCGAGATACTCTATGGCTATCAAAAATATAAAGAAAAACGCAGCGGAAATTTTAGAAAGTTTCATGGATTTTAATGGTTTGCATTTAACCAGAAGCGCCGCTTAGCGCTTCTAAATTTACTCAAATTTGGCTCTACATCTTGTCTTTTGCGGCTATGCCCATTAGCCCTAGAGCCGTTTTGATAGAGAGCGCGACGACGGCGAAAAGCTTTAAAAGCTCGTCCTCGTTTTCGCTGCCTACGACGCGATTTTCGTTGTAAAATTTATGAAAATTCGCAGCCAGGCTCTTTAGATAGTCGCAAATTTTATTTACCGCGCGCGTGTTAAAACTATCGACTAAAACATCGTTTAGCGCAAGCGCCTCAAATAACAAATTTTTGCCGTCTTCGTTCAAATTTGCAAATTTCACTCCAGCGACATCGGCGACATTCTTGCCAGCTTTTGCGAAAATTTGATTAATCCTTGCGTGCGCGTAGTTGATGTAAAATACCGGGTTTGAGCTATCCTCGCGCTTTAGCTCGTCCACGTCAAACTCCAGGTGCGTGTCGCAGCGCTTGCTAAGAAACATAAATCTAAGCGCCTCATAGCCGATCTCCTCGACCACGTCGCCCATCAGCACGACGTTGCCAGCGCGCTTGCTCATCTTGTAGGCTTCGCCGTCTTTTAGCAGGCTCACCATCTGAGAAAGTATAATCTCGAGGCGATTTTCGTCGTATCCAAGCAGATGCAGCGCGGCCTTCATGCGCGCGATATAGCCGTGATGATCGGCGCCCCAGATGTTGATGCAGCGATCAAATCCGCGCCTAAATTTATCGTCGTGATATACCACGTCGCCGGCCAGATACGTGCCGCGGCCGTCTTCGCGCACGATGACGCGGTCTTTTTCGTCGCCTACTTCGCTTGATTTTAGCCAGATTTTACCCTCGCTCTCATAGATGCCGCCCTCGTTTTTTAAGCGTTCTAGCGTGAGCGGAAGCTTGTCATAATAGCTCTTCTCGCTAGCCCAGTTCTCGATGAAAATTTGCGCATCGGCTAAATTTTGCTTGATCAAAACAAGCACTCTATCCTTGCCGAATTCGGCCAGCTCGAGATTTCGACTCTCGTCGTAAAATATCTCTTTGCCGAATTTCTCTAGCGCTTCTTTTGCGATAGGCTCGATGTAGTCGCCGCGGTAAAATTTCTCCGGATACGCCACGTTTTCGCCAAATAAATTTTCGCGCGCCCAAAGCGAAATGGACGTGCCTAGAAGCTCGATTTGATTACCTGCGTCGTTGATGTAGTATTCAGTCGCGATATTTTCGCCAATGTGAAGCCCGACGCGAGCTAACGTATCGCCGAAAACCGCGCCCCTAACGTGCCCGATGTGAAGCGGACCGGTCGGATTTGCGCTGACGTACTCGAGCAAAATTTTCTCGCCGCTAGCTGCGCCGCCTTTTGCAAACTCGCTCGGATTTGCGAGGCTAGCTGAAGCAAATTTATCCAAAAATGCGGGCTTTAGTTTAAAATTTATATATCCGTTTAGCGCCGTAGCCTCAAAAACTTCGCTATTTTCAAATTTAGACACTAGCTCGGCTGCGATGGCTACGGGGGATTTTTTGAGCTGTTTCGCTAGGCTAAAAGTAGGCATCGCGTAGTGCGCCAAGCCCTTATCTTTTGGCTTTTCCAGCGCAAAGTCAAAGCTTGCGGCGCCTTTTATCTCGTTTATTACGCTTTTTTTCAACGCCTTTCCTTACGCGTTTTTGGCCGTATCTTCAGTCTTTGCGGCGGTTGCGGTTTCTTCTTTTTTCTCTTCTACTTTTTCTACGTTCTCGGCTTTTTTATCGTCTTCCATTTCCGATTTGAAGCTCTTTATTCCCTTACCTAGTCCTTTTGCGAGCTCGGGGATCTTTTTCGCTCCAAAAAGCAAGACCACGATAAGTAAAATAATAAGCAATTGTTGGACGCTTGGACCCATTTTTTCTCCTTTTGATTTTCGTTATATTAGCATAATTTTATCAATTATTCCATTTGTTAATAATCTCTTTTGCATCTAAATTTGACGTTTTTAGGCGCATCGAGCGCAAAATCCCGCGCAAATTTTCGTAGCAGTTTTGCAAGTCGTCGTTTATCAAAAAATAATCGTACTCTAAGATATGCTCCATCTCGCCGACCGCGTTTATCAGGCGCTTTTCGATGGCTTCCGCGCTATCGGTGCCGCGATTTTGCAGCCTTGATTTTAACTCGTTTTTGCTGGCAGTCGTGATAAAAACGGAGGTGATATTTTCGGCAAATTTTGATTTTGCGATGTTAAAGCCTTGCACGTCGATATCAAAAATAGCTATTTTGCCCTCTTTAAGCGCCTTTAAAACGGGCTTTAGCGAGGTGCCGTAGTAGTTGCCGTGCACGCACGCCCACTCCAAAAACTCATCCGCGTCTATACCTTTTTTAAACTCGTCTTCGCCTATAAAATAATAATTCACACCCTCGACCTCGCCCTGCCTCGGCGCTCTCGTGGTGCTTGAGATCGAAAAATAAAGATCGTTTTCCTCTTTTAAAAGACGGCTTAAAAGCGTGCTTTTGCCGCTACCGCTAGGGCCTGAGACGATTAAAATTTGCCCTTTCAACTATTTTTCCTCAAAGCTTATATTGATTTTTATGTTGAGATTTTTTAGCGCCTCTCGCAGTTCGCCGTCTTGCAACGAATTTTCTAGATTTTTAGCTACGGCGTCTGAAATTTGAGCCTTTAGCTCGTTTATCTTTGACGTCGTTTGAGCTTTTTGCGAGCTCAAATTTGCCGCTTCGCCGCCATCAAATCCGCTTTCGTTAAGCGCCATGGCCATATCTTTTTCGCTGATTTGCTCGATATCGCCGTACTCGCTCGGATGGAGTTCCTGCACTATTTCAGGCTCGTTTTGTATGTCGTCAGATTCGATGATTTCTTGCACGTCTTGCTCCAAGCCCGCTTCCGCCTCGTCTTGCTGCTCATCCGCAGCAAAAATATCCTCCGCAAGCTCGCCGTCTAAAACATCTTGCGCCAAATTTTCCTCAGTCGCAAACTCCGCCAGCTCCGTCTCGCCGGCCGCTTCTGTGTCGCCCGGCAAAAACTCATCGCCTAAGGCGCTATTTTTGACCTGTACCATTTGCTCGTCGGACTCGTCAAATTTCATATCTACGTCGGCAAAGATATCATCTTGCTCTTTGGCTTCTTCTATCGTAAACTTATCGTCATTTTCCTTTTGTTCAAGGCTTTGCGGAACTTCAGGCTCGTCCGCGCTATCCATATCGGAAAACTCGGCTATATCAAGCTCGTCCGCCGTTTCAAATTTAGCCTCCAAAGGCTCGTTGCTCGCATCCAAATTTTCAGATAGCTCGTCCATCTTGTCTATTTCATCGATTTGATGCTTGATATCCTCGATACTGCCGTCAAAGTCAAGCTCAAATTTATCTTGAGCCTCTTCGAGCTCCTCTTCGCCGTCCGCGGCGACAAACTCCGTTGCGCCGAGTTCAGGTTCGTCCGCCGTCTCAAATTTTATATCCATAAGCTCATCCGGCGCATCCAAATCCGCAGAAAGATCGTCAAATTTATCGTCTTTTGCGGCTATTTCAAACTCGTCAAATTCCATAGCCTCATCGTCCACACCGTCCAAATCTAGCTCTTCGTCTCCGAGTTTTTCGCTTAGCTCGTCCATATCGTCGATAGCTTTTACGATCTCGTTTAGCTCGTCAAAGGCGCTATCTTTGCCTGATGCCGCTTGCGAAATATCGTCAAGCTCGTCGTCTAGCCTAAGCTCGCCCGGATCCAGTTCCATGATCTCGTCTTCAAAGACGTCTTCAGCCGGATCGTCTATAAACTCAAACCCTTTGACCAAGGCCTCGGCGGTTTCGTCTCTTGCCGCAGCAGGCTCGGCGCTCTTTGTTTTACTCGCCAGATCCTCCACGATAGTGATAAATTCCGTCGGCAAAAACGGCTTTGGCAGTATCCTGTCGGCATTTTCAAAGGTCGGAGAATTTTTAGAGGAAAGGTATAAAATTTTATTTGCGAATTCTTTTAGGTTCATCTCTTTTGCGTCGATATCGCTGTCGATGATAAGCACGTCAAAAACTCCGCTAAGCTCGCTAGCGTCGCCGATCTCGACGTATTCGTAACCCATTTTGCTAAGAGCCAGCGTCGCCAAGCGCGATACCGCGGGATTGGCGTTTACAAGAACGATTTTCACGAATTCTCCTTTTTATACCTAAAAAACGTATTTTAAAACATTTTCCATTACTTCAAGCTTAGTTTTAGAAAAATAGCGACGGAAGGTCGTTGATAACGCGAAGCACCAGCTGCCTAAAAAGCTCCATCATGCCCGCTAGTATCGCAATCAGCACAGCAAAGCCGATTGTGATCTTGATCGGATAGCCCACGACTAGCAGGTTAAACTGCGGCATCGTCTTCATCAGCATGCCAAAAATCAAATCAGAAAGCAGCGAAAGCGCCAAAATCGGGAATGAAATGATAAATCCGAAGGTAAACAAATTTATCATGGACTTTGAGGCGTACTGCACGATATCGGGACTCGGATAAAAGCCGCCCAGCGGCACGTGCGTGAGGGAATTTGAGATAAAAAGCAAGATCAAATGGTGCCCGTCGAAGGCCAAAAAGGTCATGAGCGCGAGAAAATTTATGATATTTGAGATCACGGGCGAGCTAAGGCCGGTCTGCGGATCAAGCACCGAAGCCATTGAAAAACCCATGATCATCGATATCTGCTCGCCCGCTAACTGCAAACTAGCAAAAACGATGTGAAGTAGCAGCCCTGCGCAAACACCCAGCGCCGCCTCGCTCACGATCTCGACGGCTAGATAGTAAATTTCGCCGTTTTTAATGCTAGCAAGCGGAAACAAAAATAGCGTGAGTAAAAACGAAAACGCGGTCTTGACGCTCATAGGGATCTGCTCGTGTCCGTAAAATGGGAAAAATAGCATCAGCCCGCCGATACGCGCAAACAGTAGCATAAAGGTGATGACGCGCTCGGGCGCGAAAAACTCGACTAGTTCCACCTGACTCTTTCGTTTTAAATTTAAATGCCGTTATTTTAGGGTTAAATCCTTGAAAATTCGGTAAATTTGAAAGCTGAATGAAAACGTGCCGAAATTTTGGCGCTGCCGAGCACGGTAAATGCTGCTTTGAGCGCTAAATTTGTGCACGCAGTTACCCATTTACAATTCGGACCGTTTAATTTTATCGACCGCCTTGAATTTTTGTTTTTGGGTTAAATTTTAGTTTTGCGGGACGATAAGATATAGCCGTTCGTTTTTGTTGGCTACCGAAGTCAAAACTAGGCCTGCCGCGGCAAATTTAACAAGTCGCTACGCCTTGCGAATCCAAAGCGTCTTAAGATAAATTTGACTTAAAAAATAGCTCGTAAATTTGGCGCACAAATTTTAAATGGCAAATTTGAAAACTCGCCGCCTATAAAAATATTTAAATAGCTTCAGGAGAAATTAAAGAGAATTTTTTGTCTTCGAGGCGGTAAACCTCGTCGCATCTTTGCGCAAGCTCGTTGTCGTGAGTGACCAAAACCAGCGCCGCATCATTTGCTTTGATATAGTTAAATAGCGTTTGCATCACTTCGTTTGCGGTCTGCTTGTCTAGATTTCCCGTCGGCTCGTCGGCAAATATCACGCGCGGCTTTTTACAAAGCACTCTAGCGATAGAGACGCGCTGCTGCTGCCCGCCGCTTAGCTCGCCTACTTTTTGATTCATTACGCCGTCTATCTTTAAATTTGCCAAAATTTCATCGTCGATTTTTTGCGCGGATAAAACGGAGGCCAACTCGATATTTTCGTGCGCGCTAAAGCCTTTAAAAAGATAGTGCGCCTGAAAAATGATACCGAAATCAAATCTGCGGATACGCAAAAGCTCATTTGCCGTTAGATCGTAAAGCGACTTACCGCCGTAGATAACTTCGCCGTTTTTGGGTCGCAAAAGAGTGGAAAGTATATGGAGTATAGTTGATTTGCCGCAGCCGCTGACGCCCGTTATGGCGCAGCTGCCGCCGGCATTTACGCTTAAATTTACATCCTCAAAGAGCGTATAATCATACGCAAAGCCTAGATTTACGCCCTTTAAGATTTCCATTAAATTTTAGCCTATTTGCGCCGCAACCTCGGCCGCAAAGTCCTCGTTTTTCTTCTCTAGGCCTTCGCCAAGCTCGAAGCGAACGTATTTTACTACTTCGATCTTGCCGCCTAGCTCTTTGCTTTTTTCTTCAACGACTTGCTCGATAGTTTTTTTATCGTCCATTACGTAAAACTGTCCAAGTAGCGTAAGGCGCTGATCTAAAACGGTGTTGTCCGCGTAAAATCTCTCGATCTTGCCAGGGATGATCTTATCCCAAATTTTCTCAGGTTTGCCCTCGGCTTTTAGCTCTTCTTCGATTGCTTTTGTAGCTTTTGCAAGCTCTGCATCGCCTATCTGGCAGCGGCTAGCATACTCAGGTATGTGATGAAGCGGTTTACCTAGGCGTTTTAGCTCTTCATTATCTTTTTCAAGTTCGGCGCGAAGCGCGATAAATTCCTTCTCGACAAACTCTTTGTCAAGGTCTTTATAGCTTATAACGCTTGGTTTCATAGCAGCTGCGTGCATGCACAAATTTCTTGCAAATTCAGCCGCTTTGTTTGCGATTTCTGCGCTTTGGCAAGCTAGGCCGATTAGTACGCCTACGCGGCCGTTTGAGTGTACGTAGCCGTTTACTACGCCTTTGTCGTCCGCTTTTATAGTCTCAAAGCGGCGAACGACCAAATTTTCGCCGATAGTAGCGATCTGGCTTTTGAAATAATCCTCAAATTTAACGCCGTTGATAACGCTTGCGTTTAGACTCTCGACGTCTTTTATCAAATTTGTTTGGATGTGCACCGTAGTGTCTTTGGTCAAATTTTGAAACTGAGCGTTTTTAGCGACGAAGTCGGTCTCAGAGTTTATCTCGCTGATGGTTGCGGTTTTGCAGTGATCGCAAACAACAACGCTCACAAGACCCTCGCTAGCTAGGCGGTCAGCCTTTTTAGCAGCTTGACCTAGACCCTTTTCGCGCAGGATATCGACGGCTTTTTCCATATCGCCGTTAGCCTCGGCTAGCGCCTTTTTGCAGTCCATCATTCCGGCTCCGGTTGATTCGCGGAGCTCTTTTACCATTTGTGCGCTGATTTCCATTACTCTTCGTCCTCGCTGAAGTCCTCTGAGAAGTCTTCGTTAACAGCTTCGTTTACGACTGCGTCTTTTTCGGCTTGACTTACGGCCTCTTTGCCTTCTTCTAGCTCACCGCCGTCTTTTTCAAGCTGAGAGCGTCCCTCGATGATAGCCTCAGCCATCTCTTGGCAGAAAAGCTGAACCGAGCGGATCGCGTCGTCGTTGCCAGGGATCGGGAAGTCGATAACGTCAGGATCGCAGTTTGTGTCGATCGGAGCTACGACAGGGATTTTTAGGCGGTTAGCCTCTTGTACGGCGATTTTTTCTTTTACGGTGTCGATGACGAAAATCATATCAGGCACGGTTTTTAGGTTTCTGATACCGCCTAGAGACGCTAGAAGCTTCTCTTTTTTGCGGCGAAGCATTAGAGCTTCTTTTTTAGTTAATAAATTTATAGAGCCGTCTTCTTCCATAGCCTCGATTACTTCGAGCTTGCGGATAGATTGACGGATAGTGCCGAAGTTCGTCATCATGCCGCCTAGCCAGCGGTGATTTACGTACGGCATGCCGCATTTTTCGGCATACTCTTTTAGGGTTGCGCCGGCTTGCTTTTTAGTACCTACGAAAAGTATAGTCTTACCCTCTGCAGCTGCGTCGCGAACGACGTTATAAGTGTAGCGGAAGTAGCGGATAGTTTTTTGTAGATCTATGATATAGATACCTTTTCTCTCGCCGAAAATGAATTTTTTCATCTTCGGATTCCATCTGCGTGTTTGGTGTCCGAAATGAACGCCGCACTCCAGTAAATCTCTCATTGTTACCATGAGTTTTCTCCTTGTGGGTTTCCCCGAAATTTAGGTTTCTCCTCCACACCCATTAACATTTGCTTTTAACAAACGCAACCAAATTTTAGGACTGGTGTGTGTGAATTGAAGCTTGGATTATATTTAAAAATAGCTAAATTAAAGCTAAATTTAATATAATCCAAGCCTAGGCGCGGTTAAATTTTGCGCTGCAAAGATGAGATGCTCGCAAGCGGTGCGAGCAAGATCATACGTCAAATTTAAACTCGCCAAATTTAATAAAGCGGCGAAATTTCACTCAAAAAATCCCTTTTTCACGAGCTTGCCCTCTTTCACGCAAAACTCCCCTTTCGCGATCACGCTATCTAGGTTTAGTGCTTCGTCAAATACCGCAAAATCGGCGTCAAAACCTACCTTTATCTCGCCTTTACCGCTTAAATTTAGGTATTTTGCGACGTTTTTACCCATCATGCTTAGCGCTTGCGGGATGGTTAGGATTTTATTTTTCACGCAGGCTTGCAAGACCTCTAAATTCGTCTCGCACGAAGCGCAGCCGTAGCCCACTAGCGCGCCGTTCTCGTCAAATCTAGGCACGCTGCCGTTGCCGTCCGAGCTCATCGTTAGGCGCTCTAAATTTAGCCCGTTAGCTAGCCCGTACTCGATAGCTTCGTGAAGCGGCATAAACTGGCTTCCGCCGCTCGTGATGTCGATATAGCCGCCCATTTTTTGAAATTTGATCGCCTCGTCAAAAAGCTCCTTTGTCCGCGCGCAGTGCGTCGGCGAAAAGTAATTAACCGGGAACGAATAGTCCTTGATCACGCCAAAAATCAGGTCAAATTTATCCGCGAGCCCGCCCATGTGCATATGCAGCACGCCGCCTTTTTTCGAGATCATGCCGCCGATGCGTATCTGCGTCAGGGTCCTAATTAGCTCCTGCGCGGTCGGGTAGCTGCCGCGGTTGTCGCTCATCGCGATCTTACAGCCGATGACCTTGTCGATGAGCACCAGATCGCGCGTGACGGAGCCAGTAAATGTGACGCTAGGCAGCGCATAAGAGCCTGTGTGGATGAAGGTCGAAATGCCCTCGTATTCAAGCGCTTTGGCCTTTGAGTAGAGATTTTCGAGGCTCCTCGTGCACCCATCCGTACCCAGCGTCCCCACGACCGTCGTCGTGCCGTAGCGGATGATCCCAGATAGCGTTATTTCGGGCGTTCGAGAGTGATAGCCCGCCTCGCCGCCGCCACCCGTGATGTGCACGTGCTGATCGATGAGCCCAGGCGCTAAAATTTTACCCTCTAGATCGTAAACCTCAAGTCCCTCAATACGAAAATCAAGCCTCTTGGAAACGGCTAAAATTTTACCTCCGCCGAGCAAAATGTCGCTCTTGCCGACGTGTTCTGGCGCGTATAGATCGGCATTTTTAAGTAACAGCATATTTTCTCCTTTGCTTTGGATTTTTGATTTTAAATTTATGTTTTTCGGCTTATTTTCATTGCGATGTCACGCCGTCATTTTACATCAAATTTGATAAAAACTAGATATTTCGGTTTTATTGGAGAAGCGGTAGTTTGAGTGATGCTTGGTTTTATTTTTGTAGATTTAGCGGGGCGTCAAATTTAGCCGACTATCCGCTTAGTTGCACGCTCTCTTCTATCTTTATTAGCCCCGTAAATACGCGCCTGGCGGCCTCTTTTTGCTCGCCCGAGATTTCGATCTTTTTCTCGTTTAAAAGCAAATTTACAAGATCTTCGTTTTGTAGCGTCTGGACGTCAAATTTTCTCGCATTTGCGGCGATTTTTGCCGCGAGAGGATTTTTTGATTTAAAATTTTCGTATGGCATTTTTCTCGATTTTTAGTGAAATTTTGGCTCAAATTTAAACTCGGCGCGCACCTTGCAAAGCGCAAAACGCGCGACCGAGTTAAATTTAAGGCTCCAGCCCCCGGCTTAACGCTTTAAGATTTTAGCGTTTTCGCAGCCGACCTCTAGCCCCATCTTGCACGCTTTTTCGTAAAATTTAACCGCGGCTTTGACGTCCGCGTTTACGCCCATACCGCGCTCGCTCATAAAGCCCGCCTCGTTGCAGCCTTTAGCTAGCCCAAGCTCGCATGTGTTTTTATAGAGCTCGTACGCCCGAGCTTCATCTTTTGCTATGCCGGCACCCGTCTGGCACGCGTACGCTAGCGCGTAGCAGCCCAGCTTGTCGCCCATTTTGCACGCTCGCTCGTAAAATCTAGCCGCCGTCCCGGGCTGCTTCGCCGCGACCTTGCCACTAGCGATCATCGCGCCTATATCGTAGCAGGCACGCGCGTGTCCGCCCTCGCACGCTAGATTAAACAGTCTCGCCGCCTCGCTAAAATCCGAGACTCGGTACATCGCTAACGCGTCTTCAAACTGCTTATTTACCGAATTTGCAGGCGCGCTCGCAGGGGCACCGGTCATCTCGTTTGAGGATCTTGTTTGCGCCGCAAAAAGCATGCTCGCCGCAACAATCAAACAAAGTAAAATTTTTCTCATTTGGGCTCCTTTTTATGAGGTATCAGTTTAAATTTTAGCCCTTTTTGATAAACATAAATGAAATTTTAACTAAACTTGCCGAGCCTCACTCTCGTCGGCGCCCAAATTTAGAGCCCGTACGGCTATTTTGGCAAGATTTTATTCATCGCAAAACCGCAAAATCGCCCCGTGACGCCATCTCTGCGATATGAAAACAACTCTTGCATTTCAAACGTACAGCGCGGATCAAACTCCGCTCGCCCTACGCCAAGCGCGGCAAATTCGTCCCGCAAGGCCGTCTCCATGTCAAATTTGCCATCTTTTTTATAGCGGTTAAACTCGCCAAGATCAAGCTCTCCCACCTCGTAGTTTCGCGCCTTGATATTTGCGCCGACGAATACGCGCAGATCGCTCGCCTCGCAGCCAAACTCGCTTTTCATCAGACTGAGTGCATTCGTGCAAATTTTACCCGTTACGCCCGCTCTGCCCGCATGCACGACGGCAACCACGCCCCGCCTCTCGTCCGCGATCAAAACGGGCGAACAGTCGGCGACCAAAATGCAAAGCGTAACGCCTCTAAGCGCCGTTATCACGCCGTCGCAAGACGGCAGCTCATCCCCTAAATCTCGCAAAATTTCCACGCGATTTGAGTGAATTTGACGCATAAATTTTAGATTGCGAGACGTAATACCAAGCGCAGCGGCTAAAATTTCGCGATTTTTAGCTACGTTTGCGGGCAGGTCGCCGACGTGATCACCCAAATTTAGCCCCTCGTACGCGCCTTCGCTCACGCCGCCAAACCGCGTCGTAAAGCCAAGCTTCAAGCGCTCGCTTTCAAAAACTACGTCTAAAATTTCCCGCTTCATTTTCGCTAAATTTAACCCATCAGGCCTAATAAAGACTCGCGATATGCTGCGACTCGTCCCAGCTGATCTCGCTTTTTCCGTCATTTTTGGCACCGCGGCCAAACTCCAGCTGCCTAGCTACGTAGCGCGCGAGCAGGTCGCTCTCCACGTTTACGCGGCGTCCCGGCTCAAACTCACCAAACAAGCTCTCGCGAAACGTGATCGGGATGATCGTGAGGCGCACGCCTGCGGGCAAAACTTCGTTGATCGTGAGGCTCACGCCCTCGACCGCGATGCTGCCTTTGTTCGCCATCAAAGGCATGACGCCAGAGGGCAAATTTATATAAAAATCGACCCCGTTTTCGCGCCGCTCGATACGCGCGACCTCGCCGATAGCGTCTACGTGGCCTTGTAGTAGGTGCCCGTCCACGCGGTCAGCTAACCGCATCGCTGGCTCAATATGCACGCGTCCGCGCAGATTTTCCGTCGCGATGTGCGCTCTAGTCTCGGCGCTAAGCTCCACGCTAAAGCCGTCTGCGTGCAGCTGCGTCACGCTAAGACAAGCGCCGTTTACCGCGACGCTATCGCCTAAATTTGGGCGGTATGCGGCTTTTAGTCGCAGAGTATTTTGCGAATAGCTCGCAACCTGCGCGATCTCCCTAATCAGTCCGTTAAACATTTTTCGTCCTTAAATTTTGAGCTATTTTATAAAATTTAGCCTCAGAACGGGCTAAATTTGCCGCCCAAATTTTACAGCTCGCTTTTTACCGCGGCGCAAATATGCAAAACCAGCAGAGTAATCACCCAAAGCTTGATCAAAATTTAATACACTTTAAAAATATTTAAGATAAAATAATCGCCAAATAATAATCATAAGAAACGATAAACTTGAAAAAATCACGACTAGGCCTACTCGAGACCGATATTTTAGACGTTTTGGATCAAAACGAGCTTGCTAAATTTAACCGCGAGTTTCTGGCCAAAGGCGCTACGATCTACGCCGAATCCATCAAAGTCGTGATACTTAAAAGCGGCTCGGGCAAGCTCTCGTTTTTCGAGGACGGCGAGGAGTTTATCGTCTATCATCTACAAAAAGACAACATCTCGATCGTGGACGACGTGTGCGTGCTGGAGATCCTGGAGGACAGCGAGATCTACTCGATCGACGCGAGCGATATGGGCGAGCTGCTAAAAAACGAGAGATTTGCCAAAGCATACGCCGATACGCTCGTAAACATCTCCTTGCTGCAGCGCCAGATCATAAAATCGATACTCTTTGAAAGCGCAAAGGGGCGCATAGCAAACTTTCTCATCGAGCTCGCCGCCGAGCAAAATTTGACGCAAAACGGCTACCACTACGTCTTTTTACCCTTTTCGCTAAAGGTGCTCTCAAGCTTCGTCGGACTCAAACGCCAAAGCGCAAGCACGGCCTTTAACGAACTAATCAAAGACGACATCATCAGACGCATAACGCCGCATGAATTTTTGATAGTGGATTATGAAAAGCTGCAAAGCTATACGAACTAAAATTTAAATTTACATACCAAAAACCGCACGGCAAAAACGCTAAATTTGAGTTTTTAAATTTAATGTAGTTAAATTTGTAAATTTAGTAAGCTATGTAATAAATATTCAAGACAGAATAGGCGTAGTTTAAATAGTTTTTGATTAGGCGTGACGGGAGCATACATGTAGTATGTGACCGAGCGCCTTAATCAAAAACTACTTTTAAAATCCGTTCATTTATGGGGAATTACTTCTTTTTCATGTCGAATTTATTCGCCATAAATCCAACCAGTCCCACAAAGAAAAGACCGCCGCAGATATTGCCTAGCGTAACCGGAACTAGGTTTTTACCTATGAAGTTACCCCAATTTAGCACATCTAGCTTATCGGCCGTAGTGTGGAGCAACGCTGCTGCTGCATTGACGTCGCCGCCGCTTGCTGCTATATAGTGAGCTTTAGAGATGATAGCTTCGGTGATGATGAACATATTTGCCACGCAGTGCTCCATAGAGCATGCGACAAACGCGCCGATCATCCACATGATCGCAAAGAATTTACCCGCAAGGTTGCTCTCGCTGGTCGCAGTCCAAATAGACATACAGACAAACACGTTACAAAAGATACCGCGGATAAACAGCTCGTGAAACGGCGCCGTAATCTTGCCGATACCGGCCGGTACGAAGTGCTGCAAGATATAGCCGTCGTATTTTAGCGGTAAGCCCGAGTAATAATACATATAAGCAATTAGCGCGCCGCCGACGAAGTTAAAAACCCAAACGATCGCCCAGTAGTTAATGGTTTTGCCTAAATTTAGCTTGCCTTCATACGCGCTAACGCCGCTTAAAACCGAGCTCGTAAATAAATGTCCGCCGTAGAAAACGACCATCATGAGACCGCAGCTAAAGGTGATGCCGCCGATGAAATTTGCTAGTCCTATAGACTGCTTTTCAGCCATGCCCACGGTCGAGTGCGCCCAAAAAATATCGCCCATCGCGATCGCCGCGCCCGCCATGATAGCTAGAAAAATAATGCTTACTAACGGAGTATGCGCCTTGTGCTCCATCGAATTTGACACCGCTTGCGCGGTTTCTGCAGGATTTAACATCTTCTCCTCCTAATTTAAATTTTTATCTATCTCCAAGATACGTTCAAAGGCTTTTTGCGCGCTTTTTTTCGCATTTTCGCTTAAGCCCTCTTTAAAATCAAGCACGTTTTCAAGCAAAACGCTAATGCCCAAAAACAGCGTTTTGGGGCAAATTTTACGCAGGTAGCTTAAAAGTACGGGCGTGGGTAGGTTGTGCGTCGAGTAGATATAGTCGCGCTCGTTGCTTAGATCAAAAAACTCGATCGCGCCGTCTTTAAACCCGCTCATCGCGTCTACCACGACGATGATGTCAGGCGCAAATTCTCTAAGCGCGCCAAACTCGTTTTCAGGCACGTCCTGTCCGTAAAATACCCGCCAATCTTTCAAATTTGCCTTGACGATCCGCCCTGTTTCGTTGCCTACGTCGTCGTCGCCGCGCATGGGATTGCCGATGCAAAGAAGCGCCTTTTTCATCCCAAAAGCCCTCCGCGCGCTAAATTTAATCCGTAAGCGTTTGCCGAATTTGAGCTAATTTTCATCAAAAGTCCTTCCTAAGCACCAGATATCCCTCGCGCAGATTTTCAAGCTCTTTTTTTAGCTCGCATTCGCAAAGCTCGGGGATGAGCTTAACCGCATGCTCCCTAAATATCTCCACTTCAAAATACTTGCTTAAATTTCCCAGCTTAAATTTGACGTATTCGCCGCCGCTAGCTACGATACGCTCAAACTCCTCGTCGGGTATTTCGAGCGATTTTTCGCTAAAGTCCACCGTCCCCACGCCGTGTCCGACGCAGACGGAAAATAGCTTGATATCTTTTAGCTCTTTTGGCATCTTTTCGTTTTCGTCCATGTGGCGGCGGGCGAGTTTATAGACTCTTATCATCGTTTATCCCAAATTTCTTTTTTAACGTCGATGGCGTTTTGCGTATCGCGTTTTGCTTTGGCGTATTTTAGATAGACGTCGTTGTAAAGCAGCCCCATACACTCGGCGTATCTAGGGTCTTCTTCTTTATGGATAGCCTCTAGCATTGCTTTTTTAGTGGCCGCTACGTCGTGGATATCGGGCGATGTTTTAGCTGCGTCCATATACTTAGCAAACAGCGTCCTGCCGAATATATAGCTCATTAGCCTCTTTGACTCGGCTTCCAAATCTCGCTCGAAAAGGATATTGCCCATGATAGACTCCGCAACGGCCGGAGCTTTGCAGTCGTCTTGTTCGAAGCTTCTTTTTTGTAGCTTTTGATCTATGATGCCAAGAGCCATACCAAGGCCGTATATGACGCTAGCCGGATGCGGAGGACAGCCCGGGATATAGACGTCTACGGGGATAATCTTATCTATACCGCCCCAAACGCTATAAGCGTCGTAAAAGATACCGCCCGTGCTACCGCATGCGCCAAACGCTACCACGATCTTTGGATCTGGAGCCGCTTCGTAAGCGCGAAGTAGCGGATAGTACATCTGGCGCGTAACCGGGCCGCTGCAGACTAGGATATCTGCGTGGCGAGGGTTGGCTACGAGCTTAAAGCCGAAGCGCTCAGGGTCCCACATCGGCGTGATGGCGGCGAAGATCTCGATCTCGCAGCCGTTGCAACTTCCGCAGTCGATGCGGTAAACGCTAAAGCTTCGTTTGATATTTTTTAAATGCTCTAGCTTTGCGGTTAGGTCGTTTGCCGTTTTTATGTTTTCGGGAACTTGATAAAGGCTCATTTTATCCCCTCCTCTACGTCTTTAGTTAAGCGCTCGACAGATTGCGCTTTTTTGCACTCAGGGCAGATATAGAGATAGTTTTTAGCTTCCTCTAGCCTACCCGGGAGTAAATTTGCCGTACTAAGCTTTGAAAAAGTATAGTTGATGAGACGAACCGGCGTATACGGCTTGCCGCAGCATTTGCACTTTTGCATTTCTAGCTCGCCGCGTTGGATTAGCGCGCTTTTGTCAAATTTAACCGCAAGCTCGAAACCCTGGCTTAGGCGCACGCCGCCAGTCGGGCAAACCTCGTCGCAGCGTCCGCAAAATATACAACGTCCGCAATCAAACTGCCACACGAGCTTATCTTGCTTTTCGTTCATCTTTAGCTCTATGGCGTTGCTAGGGCACGCTACGCCGCACGCCGCGCAACCTACGCAAAGCTCGTAGGTATAAAACGGCTGCCCGCGGAAATTGTCGGGCACTTTGTAGGGCTCAAACGGATAGGCGTAGGTCGCCTTTCCGTATTTTTCGGTTATGTCAAATAACTTCATCATCTTAAATCCTTTTTGCTAATCTTGCCGGTTTGGCAAAATCTCTTAAGGTCTTTTTCGGTTAAAATTTTACTCTTTTTAGTATTTACGTCTACGACCGTAACGCGCTCGGTGCATGAATAGCACGGGTCGAGCGAGCAGACGATTAGCGCCGCGTCCGATATATTATTTCCGCGGAACTGATAGCGGAGGCTCGGCCAGTTGTTATACGTAGCCGCGCGGCATCTCCAGCGGAAAACCTTCTGCGCGCTGCCTTGCATGATCCAGTGGACGTTTTCTCCACGAGGAGCTTCGTCGTATCCGAGCGCGAAATTTTCAGGCTTGATCATCGTCACAGGATCTATCATGATCGGCGTTTGAGGCATTAGCTCAAAGCACTGTCTGATGATATGGATAGACTGTTTTAGTTCCTTGTATCTCACGACTTCGCGACTAAATACGTCTCCGCCGTGCTCGACCGCGACTTCAAATTCGATATGCTTAAAGAAGTCGTAAGGGTGGTCGTAACGGTTGTCGCGCTTAAAGCCGGAACCGCGCATATTTGGACCGACCGGGCTAAAGTCGCGAGCTACTTGTTTATCAAGCACGCCTACGCCTTTCCAGCGTCCTAGTTGGCGTTTATCCTCCATCACGGCGTCCCAAATTTCAGTAATCTGAACGTCGAGTTTGTTTATGATAGCAATACCCTGCCTAATTTCGTTGTCGGTCATATCTCGGCGAAGTCCGCCCATGATGACGTTACCGTAGGTTTTGCGGCCGCCGGTTACGAGTTGGGCTAGCTCCATGGAGTACTCGCGCACCCTAAAAATATGCATGAAGGCGTTATAGTTACCCGTTACCTCGCAAGCTAGACCGATATTTAAAAGATGGCTGTGAAGGCGCTCGATCTCAAGGCAAATCACGCGGATAGCTTGCGCTCTTAACGGGATTTCAAGCTTTATAGCCCTTTCCGCCGCTTCTATACACGCAATCGCGTGAGCGTAACCGCAAATTCCGCAGACGCGCTCTGCAAGGTAACCCATCTGATCGTAGTTCATACGGTTTTCGGCCAGCTTTTCCATACCGCGGTGCTGATAAAATAGGCGGTAGTCTGCATCTATAATCTCGTCGCCGTCGCAAAATAGCCTAAAGTGTCCAGGCTCGTCAGATGTGACGTGTAAAGGTCCAAGCGGTACGTCCACTACGCTATCGCCGCTAGGAAATAAAAACTCGGCGTCAGGCTCGTCTTGATGAGCGACGGGGTCTGGTCTATAGCGGTAGTCCATCGCGTCTTTTCTAAGCGGATGAAGACCGTCTGGCCAATCGTCCGCTAAAACTAGGCGGCGTTTATCAGGCAAGCCTTCGGCGACTAAGCCGAACATATCAAAAGCCTCCCTCTCGTACCACACGCAAGCAGGAACTAGCGGAGTAACGGACGGAAACGTCGGATCGACGCCGGGGATCAGCGTTTTAACGGTGATAAAGCACTTATCCTCTGCGGCGAAATCATCCGCCTCGGTCATCTTGCTGCCTTCCATAGATATCGCGTAGTAAAGCGCAAAACAGCCGTTTATCGTTCTCTCGTCGTTTGGTATCATCGTGCTCAAAAAGCCGCCGATATCATAGTAAAGGGTCTTAACCGCAAGCGGAAGGTCGTTTCTATCAACTAGAACCGTGATTTGGTCGTCGGCTTGGCGGGTTACTTCTAAAACCTTTACCTTCGTTTTTAAAATTTCTACAAATTTATCGCCTCTCATCTTCAAACTCCCATCATTATTTTGACGCCCTCATTGACTAGAGCGTAAAAGTTTTCTACGTGCCAAACGCCAAATATTATGATTAGCGCGCAAAGCAGGATAAGCGGTAAATTTTCTACTATGCTCATCTCTTTATTGTGAACGACCGCGGCTTTAGGCTCGCCGAAACTCGCCATGTTAAAGTGCGAGAAGTCCGCGATAAAGATGATCGCAAGAGCTATCGCAAATAGCGCGGTGCTAAAATATTGACCGCTGTTTATAGCGCCGACGAATACGTTATATTCGCTGACGAATATTGCAAACGCAGGAACGCCTACTAGCGAACAAACCGCTGCGCCGAACATCATCGTAGTTATCGGAGCTATCTTGACCATGCCGCCCATTTTAGTCATATCTTTGTGGCCGTAAATTCTAGCGATGTTGCCGGTTGAGCAAAACGCAAGAGCTTTTGTAAAGCTGTGAGCTAAGCAGTGGAAAATCGCCGCAAATAGCCCCAAAGGTCCGCCCACTCCCAATGCAAAGGCGATAACGCCCATATGCACGATAGAGTGGTAGGCAAACATCCTTTTTACGTCGTGTTGTCTAACGAGGAATATACCTCCGACGAATAGAGTAATAAGGCCTGAGATTATCATCACGCTTTGAACGAACTCCATGCCCGTAGCTTGAGCCGCGATAGCGTAATATCTAAAAAGAGCTAGCATCGCGCACTTTAGCAAAACGCCTGAAAGCAGAGCCGAAATCGGCGCAGGGCCTTGGGCGTGAACGTCCGGAAGCCAAGTATGCGTAGGAGCAAGGCCGGCTTTCGTACCAAAACCGATAAGTGCAAAGACGAATATTAGCTTTGCGACGTCAGGGCTCAAATTTTTAGCGTTTGCCATTATGCCGGTCCATAGCATCGCAGTTTCGCCGTCTTTTATCTCCGCAAAGGTCGCAGAGTAAAGAAGCACGGTCGCATAAAGCGCGAACGCTAGGCCGATAGAGCAAAGGACTATGTATTTATAGCCGCTCTCGGTTGATTTTTGATCTTTTAGGATCGCGACTAGGAACACCGATGAAAGCGTAGTAGCCTCGATCGCAGCCCACATAAACGCGACGTTGTTACAGACGACGCTTAAAGTCATCGTAAAGATAAATACGTGGCTAAGCGCGTAGTATTTTTTGAGCGCGTCTAAATTTATATGGCCCTCTTCGAGCTCCCATTTCATATAGTGAGTCGCGTACAAATTTACCAAAAATCCCGTAACCGCGATAAGCACTAAAAACACGCAGCCAAGGCTGTCTAAAAACAAAAATTTATCATGCGCGTAAAAAGTACCGCCCATTAAAACCTTGCTTACGTTAAATAGCAACGCCAAAGACGTAACGGCGCTAACTGCTACGTGAAGCAAACTCAAAGTCGCGTAATTTTTCGGAGAGAAAAATAGCAGTATCGCTCCAAGAAGCGGTAAAATTAATATCAAAGTTAAACTATCCATCTCTATCCCCTTAAATTCGTAGCCTTAGACGTATCAAGGCTGCCGTATGCTTTATAAAATCTAATCGCAAGAACGCTCATGATGATAACGGCGAAAATCGCGTCCGTTAAGATACCAAGCTCGACAAGCTCGTTTGAGTTGTAAGCCATGAGCGCTAGGCTTAGATGTATGCCGTTTTCAAAAAGGCAGTAGGCTAAAATTTGCTTGATAAAAGAGTTTCTAAGCATAAAGCCAAAAACTCCCATCATAAACACGCAAACCGCCGCTAGTAGCATTATTTTTTCTTGGATTAGCGAAAATTGAAGAAATATCGGGTTGATACTCATCGCTAAAGCTAGAGAAAATCCCATCGCTATAACAGGGCTTACGAAAAAGCCGCCCACCGGCTCATCCTCGCTAACGACGTTAAGCTTTTTAATCAACCAAAGCAAGATCGCCGGTACGAATAAAACCTTCGTAAAAAACGCCACTACCGCCCACATGGATAGCTGCGACGCGTTAAATTTAGACGCCAACATAGAAAATATACCGACTAAAAGTAGCGTCTCTATCGCATAAACGATGACGGATAGCTTTAGGTTACGTAACCCAAATACCGCCAAAGACGTTACTATCATGCCGATAGCTAATGCGTCTAACATAGTCATATCTGCATTCATCTCACACCCCCACGACGTAAAGCGTCAAAGCCACGAAAGATATGGCTAGAGCGGCTACCGCGTTTTTACGCAAGGACGAAGTCATTCTAAACCTCGGTCCGAAGTTGTCTATAAACACGGCCGCTACGTAAAACACTCCCGCCTTTAAAACGAAAATTATAACGGCTAGGAAAGGATTGCTAAAATTCCACGGCTCGAAAATCGCGAGGAAAAGTCCGATCATCGCAAATTGTTTTAAGATAAGCGAAGCTTGAACTAGGCCTAAATCAGAGCCCGCGTATTCGCCTAGCAAGCCTTCTTGCAACTCTTGCTCGGCTTCTGCTAGGTCAAAAGGCTTTCTGCCCGTTTCAACGTATATGCACCACAAAAACGCTATCGAAGCGACCGCAAAGCTTGGGATCTGATATCCGATCTGGCCGCTTTTTACCATTGATTGGATTTCTACTAAATTTGACGTTCCGGCTGCAAGCATAACGACGATTAGGCACATTATCATCACGGGCTCTACGTAGACGGCTAGCATCTGCTCTCTACCGCCGCCCGTTGCCGCAAACGGGTTGCCGCTATCCATAGAAGCAGCGCCGAAAACAAAGCGAAGTAGCGCGCCTAGGTAAAGAATCACGAATATATCGGAATATGCTCCAAAAATCGTGCTTTTACTATAAGTAATAGGAATAGCCGCTAGTATCGCCGCCGAAGTAGCAAACAAGAAAAACGGAGCCTGCCTAAATACCCAGTGAGAGCATGCGGGCACGGTTCTACCGCGTCTAAATAGCTTTATGATGTCGCGATACGTCTGGAAGAAATCGCTGCCTTGTTTTGATTGCAGTTTGGCTCTTAGTTTCCTAGCCATACCGTCAAACAAGGGCGCAACCAAGACGATGACGACTACTTGAAATATCATCAAAAGTATAGTCTGTAAAATTTCCATCTCACGCCCCCTATATCAAAAAGTAGCTAACCGCTAGTATCGCGCAAAGATATATTAGGATATATAGCGCGTAAACGTTGGTGTAGCCGCTTTGCATTATGCCTATTTTATCGGCGACCTTTTCGGTAAATTTAATTACCGGCTCGTAAAATAGCCCCCACCAGATATCTTTTGGATGGTTGTGATACTCGACCGGGTTAAAATAGCCTTTAGTCACGACTTTTCTCTCGCCTTTAAACAGCCAGTTCATTATGCGTCTTAGATCGCCCGTGAAAGGGCCGCCCGTCATTTGCATGCGAGAGCTGTATTTAAATCCGCAAGCCCAAGGATCGGTCTCGCGAGGTTTCTCGCGGTTTGCTTTCATCACGGCTAAAATCGCAAAAGGCAAAACCATAGTAGAACACAAAATAATGGCTATAAGCGGAGTTGAAACCACACTGCCTAAATTTGAGGTTAAATTTATACCGTGGCTAGCTACGTAACCGCCTGCGCCGCCTATGGAATTTACGGCCGTTTGGATGTAACCGACGACTACGTTAGCTCCGATACCAAAGCCTATACAGCCGATCATTAGCACTATCATGCCAAGCACCATAAATATCGGGCTTTCTTTGGCGTTTTCCCAAATTTTCTGATCTCTTGGAGTTCCCGCAAAGATTACGGCATAAAGCTTAAGGTGCATGCCGACTAACACGCCCGTAAGCGCTAGCGCGACGACTGAAAGCGTAAATGCGTATCTAGTAAAGATGCCATGCTCTAGCGCGCCTTGAAGCATACCTTGATAGGTAAACCACTCTGATACGAAGCCGTTAACGGGAGGAAGCGCCGCGATACCCATGATACCGATAAACATACCAACGGAAGTCCAAGGCATCTTTTTAGCTAGGCCGCCTAGCACGTCCATATCGCGAGTGTGCGTAGCGTGCAAAACCGAACCCGCGCAAAGAAACAATAGTCCTTTAAATATCGCGTGGTTAACCACGTGATAGCATCCGGCTAAAAATCCGATTGCGGCAAGAGTCGTATTTCCCGCAGCTAGTCCGTACAAACCTGTACCAAGACCGAGCAAGATAATGCCGATGTTTTCAACAGAGTGATAGGCAAGAAGCGCCTTGTAGTCGTGCTGACAAAGAGCGTAAAGAACGCCAAAAAGCGAGCTAGCCGCGCCCAAAATCAAAACGGTCAAGCCAAAGTAAATGCTTAAAGGCAAGAAAAGCGTAAATTTAACTAGAGTAAATAGTGCAACCTTTATCATTACGCCGCTCATTAAAGCAGAGACGTTTGAAGGAGCGGCCGGGTGAGCCATCGGTAGCCATACGTGAAACGGCCACATACCCGCCTTGCTGCCAAAACCGACCAAAAACAGTATAAACACCACGACGCTAGCCGCAGTCGGCATATTTAGGTGGGCAAATTTGCTAAACTCGGCGCTGCCGGCGTAGTGAGCCATTATTAGCAGTCCGCAAGTGATGCAAAACGCGCCGACTTGAGCGATGCCAAGATACACCATTACCGCTTTTAGCGTGCCTTTGCCGTCGTTTACGAGGATGAGGAAAGACGAGATAAGCGTCATAAGCTCCCACAAAACGACGAAGCAAAATACGTTATTTGCGCTGATGACTAGAAGCATCGAAAGGATGAAAAGGTTAAACAAACAGGCAAAAACGCCTACGCTTGCTTTTTTTATGTATTCCTCCGCATAGCTCATACCGTAGACGCTGCTGGCAAAGCCGATAAAGACGACTACGAAGCTAAAGAAATTTCCAAGCGGAGTTAGCTCAAATTTAGGCGCGTATAAAAAATCGCCGCCAAGAGCGAAGCCCTGTATCGTCCCCATATGCGCCACAAAGTAGCAAAGCGCGTAAAAGCAGCTGATCGCGCTTAATCCAAAGCCGATTTTTACGGCTGATTTTTGAGCGCCGTAGAGCAGGATGCTAACGGCGGCGCTAACTAAGAAAAGCAGATACACGCCTACCATCTCGCACCCCCTTTTGCGCCGCTATTTTCGTCGTTCATAGCGCGCGAATTTGACGCCGCTTGCTCTCTTGCCTGCTCGCTAGGAGTTTTGTCAAGCTCCTTGATGACGATGACGTCGCCCTCCGCATCTACGTCCTGAGCGCCGATATCGGCTAAAACATGAGGCTCTTTTAAATTTCCACTTCCGCGTAAAATTTTATCGACGAAAGCCTGAGCTGCCTCTTGTTCGATCTTGTTGCCAAGCTTGTGATGGCTGTGCAAAGGATCGACCATTATGATAGCGCTGGTCGGACAAACCTCGACGCACGCAGGGCCGTTTTCGCGTCCAAAGCACATATCGCACTTTATCGCGGTGTTTTTCGCGCCCGCCTGGCTCTCGATTTCGAGGTAGTACTTAGGCTCTACCGCGTAATTAACCGACGGCATGAGCTCGGCACTTGAGCTTATCGCGCCGTAAGGGCAAGCGATAGTGCAGAGTTTGCAGCCTATACAAATCTCTTCGTGAAGCTCGATGCAGTTATCGTCAAACCTGAGTGCCCCGGTAGGACATACGTTCGCGCAAGGACCGTCATCGCACTGGCGACACTGCGTCGGCATGACGCCTTTTGCTTGACGTAGCACTGTTAGTCTAGCTTTTGAAAGCTTACCGCGCTCGTAAGCGCTACGAAAACAGGCCGCCATGCAAGTAGCGCAACCGATACAACGTTTGTAATCGGCGATCACAAATTTATGTTGTTTCATAAATTCTCCTTTCTACTTGTTTTACGATTCTTGATTTCTCTTAAATCTTGAGCTAATTGTATTACTTTTAGAAATTTATTTCCGTCATTTAGCTGACGAATTTTATATTTTTTATATTAATTTTTATGAATTATTTATTTTTAAGCTTATCTTTAAATTTGCGGTAAAGTAGGCACTTTATTAAACTTATGCAAATATAAAAATATTACGCATAGGCTATCTAATGCACTAAAAAGAGTGTTTTAGTCCTATAATACCTCAGAAAGCTTAAGGCAAAATTTAATCTCATCGTTTCAAATTTGACGGAATACTTTTTGCTAAAACTCGCCGTTAGTAATATAAAAAGGATAAAAATGCAGATCAAAAACGGCGCCTCAAACGAGATTTTAAAGACCTTAGCAAACCGAGTCGCCCAGGGTCAAAAAGGCGATAAATTTTTAGGAGGCTCTACGCTTGCGGCGGCAAATTTGACGGATTTTGCAAATATGGTAGATAAATTTAACGAAAAAGCAAGTTCAAGCAGTGCGACGGATAAATTTGACGCGGATAAATTTCACGGCGGCGAGGCGGGCTCGTTTTTACTAAATTTAGCCCGCGACGAAAACGAAGCGCAAATCTACTCCAAACTAGAACGCGAAGCCAAAGAAGCCGCGAAAATGTTTAAGAAATTTGATTTTATGCAGATGATGACGAAGCTAGAGATGGGCAGCCTAAAAGACGGCGAGCGAGCGGAAATTTTTGCTAAGATGAACAAGATCGCGAGGGAGATTTGAGTTTATTTTTATTTCGCGCACGGAGTTAAGTTTGTACATTTGACGCGCTCTCGTAATTGAACTCAAAATTTTGCTAAAATTCGGGTAAATTTAGCGGGTAACGGGAGTAAAATTTGAATACGGCAAACAAACAAACCTCAAATTTAAACGACGATCCTCAAAGCTCAAATTTGGCAAATTTGGACTCGGGCAAATTTGCGAGAGATTACGACAAAGAGCCGATAGTTATCAAAAACTACGAGGAAGCGTATCAGGTTTTATTAGTGATTGTGCCGCTTATAATCGGGCTATATGGCGCACTTATTTTAAATAGCAATTACGACTATGATGACAGTATAGGCGATACTCTTGGCTCATGCGCACTTATGCTTTTATTGATACTATTTTTTGTGTTATTGGAATTTATCGGCTATAAAAAAGAACAACCCATTTTAAAGATAAAAAATAGCAGTATAGAATTTTACGAAAAAGGCAAAAGAGTATTCGTATCAAAACGCGACGACTTAAGGAAGTTTATTTATAAACCATTTTTTTCCGGCAGTAATAGGCCTAGGAGTTGGATATATTTGCTTGCCATAACTCCCCCAGCTTTTTACTTTATTTACATTATGACGTTATCTTCGTATGTTACACATATTGCTCTTTGTATTGCGGTGTTTGGTCTTATCGGAAATTTCTTGACCAAGTTTTTATTCTGCCTTATCTTAGGCGGAAGGAATGCTAAATTTTCATCTTTTTTAGTTATTTGTATAGACGAGCCGCACAATAAACCCGGCAGTTTTTGGGGTGTGCCGCACGGTAATTATTTTACGATCACGATAGTCGATAAAGAGACGTATAGGGAAGTAAAAGGATACTTTTTATCCAAACACGGCGTAAATATCGATGAGATAGATAAAGTTTATTTTTAAAACGCGTGCCGTACGGAAGCTAAATTTTACTTTGCTCCGCGACATCCTTATAGGTCGGCCATACGTAGAGCGGCTAAATTTAATCCAAACAATGCACTCCAAAAGTCGCTCAAATTTAGCTGCAAAATTTATCGCCGTAAAGATCGCCGTTATGCGGGCTAAATTTATGCCCGAGCGCAAAAAAATCAGAGTCGCATAAAGTAAAATTTGAGCCCAAGCTACAAGCCTCACAAGCAAATTTGAACCCAGCAAATTAACCTCTTGTCGCTACTAAATTTAATCAAAAATGCCGCATTTTCTCGTAAATTTGCCGGCCCTACTTAAGCTTTGAATTTAAATCAAAAAACTCGCCGTGTTATTAGTGCCAAAATCGCAAGCAAAGCGGATAAATTTGCGCAAAATAAAGCTCCTTTTCCGCATCTACTCAAATTTATCGCCGCACAAGGCCGACTCCGCCCAAAATCCTCAAAAAAACAAACCTAAAAAGCTCGCGCCGCAAAAGCAGCCGAATTTCACTTCAAATTTTGCTTCTCGTACGCCTTTTTCCAGGCCTTGTTATTGTATTCGATATTTTGCGCGTCAAAGTCGTCTTTGCCGATTTTGCAGGTCTTGGCGTAGTATTTCGCCGCAGTGGCTAGCTCGCCCGCCTACTCGTAGTGCTCGGCTAGATTTACGCAACCGCCGAAGGCCCCGCTATCACAGGCTTTTTGTAAGAAATTTAGCCCCTTTTGCACGTCCTCGGCAATGCCAGCGTGTTCGAGGTACATCACGCCCAAATTTGAGCAGGCAAACTTCCCTGCGCCAGCGCAGACTCGCTCGAAAAGCTCGGCAGCTTTGGCGAAATTTTCGTCCGTACCCTGCCCGCTAGCGTGCATCAGACCAAGGTTTGCGCAGGCCGCCAAAACACCGCCGTCGCAGGCTTTTTGGTTAAATTTAACGCCTTTTCGTAGTCTACCACCTCGCCCTCAAGGCCGTTTTGGTAAATCTTACCCAAATCCGCGCAAGCGCCCATATCGACTTTTTAACAATCAATCTGCGCGTTTTGCGTGATCTTGCTCGCAAACGCCGCACTAAAAAAAGCTAAAATCAAGATAAATTTCCTCATATTTTCTCCTTAAATTTTTGTATATTTTATCTGTTTTTTGATAAAATCGCGAATTTTAAGGACAAGGAAAATTTGAATATGAACTATGATATTATCGTCGTCGGAGGCGGTCACGCGGGCATCGAAGCCAGCCTCGCCGCCGCAAGAATGGGCAAAAAAACGCTGCTAATCACCATCCTAGCCGAGCAGATCGGCGCAGCCAGCTGCAATCCGGCAATAGGGGGCCTAGCAAAAGGCCACCTCGTAAAAGAGATCGACGCTCTAGGCGGGCAGATGGGGCTAACGACCGATGCAGTGGGCATACAGTTTCGCGTGCTAAACGAGAGCAAGGGGCCTGCCGTGCGAGGCAGCCGCGCTCAGATAGATATGGACCGCTACCGCGTCTATATGCGAAATTTACTGCTAAATACGCCAAATCTTGAAATCAGCCAAGAGATCGCGACGCAAATTTTAAGCCAAAACGGCGAAATCACGGGAGTAAAAACCCACCTAGGCAACGAGTACAAAACCAGCAAACTCATCATCACGACGGGCACGTTTTTAAACGGGCTAATTCACGTCGGATTTAACAAACTGGAAGCCGGCCGCGTGGGCGAGCTAAGCGCTAAAAATCTAAGCGATAGCCTGCGCGGTCTTGGCCTAGAAGTCGGTCGGCTAAAGACCGGCACTTGCCCGCGAGTGGACGCCAAAAGCATCGACTTTAGCGCGCTGGAAATCCAAGGCGGCGACGAGGATCCAAGCCCCTTTAGCTTCCGCACGAGAGACTTCGCGCCTACGCAGCTGCCGTGCTACATCGCCTACACCAACGTTACCACCCACGACATCATACGCTCAAATTTCGACAAAGCGCCGCTATTTACGGGCCAGATAGAGGGCGTGGGTCCGCGCTACTGCCCGAGCATCGAGGATAAGATAAATAGATTCGGCGACCGCGACAGACATCATCTTTTCGTCGAGCCGCAGACGCTAGAGGCCACGGAGTACTATATCAACGGCTTTTCTACGAGCTTGCCGTATGAAGTGCAGGTTGCGATGCTGCGCTCGGTCAGAGGCTTTGAAAACGCTCGCATCGTGCGCCACGGCTACGCGATCGAGTACGACTACGTCCAGCCTACCGAGCTAAAGCACACGTTAGAGACCAAAAAAGCGCGCGGACTATATCTCGCGGGCCAAATCAACGGCACCACGGGCTACGAGGAAGCGGGTGCGCAGGGGCTAATGGCGGGCATAAACGCAGCGCTTGCGCTTGATGGCAAAGAGCCGTTCGTCCTGCGCCGCGACGAGGCCTACATCGGCGTTCTCATCGACGATCTAGTGACTAAAGGCACGAAGGAGCCCTACCGCATGTTTACATCCCGCGCCGAGTACAGGCTGCTACTGCGCGAGGATAATGCCGTGCTGCGCCTAGGCGGATACGGCCGCGAGCTTGGCTTGCTAGACGAAGCGACGTTTGAGAAAATCGAAGCCATAAGGTCAAATTTGACTCGCGGACTAGAGCTGCTAAACGGCACCGAGATCACGCCGACGAAGCGAAATTTAGAGCTTTTAGCTAGCCTTGACGAGGAGATAATCAGCCAAAATTTGACCCTGCAAAAAATCGTTGCCAGAAAGAGCTTCACGGGCGAAAAGCTACGCAAACTAGATCCATTTTTCGAGGCGCTTGACGAGGCGAGCTTGGAACAAATTTTAACCGAAGCCAAATACCAACACTACATCGCCGAGCAAAAAAAGCAGATCGACCGTATGAAAGATATGATGAGCGTGAAAATCCCAGAAAGCTTTAGTTTCCGTGGTATCAGCGGGCTTAGCAACGAAGTGGTCGAAAAGCTCGAGAGATTCGCCCCGCCAACGCTCTTTGCGGCTAGCGAAATCAGCGGCGTGACGCCTGCTGCGATAGATATCTTGCACATCTATATAAAGATGAACGCGAGGGAGTCGCAGTAAGCCGCGATAAAATGCTATTTAACAAGGATGAGCGTTAAATTTGAGGTTAAATTTAACGCTCCGCCTTTTTGGCGTTAAATTTCTAAACCCGTCAAATTTAATCGTATCTGCTAATCTCTATCAAATTCCCATCCGGGTCGCGCACGTAGATTGAGCTTATAGCTCCAAGCGCTCCGGTTTGCGGCACTACCCTCTGCTCTACGGCGATACCCGAAGCCTCCAGCTCCTCTAAAACCGACTCAAGCGGCGTATCGGTAAGCAAGCAGATATCTGCCGTTCCCACGTTTGCGTTTCGCGCGTTTGGCAAAATATCCTCGCCTTTTACGTGCAAATTTATCTTTTGCGAGCCAAAGGCCAGAGCTTTGCGTCCGTTTGCGAAATCAACCTCGCGCATACCCAGCGCGCGCACGTAAAAATCAAGCGTCCGTTGCAAATCGGCGACGGTTAAAACGATATGATCGATCGAAACGATACGCACAAATTCTCCTTTTAATCAAATTTAACCAAACATTGCCCGTCAAAAACGGCAAATTTGACGGCGTAAATTTAAGGACGCTCGGCGTAAATTTTACGGTGCAGGCAAATCAAAACCGAATTTAAATTTAGCTGACTTACAAACCGTTAAATTTAATCACCCAAGCCAAATTTGGATTCAAATTTTAGCTCCGAAAGCCTTAAAAATACGACATAGTAAATGATTATTTAAAAATAATTTAAATATTTATACTATTTACAAGAAAAATAAAAGTTTAATTTTCATAAGAGTATAATCTCGATTATTCTTCAAAAACCGTTGAAAGGAAAGTAATGTCCGTAAAACAAGAAAGACGAGATTTTATCGGTCTAGCGTTTGGCGCGGTAGCCGCAGTCGGCGGCGCAGCGACTCTCGTAGCCGTTAAAAAGACCTGGGACCCGCTTCCTAGCGTAAAGGCGGCCGGATTTACGACTGTAGATCTTAGCCCGATGAAAGAGGGCGAGATGCGCCAAATCGAGTGGCGTAAAAAGCCGATATTCGTTCTAAAAAAGGATGCTTCGATGGCGCCTAACGACAAGCGCGATATCGTAGTAGAGGGCGCTAGATATATGGTCGCGATCGGGCTTTGTACGCATCTTGGCTGTATTCCCGAGTGGAAACCGGGCAAGCAACTTTTCGTTTGCGCCTGTCACGGAGGCGAATTTAACGCAGACGGCGTAAATACCTTCGGCCCTCCTCCGCGCCCGCTAGACATACCGCCGTTTAAGATAGACGGCACGAAACTCGTTTTGGGAGAGACCAGCCCCGAATACGAAAAACTAACGGCTCAAGCGTAAGGAGGGGAAGATGCACATCAGAAAATCAACGGGCGTTTTAGACTGGCTGGATCAAAGGATCGCCCTAAACAAGCTAATGAAAGTCCTCGTCAGCGAATACTGGATACCGAAAAATATAAATTTCCTCTGGGCGATGGGCGTTATACTCACGACGCTTTTTGCTTTGCTTATTTTTACTGGATTTATGCTAGTTATGTACTACAAGCCGGACATAAATTTAGCCTTTGACAGCGTAAATTTGACTATAATGAAAGAGGTCGAGTACGGCTGGCTATGGCGCCATATCCACGCGGTTGCGGCTTCAGTCGTATTTCTCATAATCTACATCCACACCTTTACGGCGATCTACTACGGCTCTTATAAAAAAGGCCGCGAGATGATTTGGGTCAGCGGCATGTTGCTTTTCATTTTGTTCTCTGCCGAGGCGTTTAGCGGATATATGCTACCTTGGGGGCAGATGAGCTACTGGGCGGCGATGGTTATTACGAATTTATTCGGCGGCATCCCGGTTATCGGCGACGCGGTAGTCGAGTGGATCAGAGGCGACTACGCCGTTAGCGATCCGACTTTGACGAGATTTTTTATGCTTCACGTCTGCTTGCTACCGATCGTGCTTATAGCAGTCGTCGCGATACACTTTTATACGCTTCGCGTTCCGCACGTAAATAACGAAACGGGCGAGGAGATAGACTTTGAAGTAGAAGCCGAAAAATACCTAAGCGGCGATACGAAAAATGCGAAAGTTATTCCGTTTTGGCCGGGATTTTTGGCAAAAGACTTTATGTACATCGGCTTTTTTATGATTTTCTTTTTCTATTTAGTCTGTTTCCATTTCAACTTTGCGATGGATCCGATAAATTTCGAGCCGGGCAACGCTCTAAAAACCCCTCCGCACATCTATCCTGAATGGTATTTCTTATGGCAGTATGAGATTTTACGCGGATTTTTCTTTGATATTTTCGGATTTAAAGCCTACAATATCGGCCTTATCGCATTTGCGATCGCAGGCGTAGCTCTATTTTTCATGCCGCTTTACGACAGAAGCGACGTCGTGGCTCCGGCTCACGAGAGAAAGGGCTTTTTCGTATGGTTTTGGCTATTGATCGTCGATATGATTATCCTCACGATTTTTGGCAAATTGCCTGCCGACGGCGTAACGCTTGGTATTTCAAACTCATGGATAGGATTTTACTCGACCATTACGTTTTTCGTTCTGCTTTTTGTCGTTTTACCTATCATAACGACTCTTGAGAAAAAAGGAGCGGTAAAATGAGAGAGTTAAAAATTTTCATAATCGTAGTTATTTTAACCGGCGTAACATACTGGGGTATCGAGCCTTACGCGCACAACGTCATGCATCCGCACGTCGGCGCGGCCGATTACGACTTTGGCGCCGAGGATATAAATCAAGCCAAATCCGTAGTAGAAGCTAGACAAAAAGCCCTCGATGCGGCAAAAGCTCTAAATGACGAGAAAAAAGTCGCCGGAGCACAAAAAGATCTCGAAGAGGCACAAAAATCTCTCGAAGACTACACCGCGTTTTGGAACGATATAAAGGCTATAAATTTAGCCAAAGGCGACGCGACTAAAGGCGCAGAAACCTTTGCAAATGCTGGCTGCGCAGGCTGTCACGGAGTCGAGGCTGCGGGTATGCCGACAGCTATGAGCGCTGCTGAACTTAGCGAAGCGTACGGCGTAGTGCCGCCCGATCTTAGCAACGCGGGAGCGATATACGACGAGCATTTCTTGGCAGCCCTTATCAAAGATCCGACCAAGGCGTTAAAACTAACGCATAAATTTAACGACGAAAAGCCTTATCCGATGCCGGCATTTTTCGGAGCGGGCGGAGAAGATCCAAATGCCGAGATCGCCGATATAGTCGCGTATCTAAAGTCCATCGCGCCTAAAGAAGTCAGCGACGAGCAGGTGTTTCGCGACGCATGCCAAAGATGCCACGACTTGAAATACGAAAACAAATACGCGCTAAGCAACCGCGTAAATTTGGCCGCCTACATGGGCTCAAACCCTCCTGATTTATCGATGATGATCCGCTCAAAAGGCGATGATTATCTGCATAAATTTATAAACGACACGCAAAAAATGCTACCGGGCACCTCGATGCCTCGCGTAGGTCTAAATAAAGCCAGCGAGGACAAAGTCGTAGCCTATATGGAAAAAGCAGGCGACGCTAAAAAAGCCGAGCGCGAAAGCCTAGGCATAAACGCGATGATCTACTTCTTGATTTTCGGTATATTCGGATGGCTTTGGAAACGCAAAGTCTGGTCTGACCTACACTAGAATTTGAGCCCGACTCCGGGCTCAAATTTCTCTTTAAATTTACTCCTTAATTTCTAAAATTTATCTACCGATTTAGAAGCCGTCGTAAAATTTACTCAGCACTCGCGGTGCCTTGTCTAGGCTCAAATTTGACCGCAAACAAATACTAATTTTACGTGCCTATAGTTTAAATTTGGATACGTTTTGAGCGCAACAGAAACTATAAATATACATTTTACAGCGTTTTTAAGAACGTGTTACCGATCCAGCTTTTTTACGATATGGACGAAGCAATACGGCAAAATCATTTGGATTTTCTTGGCGGCGGTAAGCTAAGCAGCGTGATTTATAGGCACATTTTTAAGTTAGAGCTCAGCTTGCTTTAGTTTTTTCATAATTTTTCTTGATTTAGGTCGTCTTTAAATTTATTTCCCGATGTTAAAATCGGCTATCAATTTTGATTTGCAAATTTCAAAAAAAGGGTAAATATGAACGGTCTCAAATTTACAGCCAAGCTTTTCGGTACGATCGCGGCACTTTGCCTCGGGTTAAATTTAAGCGCTAGCGAGCTGGAGGGCAGGTGGAGCATCGTCTCGGCAAACATAGACGGGCAGGAGGTGCAAACGGCGGGGCAGAAGTGCTTTGAAGATTCGTTTTTCGAGGTTAGCGGCCGCGAGGCAAAGCTAGGCCTTAGCTCCGTAGGCGAGGACGGCGCATGCAAAAGCGGCGCGGCAAGCTACGCCTTTAAAAGCATGGGTGCTGGCAAATACGCGCTGGGCCCTATCGGCGAATTTTGGCTAGAAGAAGGCGCGCTAAAGGTAAAACAGTCCTTAGACGACGGCAAATTTATCGTTTTTTCATTCAAAAAAGACGCGGCCGCAAACAAAGCTATGGCAACCGCAGCCGGCTCAAATTTGAGCGCGGACGAGCTAGAGGGCAGATGGAAGATCGACTCTGTCACGGCACAGGGGCAGACGTTTAAAACGGCGGGCCAAAAGTGCTTTGAGGATTCGTTTTTCCAGATAGCAGGCAGCAAAGCGACTGTTAGCATCGTAGCGGCAAATCCGGACGGCACGTGCAAAACCGGCGCGGGCGAAAGCGGCTACAAAAGCCTTGGCGCGGGCAGGTACGCGCTAGATAACGACGCGGGCGAATTTAGGCTAAAAAACGGCTCGCTCGAATACGAACAAAGCGCGGGCAGCGTCTTGTTTACCTTTAAAAAAAGCCGCGCGGCACACGCTAGCTCAAACCAGGCGCAAGCCAAATCAAACTCAAATTTAGAGCCCCAAAAAGACCCTAGCGTCAAGCATAGCGACGCAAAAGCCACCAAAAAAGGCACGGGCGTGTTTGCGGGCAAGTGGTTCTTCATAAACACCAATACCGACATATCCTTTTATCTGCGCGACGACGGCACTTACGCGAGCCGTTTAGAAAAGCCCGACTGGCGCACGCGCATCGACGGCACGTATAAAAAAGACGGCAAAAAAATCGTACGAACCGCCAACGACGGCGAGCAAAGCACATATAGCTGCGAGAATGCGGACTGCACGTTTTTGTGGAGCGACGGCGGATACCATCTCTTTAACGCTCAAATCTTAAATGAGGTGCCAAAGGGCAGCTACTCATTCACCGCCGTTGGCTCCATGTCCGTTTACAACGCCTCGGGCGACACAGATATCGTGGGCGGCGGCGTGAGCGGGTACTATGACTTCGACGGCAAAGGCCGCTTCAAGGACGGCAGTTGGGCCTACTCCTCCGCCGCCATGAGCAATGTGGGCGGCGGCGGAACAAGATCTAGCAGTAGCGCGGGCTCATATACGCTAGATGCGGGCGAGCTCACGCTCAGATACGACGACGGACGGACGCAGCGACATAGCTTTTTTTACATCCCGCCCACTAGCGAAGGAAAAGCGGGCGGAGCGGTCGTAGACGGCGCGATATATTTTTTGGACGAATAGCAAAACCAGGGCAAATTTGCCGCATTCGGTAAATTTGCGGACGGGTTCGCGCAAACCAAGCCTAAATTTATGAAAGGAAAAACATGGCTAAATTTAAATTTTTTGCAATCCTCGCGGCGCTTTGCCTCGGGTTAAATTTAAGCGCTAGCGAGCTAGAGGGCAGATGGAGCATCGTTTCGGTTACGGCGCAGGGACAGACGTTTAAAACGGCAGGACAAAAGTGCCTCGAAGACTCTTTTATCGAGGCTAGCGGCGATAGCGCGCGCCTAAGCCTAAGCAGCGCGAACGGCAACTCCTGCGAAAAAGCCGAACAAGACTTCGCTCTAAAAAGCCTAGGCGGCGGCAGATACTCGCTTGGCGGCGGCGAGCTACGGCTAAATAACGGCTCGCTCGAATACAAACAAGGCACGGACGGCGGCGAGGTCGTATTTACCTTTAAAAAAGACGAGGTAAATTTAGCCGGCATCGTAAACGGCGCCGTAAATCAAGCAGGCCTCGGCGGGTCAAATTTAAGCGAGATCGAGGGCAGATGGGAGCTAGTCTCGCTAAAGGCGCAGGGGCAGAGCTTTAAAGTCGCGGGACAAAAGTGCTTCGGCGACTCGTTTTTTGAGATCAGCGGCGATGAAGCGACGGTAGGCATCGTGGGCGTAAACCCGGACGGTTCGTGCAACAATAGCGCAGGCAAAAGCGGCTACGAAAGTCTAGGCGGCGGCAAATACGCGCTTAGCGCTAAAGGGCTGGGCGAGTTTTGGCTAAAAGACGGCATGCTCGAATACAAACAAGTCGCGGACGGACAAGAGGTCTTATTCGTCTTTAAAAAAAGCGCAAGTAGCGCGCAAGCAAAAGCAAGCAAATCAAGCTCAAATTCGGCCGAGTCCGCAAAACCCGCAAAGGACTCTAGCGTCAAACACAGTAGCGCCGGAGCAAGCAAAAAAGGCTCGGGGGTATTTGGCGGTACGAAATTTAACATGCTTTTAAACACGAGCGAGGATTATTCTTTTTACCTGCGCGACGACGGCACCTACGCTAGCCGCCTAGAAAAGTCCGACTGGCGCACGCGCATCGACGGCACGTATAAGGTCAAAGACGGCATCCTAACGATAACCAGCAACGACGACTACGACACGAGCTACTACTGCGAGAACGACGACTGCACCTTTTTGTGGAACTCAATCGGCACGGGATATTATATGTTTCAGGCGCAAATCTCAAGCCAAATGCCAAAAGAGTGCTTCTCATTTCGCAAGGCCAGCTCGTCGTCCCTGTACGGCTGGTCGGGCGGCAGCGATACGGTGAGCGTAGGCGTGAGCGGATACTACTGCTTTGACGGCAAAGGGCGCTTTAGCTCGGGCGGATCGTCGTATGCTATGGCAACCTCGGGTACCCCAGGCGGCAGCATAGACGGGGGCAGCTCAAAATCACGCAGCGACGAGGGCTCATACACGCTCGATCAAGGCGAGCTAACGCTCAAATACGACGACGGTACGGTCGTTCGCCACAGCTTTTTCTACGCTCCGCCGCTGAGCAAGGACAATAAAACTATGGCGATCATCGACGGCGAGGTTTATCGGTAGACTGGCTCTTTTTAGCTAGTAGGATTTTAGCGTTTTAGCCCGTTTTTGATCGGGCTAAATTTACATGCTGCGCCAGTCAAATTTGACAGCCTGCTCTCGCCTCTCACGACCATCAAATTTGCTTGCCGCTTACCTCAAAACCTATCTTCAAATTTAACGCCGTACATTAATTTCCGTCGTCAAATTTTACCCTCGCTCGCCCCGTCAAAAATCTCAAATTTAACGCGCAAAATAATATTTTTAACTTTCCCTCGCTTTTTATGCCCGATTTTGGCTATAATTTCAACCAAAGCAGATCGCGGTCGCGATTTACGTTTGCATAAAATTTATCTTCATTACGGTTTTTGCAAATTTACCCAAACCCGAGCTCAAATTTGCACTTGAGTTTAACGAAGTTCCGCGTGCCGGAAAAATTTTCTACGGATCAGAGTATGCATTTTATCGGTACCAACATCGGCGGGGCGTCGTCAAAGCTCGCCGTTATGGACGAGCGCGGCGAATTTTGCGAGCTATTTTTGCTGCCAAGCGGCTTTAGCGCAGTCAAGGTCGCGCGCCAGATCAAGCAAGCTTTAGAGCAAAAAGACTACGCAAAGGGCTTCGTGACGGCTACGGGCTACGGACGCGTTAGCGTAGAGTACGCGCGACTTAGCATGAGCGAAATTTTATGCCACGGGCTTGGGGCACACTTTTTATTTGAGCAAGACTGCACCGTCATCGATGTGGGCGGGCAAGACATGAAGGCGATCTGGTCGCAAATATCGCCGAGCGCTACCTTAAAATTCCATGTTCGGTGATGTATCAAAACGACGCACGCTCGGATATCATCAAGGAATTTATCCACGAGTATCAAGCAGACGGTGTCATCGATGTCGTGCTAAGCGGCTGCCACACCTACGCGATCGAGACGAACAAGATCAAAGAGGCGAGCCGCGAAGCGGGAGCGAACTATATGTCGCTAAAGACCGATTATTCAAAACAGGACGTCGGGCAAATTCGCACGCGCTTGGAAGCGTTTATCGAGCTACTTTAATCGATGCTGTTTGAAATTTTAAAATGAAGAATTTTCTAAATTTAAAAACAAACCAAAGAAAGGAGAGGTTGCATGAAATTTAAGGAGATAGACGAATCTCGTCGCGGCTTTTTAAAGGAGCTTTGGCGGCTGCCGCCATCGCCGGACCTGAAGCGATGTTCGCTGGCTATACGCCGTTTAAGCCAGGTTCCCTGCAGGTTTGGTCGTGCGGAGGATTGTCCGAAGCATTTAACGAGCTAAACGCCATTTATGAGTCAAGAACGGGACATAATATCCAATACACCGGCGCCTTTGCGGGTGCGCTCGGAAAGTCGCTGCTAGCCTTGCAGGGCAAGACGGAGGTTTTCGGCGCCCGCGTTTTGGAGCTCTCTCAAAAACTGCGCAAGGCTGGGCTTAGCCTTCGCTTTAGACCGCTATGTTTTACCGACTACGTTTTAGTAGTGCCAAAGGGCAATCCCGCGGGCATTCGCGACTTAAAGGATTTGGCAGAGCCAGGCGTAAGGGTGATGCTGCCGCTAAGGGCATCGCCTCCTGGTAGCGGACCGGTAAAGGGAATTTTGAAAAATTCAGGTCTTACCGAGTCTGTTATGAAAAATATGGTCGCCAACGGCTCATGCGTCATCCAGATGATGTGCGATCTCGTAGATGGCAAGGGCGATGCGTCCATCATCGAAAAGCGCCTAACGACGCACGATAGGTTTAAAGACAAGATCGAATATATGCCTATCGACGAGAAACTAATTCCGCCCGGTCCGCTTACCTTTACGCTAAATATCATGAAGTACGTAAAGGACGAGAAGCTGGCCGACGATTTTGCGGACTTCGTCTGCTCCGTGGAGGGGCAGGAAATTTTCGAGCGACACGGCTTTACCTCCATCCATTCGGCGCGCGGGCTTGAACTCATAGAAAGGTTTGGTGTAAAAGATGTTTAGTATAGTAAATATGGCAAAGATGAAAAAAGTCTCTAGGCTAACTAAAATTCGTCGCTTAGTGCAGCTGATTTTTATCGGCGCGATCGGGCAATGGGCGTATTACGGAATTTTTAGATGTCCTTTTATAGTGCCTTTCGTAAACTGCCAATCCTGTCCGATCGTCACGTGCTGGGGGCGGATCGCGACCGTATTTTTCGGATTTTGGCTGTTTATACCTGTGCTGGTTATTTTCCTTGGGCGCGCGTTTTGCGGCTGGCTTTGCCCGGGCGGATTCGTAAATCAAATGCTAGGTAAATTTGCTATTTTTAAGCTTAAAATTCGCAATAAAAAGCTTAGATTTGCGCAGATAGGCATGGTTCTAGCCGTTTTGCTTAGCGCGGGCGTGTATTTTATCTACGGAAACCCCCGAGTTATGATCCCTATTCGCACCAGCGACGAGTACCTAAACGCCGTTATCATGTCCTTTAAATTTTCCGACTGGTACTGGGCGGTTCGCACTGCCGTCGTCGTAGCCCTCATCGCCGCATCCTTGATCGTCGCAAATTTATGGTGCCGCTTCGCCTGTCCTAGCGGCGGCATAATGGAGCTGTTGCGTAAAATTTCAATATTTCGCGTTTATAAAACGAGCGCCTGCGATAACTGCAACGCCTGTTTGCGCAAATGCGAAATGGGCACGAGACCGGACGAGATGAACTGCACGAACTGCGGCGATTGTATGGATGTTTGCCACGCGGACGCCATAAAATTCGGAAGGAAAAAAGATTGATGAATTTTTATACTCGGGCATTTTTAAATAATCACCCTTGTTTTAATAAAAAAGCGTCCGCCGCCTACGGGCGCGTGCACCTTCCCGTAGCGCCGCATTGTAATATACAATGCAATTTTTGCAACCGCATCTACGACTGCGCAAACGAAAATCGCCCCGGCGTAACGGCAAAGGTGCAGAGCCCAGACGAGGCCGTAAGATACGTGGAGAATCTATTTAAATTTAGACAAGATATCTCGGTCATCGGTATCGCAGGGCCCGGAGATCCTATGTGCGATGCCGACAAGACTTTGTCTACCTTTGAAAAATGCAAAGCCCGCTTCCCTCACGCCCTGCTTTGTCTATCCACAAACGGTCTATCTTTGCCCGAGCACGTGGATGATATCGTGCGCATCGGCGTGAGCCACGTGACGGTAACGGTCAATGCCGTAACGCCCGAAGTGGGCGGCAAAATTTATGCGTGGGTACGCCACGGAAATAGAATTTACCGCGGCGAAGAAGGCGCTAGAATTCTTCAGGCGTGCCAAGAGGAGGGTATTCGCAAACTAAAAGAAGCCCGCATGATCGTCAAAATCAATACTGTCGTAATCCCTGGCGTAAATATGGATCACGTCCCCAAAATCGCGCAAAAAGCCAAGGAGTGGCAGGCCGATATCATGAACTGTATGGCGATGATCCCCGTGCATGATACCCCTTTTGCAAATATCAAATCGCCATCAAATGAAGAAATTCGCGGCATGCGCAAGCTAATCGGTGGCTCAATGGCACAGATGACTCACTGCAGCAGGTGCCGCGCCGATGCATGCGGCAAGCTTTGCGAAGGTTAAGGGCTTTGGGTTACGGCGGATTTTGTCGGCTTTTATCGGTCTGGTAAATTTAAATTTATATCGCGGTCGCGATTTTAAAGACGAACTAATGAGCTACGACGCCGAGATGGCGAAAGTCGTCGCGGACAAACTAGGACTAAAGCCTAAATTTATCGAAGCCTCGCGGGACGCTATGTTGGCAGCGTTTGACCCAGACAAAGCAGACACCGTGTTTAACCAGCAAGCATCACCGAAGAGCGTAAGAAAAAGTGCGACCACTCTGTGCCCTACACGAACTCATACTCGGCGATCATCGTACGCGAGGACAACGACGATATCAAGAGTTTCGACGATCTAAAGGGCAAGCGCTCCACGCACTCGGTAAATAGCATGTGGATACCGACCGTTGAAAAATACGGAGCAAAACTCGTCGTAGCCGATAACCCAAGCGACCAGATAAATCTCAAATCACCAAGCGCGCCGACGACATGATAGACGACGCTGCGATGTTCTACGACTACAAAAAGCACCCAAAAACCCCGATAAAGCTGATAAAAGCGGGTGAATGTCCGATGTACACGGCCGCAATCGTGCATAAAGGTAACGCCGAGCTACTAGAAGCAATAAAAAAGCATTAAACGAGCTACGAGCCGAAGGCAAATTAAAAGAAATATCGATGAAATATTTTGATAAGGATATTTCGGAATAAATTTAAAAGCGGCGGGCGGGTAAATTTAAAATTTGCAAATTTAAAATTTATGTAGCCAAATTTATTTTTCAAACTATCTTTTGACTCAAATAGATTTTTTAAATACTATTTTATAATTTTTCTACATAACATAAAACAGGTATTTTGACACCAAGAAGTCGTTAAACTAAATTTAGTAAGATTATTTTTGGTTATAGGGATATTTTGCGTAAGACTCGTGCAAATTTGAATAATTCGGAAATAAATAAGCAACTTACAAAAAGTTCAAGAAACTTTTTGTAAGAGTGCCATTTTTAGCGCTATTTGCCCTCTTCAAATGCGCCTGCAGATAAGATTTTAGCTATTCTAGCATTTAAAAGCTCATCCACTTTTAGCTTTTCAAGTTTATCTAGCTCGGTTATAAAATAGCTTGCGAGGGCTTTTACGGCAGTCTCTTTATCTCTGTGAGCGCCGTTTATCGGCTCTTCTATGACGTCGTCTATCAAATTTAAGCTTTTTAGATCGTCGGCGGTTATTTTCAGCGCTTTAGTGGCTTGCTCTTGTTTTGACGGGTCGTTCCAAAGTATAGCTGCGCAACCCTCCGGCGAGATAACCGAAAAAACTGAATTTCGCATCATGGCTAGCTTGTCGGCTACGCCTATGGCTAGAGCACCGCCGCTTCCGCCTTCACCTATAACGACGGCTATCATTGGAGTTTTTAAATTTGCAAATTCAAATAAATTTCTAGCTATCGCCTCGCTTTGACCGCGCTCCTCAGCTGCAACGCCAGGATATGCGCCCGGAGTATCTATTAAAAATAGTATCGGGAGTCCGAATTTCTCAGCCATTTTAGCTACCCGCAAAGCTTTACGGTAGCCCTCTGGATGAGGCATGCCGAAATTTCTTTTTAGTTTATTTTTGGTTCCTCGACCCTTTTGCTCGCCTATAACGACGACTTTTTTAGAGCCTATATAGCCGATAAAGCAAACTATTGCCGCATCGTCGCGATACGCTCTATCGCCGTGAAGCTCATAGTAATCCCTCATCATGCCTTTGATGTAATCAATAGCATACGGGCGATCCGGGTGACGAGCCAAAGCAAGGCGCTGAAACTCGTTAAGATTTTTGTAAATTTTAGCAGTTTCTTTTTCTAAATTTTTATTTAGAATTTCTACCGCATGTTCATCGCCGCGAATCCTCGCATTTGCGATATCATCATCTATTTGCTTGATACCTTGTTCAAAGTCTAGATAACTTGCCATTATATCTTCTTAAATATAATAGAGCCATTCGTACCGCCGAATCCAAAAGAGTTACTCATAACGGCGTTTAGCTCAGCTTTTCTAGCCACGTTTGGCACATAGTCTAGATCGCACTCCTCGTCTTTGGTTGCGTAGTTGATAGTAGGCGGTATAAGGCCTTCTTGCATAGCCATTATGGATACGACGGCCTCTATCGCGCCAGCCGCACCAAGGCAGTGTCCCGTTTGCCCCTTAGTAGAGCTAACCGGAGGTACATTGCCGCCAAAAAGAGCTTTAAGGGCTGCAGTTTCGTTTTTATCATTTGTCGGCGTCGAGGTGCCGTGTGCATTGATGTAGTCGATCTGCAAATTTCCAGCCATTTTCAAGGCTTTTTTCATCGCAGAAAGCGGTCCTTCAAGTGAAGGCGAAGTTATGTGATACGCATCGCCGCTCTCGCCAAACCCTACTATCTCGGCATAAATTTTAGCCCCTCTAGCCTTAGCGCTTTCATACTCTTCAAGTACGAGCGCGCCGCTTCCTTCACCCATTACAAAGCCGTCTCTGTCTTTATCAAAAGGCCTTGATGCCGTGTGCGGATCGTCGTTTCTAGTAGAAAGCGCCTTCATAGCCGCAAATCCGCCGATGCCTACGCCGCAAACCGTAGACTCGGAGCCTACGACTAGCATTTTTTGCGCTTCATCGACCATAATGGTTTTAGCCGCTTCGATGATGGCGTGAGTAGATGCCGCACATGCCGTTACGCTAGAGATATTGGGCCCTTTTAAGCCGTGCTCTATCGAAACTATGCCACCAAGCATATTCACTAGCGCAGAAGGTATAAAAAACGGAGAAATTCGTCTTGAGCCTTTTTCAAGCAAGATATTAGAGTTTTTTTCGATATTAGGCAAGCCGCCTATGCCGGCAGCCGAGCTAACGCCGAAATTTTCAGCGTCGAATTCGCCGAAATTTGCATCAGCCATGGCCTCTTTAGCAGCCTTTAATCCAAGCTGGATAAATCTATCGACTTTTTTGACCTCTTTAGCGTCCATCACGCTAAGCGGGTCAAAGTCCGTTATCTCGGCAGCAATCTGAACTGGAAAATCGCTCGCGTCAAAAGAGGTTATCTTTTTTACGCCGGTTTTACCTTCGCAGATAGCCTTAAATGAACTATCTTTGTCGAGCCCTAAAGCGTTGATCATCCCAATCCCGGTTACTACGACTCTTTTCAAGATCTCTCCTTACAAAAACTTATTTGTTTAGTTTCTCGATGTAGCTTACGACGTCGTTTATAGTGATCAGCTTTTCAGCGTCGCTATCAGGTATCTCTACCTCAAATTTCTCCTCAAGAGCCATAACTAGCTCAACCACGTCAAGCGAGTCTGCGCCTAGATCCTCGATAATCTTAGACTCAAGTTTTACTGCATCCGGAGCCACGCTTAGTTGCTCAACTACTACGTCTCTTACGTCATCAAATATTGCCATTTTCTTCTCCTAAAAATAAAAATTTCGTGATTTTAATATATTTTAGCTTAAACTTTCGCAAAAACGTAAAATTTACGCGCTTACATATATAGTCCGCCGTTGATCTTTAGCGTCTCGCCCGTGACATAGCTGGCGTGATCGCTTAGCAAAAACGCCACGGCTTCGGCCACTTCGCTAGCGCTTCCGAATCGCTTTAGCGGGATGTTGTCGCTGTAAGTTTTTTTGATCTCGTCACTTAGCTCGCTCGTCATATCCGTCTCGATAAAGCCTGGAGTTACGCAGTTGAAACGAATATTTCTCCCCGCACCCTCTTTGGCGAAGCTTTTGTTCATCGCGATCATTCCGCCCTTGCTTGCAGCGTAGTTTGCCTGCCCGGCATTGCCCATCTCGCCCACGATCGAGGCTACGTTTACGACGGCGCCGAAGCGTTTTTTGCTCATTACTTTTAGCGCCTCGCGGCATCCGATAAAGGCCGAGGTCAAATTTGCGCCTATCACGCTAGTAAAATCTTCCGTCTTCATGCGAAGCGCGAGCTTGTCGTTCGTGATACCGGCGTTATTTACGAGGTAGCTTAGCTCGCTGTCGGCGTCCGCGATCAAATTTATAGCTTTTATAAACTCATCCTCGTCCGTAGCGTCAAATTTAACCACCGCGGCCTGTCCGCCGTTTGCTACGATCTCAGCTTGCAATGCATCGGCGATTTCGGGCTTTGAGCGATAGTTTATCCAGACTTTTAGTCCCATTTGCGCCAGGGTTTTGGCTATCTGCGCGCCGATACCGCGGCTAGCTCCCGTGATTAGCACGTTTTTTCCGCTAAATTTCATTTTTTCTCCTTGATTTTAAATTTGACCCGCATTTTATCAGACGAAAGCTAAAAAACCGATTTCTCGGCGCAAAACCCGCTGGCGTAAATTTTAGCCAGCTATCTTGTAAGCTCAAAGCTAAGATCGATCAGATCCTCCACCTGCTCGGGCGCGATTTTGGAGCTTAAATTTACGCTGATCCAGTGCTTTTTATTCATATGATATGCGGGCAAAATTTGATCTGCGTCGCGCAGGATCGCCGCAAGATCGGGCTTACATTTTAGATTTAGGATTTCTAGCGCCTCTGTGCTTTTAAGCCCTAGCTTGCCGCCGTCCACGCGCATAAAAACGGCGAACCATTTTTGATTTTTCGCGTGGCGAAACACGGCAAATTCCGGGTGTTTGTCAAATATCCGCTCGCCCTGAGCGCCGAATTTCTCCTCGATGTAGCTAAAAATCCGCTTCCGTGCGGGCATCATCTGCCTCCTTTGCAAAAGCAGGCGTCCAGATGATCGTCCACTACGCCCGCGCTTTGCAAAAACGCATAGACGCTCGTAGGCCCCAGAAATTTAAACCCGCGCTTTTTCATCTCTTTTGCAACGAAGTCGGCAAGCGGCGTGGTGGCGGGGATCTGCTTTATATTTTCGTAGTGATTTATGATGGGTTTGCCCTCAAATTTGGGATCAAATTTAGGCAAAAGATAGCCCCAAAGATAGTCGTAAAAGCTGCCAAACTCGCTTGCGACGGCGAGGAATGCGCGGGCGTTTGCGGCAAGCGAGTTTAGCTTCAGGCGGTTTCTGATGAGTGCAGGGTTTTGCATAAATTTTGCCGTCTGCTCCTCGCCGTAGAGCGAAATTTTATGCGCGTCAAATCCGTCAAACGCCGCCCGCATCGCCTCGCGCTTAAGCAGCACGGCATGCCACGAGATGCCCGCTTGAAAGCCCTCCAGCACGATGAGCTCGAAAAATTTCGCATCGTCTTTTATGAGTTTACCCCACTCCTCGTCGTGATATACGCGCTCCAGCTCGCTTTTCTCTGCCCAGTCGCAGCGGATTTTAGGTTTTTGAGTATTTTGCAAATTTGACCCCTTGTTCGTATAAATTTGAGAGATTGTAGCGAAATTTGGGTTAAGAAAGATGGTGGAAAATCAAATTTTACTCGGCAAAATTTGATTTAAAAATTCGGTAAATTTGAAAGTGATTGAAACCGTTTTTACAAAATTTAAAAGCACCGCAAGCCGAATTCTCGAAATTGAATCTTAAATTTGGCTTGCGATACGAAATAGTATTTGCGAGTATTTTGAGATGGATTTGAATGTTGTGCGGAAAATTTTGTCCAAGATAGAACACGCGGTTCATCGTAGGACAAAATTTTCAAACTCATTCAAAACCAGCGAAGCGACGCCTTGGGCGTGGTTTCTGTAAAGACGCTCAAAAGACGCCGCAAATTAGCCTATATTCTCTCCCGCAATCATACCAAACGTTAAGCAGTCAGCTATCGCCACGCTACCTAAGCGGCTAGCTCCGTGTACGCCGCCGGTGATCTCGCCTGCTGCAAATAATCTTGGGATAGGCATCTCTGTTTGTAGAGAGATGACCTGGGCTTTGGTATTAATATCGATACCGCCCATAGTGTGGTGGAGTTTTGGCGTACCGCGCATAGCGTAGAACGGCGGTTTAGAGATATCTACGCCGTTTGTGGTGGTTTTATCCATAGGTTTACCAAAGTCCTCGTCTTTGCCCGATTTAACGAAGCTATTATATCTCTCGACGGTCTTTTTTAGCTCTGCGGCAGGGATTTTATAAGCCGCCGCTAGCTCGTCTAGAGTTTCAAATTTCTTTAGTACGCCTGATTCCAGCGGTTTAGTGTAGTGTTCAGGTATGACCATATTTTTTACGCCATCAGAGTCGCAGAAGTTGATCGGATAGATATCGGCTTTTGCGTCGATTACTTTAAACATAGCTTGAGAGCGGGTGCGGCGGTCTGCTAGCTCGTTCATGTAGCGTTTGCCGGTTCTTGGATCGACTGAGATACCGTAGCGGAAGCTTCCGTTTACGTTAAACATAGAGCCTACGCCAAAGCCTTTTTCATCAGGGCATGCCCATGGACCGAATTGTATCCAGCTAAGTTGCACTGGGGTAGCGCCGATCCTAAACGCCTCTTTCATAGCGCCTGCGGTTGCGCCCGGGTGGTTGGTGCTATCCGTAGTAGGCAGGATTGAAGGGTCTTGAACCTGTCTAAAAAATACGTCGCGGCAAAATCCGCCCGCAGCTAGCACTACGCCTTTTTTAGCTTTTATAACTTTTTTAGTTCCGGTAGTGTTTTCGGCGTCGTCTTTTTGGCTCTTTGGATCAAATTTATAATCCTCTCTGATGATCACTCCGTCTACGCCGCCGTCTTCGCCAAGGACGAATTCGTCAAATTTAGCTCTTTGTCTTAGCTCGCAGCCTTGTAGGTTTTTGAAGTATTCTACCATCGGCTGAACGATACCCGAACCCGAGCCGTTAGCGGTCTGAAGCGATCTAGGTACGCTGTGTCCGCCTGCGTGAGTAACTTTATCTATATATTTAGCGCCGCATTTTAGAGTTAGTTTATATGCGTCTTGCGCGCGAGTAGCGATGGTATCGATGAGGTCTACGTGGTTTAGGCCGCGGCCCGCTTTTAGGCAGTCTTTGATAAATAGCTCGTTGCTATCTTTGATGCCTTCAGCTTTTTGTTTGTCGCTGTTTGGAACGGCAAATATGCCGCCGTTGATAACGGAGTTACCGCCGACGCGTCCCATCTTTTCTAGGATTAGGACTTTGTTGCCTTTTTCGGCTGCAGTGATACCCGCCGCAAGTCCGGCAAAACCGGAGCCCACGATAACTACGTCCCACTCCTCGTCAAATTTGACGTCTTTAGAGTTTACGGCTGCTTGCGCATTTACTCCGCCTAGAGCTAAAGCTCCGGCACCTACCATACCTAACTTAACAAAATCTCTTCTTGAAACGTTTGAGTTTTTCATAGCTTCTCCTTAAATTTACTTAGCTATTACCTGTAAATCTTTAATTTACGACTCTACTCTAAATACCTTTATTACTCTTGGCGTCTTTTGGGCGTCCTCCTTAGATTAAATTTATTTTAGCTAGTGTTATTATAGGACTTAACTTTAAAGAATAAGCTTAAATGAAGGTGTAATTTATAATTTATTAGTAATACTTAAAGATTTATTTAGCCTCAAAACGTGATTATATCGGGGTAGAGTAGAGCTAAAATAAATTTGAATTTTATGCGGTTAAATTTGGGGTGGGGTGTGGGAATTTAGAGACAGAAGAGTTGGCTTGGGTGGAATTGGGGATAAATTAGAATTTTTTGGAAATGGGTAGGCGGAATTTGAGGGCGCCGAATATTTTATCAGGAAAAAGGAAAGTAAAAATTTGAGAATACTTTTCGGTGGTGTCCCCAACAGGATTTGAACCTGTGGCCTCAGAATTAGGAATTCTGCGCTCTATCCAGCTGAGCTATGAGGACAGAAAATATATTAAATTTGCAAAATAAAAGCCATTTTAATCGCAAAGGCTAAAATGTGGATTAAATTTAAAGGCGAGGATTTAACATCCCCGCCAAATTCGGCTTAGCCGTTTCTTTTCTTAATAATCTCTTCGCTAACGTTCTTTGGAACTTCCTCATAGTGGTCAAATTCCATAGAATAAGTCGCGCGACCTTGCGTCATAGAGCGAAGGTCCGTAGAGTAACCAAACATTTGGGCTAGCGGGCAGAAAGCCGTGATAATCTTGCTTCCGTTTCGCTCGTCCATAGAGTTTACCTGTCCGCGACGTTTGTTTAAGTCGCCGATAACGTCGCCCATATAATCCTCAGGCGTCTCAACCTCGACCTTCATCATAGGCTCAAGGATAACCGCACCCGCTTTTCTAGCGCCCTCTTTGAAGCCCATAGAAGCAGCAAGTTTAAACGCCATTTCAGACGAGTCGACTTCGTGGTAGCTACCGTCAAATAGCGTAACTTTAACGTCTTCGACCGGATAGCCGGCAAGTACGCCGTTTTGAAGCGCTTCTTTGCAGCCTTTTTCAACCGCAGGGATGTACTCCTTAGGAACTACGCCGCCTTTAATGTCGTTAACGAACTCAAATCCGCTAGCCGCAGGTAGCGGCTCAAGGCGCAAGAATACGTGTCCGTACTGACCGCGACCTCCTGATTGTTTGGCGTATTTATACTCTTGCTCGACTGTTTTGCGGATAGTCTCGCGGTACGCGACTTGCGGTTGACCTACTTCGGCATCGACTTTAAATTCGCGTAGCATTCTATCTACGATGATCTCAAGGTGAAGCTCGCCCATACCGCTGATGATGGTTTGACCGCTCTCTTCGTCGGTACCTACTCTAAAGCTTGGGTCTTCTTGAGCTAGTTTTTGAAGCGCGATAGCCATTTTTTCTTGGTCGGCTTTAGTTTTTGGCTCGACGGCAACGCTGATAACCGGCTCAGGGAAGTCCATCTTCTCAAGGATAACCTTGTCTTTTTCGCTTGCAAGCGTATCGCCGGTTAGGGTATTTTTTAGACCTACGACCGCGCCGATCTCGCCCGCGTGAAGAATCGAAATTTCCTCGCGTTTGTTTGAGTGCATTTTTAGCAAGCGACCGATTCTTTCTTTATTATCCTGAACTGTGTTGTAAGCATAGCTACCGCTCTCAAGACTACCGCGGTAAACGCGGATAAAGGTAAGCTGTCCGACGAACGGGTCGGTCATAATCTTAAACGCAAGAGCCGCAAATTCGCCGTTATCGGTGCTTTCTACCGTTACTTCGCTACCGTCTTCATAAACGCCCTTAATCGCCTCGATCTCGTCCGGAGCAGGCAAATACGCTACGACTGCGTCAAGTAGCGGCTGGATACCTTTGTTTTTAAATGCCGTTCCGCAAAGCATCGGAGTTATCGTCATTCTTAAGCAGCCTGCTTTGATCCCTTTTTTAATCTCCTCTTCGCTTAGCTCCTCGCCCGAGAAAAATTTCTCCATCAAACTATCATCGGTTTCAGAAACCGCTTCGATCAACTTAGTGCGGTACTCTTCGGCTTTTTCTTTTACCTCTGCAGGGATTTCTATCTCTTTATAGTCGGTCGGCTTTTTGTCGTCTTCCCAAACGTAAGCTTTCATCTTAACAAGATCGACCACGCCTCTAAAGTTATCCTCTGCACCGATAGGAATTTGAATAGGCACAGGATTTGCTTTTAGGCGGTTTCTGATTTGAGACTCGACGTTAAAGAAATTTGCGCCGATTCTGTCCATTTTGTTTACGAAAACGATTCTTGGGACGTGATATTTATTTGCTTGTCTCCAAACGGTCTCAGACTGAGGCTGTACGCCGCCGACTGAGCAGAATACCGAAACAGCACCGTCAAGAACGCGCATAGAACGCTCGACTTCGATAGTAAAGTCGACGTGGCCCGGAGTGTCGATCAAATTTATCTGGTGATCTTTCCAAAAGCAAGTGGTCGCCGCAGACGTAATCGTAATGCCGCGCTCTTTTTCTTGCTCCATCCAGTCCATCGTAGCAGCGCCGTCGTGAACCTCACCGATCTTGTGGCTCATACCCGTAAAGAACAAAATTCTTTCGCTGGTCGTAGTTTTACCGGCATCGATGTGAGCAGCGATACCGATGTTTCTAACCATATGTAAAGGGGTTTTTCTATCTGCCATACTAGCCTCCTCTTACCAGCGGTAGTGAGCAAACGCTTTGTTAGCTTCTGCCATTTTGTAGGTGTCTTCCTTCTTCTTGAAAGACGCGCCTTTTGAATTTGCCGCATCAAGTAGCTCGTTAGCTAGCTTGTCGATCATGGTTCTTTCGCTTCTTTTTCTAGCAAAACCGATGATCCAGCGGATAGCAAGAGCTTGTTGGCGAGCCGGGCGAACCTCTACCGGTACTTGGTAGGTAGCGCCGCCGACGCGACGAGATTTAACCTCCATAAGAGGCTTAATGTTTTCGATAGCATCGTTAAATACGTCTATACCTTTTACGTCGCCGCTTTTTTTCTCGATAGCTTTGATAGCGCCGTACATGATCTCGGTAGCGACGCTTTTTTTGCCGTCGTACATAAGAGAGTTAATAAATTTAGTGATTACCTTATTGCCGTAAATTGGATCCGGCATTACTTCCCTGACGGGAGCTTTTCTTCTTCTCATTTGATTATTCCTTCAAATTTTATAAATTTTACTCAAACCTATGCCGCTAATGGCATGGTCTGCGAACCTAAATTTTTATTTCTTTTTACCCGCTGCGGCTGCTGCTTGACCAGGTTTTGGACGTTTAGCGCCGTATTTTGAGCGAGAAACTGTTCTTTTCGCAACGCCGGCTGTATCAAGAGCGCCGCGTACGATGTGGTATTTAACGCCCGGCAAGTCCTTAACACGACCGCCGCGCACTAGCACGATGCTGTGTTCTTGTAGGTTGTGGCCTTCACCGCCGATATAGCTGATCACTTCAAATCCGCTTGTAAGCCTAACTTTGGCAACTTTTCTCAAAGCCGAGTTTGGTTTTTTAGGAGTCGTAGTATAGACCCTGGTGCAAACTCCTCTTCTTTGAGGACACTCTTTTAGCGCTGGAGATTTTGACTTAAAAGTCACTTTCTTGCGCTCTTTTCTGACCAATTGATTAATGGTTGGCACAGTAATTCCTTTCGACTAAATTTATTAAAAAGACTTGATTTTATTTAAATTTGGCTTAATATAAGGTAAATTTCATCTTTAAGGCCGAGTTTTATCATGCTAATCTTTTCTAATCGCGTACTTTCCGCTTCCGCTAAAGATAATGCAAAGCGATAAAGCGATGTAAAGATATAAAATTTCGGCCTTAAAGCCGCCGGCATTTGTAAGCTCTAGTAAATTTCCGAGTCCGTGATAGGCGTACATTATCGTTAGGCTCATGCCGATAATGAGCAATGCTGCGATCCTTGAAAATATCCCTAGAATTATCATTAGCGGCGCAACAACCTCGCCGACATATGAGCCGTATGCAATAATCTCAGGCAAGCCGGCTTTTTGTTAAAATACTTTTTACGCCGCCTATGCCGTGTAAAATTTTAGCAAAGCCGTGCATAAAAAGACAGATACCAAGCCCCAATCTCGCAAATAAAATTCCCAAATCGAAATTTTTCATTTTTACTCCAAATTTTCAAATTTAAAGGATTGATTTTATCTGATTAGTTTTAAAGCGAGGTAAATTTAAGCCCCGCCGAATTTGGCGAGGCTTGTGGGGTTAAATTTTAGTTTTGTTTTAGCTTGATCTTTTGATCTTGATAAAGACCCGTTCCGACAGGGATCATGCGTCCTAGAATGACGTTTTCTTTTAGATCCTCGAGGTGGTCGATCTTGGCTGCGATCGAAGCCTCGGTTAGAACCTTGGTTGTCTCTTGGAACGATGCGGCCGAGATCACGCTATCGCTTCCGATAGCAGCACGCGTAACGCCTAGCAAAATAGGCTCGGCGATCGCAGGATTGCCGCCCATTCGCATTATGCGCTCGTTTTCTTCCTTAAATCTCGTTCGAGAGATCATATCGCCGGTGATGAAATTCGTATCGCCGCTATCGACGATCTTAACCTGGCGAAGCATCTGAGAAACTATGATCTCAATGTGCTTATCGGCGATCGCAACGCCTTGAGAGCGGTAAACTTGCTGAATTTCGCTGATCAAATAATAGTGCAGCGCCTTTTCGCCCAAAATTCTCAAAACGTCGTGGCTTGATATTAGTCCGTCGGTTAGCTTCTCGCCGGCGTGGATAAATTCGCCGTCGCGAACTTGAATTTGACGAGTTTTGTCTATCAAGTACTCGGCAGTAGCGCCGTCGTCGGCCTCGATCACGATGCGTTCTTTAGAGCGAAGCGGTTTTTCAAACCTTACGGTGCCGTCGATTTCAGCGATGATAGCCGTATTTTTCGGACGTCTAGCCTCAAATAGCTCGGATACGCGCGGCAAACCGCCCGTGATGTCTTTCGACTTCGCGACGGCTTTAGGCGTCTTAGCTAGGATATCGGCTTGCTTCACCACTTCGTCGTTGGCTACGAATATCGCGGTTTTTGGCTCTAGCTGATAGCGGATCATTTTGCCATCATCGGTGCTGATAACGATCGTAGGCTTGATGCCCGAAGGTAGATACTCGTTGATAACTAGACGGCTCTGGCCGGTCGCCTCGTCGTACTGCTCGGCGGCGCTATAGCCTGGCTCGATATCCTCGTACGTAACCTTACCTGCAGCCTCGGCGATGATCGGCGTAGAGTACGGATCCCACTCGGCTATGACGGTTTTTTCTTGGCTTTCCGGCTCAGAGATAACTGCTTTGCTATCCACGATATCGCTATCGTTTGCTTTGATGATAGAGTTTCGCGGGATATAGTAACGAACCGCTTCTCTATCGTCCTCGTCGGCAACTACGACAAATAGTCCTTTTTCGGTTACGACGTGGCCTTTTTTGATATTTCTTAAGCGCTCTAAATAATCGCCTTTTAAGATATAAAATTTAAGCACGCCGTTTGCACCTGCAAGGATTTTCTTAGCGATCGGCTCGCCGTCCTCTACCTTTATCTCGCTGGCAAACGGGATACGTTTCGGTACGTTCCAGCCCTCTTTGATGACCTCTGCGATACTCTCGTTCTCTTTGACTGAGTCGCCATCGGCATAAGGGATGTAAATTTTACCCTCTACCTTACCGCTAACGCCGGCTAGCTCGTTAGGTTTCGCTAGGTCGCCTCTTCTTAAAGTATATTTTACCTCTTCTTTTTTACCTTTTACGATGATATTTACGTCCTCGTGAGCAACCTCGATCTCGATCTTTCCGTCAAACGGAGCTTTGATCTTAGGCTCGACGAGTAAGACGGCTGAGTTTCTGCGATTTGCTACGATTCTCTTGCCGCCGTTTTCATAAACGTTTAGATTGTAGTATCTTATAAAGCCCTCTTTTTGCGCAACAACTTGGTAGTCTTGCTGCTCAGTCGATGCCGTACCGCCGATATGGAAGGTTCTTAGCGTTAGCTGAGTACCGGGTTCGCCGATAGATTGAGCCGAGATGATACCGACGGCTTCACCCGGTTTTACCAGCTTTCCTTCACCCAAATTCACGCCGTAGCATTTTGCGCAAACGCCTTTTGCGGCTTTACAAGTTATCGGCGTTCTTATACTTACCGATTTTATACCTGCTTCGGTTATCGCTTTGGCTTTTTCTTCGTCTATTAGCGTACCTTCGCTAAATAGCACTTCGTTTGCTATCGGATCGATCACGTCGTCGGCTAGCACGCGGCCTAAAATTCTTTCTTCCAAACTCTCGATAAGCTCGCCGTTGTCGGTGATCTCGGTGATCTCGACGCCCTCGTGAGTACCGCAGTCGTGCATAGTGACTTTTACGTTTTGCGCGACGTCGATTAGCTTTCTGGTTAGGTATCCGGCGTTCGCCGTTTTTAGCGCGGTATCCGCAAGACCTTTTCTAGCGCCGTGGGTTGAGTTAAAGTACTCAAGAACGTTTAGACCTTCGCGGAAGTTTGATATGATCGGCGTCTCGATGATCGAGCCGTCAGGCTTCGCCATAAGGCCGCGCATACCGGCTAGCTGGCGAATTTGCGCTGCAGAGCCTCTTGCGCCGCTATCGGCCATCATATAAATAGAGTTAAATCCACCCTTATCTCCCTGGATGAGCTTCATCATCTCGCCCGCGACGACGTTGTTCGTATCTGTCCAGATGTCGATGATTTTATTATATCTCTCGGAGTCAGTTAGCAAGCCCGCGCCGTATTGATTTTGTATCTCACGAACTTTTTTCTTGGCTTCGTTGATATATTTTTGTTTGCTGTCAGGCACGATGATATCGGCGATAGAGATCGAGATACCGGCCTTGGTCGCATATCGGAAGCCCAAATTTTTAAGCTTATCCAAAAATCCCGCCGTTACCTCAAGGCCGCCGTTTTTATAGACGTAATCGACCAAATTTGCGATATCTTTTTTCTTCATAACCCTGTTCCACATATTCTCAGGAACGAAATCAGGCAGAATCGAGCGGATGATAAGGCGACCCGCAGTCGTAAATAGCGTCTTGCCGTCAATCATCGTTTTGATTTTCGAGTGTACCTCTAGGCAGTGCGCTTCCTCGGCAATCATTACTTCGTCTACGGATGCAAAAATTTTATTAGCACCCTTGCTGTCGGTCTTTTCTAGGCTTAGGTAGTAAATTCCCAAAACCATATCCTGGCTAGGAACCGTGATAGCCTTACCGCTTGCAGGAAGCAAGATGTTCATCGAGCTAAGCATCAAAATTTTGCACTCTGCGATAGCTTCTTGAGATAGCGGCACGTGAACAGCCATCTGGTCGCCGTCGAAGTCCGCGTTAAATGCGGCGCAAACTAACGGATGTAGCTGGATAGCTTTGCCCTCGACGAGTACCGGGTGAAACGCCTGGATAGATAGTTTGTGAAGCGTCGGAGCGCGGTTTAGCATAACCGGGTGATCTTTAACGACCTCCTCTAGGCACTCCCAAACCTCGTTCGTCTTATCCTCGATCATCTTTTTGGCTTGTTTTACGGTCGTAGCGTAGCCCTTCTCCTCAAGGCGAGCTAGCAAGTGCGGCTTAAATAGCTCAAGAGCCATTCTTTTCGGTAGTCCGCACTGATCCATACGTAGTTTTGGTCCGACCACGATAACCGAACGACCGGAAAAATCCACGCGCTTACCGAGCAAATTTTGACGGAAGCGGCCTTGCTTACCTTTAATGATCTCAGAAAGCGATTTTAGAGGGCGTTTATTTGCGCCTTTTACCGCATTTGCGCGTCGTCCGTTGTCAAATAGCGCATCCACGGACTCCTGAAGCATACGCTTTTCGTTTCTGATAATAATCTCAGGCGCATCAAGCTCCATAAGGCGTTTTAAACGCGCGTTTCTATTTATAACGCGGCGATACAAATCATTTACGTCAGAAACCGCAAATTTACCGCCGTCAAGGCTAACTAGTGGACGAAGATCCGGCGGAAGGACAGGTAAATTCGTAATCATCATCCACTCAGGACGGTTACCGGAATTTAAAAAGCTCTCAACGACTTTTAGTCTTTTTACTATGGTTTTTTTCTTGGCTTCCGAATTTGTCGCGCTGATCTCATCTTTTAGGGTATTTAAAAGCTCGATCAAATCGATATTTGCTAGTAAATCGCGGATAACTTCGCCGCCCATCCTAGCTCTAAATCCGCTCTCTTCAAAGCGAGAAGCCAGGGAAACATACTGCTCTTCGTTTAGAACGTCGAAAATTTCTACCTTTTTGCTATTTTCGGTATCGTAAAACGCGTCGCCAACGCTCTCGACGATATACGCCTCGTAGTAAAGCACGCGCTCAAGGTCTTTCATCTTTATACCGAGCAACGTTCCTATGCGGCTTGGAAGCGAATTTACGTACCAGATATGCGCTACAGGAGTCACGAGCTCGATGTGGCCCATTCTAGAGCGGCGCACCTTTGAGCTAGTTACCTCGACGCCGCACTTTTCGCACTTGATGCCTTTATAGCGCATTTTTTTATACTTACCGCAAAGGCACTCGTAGTCGCGAATCGGGCCGAAAATCTTAGCGCAAAATAGACCGTCGCGCTCAGGTTTTAGCGTGCGGTAGTTTATGGTTTCGGGTTTTTTGACCTCGCCGTGGCTCCATGACTTTATCCTCTCAGGGCTAGCCAAACGAAGCTGAAACGCTTCAAAATCGCGCGGTCTGCGTTCTTCTTTTATCTCAATAGGTTTTAACTCACTCATTATTTTCATCCTCATCGTATATCTCGACATCAAGCGCCAATGATTTTAGCTCGTTTGTTAGAACGAAAAATGTCTCAGGAATGCCAGTTTCAGGCACATTCTCGCCTCTAGTTAGGGCTTTATACGCAGACAAGCGTCCTTCGACGTCGTCTGATTTGACCGTTAGCATCTCGCGAAGCGTATGAGCCGCACCGTATGCCTCAAGCGCCCAAACCTCCATCTCTCCGAATCTTTGTCCGCCAAATAGCGCCTTACCGCCGACCGGCTGCTGAGTAACAAGGCTGTATGGTCCCGTACTTCTAGCGTGGACTTTTTCGTCGACTAGGTGGTGAAGCTTTAGCATATACATACATCCGACGTTTACGCGCTCCTTAATCTTTGAGCCCGTGCGTCCGTCGTAAAGCTCGGTCTTGCCATCCATATCTATCTTAGCTAGCTCAAACAGCTTCATTAGCTCATCAACCCTTACGCCCTCAAATATAGGCGTGGCAAATTTGACGCCGTTAGCCCAGTCTCTAGCATAGTCTAAAAGTAGGTCGTCGCTCATTTTGCCTAGAGTCTTTTTGGCATCCATAAATTTAGACGCTGAAGCTATCTCGATCATCTTGGCTCGTAGCTCTTTAACCCACTCGCCTTTTTTCTCTTGGAAAATTTGATTTATCTGCTCGCCCAAGCGATAGCCGACAAGGCCCAAGTGGCTTTCTAAAATTTGACCGATATTCATACGGCTAGGAACGCCCAGCGGATTTAGTACGATATCGACCGGTTGGCCGCTCGGTAGATACGGCATATCAACCTCAGGGACGATGTTTGAGACGATACCTTTGTTTCCGTGGCGACCCGCCATCTTATCGCCCACTTTTAGCTTGCGCTTGGTGGCGATATAGACTTTAACGAGCTTAACTACGCCGCTTGGCAAGATGTCGTCTTTTTCTAAAATTTCCATCTTCGCATCATGCTCTTCTTTGAGCTTTTTCTTCTCGTTTTGGAAATGATTTTTTATGTCGTCGTATGATTTTTGAACGTCTTTTGAAAAGCCTTTAACGATCGCGCTTAGAGTAAAGCGGTTGATGTTTTCAAACTCTTCTTTATCGATCTTCTCGCCCTTTTTATAGGTTTTTTTACCGATAGTTTGAGCCGAGCTCAAAGGCGTTTTGCAAAGCAGAGCGCCCACTTTTAGCATCTCTTCGCGGTCTAGCATCAAGAGTCTATCGTGGTGTTCTTTTTCAAAAGCCGCCTTTTCTTCCTCATAAACTTTATTTGAGCGGCTATCTTTTTCATGGCCCTTTTTGGTAAAAATTTTAACGTCTACTACGACGCCTTCCATTGACGCAGTCGCGTAAAGGGATTTGTTTACCACGTGGCCAGCTTTTTCTCCGAAAATCGCGCGAAGTAAGCGCTCCTCAGGCGTTGGCTTAACCTCGCCTTTTGGGGAAACCTTGCCGACCAGGATCATGCCGGGTTTTACTTGCGTGCCGATTTTTATTATACCGCTATCATCTAGGTGAAGCAGATCTTCTTCTTTGATATTCGGGATATCTTTAGTAATCTCCTCAACGCCGTCTTTTAGCTCGCGCGCCTCGATCTCTTTTTCGTAAATATGCACGCTCGTAAACGCATCCTCTCGGATCATTTTTTCGCTGATTACGATCGCGTCCTCGTAGTTATAACCGTTCCACGGCATGAAAGCTATAAGGGCGTTTTTACCGATAGCTAGCTCGCCGCGCTCCATAGACGGACCGTCGGCGATGATCTGCCCGGCCGCTACGCTTTCGCCTTTTTTAACGATAGGGTGTTGGGAGAATGTCGTATTTTGGTTGGTTCTTAAATTTTTCTCCATCGAGTAGTGATCGATATATGGACCTGCCTCGTCTTCACCGAGGATAAAGATATTTTTATTGTCCACCTTTTCAACCACTCCCGCGCGTCTAGCCTTGATCGCCTCCCATGCGTCGCGAGCTACGGTGCTCTCCATGCCCGTACCTACGATAGGAGCGGATGAGCGAAGTAGCGGTACCGCTTGGCGTTGCATGTTTGATCCCATTAGGGCGCGGTTTGCGTCATCGTGCTCCAAAAACGGAATAAGCGATGCCGCAACGCCGGCTATCATACCTGAGCAAAGGTCGATGAGTTTAACATCCTCGCGTTTAGCCAGTATCATCTCGCCGTCTTGTCTAGCTTCGATCAAATCCTCTACTATATAGCCGCTCTCGTCAAGCGCGGTAGATGCAGGAGCGATAACCAAATTTTCCTCTTGAGTTGCCGTTAGATAGACGATTTCATCGGTTACCCTACCATCTACGACTTTTTTATACGGAGCTTCGACAAAGCCTAGGTTATTTACCTTTGCATAAGTAGAAAGGGTGTTGATAAGACCGATGTTTTGACCCTCCGGAGTCTCTACCGGACAAATTCTGCCGTAGTGAGTCGGGTGAACGTCGCGCACTTCAAAGCCGGCTCTATCTTTAACAAGACCGCCTTCGCCTAGCGCCGAAAGTCTGCGTTTATGAGTAACTTCGCTAAGCGGGTTGGTCTGATCCATAAACTGGCTCAACTGACCGCCGGTGAAAAATTCCATTATCGTCGTGGTTATCATTTTTGGATTAACCAAATCGTAAGGCATAATCTCTTCGGTATTACCCAGCGTCGTAAATTTATCTCTGATAGCCTTTTGCATTTTTACAAAGCCTAGGTGAAGCTCGTTTGCCAAAAGCTCGCCGATAGAGCGGATACGACGGTTGCCGAGGTGATCGCGGTCGTCGATATGTCCTTGTCCGTTTTTGACCTTTATCAAATATTTTGCCGTTTTTATAATGTCTTCATTGGTTAAAACCGTTACGTATTCAGGTACTTCAAGTGCCAGCTTGTGGTTCATTTTCATACGGCCAACACCCGTCAAATCATATCTTTCAGGATTAAAGAATAGATCATTTACGAAAGCGCGAGCAGCGTCTTTGACAACCGGCTCGCCTGGACGCATAACTTTATAAATTCTTATCGCCGCAAGATCGTTTTCGTCATCGACGTTTTCGGTTTGACGTAGTAGTTTGAGCGTCTCGTTATCGGCAATAAATGAATTTATGATAGCGTCGTCCACGCCTGCCGCTAGGTCGTTTGCTATCTCGATACTCTCTTGATCAGCCAAAATTTTAACCAATTTATTTTCATCAAGCTGTGCAAGAGTATCATAAAGCACCTCGCCGCTGTTTTTGTCAATAACCGGGTGAGCCAAAAACCTATTTACCAAAATTTCAGTCGGATATTCGACAAATTTGACGCCGTCAGCGATGATCTTATCAGCCTTTTTCTTGGTTAGTCTTTTTCCGGCCTCGTGTAAAACATTGCCTTCTTCGTCTTTTATGTCGTATTCAACCCTGCCCTGATAATCATCTGGGTTAAATGGCGTCAAAAATTTATTATCTTTTATTGTTAAAGTTTGTATAGGATAAAATAACTTGATAATATCTTGTTTTTTATATCCAAGCGCTCTAAATAGGATAGTTACCGGCACTTTTCTGCGCTTGTTGATACGCACATAAAGTACGTCTTTTGTGTCGTATTCAAAATATAGCCAGCTACCGCGGTCAGGAATGATTTGAGCCGTATAAATAAGCTTATTTACTACTGTCGGGCTTTCCTCTTCTTTAAAGATAACGCCGGGACTTCTGTGAAGCTGATTAACCACGACACGCTCGACGCCATTAATAATAAATGAAATTCTATCCGTCATCAAAGGAATTTCGCGAACGAAAATTTCCTGCTCTTTTATATCTTTTATACCGATCTTCTCGCCTGTTTTTTCATCTCTCTCGTGAACGATCAGCCTTATTTTCATTTTTAAATTTACAGAATAAGTAAGCCCGCGCTCCATGCACTCTCTGATCGTATATTTTGGTTTTCCGATTTCAGAGCTTACGTATTCCAAGCTTAAGCGGTTTTGTGGATCGTGTATAGGAAATATTGATTTGAAAACTTTTTCTATACCGCTTTCGCCTTGATTTTTATCTACGTTTAAAAACTGGTCAAAACTCTTTTTTTGTAATTGTAGTAGGTTAGGAACATCGATCTCTTTGGCAACATTTGAAAAATCAACCCTAAGACGATTTCCTGAGTATAAACTATTTAGCATATTCTACCTCATGGTATAAGTTTGAAAGAAAGTAAATAACCGCACGTCTGCGGCATCTTTGTAAAAATTAAATAAGGAGGCGTCGCCTCCTTTGTAAAAATAAGTGAAATTATTTAAGTTCGACTTTAGCACCAGCTTCTTCAAGCTCTTTTTTAGCTGCTTCAGCCTCGTCTTTGCTAACACCCTCTTTAATAACAGAAGGAGTTTGCTCAACTGCGTCTTTAGCCTCTTTAAGACCAAGACCTGTAAGAGCGCGAACGACTTTAATAACGTTGATTTTCTTGTCGCCGCCGTCAACTAGAACAACGTTAAATTCTGTTTTCTCTTCAGCTGCATCGGCTGCGCCGCCTGCTGCTGCGCCGCCTGCTACCATTACCGGAGCAGCGCTTACGCCAAATTTCTCTTCAAATTCTTTTACTAGCTCACTTAGCTCTAATACTGAAAGATTAGAGATAAATTCTAATACGTCCTCTTTAGTAATTGCCATTTTTTATCCTTTTATATTATGCTGATTTTTCTTTTTTCTCTTTAAGCGCATTTAGTCCAATAGTGAAATTTTGGATAGGCGCATTCCAAACTTGCAAAAGCATAGCAAGTAACTCATCACGGCTAGGCATCTTAGATAGAGCCTTGACCTTCTCGACGCTTGCAACTTCGCCGTCAATATGAGCGGTTTTGATTTTGAATAGTTCGCTGTTGGTCTCTTCAAATTTAGCCGCAACCTTAGTAGCTGAAAGCTGATCGCCCCAGATAAAGATATTTGTATCTTTTAAGACCATACCAGACTTTTCAACGTTATTAAGAGCGATATTTGCAAGAGTATTTTTTACGATTTGAACTTTTACGTTTAAAACTCTAGCAGCATCTCTTAATGCTTCTAGTTTTTTAGTGCTAAGACCGCGATAATCGCAAACTATAATCGCTTCATTTTCTTTAAATTCGGCCTCAAGTTTACTGATTATTTCAGATTTTTCGTTTCTCGTCATCTAGTTTTTCTCCTTTCCGACTAGTGATTTCAAGCAGAGCGGCATAAAAGCACGATTAAGCAAAAGCCTCTGCTATCTCCAATCTAAGATAAAAATTTATTAGCTAAAAATTAGCGTAGATCCATAAGCTCTTGAGTCTCAAGTAGAACAGAAGGGCTCATAGTTAATGATAAAGCGGCGCTCTTAATATATCTACCTTTTGCTGCCGCAGGTTTTTGTCTATTTACTGCTTTAATAAGGGTTGAAATATTATCGTTTAACTGTTCTTTTGAAAAGCTAACTTTGCCAAGACCGGCGTGTATATTTCCTTGCTTATCTACGCGGAAATTAACTTGACCGCTTTTTGCGTTATTAACCGCTTGAGCTACATCCATAGTAACAGTGCCTGTTTTTGGGTTTGGCATAAGACCTTTTGGTCCCAAAATTCGTCCTACTTTACCGACTAAGCCCATTAAATTTGGAGTGGCAATAAGAACGTCGAAATTCATAATTCCTTTTTGGATATCCTCGACAAGTTCATCGCTACCGACTATATCGGCACCAGCAGCTTTTGCTTCGTCGGCTTTCGCATCTTTTGCTATAACGGCTACACGAACGGTTTTGCCGGTTCCCGCAGGAAGCACAACTGAGCCTCTAACCATTTGATCTGCATGTCTTGGATCGACGTTAAGTTTTAATGCTATTTCGACTGTTTCGTCAAATTTAGCGCTTTTTAGTAATTTTACAGTATCGATAGCTTCTGCTAAAGAGTAAGCTTTAGTGGTATCAACTTTTTCAAGTAGCTTACCAAATCTTTTTGTAGTTTTTTTTGACATTAATTTCTCCGCATTTTTAAATTTTATGCTTCCACATTGCCAAATTTAAAACACACGCGTCATAAAATATTAACGCGTGTTTATAAATTTAACTTTAAAAAAATCCTTATGTGGTAAAAGGATTAGTCTACTACCGTAATCCCTATTGAACGAGCCGAGCCGGCAATAATTTTAGCTGCTTGCTCTCTATCTTTAGTATTTAAATCGGCAATTTTTTTCTCAACTATTTCAAGCACCTGAGCTTTTGTAAGCTTAGCTACTTTGTTTTTTAACGGATTATCCGAACCTTTTTCAATGCCTGCAGCTTTTTTAATTAAATCCGTAGCAGGCGGTTGTTTTGTGATAAATGTAAAGCTTCTATCTGCATAAACAGTGATAACAACCGGAACCCTAAAGCCAGCCATATCTTTTGTTCTTTCGTTAAATGCTTTACAAAATTCCATAATATTAACGCCTTGCTGACCAAGAGCCGGACCTACCGGAGGGCTTGGATTTGCTTTTGCAGCAGCAATGTGTAATTTAATTTCGCCTATAACTTTTTTAGCCATAAACTTCTCCTTATACTATCTTCTCGACTTGTGAATATAAAATCTCAACTGGAGTACTTCTGCCAAATATCGAAACATTTAGTCTTAGCTTTCCATGTATCATATCGTACTCTTCTACTATACCGGTAAAATTCGCGAAAGGTCCTTCTGTGATGCGAACATTTTCTCCATTATCGAAGAAAATTTTTGGCTTAGGAGCAGCTCGCTTTTGAACTTTTTCTAAAATTAAATTTATATCTTTTTCGCTTAACGGCGTAGGTTTTTTTGCCTCACCTATAAATCTACCGACCTTAGGAAGAGACTGAATTTTGTGCCAAAGAGCCGTATCCAAATCAAGATGCGCAAAAGCATATCCTGGATAAAGACTTCTTTCGTTTATTTTTTTCTTACCGTTTTTGATTTCTATTACATCTTCAGTAGGAACTATAATCTCTTTTAGTTGTTCTTCAATGTGATTATCTCTAACCAAATTTTCAATAGCTCTCTTTACGCTCATTTCGCTACCGGCATAAGTTTGAATCGCATACCATTTATGTGCCATAATTCAACCTTAAATCAGCTTTGAAAGAGAGAAAGACATAATTGCATCAACAAGAGCTAAAAAGAGCGAAACAATAGCCACTACGGCAAAAACTGTTATAAAAGCATTTCTTATTTGCTCTTTGAGCGGAAAAATTACCTTTCCAATCTCGGCGCGAGAAAGCTTTATATAATTTACTATTTTTTCCATTTTTAACCTTTTGATGGCAGGGCAAGAGGGATTCGAACCCCCAACCATTGGATTTGGAATCCAGCGCTCTACCGTTGGAGCTATTGCCCTAAAAAGCCTTAGCTCTTTAACTTAACTTCTTTATGAACAGTATGTTTTTTTAATCTTGGGCAATATTTTTTTAGTTCTAATTTTTCAGTTGTTGTCTTGCTGTTTTTTACTGTAGTGTAATTTATATCACCTGATTCAGAACATTTAAGACCAACTTTTATTCTATTACCTTTTGCCATAAATTCCCTTTGAAAAAGCGGAGAAGAATCTCCGCTAAAAATTATAAATTAGATTATGCCAGAATCTTAGAAACAACGCCTGAACCGACCGTTCTGCCGCCTTCGCGGATCGCAAAGCGAGTTCCCTCTTCAAGAGCAACTGGCGCAATAAGCTCAACAGTTATCTTTAGGTTATCACCAGGCATAACCATCTCTGTTCCTTCTGGAAGAGTGATAGAACCTGTAACATCAGTCGTTCTTACATAGAATTGCGGTCTATAGTTATTAAAGAATGGAGTGTGGCGTCCACCTTCTTCTTTTGTTAAAATATAAACTTCGCCCTCAAATTTAGTGTGAGGAGTAATTGATTTAGGTTTGCAAAGAACCATACCGCGCTCAACATCTTCTTTTTTTGTGCCTCTTAGAAGAACGCCTACGTTATCGCCTGCTTCACCTTGGTCCATTTCTTTTCTAAACATCTCGACGCCGGTAACTGTAGTAGTTTGAGTTGGTCTAATACCTACGATTTCGATGGTATCGCCGACTTTTACCACACCTTTTTCAATTCTACCGGTAACAACCGTACCGCGACCAGAAATAGAGAAAACGTCCTCAATAGGCATCAAGAAATCTTTATCTGTTGCGCGTACTGGAGTTGGAATATACTCATCAACTCTAGCCATAAGCTCAAGAACCTTTGCAGACCATTCGCCGTCTGTTCCAGCCTTAGCCTCATTAAGAGCTTGTAGAGCCGAGCCTGCTACGATTGGAGTATCGTCACCAGGGAAGTCGTACTCGTTTAGAAGCTCGCGAATTTCCATCTCAACTAGTTCAAGAAGCTCAGCATCGTCAACCATATCAGCTTTGTTCATGAAAACAACGATATATGGAACGCCTACTTGGCGAGATAGCAAGATGTGCTCTCTGGTTTGAGGCATTGGGCCGTCAGCAGCAGAAACAACTAGGATAGCACCGTCCATTTGAGCCGCACCGGTAATCATGTTTTTAACATAGTCGGCGTGGCCTGGGCAGTCAACGTGAGCATAGTGGCGATTTTCAGTCTCGTACTCGATGTGAGAAGTAGCGATGGTAATACCGCGCTCTTTTTCCTCTGGAGCGTTGTCGATATTATCATAGTCTTTTAACTCAGCAAGACCTTTTCTTGAAAGAACAGCAGAAATTGCAGCTGTCAAAGTTGTTTTACCATGGTCAACGTGACCGATGGTACCGATGTTTACGTGTGGCTTGTTACGTGAAAATTTTTCTTTTGCCATCTCTTCCTCCGTAATGATATTTGCAATTCAAATTTATGCTTAATTTTACTTCTCTAAAATCCGTGGAGCTCATAGCGGGACTTGAACCCGCGACCTCTTCCTTACCAAGGAAGTGCTCTACCTCTGAGCCATATGAGCGCTATAAACGCTTGGCGTTAGAGAATTTTTGAAAAGCATAAACAACTAAATGAAATTAAAAAGGTGTGCCGTAGAAAATGTATAAAATTTAATATTTTTATCATCTTACAGCTCCCAGTTTAGTTCCAAAATCTGGAGCGGGAAACGGGGCTCGAACCCGCGACCCTCAGCTTGGAAGGCTGATGCTCTAGCCAACTGAGCTACTCCCGCGCGTAGCATGGTGGTGAGACGTGGATTCGAACCACGGAAGACATAGTCAGCAGATTTACAGTCTGCCCTCGTTGGCCACTTGAGTATCTCACCCTATTTTAAAAAATAAATGCTTTGCAATGGTATTTCTGGTCAAACACTGTTATGAAATGGAGCTGGTGAACGGACTTGAACCGCCGACCCACTGCTTACAAGGCAGTAGCTCTACCAACTGAGCTACACCAGCATCCTGATTTATGAAAGTTGGATTATAGCCCAATTTCTTTTCAAAGTCAAGGTTTTTAAGAAAATTATTCCATTTTTTGCATCAATAAAATCAAATTTATCCTATCTTTCGCTCCTGTTTTTTCAAAAATAGTGCCTACATGCGCTTTTACCGTCCTTACGGTTATTTGTAAAATCTCAGCGATTTCTTGATTTGTTAGCCCTTTATAGACCAGTTGTGCTATCTCTTTTTCCTTAGTTGTTAGCTTTTCTAGCAAATTTGACGAATTTGAAGGCAAAATTTCCTTTGTCATCATTTGTATCATGCTTTGGATAAATTCCGGATAGAGCCAAACCTCGCCTCTTTCGATCGCTTCGAGCGCATCTTGAAAATGCACCTCAAGCATACGCGCGTTTGCATAGCCCTTTGCACCAAGGTGCAAAAACTCTCTACCTTCGTTAAATTTAGGCTCATGAGAAAGTATCAAAATTTTAATACCCTCCACCGTACTCAAAAGCTCTCTTGCTTCTTTGTCGGCATCCCAAATATCCACGCAAACTACGTCGTAGTCTTTGCTGTAAGCAAGCTCTAAAAAAATATCTTTTTCCTGCGTCGCTGTTACCTCGCTCGCAGCCAACTTATCTTTTATCTCGTTTATTACGGCTACATTTCCTGAATATGCCAAAATTCTCATATCCGCGCTCCTATCGTTCTCTCAAAGCGTTTTGTTTAGCTTTTAATATCGGTTTTAATAAATAATCAAGCACCGTTTTCTTACCGGTTATAATGTCGGCGCTAGCTATCATGCCCACCTTGATGCGAAGCGGTCTATCTTCGCTTCCTAGGTAATTTTTTTCGGTCGTTATCCTGACTAGATAGTAGCTCTCGCCAGTTTTTTCGTTTGTTTCCGTATCGGCTGAGATTTGCGTCACTTCGCCCTCTAGTCCGCCGTATATCGCAAAGTCGTAAGCGGTAAGCTTAACCATCGCTTTTAGTCCTTGGCGCAAAAACGCCACGTCCGCAGGCTTTACCTTTACCTCGGCTATCAAGCTATCCTCGACGGGGACGATCTCGGCGATGTCCATGCCCGGCTTTATGACGCCAGAGACGGTATTTACCATCAGCTTGCTTACTATGCCGTCCACCGGCGAGCGCACGAGCGTCCTTTCTACTTTGTCGCTTAAATTTACCTGGCTTTCGTTTAGCCTAGAAATTTCAGCCGAAACTTCGTTAAATTCTTTCTTTGCGCTATTTTGAAAGGCAAGCTTGGCTTCGGTTATTTTATTTTCTACCTCTTTTATCGTAGACTGCACTCTAGGGATAGAGAGTTTCGCCGCGCTTAGCTCGCCCCTTAGATCGTTTACGCGCCTTTGGAGTTGCAAGTACTCAACCTCGCTCACAAGCCCTTTTCTAAATAACGGCTCGGTTATCTGCTTCTCTTTTTGTAGTAGATTATAGCTGCTTTGAGTCTGGTCGATCTTGCTCTCAAGCTCCCTTAGCTCGCTTTGGCGCTGTTTTATTTGCTCCTCTAGGATGCCGATTTGCTCCCTTAGCCTTGCTTTGTTCGTATCGTAAAGACTCTTTTCAAATCCGACGAATCGGTCGTAGTCCTTATCTCCCGTCTCTTTCGCATCAAATTCCTCGTCGTTTGACTCGGCGTAAAGGCGCAAGTATTTTGCCTGAAGCTCGTTTAGTCTAAATTTGGACTCGCCGTAGACGCTAGAAAAGCTCTTGTCGTCGATTTTTAGCAAAATTTGATTTTTCTTTACTTCATCGCCCGCGCGAACGTAAATTTCCTCGATTATGCCGCCTTCCAAATTTTGTACGATCTGATTTTTGCCCGACGGGATGATCTTGCCGTTGCCGCGCGTGATCTCGTCTATCTGCGCAAACGACGCCCAAACCACGAGCCAAAAAACGGTTATAGCAACGATGTATAAAATTTTCCTAGATCCCGACGGCGCCTTAGCCAACACCGCCTCCGATAGGCTTGACATAAAACGAAGATCGTTTGCGTCGTAGTTTTTAGACTGAATGATCTTTTTTATATTTTGAGTCGAAGCTTCTAAATTTTGCCCGATATTTTCTTGTATTTCTAAATTTTTCTTATCCATGCTCGCTACTTTCCGCCAAGCTTAGCTAAAATTTCATCTCTCGGCCCGTCTAGCAGTATCTTGCCGTTATCGACGACGATGAGTCTATCTACTAGCTCGAGCAGAGACGTTTTGTGCGTTATAAGCAGCATAGTTTTATCTTTCGTGTTAAATTTGAGATTGTTTTTTAGCTTATTTTCCACGCTGCTATCAAGAGAATTGGTCGGCTCGTCGAGCAATATAATCGGACTATCTAACAAAAAGGCGCGCGCTACGGCGATAGCTTGGCGCTGTCCGCCGCTTATACCCTCGCCGCGCTCATGCACCGGCATATCAAAGCCTAGCGGATGCGCGTCTACGTATTCGTCTACGCCGCTAACCTTTGCCGCGCGTATAATCTGCATATCATCGACGTGCGGGGCTTTGTAGACGATGTTGCCTCTTACCGTGCCTTTAAACAAAACCACGTCTTGCGGGACGTAGCCGATATTTCGGCGCAAGTCGGCCGGGTCGATTTGATTTATATCGATGCCGTCTATCAGGATCGAGCCCTCAGTCGGCGAATAAAGTCCCAAAATAAGCTTTTCAATAGTGGTTTTCCCAGAGCCGTTTCTGCCGATGATGCCCACCTTTTCGCCTGCGTTTATAGTAAAATTTACCCTATCTAGCGAGGCTTTGGTGCTTTCCGGATAGGTAAAGCATACGTTTTTAAACTCGATCTTGCCGTTAAAGGTATTTCGGCGAACGAATTTTTTACCCTCTGGACGCTCGACAGGCATCTCCATTATCTTTTTTAGGCTCTCGTAGGCGGTTTTCGTCTGTTCGTAGTTTGCCAGCAGGCTCGCAAACTGCCCCATAGGAGCGATAGCGCGCGAGCTAAGCATCACGGCCGCGATGAGTCCGCCCATCGTGAGCTTGGTGTCTTGTATCATATATACACCAAAGACGATGATGCCGACCGTATTTAACTGCACGAAAAACGACGTAACCGTATTTATCGACGCCGAGATCAGCTTTGATTTTATGCTTTTATTTGCTATCTCGCCGGTAGCCTCTTCCCAGTTCCACTGTACGTTTCCGGTCGCGCCCATGGTTTTTATCGTCTCAAGACCGTTTAGCGTCTCGATCAAAATTCCGTTTTTCTTCGCGCTAGCCTCAAAAGTACTTTTTATGCTGGTTTGGAGCGGATTTTTGATAAAAAGCGTGTAGCAAAGCACGGCTGCCATAAAAAACAGCGGCACGACTACCAAGTAGCTCGCGATAAAATAAGTAATCAGCAAAAACAGAATCGCAAACGGAAGGTCGATGAGAACAGCCAAAGTGCTTGAAGTGAAAAAATTTCTAACCGTGTCAAATTCGCGCAGGTTATTAGCAAACGAGCCAACCGATTTTGGCTTAACGGAGAGCTTTATATCCATCACGCGCTCAAAAAGCAACGAGCTCATGATGATGTCGCTTTTCTTGCCCGCGACGTCTAGAAAATACGTGCGTATAAATTTTAAAAACAGATCGATAAGATAAACCACGCCCACGCCAAGAGCTAGTACCCAAAGCGTCTCTACGGCGTTATTTGGTACGACTCGGTCGTAAACGTTCATCGTAAAAAGCGGGCTGGCTAAAACAAACAAATTTATCACTATACTAGCTACGATAACGTCGATGTAAATTTTCCTCGAGCGCTTTAGCGTACCCCAAAACCAGTGGCTAGTTTTGGTGTCTATCAAATTTGGCTTATTATCCTCGGGGATAAATTCGCGCTTTAGCAGGTAGCTATAGCCCAGATACTCCTCTTTTAGCTTTTCGATTTCTATCAAATTTGAGCCGTTTGGCATATCGGGAGTTATGATTTTAGCGTGCGTTTTGCCCTCAAAACTCTCTAATATACAAGCCTTTTTCCCGCGTAAAAGCAGGATACAAGGCAGCACCAAGGGCGAGATATCCTCGACTCGTTTATTTACCAAACTTGAAACAAACCCTGCCCTAGCCGCCGCTCTGGTAAAAAGAGATTTCGAGCCGCTAAGCGAAAAAAGCTCGATATCTTCGTTTTCGTTAGTCGGTAGCCCGGCCACTAGCGCATCGGCGGTATATGGGTTGTTGTGCAGCTTGGTAAATATCACCAAACAATCAAGCAGTTCGTCGTTTTTCTTTTCTTGCATTTTTTATCCGATATTTTCTATTTGAGATATGAAAATTCCCTGCAAATAGTCGATTTCTAGGGTATGCAGTCTCTTTTCTTGCTCTTCGTTTTCTACGCCCATAGCTATGATTTTTACGCCCTTGCTTCTCATCATCGCTTCAAACGAGCTTCTTTGCTCCGACGTTCTCTCACCCAAAAAGTCTATCAAATTTGCCACCGGGATTTTGACGTAATCAGGGCTAACGGCATTGAGCCTTTCGATACTTTTCGCGTCAAATCCGAAGTGATCTAGTCCAAAGCCAAAACCGAGCGCGCGCAATCTCTGGTGAAGTCCGTCAAGAACCGCCACGTCTATGTCGTCTTTGTTCGGGATCTCGATAAAAATTTTAGCAGGCGCATATCGTCTTATCTTTTTGAGCGCATTTTCAAGCTCGGTAAAGTGCTGAGTAGAGTTTAAGATATCCTTGCCCAAATTTAGCGCATATTGCATAGTTTTAAGCTTGCCGTCTCTTAGCATATCGGCAAATTTGTTTAAAACGTAAAGGTCGATATCCACCGCCATCTTTAGCTCGTTTACCATCGGCATAAAGTAGCTCGCCGTCTGCCATCTACCCTCGCCGTCGACGAGTCTGATAAACAGCTCGCAGTGCGCTATTTCAGCAAAATTTGACGCCACTTTTTGTCCCGCAAATTTAAACATACCGTTTTTAAGAGAGGTTTCGATGAGCTCTTTATACTCCTCTTTTCCTAGCATGATCTCTTTGTCGCTCTTATAGATCAGGGAGGAGAAATTTGAGCCCTCTTTAGCTCTTGCTAGCGTGATGTCGGCCGTTATGAGCACGTCTTTTAGCGGAGTTTTCGGTCCGTAAGGCACGATCGCGGCAAAGACCGGGTGCTTGTCCATATCTACGTTAAATTTGATAAATTCTTCTTGTATCGTTAGTAAAATTTTATCGGTTATGGCTTTGACGTTTTGCGTCGTTAAATTTGCGGCTACGATCATAAAGTCATCGTCGTTTAGCCTAGCTCGCAGCATACCTATGGCATTTTGGGATATTACTGACGCGATAGTTTTTATAAGCTTTTGCTGCGCGTTAAAGCCGATCTCTTGTTTTAGATCTCGCAAATCTTTGCAAGTTATCATCGATGCGGCGCCGCTTGAATACTCCTCGCTCGAGATATAATCTTTAAAGTTATTTTGTAAATACCTTCTGTTAAAAAGTACGGTTTCTTCGTCTTTATAAAGTAGCTCTTCGTATTTGCTTAGCGTCTTGGCGCTTTGCTCAAACACGTCCTTAACGCGCGTTATCATCACGTTCATCGCAAGGACGACCTGCCTAATATCTAGCGTAAAAGGAATTTTTTCCTGTAAAATAAAACTGTTTTGCAGTATGGCCTCGGCTTGCTTTTGAACCTTTTTGAGCGGGATAAAAATTATCTTTACGCCAAAATAACTAATAAGCAGAGCCGATAGCGACATCACGAAAAGCACGAAAAATACCTTTTTAACTATGTTGTAAAGCTCGTAATAAGCGATACCGGTGTTGCTTTGTACGTAAATAGTGCCGAATTTACTCCAGCCGAGCATTATCTCGCTTTGCGCCACCGGAGCTTCTAGTTTTACGTTTTTTACGAACCACTCGGGAACGCTATTTACCACTAGAGGCTGCGAGTTTTCTATCAGCGTCTCGCCATCTACTCCGGCTAGCTTTATCATCGAGTAGTATCCGCTGTCAAATACCGAATTTATCATCGTTTCAATGCCGGATAAATCATTTGGATTTGCTACCGACGCTATGGCAAGACCTAGCGAATTTGCCGTATGCTTGGCGTTAGTGCCTAGCTGAGCGGAGATATAGTCGTTCGTCGTCGTAAAATTTAAAATCCCGACGGCTACGAAAATAACCAACATAAAGGAAATTATCGCCAGCATTATTTGTTTTAAAAGCGTCATCTATCCGTCCTCTTTCATTCTGTCGACTAAATTTAGCCATTTTGGATTTTGTTTTTTGTTTCCGCCGGGGATGGCCTGCCCCAAGCCTTCTTGTTTTGATAAAAATAGCGAATCGCCGTTAAAACTATAAACGGGCGCTAAGTCTTTTCTTTGCGTAGCTATTTTGATGTTTGGGTTGATATTGTCTAAAACTAGCGGTATGGACTTTGGGCTATCATAATAAGATAAAACCATGTGCGCTTGGTTGTAATCAAGCGCTTTTACGTAAGTGAAATAAAGCTTTTGCGTGGAAACGCCGAGCTGCTTTAGGGTGAAGTACTTCGCCGTAACGAAATCCTCGCAATCCCCGGCGCCCTTGCCCAAAAACTCCATTCTCGTAGCCCAGTAGTCCTTTTGCCCCCAAACTTCCCTGTCGTCTTTCCACTGTAAGCGGTTAAAAAAATCATTTACTTTTACGAGTTTTTCTTGCTCCGTGGCATCCTTTAAGCTCACCATGAGCTCGTTTAAGGCAACCACTCTTTTTTTGGCGTTTTGGCCGTAAACTTTAGCGATCTTGTCGTAGGTGGAGGCTTTTATAAACTCGCCTCCCGCAAAAATCGCGAACACAAAAAGGGCGCTCGCTAAAAACGCCCTCCTGTATTTGCCCGCGCTTATGCCAAATTTCATAAAATTTATCTAAATTTTAGTCTAAGACTATCTTAGGTCCTCGGCTATCGAGCACGCGCCTTGGATATATTTTTTAGCAAATCCAGGCTCAAAGCTATCGGTAATCATGCCCATATTATCAAGAAGCCTAAATTTAGCATATAAAAGCTCTTTTTGAGTATTTACGATCTCAACCAAAGCGTTGTTGTATTCGCTCTCGGCATCAAGCAAATTTATAAGATCGCGTCTGCCGATCCTAAACTCGTCCCTATACGCATCAAGCGTCTCTTTTGCGTATTTAACGTGCTCGTTTAGATACTCGAGTCTTTTTTGATTTAGCACGTAAGTCTGCCATGAAAATTTAAGACTCTCCGAAAGCTCTCTTTTTACCCTCTCAAGCCCGTGAGACGACTCGGTAACGGCTAGAACGGCTTTTTCTTTCTCTAGCTTATCTGAGTTTTTGTTGTAAAGATTATATTTTAGTCTTAGCAAAACGTCGTAAGAGGTATCTTTATAATCGTCGTAAAATACATCGTTTCTCTCGTGATTTGCGCTGGCTTCAAGATCCACCTTCGGTCTAAAAGCAGCGTTTTTCTCATTAACGACCGATTGATTCATTTTTATGTTTGCATCTTGCAAAAGAACGCTCGGGTTACATTTCATAGCGATGTTATATACCGCGCTTTCGCTTCCCGGTAGCGGCAACTCAAAGCTTGGAGCGACCAAATTTTCCGCCGCGATTCCTTTGCCGTAAAGTTTCTCAAAGGTGCTTAGAGCGTCGTTATAGTTATTTTCGCGAGAGATCAAATTTGCCTGAGCTAGCGTAAGGCGAGAACCGGCCTGTCTCTCCTCGGAGCCTCTAGCAAAGCCCGAGCTTGTTCTATCTTTGATTTGAGAGTAAATTTCCTCGTGAGTTTTTACGTTTGATTGTGCGATCTCTAGCAACTCTTTAGTTTGAAGCACGGTGATGTATGCGTTTGCAAACTCAAGCGTAAGTCTGTCGGCTTTTTGCGCTACGCTATAAGCGGCCGCATCCATCCTGTGGCTTTGAGAGATCATTCTGTTTTTATCGGCTCCGCCGTTGTATAAATTTTCCGTTAGCGTCGCGTTTGCCGTAAGCCTTTTGCCGCTACCTTTTTGTACGGTTATGCCGTTATCTATTTTTTCTTTTCTGTAGCCGTAAGTTCCGCCGATATCAAATGTCGGATAGTAGGCGTTATTGGCGATATTTAGGTCTTTTCCGACTTGCATATAGGCATATTCGGTCTCTTTTAGACCCGGGTTTTCAAGAAGTAAATTTTTAACCGCCGTGTTTAGGCTCACTTGACCGCTCTCTTGCGCGCCGTTTTCAAGGTAGGCAGCTCCCATCGGTTCCGGCGCTTCTTTAAACGTCAAATCTTGTTTTTTTCTTAGGCCAGGCTTTGGAGCTTTAGCGGCATCTTTGCTTTCGCCAAAATTTTGCGTTTCATCGCCTGAAGAAACAGAGTCTTTAGCAACTGCGCTATAAGCGTCTACGTATCCTGCTGCCTTGATTTTAGCCGTTAAATTTTTAATGCTGTCTTTATCTAAAGACTTGGTTTTAACGGCTACGGCACGGTATTTACCGAAAGTTCCGCTTACTACTTTTTCCACTCCGTCAAAGTCACCTACCTTGCGCTCTACGCTAGCTCTGGCACTCTCTATCGCTTCTTCTTTTACGTCGTCGCCGAAGCTGCTCACAAATACGTTATATTCGTCATTTGCGAACAACAAACCGCAAACTAAAAAGCTAATCGCTGCTGCTTTTCTCATAGAAATCCTTTGTAATTTATTTTAAATTAACGCTGATACATTAACCCGCGATTATATATTATAAAAAATAAAAAAGTTATAAATTTACAAAAGCGCTTTTGCGATTAACTCTATCGGGTTTTCGCATTTCACGTCTGAGCCGCCGATATGTAGCGCATTTGAAATTTGCATTTTACAGGCGCTACACTCTGCGCTTACGATTTTTGCGCCCGAGTTTTTTATCATCTCGGATTTTCTTTGTCCGGCTGCGCGGCTTAGATGATATTTTTCAGACTGCATCGTCACTCCGCCAAAACCGCAACACTCGTTTGGATCGCTCATTTCTGTTATTTCGTAGTTTTGAGCGAGCAGTTTGCGAGGCTCTTTAAAGACGCCTTGCATTTTTCTAGCGTGACAAGGGTCGTGATAGGTCACGGAGGCTAAATTTTTGCCTTTTTTAGCCAAAATTTCAGCCAAATTAGTAAATTTCTCAAAGTACTCCGTCGCTAAAAATATCTTCTTGCTCACCGCCTTTGCACGCTCTCGCCACTGCTCGTCATCGTGAAAGAAGTGCTCGTAGTCGATCTTTATCATCGCCGAACAGGTCGCCTCAGGCACGATGATAGCGTCTATCTCGCCCAGCATTTTTTCAAAATACTCGATATTTCGCTTTGCCAAGACCTCAACCGTCGCAAAATCTCCCGTAAAATACGCCGGTGCGCCGCAACAGGCCTGTTTTTTCATCAAATTTAAATTTAACCCAAGCTCACGCGCGATCTTAACCAGAGCCTCGCCGATGCCTGTATACGCGTAGTTTCCCATACAGCCGATAAAAACGCCGATGGTTTTATCGCCGCCGTTATCGATAAACTCGGCGTGCGAGTTTAAAAAGCTCTTTTTGCTAGCAGTGGGCAAAAGCCGCTCTTTTTTCACCATCGGCAGGCTAAATCTCGGACTCATCGCGCCTTCGCGGATCTTAAACGCACAGCTTTGAAACACATATCCCAGCCTCGCACAAAAGTCCATCACCGCGCGGTGGCGAAGCAACCAAAAAAACGCTTTTTTGTACCACGCGATACCAAATTTATCCGCGATATCGCGGCGGACGTTTTCTATCGCCGTATCCACGCGCAAGGAGTTTGGGCATACCTCGACGCAGTTGGTACATAAAAAACAGCTCTCAAAGATATTTTTCGCGCTTTTATCTAGCTTTAGCTCGCCGCGCTCGTAAGCTCCCACGAGATCCAAAAAGCCGCGCGGAGAGGTCGTTTCGTCGGAGTTTATCTTGTGGATCGTGCAGACTTGGATACATTTGCCACATTTTACGCATTTATCTGAAATTTCGCTAAATTTAAACATATCCGCCCATCAAACCGTTTTTGAAAATCGGCGTAAATTTTCCGGTATTTTTTTCAAATACGCGTCAAAGCACATCGCGATATTTCGGATGATTAGCGTGCCGGTCTCGTTTACGCTGATTTTTTCGGGCGTTACGGTTACGAATTCGCTCAAATTTTCAAGCTCGACCAAATCATCCTTAAAATACTCGAAAAATTTGATGTCAAATTTGGCCTCGACCGCCTTGATATCGAGCGCAAAGTTGCTCATCAGGCTCATTATCACGGCTTTTCTGATTAGATCGTCATCGTTTAGATATATGCCCTTGCAGTACGGCAAAACGCCGCTATCTAGGGCCTTTTCGTATTCGTCCATGTCCTTGAAATTTTGAGCGTAGTATCTTTGCCCCTCGCCGATGCTAGTTAGCCCGATGCCGATGAGATCGGCTCCGCCCTTAGTCGTGTAGCCTTGGAAATTTCGATGAAGCGTGCCGTTAGCAAGCGCGCCGAAAAGCTCGTCGCCAGGCTTTGCAAAGTGATCCATTCCGATCATTTTGTAGTCGTTTTTGATAAAAAACTCGGCCGTGTATTTTAAAATTTCAAGCTTGATTTTAGGGCTAGGCAGAGTCGCTTCGTCAAATTTGCGCATAGATTTTTTTATCCACGGCACGTGCGCGTAGTTAAACACCGCCAGGCGGTCGGGAGATAGCGTCAGAGCCTTATCCAGCGTCGCTTTAAAGCTCTCTAGCGTCTGATACGGCAGGCCGTAGATCAAGTCCATATTTATCGAGTTTATGCCCTTAGCGCGCGCTATATCTACGGCGTTTTTGGTGATCTCGTAGGGCTGGATGCGGTGGATCTCTTTTTGCACGCGCTCGTCAAAGTCCTGCACGCCGTAGCTGATACGGTTAAAGCCGTGAGAAACCAGCACGTCAAGCTGCTCACGAGTTAAAAATCTCGGATCGATTTCGCAGCTGTTTTCAGCCTCGGGCGAGAAGTTTTTAAATTTACCTTTTATCATTTTTATGATTTCATCTAGCTGATCCGCGCCGTAAAACGTCGGGGTGCCGCCGCCAAAGTGCATTTGTAGCACAGGCGCGCTCGTGTCGAGATTTGCCGCTAGCAGATCGAGCTCTTTTTGCAGATACTCCATATAGCGCGTTTTGCGATCCTCTTTGCTCGTATAGATCACGTTGCAACCGCAAAAATAACAGGCACTGCGGCAAAACGGCAGGTGCAAATAAAGCGAAAGCGGGCGTGAGGCGTCGCGGTTTTTTAGCTCCCGCAGGTAGTCCTCGTAGCTAAATTTATCGCTAAACTCGGGCGCGGTCGGATAGCTCGTGTATCGCGGTCCCGGGCGCGAATACTTCACGTAAGCGTCAAAATCTATCATAGCGTTTTATTCCTCGCATTTTTCATTATATTCTCCATATCGACGAACAAATTCGGATACTGCTTTTTGATACCCTTTACCAGTTTTTCCAAATTTACGTCTATGCTTTTTTTATTTTTATTTTTTGCGGCGATCTTACGTATCTCGTCCATCGCAACGACCCAAACGTCGGCGAAGTCTATCGGCACGTTTTGCCAGATCGTCTTTTCAAGCCTTAGCTCGAAATTTTCTTTTTGGACGTTGCGGTAGGCTTCGATGAGCTGCGAGAGCGATTTTAACGAAACCATCGTGTGTAAATTTTGATTTTCGTCAATACCGAACCACGGCTCCACCCCGTCCCACGAGCCGCTTTTTAGGCTAAGGCTCATTTGACTCGGATCGCTTGTCGGCACGATCTCAAATATCGTTTTTTCGCCCTCTTTTATCCCGAGCTCGCCTGAGATTTCATCTATTTTTTCGTATGTTTTTTGTAGATTTTTTTCTTTCATTTACTTCCTTAACTTACCCGTTTCTGCGGCGATCGAGCCAAACCATCACGCCTTTTTGCGCGTGCAGGCGATTTTCGGCTTCGGCAAAAATCTCATCCGCATGCGCTTCAAAAATCGCCTCGCTCACCTCGTATCCGCGGTAGGCCGGCAAGCAGTGCAAAAATATCGCGCCAGACGTGGCTAATTTCATCAAATTTTCATCCACGCAAAATCCGGCAAATTCTCTCAGGCGCTTTTCTTTTTCCGCCTCTTGCCCCATCGAGACCCAGGTGTCGGTAGTGACGACGTCGGCGCCCGAGACGGCTTCTTTTACGTCATGAGTTAGATAAATTTTAGCTCCCGAAATTTTAGCATTTTTCATCGCTAAATTTAGGATTTCGCCGTCCGGCTCGTAGCCCGCGGGCGTCGCGATTCTTAGCTCTAAGCCGAGTTTAGAGGCAAGCATCAGCCACGAGTGAGCCATGTTGTTGCCGTCGCCGACGTAGGCTACGCATCCGCCCGCGTCAAATTCCAGCATCGTGAGGTAGTCCGCCATCAGCTGCGCTGGGTGAAATTTATCGCTAAGGCCGTTTATCACGGGCACTCGGCTAAATTTGGCAAATTCCTCGAGCGTCTCGTGACGATTAACGCGAGCCATGACGAGGTCGCACATTCGCGAGATCACGCGAGCGGTATCTTTTATCGGTTCGCCGCGCCCGATCTGGATATCGCTCGAGCTGAGAAACAGCGCGTGTCCGCCAAGCTCGTTCATCCCCACATCAAAGCTTACGCGCGTTCTAGTCGAGCTTTTCTCAAATATCATCGCTAATTTTTGATCTTTGAGATACGGTTTAAAATCTCGCGCCTTTGCCTCTTTTTTTATCTCGCGCGCCAAATTTATCATTTCTAAAATTTCGTCTTTACCGAAGTCGTTTAGCGTCAAAAAGTGTCGCATTTTGCCCCCCCTTAAATTCCCAAATTTGCCCAAAAATTTTTAAGGCGAAGTATCGCGAGATAGATTTGCTTGTTTCCTACTTCGCTACGCTTGTAGCTAAATAGAAGAAGTAAATTTCGTCCCAAGATAAGGCATGCAGCCTATCGCAGGGCGAAATTTGCGAAATTAAGCAAAAATACTCGCGAGACAAGCCGCTATTTTCTTAGTAAAGCGGCGGCTTCTTTAGCATGATAGCTTATTATCAAATCCGCCCCCGCTCTCTTAAACCCGACTAACGTCTCCATCATCACGCGCTCATAGTCGATGACACCGGCTTTTGCCGCAGCTTTTAGCAGGGCGTATTCGCCGCTCACGTTATACGCGCAGATCGGCAGCCTCGTCGCTTCGCGCAGATCGCGGATGACGTCTAGATACGCAAGGGCGGGCTTTACCATCAAGATATCGGCCCCTTGCGCCTCGTCCTCTAGGCTCTCGCTCACGGCCTCTAGGCGGTTTGCGCTATCCATCTGGTAGCTTTTTCGGTCGCCGAAACTCGGTGCTGATTCCGCTACGTCGCGAAACGGCCCGTAGTATGCCGAAGCAAATTTGGTCGAATACGCCATAATCGGTAAATTTTCATATCCGCTCAAATCCAGCGCCCCGCGCAAGGTAGCGATGATGCCGTCCATCATGCCGCTTGGAGCGATCATATCGGCGCCGTTTCTAGCATGGATCAGCGCTTGTTTGGCAGAAATTTCCAGCGTCGCGTCGTTATCGACGGTCTGGTGGACGTGATCTAGGATACCGCAGTGGCCGTGATCGGTGTATTCGCAAAAGCAAAGATCGGTTATCACGACGAGATCTGCAAATTTATCCTTTATCGCCCGAAGCGCGGTCGCTATGATGCCATCATCGCTTAGAGCGTCGCTGCCTACGCTATCTTTTAGGCTAGGGATTCCAAACAATATCACCGCTTTTATGCCTAAATTTCGCACGATTTCGCACTCTTTTAAAATTTCGTCCAAACTCATCTGAAAGACGCCCGGCATCGAGCTTATCTCTTTTTTCACGCCATTGCCTTCGACGACGAAAAGCGGATAGATAAAATCGCTCGCCGCAACGCTATTTTCGCGCACCATCTCTCTGATAGCGGGATTTATCCTGAGTCTTCTAAAACGTTTAAACATAATTTTCCTTTTACTTCGCTACAATTTACGCTTAGTGTAACATAATAGGAGTTAAAATTTTATGAATATCGAGCTTTCAAATACGGCAAATTTACCCTCTCGTTTCGGGATATTTGAGATAAAGGCATTTAAGGAGGGGGAGAAGGAACATTTGGCGATTTACAAAAAACCTTTCGGCGAGGTCGTAAACGTCCGCATCCACTCCGAGTGCTTAACTGGCGATGCGATCGGTAGCCTCAAGTGCGACTGCCGCGACCAGCTGGAAGCAAGCCTAAAATACATCGAGGAGCACGGCGGCATGGTGATCTACCTGCGCCAAGAGGGGCGAAATATCGGCCTACTAAACAAAGTAAACGCCTACCACCTGCAAGACCAGGGCTTTGATACCATCGAGGCAAACCACCAGCTAGGCTTTAAGGCCGACGAGCGAACGTATGAGATCGTGGATTTTATCTTAAAGCACTTCGGCATCGAAAAGATAAATTTGCTAACCAATAACCCAAAAAAACTGTCGGGGCTAAAATGCGTGCAAATCGTCTCTCGCGTGCCGATCGTCATACACGCGAACAAATTTAACGAAAACTACCTGCGCGTGAAAAAAGAGCAGATGGGGCATATGCTAGATGAAAATTGACCTGCCACGAGACTTTGATGTGCAAACGGCGAAATTTAGCGAAATTTTGGCTAAATTTAACCGCGTACACAGCCTCACAAACTATAAAAATTTAAACGAGCAGATCGCCGATAGCATAGCTCCGCTTGAAATTTTTCCGCAAATTTGGGGCGCCAAAACGGCGATCGACATCGGCAGCGGAGCGGGCTTTCCAGCGATATTTCTCGCGATGATTTTAAAGGAGTGCGAGTGGCACCTCTTTGAACCCAGCCCGAAAAAATCGGCGTTTCTAAGCTACGTCAAGGCCGAGCTAAATTTAACCAACGTCCGCGTAAAATCTTGCAAGATCGAGGACAGCGAGTCCTTCGCGGCACAGCTAATCACTAGCCGCGCGCTAATGAAAACGAAAGATTTGCTTGGGATTTGCGACGGCTTTTTTGACGCGCAAACTCAAATTTTACTCTACAAAGGAAGCAGCGTGCAAAGCGAGCTATACGGGCTCAAAGCTCAAATTTACGGACGCGGCAACCGAAATTACGTACTTATAAAGGGCGGCGATGTTATTTAAAATTTTGGCTTTTTTAGCGGTTTTAATTGCGATTTATTTGATATTTTTTAAAACTCGCGTCAAAAGAGGCGTAAAAGGCGGCGCAAAAAAAGAGGACAAAGAGGCCCAAAATTTCGTCGAATGCAAAAAGTGCGGCACCTTTATAGAGGCAAAAGACTCCGTAATAAGCGGCGGCGGTTATATCTGTCAAGACTGCATACAAAGCAAAAAGGAGTAGAAATGCAATTAATCGGACACGAACTCGTGCCGTACGAAAAGCTGTATTTTTGCACGAATACAGACGAAATCGACGCGAAATTACAAAATATGTTTTATTTTAATAGCGAGATGATAAGAGCGGCGCAAGAAAAAGGGGCTAAATTTAGCGTAGCTTGCGAGAACGTAAGCGAGTGCATAATCGCAAATGCGGCGGGCGCGAACCTGCTTGTTATGTCGAGGCGAGAGTTTACGCCAAAGGCCGCAAATTTGGCCCAATTTTATCTCTTTGACGCCAAAGTCGCTTGTATAATCGGCGATGAAATCGAACTTAGCGAGATAGCGGGGTATCAAGCCGACGTAGCGATATTTGATAACGCTATCGTTTGGGATAGATCAAAAAAGGAAACAAATGGAACTTTTTAAAACCGCGTTTTTGATGACCGTGCTGATGCTGCTTTTTGTTGCCGTGGGCGGCGCGATAGGCGGCACTAGCGGTATGATGGTCGCATTTTTGATTGCGCTTGGGATGAATTTCTTTTCATATTTTTTCTCGGATACGCTCGTGTTAAAGCACTACCAAGCCGTGCCGGTAGACGAAGCGCACGCGACGGGGCTTTATCAGATCGTGCGCGAGCTTTGCGCGAAGGCGAATTTGCCGATGCCAAAGATCTACATCATACCAGAAGCCGTTCCAAACGCTTTCGCCACGGGTCGTAACCCCAGCCACGCCGCAGTAGCCGTGACCGAGGGGCTGCTAAATCTGCTAAACAAAGACGAGATCGAGGGCGTGCTAGCTCACGAGCTAAGCCACGTGCGCCACTACGACATCCTAACTGGCTCTATCGCGGCGGTATTTGCTGGCGCGATCGCGATACTAGCGAATTTTGCGCAGTTTGGCGCGGCAAATCGTCAAGGCAAGCAAAATCCTCTAATGCTAATCGCTCTAGCCGTCATCATGCCGCTAGCCGCCACGATCATACGCATGGCGATCTCGCGGGCGCGGGAGTTTGAGGCAGATAGGGGCGCTGCGATGATAACGGGCAAGCCTCAGCACCTAGCCGGCGCACTGCGAAAGCTCGAGGACTACGCGCGCGGACGCGTGATGGCAAACGCCGACGAACAAAGCGCGCATATGTTTATCATCAACCCTTTTAGCGGCGTAAAAAGCGCGCTAGGCTCGCTGTTTCGCACGCACCCGAGTACTCAAGACCGCATCGCCGCGCTAGAAAATTTACGCTCGCAATTAGAGGGTGAAAACGGTGTGAAAGAGTATTTTAGAAAGTAAATTTGACGGGCAAATTTAAGCGCAGGTCTTGCCGTCAAATTTATCATCAACCCTTTTAGCGGCGTAAAAAGCGCGCTAGGCTCGCTGTTTCGCACGCACCCGAGTACTCAAGACCGCATCGCCGCGCTAGAAAATTTACGCTCGCAATTAGAGGGTGAAAACGGTGTGAAAGAGTATTTTAGAAAGTAAATTTGACGGGCAAATTTAAGCGCAGGTCTTGCCGTCAAATTTAAGCGCCGAGGTTAGGCTTGTGTGGGTTAAAATTTAAGCAGCAAAATCGCATAAACTCAGGTTTTCGCGCGCCAAATTAAGACTTTAATTCGACCTAATTTCGGCTAAATTTACGGTTTTTCGAGCTTGCGAATTTACGAATTTTCGCCGCGTTTTCTCGCGAAAGACGGCTACGTTTTAAACGCTTATTTTACAAAAGCCGCGTCAAATTTGACCGCCCGCGTCAAAGTAAATTTATCAAAAAGGCAAAACATGAAAATAGCCGTAAACGGCGCGAGCGGATTTATCGGCGGCGAACTTTGCCGCTTTTTTAGAGCCCAGGGGCACGAGATAGTAGCTATCCCAAGGGCCGCCTACGCCGACAAAGACGCGCTCCAAAATCTCATCAAAGGCTGCGACGCGGTTATAAATTTAGCCGGCGCCTCCATCGCCGCAAGATGGAGCGAGGCCTACAAAAAGCGCCTTCGCGCAAGCAGGATAGAGACTACGCGCACGCTGGTTTGCGCTATAAACGAGCTAGAAAATCCGCCCTTTTTCATCAGCGCTTCAGCCGTCGGGATATATGAAAACGGGCTTGGCCACGACGAGAGCTCGGTCAAATTTGACCGCGGATTTTTGGGTGAACTAGCATGCGAGTGGGAGAGCCAGGCCGCTAAAGCGCGAACTCAAACGGCGATATTTCGCTTAGGCGTGGTGCTAGGTCGAGGCGGCGCGCTAGCTAAGATGCTGCCGGCATTCAGGCTCGGTCTTGGCGGCAAGATCGGTAGCGGCGAGCAGGCGTTTTGCTGGATTTGCGTAACGGATTTGCTGGAAGCGTTTAAATTTGTCTTACAAAACCGTCAAAGCGGCGTTTTTAATCTCGTTTCGCCGACTCCTAGTACAAACGGCGAATTTACTCAAATTTTAGGCGAGGTTTTGGGGCGACCGACGTTTTTTAAAGTGCCTAAATTCGTGCTAAATTTGATGCTGGGCGAGGGATCAAGCGTACTGCTTGAGGGTGCGAAAGTTTATCCGCAAGCCTTGATAAAAAGCGGATTTAGCTTTAAATTTAGCGATCTAAAAACGGCGCTTCGGGATATTTTGAAGTAAATTTAGATAATTTTGCCTGCTTAGCCAAATGCTCCGCTTCGGTTTTTGCAAAATGCGGCTCGCGCCAACCCAGCGTAAATTTGACGCCGCTACGAAAATTTAGCCGCATAGAATCTCGTC